>JBGVEG010000001.1:0-3774 GCA_045119955.1 Paludibacteraceae bacterium
ACAACTATGATTGTACACGTAGCATCATTTTTAGAGAGTCTTGGTGGCTCCATTGACAAGGACCACTATCTTCGCCCTATTCCTGGCAGAACGGGCTGGGCAGCGTATTGCCGCAAACCTGAGTATTCGAAAGCCAAGAAGAAAGAGATGGCAGCCCATCCTGTCGTACAAAATTTCCGCAGTATCAATGAGGAGGCTTGTGCTATTTTGCGCGATCCAGAACAGAAAGCGCTTTGGCACGAGAAGCATTTGCAAGCATTGCGCGAAGCAAGCAAACACCAGCGTATGCCCGATGCCAATGGCAAACCACCAGTACCTGCCCGATTATACGATTTCATCAAACACGAAATCTCTCTCGCCCGCAAAAGTCAATCCAACTCATAACTCATAGTTCATAGTTCGTACTTACCTTTGTATGCCTATGATTTGCCCCTTATCTACCACCTATCTCCATCGAGACCTCATCGTGACTTCATCGTGACTTCATCGTGACCTCACCGTATGATCACCGTGAAACAAAGCGCACTTCCCCGCGAGATACCCCGCCACTTGTCAAGTGCTCGGCGGTGGTTCGCCGAGTCAAAAAACGCAAAAAAATCACTCTTCTCTTGCACAATCCAAAATAATTCACTACCTTTGCACCCGTAATTAGCCCACGCCTTGGGATTATGTCTTTTGGGTGGGGCGGTTGCAGACATAATAAGGCGTCAAAAACGGGTCCCCGATAAAACTCATTTTATGGGGTTTCCAACGCGCTTTGTGCTTGGCTTAACGGAATCTCGCAAATTCTAACATTATTCCAACACATTGCAGCATTTTGATGTCCTCGGGATATGTATATCCATATCCGTACACCTTAATGGACAGGTGTGCGCGTGCGTACATATCGGCGTGGGCTTCGATGTTGCTTGTTCGGAATAATAGGCAATGCGAGAGCCTCGTTAAGCGGAACAGCAACAGTGCAGTCCCGCTTTTTTTGTATGCTTAAAAGACAAGAATAATACCATTGCTGCATGTAAGAAACAAACCATATAAACTAATAACCAAATTTGATTATGTTACTAAGAGATTTAGACGAGATGGACGTTGATGTATTATCATTGACACCGAAAAACATGAATCACAAAATTGATGCTAGTATGAAAAGCCGCTACGGACGCGCTAAACAAGGAGTAGCCCAACCAGCGGAAGTATATCTTGCACCAGATAATGGAAAGATACAATCTGGTATGCTTTTCGGATTGGGGTGGAATGAGCAAATGAATATGCCTCAGTGGAAACTCGATATGGATGAATTCTTTGGAGAAAAGCAATGGATATGTGCTCATACATTTAAGGCTATAGGAGACAAAAAAGTCTTTCTTTATGAGGCTAAAGCACAAATTGAACTCATGGATAATGGAAACATTATTTCTGAGAAATCGTTATATGGTGTAAATTCACAAGAAGAGTTTATTCAATTTGTTATCAATCTGCCTGATGGGCAAGAATATGCTATCTTTACATGTAAATCTATTGATGACGATCAAGCTATGCAGTGGCAAGGTGAGAAAGGTGTTGCAGAATGTCTTGGTGTATATGTAGTAGATAAGGTTAAGAGCATTCTTGAAGATAAGTTCATACTGCGCAAACTCAATCATGTAGTCCCATTGAATGAACAATTATAAACAGACAGAAAAACAATTATACATATTATGGAAGTAACATCTAAAGGAACTATTCCAGCAAAAACACTGACTGCGCTCTGCAAGCAGTTAAAAAAGGAATGCGAAGGTAACTTTGCATTGTTCGCGTATGTAAACGATGCTGGTGGTAGCAATATACAAGCCAATGAGCAAGTTGCGCAAGAGCATATCAATATTTTCTTTCCGAAGACTCTTTTAGCAGATTCAAACTGGCAAGATGAATATGATGTAAAATTAGAACTTTTGCGATGTGCGAAAGAGTATGTTAAAGAGCAAATATCCCTTTTCGAAAAAGGAGTACAATTACTTGCAAAGATTCCTACACCATTAAATAAGTACACCCAAGCACTCAATACGTTAGAAAAAGCCTTTAAGCGCTTAAAGGGTATTGCTAAAGATACCAACTGTGGTGTTCATTTTTATACGGGTAGCGATGTTAATACATACAAAAATAATCCTATACAATACAATAGTAAGGGACAGATTCGTTTGGGTATATTAAAAACACAAAGTAACCTGCCTACTGCTTCTATGCTTGAATTTAAAAAGCGAGCAATAATCAATGAGTTTGTAGAGGCAACAAACAGCATTGTACAATCAGAATATAAGGAATATTATGATCAGTGGCAAAAGTTTAAAAAAGCGCTTTATCCATTTCTCCAACTATTAGAGGATAAAAATAATCCCCTGCAACTTCATGCGGATAGAAGTCTATACAATGAATTAGATTTATACGAATACTTTACTTCACTCAGCAACTATCAGCACACATACAAAAATTTACAAATCGAAATATGCACACTAAATATTCTTCTTGAAAGTGTTGATGCACTACAAGATAGTACTACCAACGCAGCAGAAGAACACCGCTTATCCGTAGAGAATGCCAAACGTGAAGCAGAAGCGGAAGCCAAACGAAAGGCAGCGGAAGAGGAAGCTAAGCGCAAAGCGGAAGAAGAGGCACGTCTTAGAGCGGAAGAAGAAAAAGCAAGACGCAGAGCAGAGGAAGAGGCACGTCGTAGAGCAGAAGAGGAAGCACGTCGCAAAGCAGAGGAGGAAGCAAAACGTAGAGCTGAAGAGGAAGCACGTCGCAGAGCGGAGGAGGAAGCAAGACGTAGAGCTGAAGAGGAAGCACGTCGCAAAGCAGAGGAGGAAGCGAAGCGAAAAGCAGAGCAAGAAGAAGAGGAGAAGAAAAAAAGGCAATTTATTGAATGTCAGCAAAAAGCAGAACAGGGAGATGCAGTTGCTCAATACCAGCTTGGAAAATATTACGAAGAAGGATGTGGAATAGATAAAAGCCATTCTAAAGCAATGGAGTGGTATGAAAAGGCAATGCAGCAGGGATATTTAGATGCTTATAGGGATTTAGCCCGTTGCTATGCAAATGAAAATGTCTTTGGATTTCAACCAGACTTCAACAAATCATTTGAATTATTGCTTCAAGGAGCAGAACAGGGTCATATATCGTGTATCCGAAATTTAGCCTTGTGGGGATATGCAGGAGGTCATGGTACGGAGAAGAATCTGCATAAGGCATTAGAATGGTGCGAGAAAGGGATAGCACTTGATCCTAATCATGAGTATAGTATAGAATTGAAGGCGAAATTACCCGCATTGCTTCGAGATATAGCTTACCAATATGTAGAAGAGAAAGAATACCAGTCAGCATTCGATTATTATAAGCGCTCAGCTGAAATGGGGGATAGTCTTGCAATGAGTAACCTTGGGGGATGGGGATATTTATATGGGAATGGTACTCGAAAGGACATATTCTTAGCATTTCATTGGCTTGAAAACGCAAAAAAAGCAGGTCATTATAATGATTGGGCGAAAACACGTTATGAAAGCGCATGGCAAACGATTAATAATTTAGGTAGCCGTGAAACACAAATAAACAGAGCTATTAAGGAGATAGACAATGCGCCAGCTACAGCAAATAGCCTATTCCCCTCTGAAGTTTGGATAGCTCCTAAGTTTGTTGATGAGCAAATACGCAATGTATTGCATGAAAGGAAATTGCAGGCAGAGAAAGAAGCAAAACGTCAAGCCGAAGAAGAAGCAAAGCGCAAAATAGCGGAGGAAGCAAAAA
>JBGVEG010000002.1:0-5056 GCA_045119955.1 Paludibacteraceae bacterium
TCTTCATCTCTATGAGTTTTTCACAGAACTTTTCTGCAAATTGCCCACTGATGGGTTGATTTGATGATTTAACGCCGAACATAATATCAAAATTTAGTAGTATGTAAACCTTTGCGCTGCAAAGGTACAATTTTATTTTGATATACACAAATATTATGCCGAAAAACTTGCGTTTCTCAACCATTTTTAGTAATTCCACTATGTCAAAGATCACTTTTGTCGCTTTGCGACGTTTTATTTATCCACCCAGTAGGTGGGGGAGTTTTGGGGCAATTGGCTATTGGATATGGGCTATTGGCTATAGGCTTGGCTTGCAGCTCTGCTGCTCTCCCTGCCTTTAACCTCTCGCCTCATCGCCTTTCGCCTATCAGCAGCTATGCTGCACCTTCCTCTGACGAACAAAGACCACCAATGCTGCGGCAGCAGCAAACAGCAACATCACCCATGCTTCGCCAACAGGGGCAGGAGCTCCTGGGTCCTTTCCATCCATACCGCCAAGATTTTGGCGGTTAGAAGGGGCATTGCGCCTATCGTTGTCGCCTTGTGAATTGCTATACACAGGATTGTTGTCGCTGGGGACAGAAGACTCAAAGGGCTGATAGACTGTGGATTGATACGAGTTGTAGTTGGCTTGTGCCTCGTGCGCGGAATAAGCGTTCTGCTGCGTTGCACCATACTCAGTAGGGAAAGATGCCTCGTAACGGGTGCCCTGAGCCGTGGAATAGATTTGTGCGGAAACAGGCTGTGCGCCTGCAAACATCAAAATGCATATCACAACGATATGCACCGCCCTGTAAAAGAGGCGGTTACCAAAGGAAAAAAGATAGTATTCGTTTCTCATGATTATATAATAATATTCAATGATTTTACAGTGTTTATCAAGGTGCAAAAGCCAACACCCCATAAAAAGCGCGCAAAGGTACAAAAAAAATCCATATTGACAAATAAAAAGTGCAAAATGCAGATTTTTTGTTAAAAATGTTTGAAAAATGCGGTTTTTCAGAAGAAAATACAAAGGCGACATGCACCTCCCACGGACGAGCACGGATTTGCACAAATACACGGAATATCAGTGCCGATCAGTGTAATCAGTGGGAATTAAAGTCCCACGGACGAGCACGGATTAGCACTGAAACGCAGAAATGTAACCTCCTTGCTCGCTACGCTCGCAGAAATCTCAACTATCTCAACTACAACAGATACACTTGGTTTAGATAGTTTGGATTTCTGCCCGCAGGGCAAGGAGATATAACCTCCCACGGATGAGCTTCCACAGAGCTGTAGGAGGTGATGATTTTGATAGATGAATCTATCTTTTTTGAAAAAAATGCTCAATTATTTGCGTATGTGCATTTTTTGTACTACCTTTGCACCCGATTTGTATCAGAGGAGAAATTTGACTGCTTGCGACCTCTTTAAAAGAATGCTAAAAACTTGTGCCACAAGACCCCAAACAGTCGCTTGTGGATTTTTTTTTGAAGCCTACCCCCAACCCCTCCCTAAAGGGAAGGGAGTAGGTAAAGGAGATTTAAACAAAATGAACTACTTATTTACATCCGAGAGTGTCAGCGAAGGACACCCAGACAAAGTGGCAGACCAAATCAGCGATGCCATCCTTGACCAATTCTTAGCATTAGACCCTAACTCACACGTGGCCTGCGAGACCATGGTCACCACAGGACAAGTCATCGTGGCTGGTGAAGTCTCCAGCGAGAAATATGTGGACATCCAAAACACCGTCCGCAAAACCATTGCCGAAATAGGTTACACCAAGTCTGCCTACAAGTTCGAGGCAGAGAGCTGCGGTATCCTCACCGCCCTACACGAGCAGAGTGCCGACATCGCACGCGGTGTGGATGGCCAAGGCACCGAGAACATCGGCGAACAAGGTGCTGGTGACCAAGGTATGATGTTCGGCTACGCCAGCGACGAGACTGAGAACTATATGCCTCTCACCCTTGACCTGGCACACACCTTAGTATATACGCTCGCACGCGTACGTAAGGAAGGCGAAGAAATGCTTTATCTCCGTCCTGACTCCAAGAGCCAAGTAACTATGGAGTACAGCGAGACAGGTGAACCCCTGCGCATTGACACCATCGTAGTCTCTACTCAACACGACGAGAATGCTACCCAAGAGCAGATCAAAGCCGATATCCAACGCGTACTCCTTCCTCGCGTAGCCAAACGCGATGCACGCTACGCCGAGCTGCTCAAGGGCGACTTCAAACTTCTCGTGAACCCTACAGGTAACTTCGTGATTGGTGGCCCTCACGGAGATACAGGTCTGACAGGACGTAAGATCATCGTAGATACCTACGGCGGTCGTGGCGCACACGGCGGTGGTGCTTTCTCAGGCAAAGACCCATCAAAAGTGGACCGTTCTGCTGCCTACGCAGCTCGCTGGATAGCCAAGAACATGGTGGCAGCAGGTGTGGCACGCGAAGTGTTGGTGCAAATCAGCTACGCCATCGGCGTGGCGCAACCCGTGAGCGTGTGTGTGAACACCTACGGCACCGCCAAAGTGGCAATGAGTGACGGCGAGATTGCTAAGAAAGTGAGCGAGCTCTTTGACCTCCGTCCGCAAGCTATCATTGAGGCACTCAAACTCAAACAACCTATGTACGAGGAGACCGCGCGCTACGGACATATGGGACGCACCAACGAGGTAGTGACCAAGCACTTCGTGGACAATGGACAAGTCATCGAGTGCGAAGTGGAACTCTTTACCTGGGAGAAACTGGACCGCGTGGCAGAGATTAAACAAGTATTTGGACTATAATCTCCTGCTCCCTATGGTCGCGAAATCTAAACTATCCAAACTACTGTCGAAATAGCTGGTTTAGATTGTTGAGATTTCTGCGCGCAGCGCAAGGAGGAATTTGTATTAGATTATGACAAAAACAAAACAATCATGGCTTGTGGCAGGCATCGTGCTATTGGCACTGGTGCTGGACCAATGGTCTAAAGTGTATATACGAACCCATTTCCAACTGGGCGAGGCACGCGAAGTGTTCTCCTGGTTCTGGATTGTCTTCGTGGAGAACAACGGCATGGCTTTTGGTATAGAGTGGTTTAGCAAACTGCTGCTGACCCTCTTCCGCATTGTCGCCGTAGGTGTGATTGGCTGGTATATCCATACCCTTATCCACAAACAGACCGTACGCACAGGTTACCTAACAACTGTCGCTATGGTCATGGCAGGCGCATTGGGCAATATCATTGACTGCGTGTGCTATGGCAAGATTTGGGACTATGCGGGTTGGTTCCACGGACGTGTGGTGGACATGCTTTACTTTCCGCTCATCCGCAATGCGGCAGGCGAAGTGCTGTTCTTCCGCCCCGTGTTCAATATCGCAGACTCATTCATCACCGTGGCGGTGTTCCTGATTATCATCTTCTACCGCAAGGATCTGGATGTGTCCTTGTCCAGCAGCCGGAAAACAAGATAATGGGCTCCCGGCCGCCGGCAGCCAAAAACAATGAAACAGTTTATAACCATATTATGCGTGGCATTGGCGATGGTAGGT
Organism: Paludibacteraceae bacterium; assembly: GCA_045119955.1. Classification (GTDB taxonomy): domain Bacteria; phylum Bacteroidota; class Bacteroidia; order Bacteroidales; family Paludibacteraceae; genus Colicola. Next base: position 3,531 of record JBGVEG010000002.1, read on the forward strand.
TGTCGCCCAGATGGCGTGCTCTCCAATAAGGAGATGCGCGATGTGCTCTATGACCTGCACCGCATGGACGGCGCCCTGCAGACGGCTGGCTATAACTATGGGCACGATGAAGAAGTATCTGCCTACTACCAGTCTGTGCTGGATAGTCATGGTATCACCCAAGCGCAGTTTGACTCCTCATTGGTCTGGTTTACCGACAACCCACAGATATTCAACAAGATCTACCCCAAGGTAGTGGCACGCCTGCAAGCTGACTTTGACTACCAAATCGTGCTGCGCGACGAACGCGTGGAACTTAAGCGCGGGGAGAAAGCCAAGAGTGTGAAACGACTGGGCGAGGAGGAAACCGAAGAAACGGAAACACTCGAACCACAAACGCCACAAAAGACCATAGACGAATGGGTGAAAACCTATATGTTCGGCATCGAAAATCCATGGAAAGAATGGAAAAATGAAGAATTTTGCGAAAAAAATGTCGTAATATTTGGTCAATTGGAAAAAAAGTAGTAATTTTGCAGCCGATTTGCGTTAAAACGAATTAAAACAAATTATAATATTAATCGCTATGCTGGGCAGTTGTGACTCGAGAGTGAGCGCGTAAAGTGGTCTGTCGGCATAGTTAAAACATTAAAAAACAAATGGATACATTAAGTTACAAGACTGTATCAGCTAACAAAGCAACCGTTCAAAAAGGATGGGTTGTTGTTGATGCTGAGGGCCAAATCCTTGGCCGCATGTGCTCGAAAGTAGCTAAGCTGCTCCGTGGCAAGTACAAACCAAACTTCACTCCTAACGTGGACTGCGGTGACAACGTAATCATCATCAATGCAGAGAAAGTGCAATTGACTGGCAACAAGTGGAACGACCGCGTGTACGTTAGCTACACTGGTTTCCCAGGTGGTCAACGCGAGATCACTCCTGCACAAATGTTGGAGAAGAAAGGCGCAGAGCGCTTGATCAAGAAAGTGGTGAAGGGTATGCTCCCTAAGAACCGCCTCGGTCGTCAAATCATCGCTAACCTCTACGTATTCGAGGGCGCTGAGCACGACAAACAAGCTCAACAACCAGTACAAATTGATATCAACACCCTTAAATAATTGAAGATATGGAAATGATTAATGCATTAGGTCGTCGTAAAGCAGCTGTTGCTCGCGTTTATGTACAAGAAGGTACTGGCAAAATCACTATCAATGGCCGTGATTTGGATGTATATTTCCCAAGCCCAATTCTTCAATACGTGGTTAAACAACCATTGAACAAGTTGGAGGTTGCTGAGAAATACGATATCAAGGTAAACCTCGATGGTGGTGGTTACAAAGGTCAAGCAGAAGCATTGCGTCTCGCTATCGCTCGTGCTTTGGTGAAAATCAACCCAGAAGATAAGCCAGCTCTTAAGGCAGAAGGTTTCATGACACGCGATGCTCGTGAGGTAGAGCGTAAGAAACCAGGTCAACCAAAAGCTCGCAAACACTTCCAATTTAGTAAACGTTAATATCCAAATAGCAGTGACTCCGTGGTGGCAACTT
>JBGVEG010000003.1:0-10456 GCA_045119955.1 Paludibacteraceae bacterium
CAGAGGAGTTGGCTAAGAAAGAAGGAAAGGGGGCACAAGTATGATTACGCAAATGAAGAAATACACCTTCTTGGTGTTCCATCGTGAGTACGAGGCCTTCCTCGAACAACTGCGCGACTTGGGCGTAGTGCATGTGACCGAGAAAGCTGCTGGCGTGGCAGATGATGCGCACTTGCAAGAACTGCTATCTAAGGCGGACAACGCTCGCAAGCTCATTGCACAAGGTGCTCCTGATCAATTGCTCAACGAGAAAGCTGCGCTCGAACAACGCATCGCAGCCACCCAAAAAGAGGCCGACAAGATGGCCATCTGGGGCGACTTCTCTGCCGAGCGCATGGAGCAACTCAAAGCCGCTGGTTATACCCTGCGCTACTTCGCTTGCCCTAAGAAACTCTTCCAAGAGGAGTGGGGTATCGTGGTAGCAGAGCAAGGGGCTATGGTGTACTTTGTACAGGTGACTTCTGCAGGCGAAGAGGCGATGAGGTTTTTAGGCGATGAGGCAAGTGTTTGCCAAGAGCAATACCTCAACCAGAAGTCTGCTGCTGACCTGCAGAAGGATGTAGAGGGCTTGAATGGTCTTCTCGTAGCGCAAAACGCTCGCATCGAACTCTGGGCTAAGGAGAATATCCCTGCTCTGGAGGAGGAACTCAAGCAACTGCAAGAGCAGATTGACTGGAAGCGTGTCACACTCAATACCGACTCTGAGGCGGACGGCAGTCTGAAGATTCTTGAGGGCTTCTGCCCAATTGATCAAGTGGCTGCATTGAATGCTGTATTGGAGAAACAAGAGGTTTACTACCAAGCAGAAGATCCAACTGCAGAGGACAATACGCCTATCAAACTGCGCAATAACAAGTTTACCCAACTCTTTGAGAGTCTGACCGGTATGTATGGTTGGCCAAACTATGGTGAGTTTGATCCTACACCTATCTTGGCACCATTCTTCCTCTTGTTCTTTGCCATGTGTATGGGTGACTGCGGTTATGGTATCTTGCTTATGATTATCGGTGTGCTCATCGCTAAGAAGAAACTCAATATTGAGATGTTTGACGGCCTTGGCCCAATCATCACTGTACTCGGTGTAGGTACTACGGTGGTAGGTTTCTTCCTGGGAACCTTCATGGGTATCAGTTTACCAGATGCTAAATGGGTACCAGAAGCTCTCAAATCCGTTATGCTAACAGGTGAAGTGATGGGTTATAGCATCCAAATGGTATTAGCACTCTGCATTGGTGTGTTCCATATCTGTTTGGCTATGGTAGTGAAGGCTATCTGCTATACCAAGCAATTTGGCTTCAAGGAGAATATCGCTACTTGGGGTTGGACATTGCTCATCGTAGGTGGTTTGTTGGTGGCTATCCTCGGCATGACCGTATTGCCAGCTGCACTCTTCAAGTGGGCAATTATCGCTGTAGGTACAGTATCTGCTTTGGCTATCTACATTTTCAATACGCCAGGTCGTAACCCATTGATTAACATTGGTGCTGGTTTGTGGGAAACCTATAATATGGCAACTGGTATCTTGGGTGATGTGCTCTCCTATATCCGTCTGTATGCCCTTGGTTTGGCAGGTGGTATGTTGGGTGCAGCGTTCAACAACCTCGGATTGATGGTGATGGGTGGCACTGTAGAAGGTGCAACCTGGCAATGGTTGCCATTCGTGCTGATCCTCGTCTTGGGCCACGTACTGAACTTGGCGATGTCTGCGTTGGGTGCATTCGTTCACCCATTGCGTTTGAGCTTCGTGGAGTACTTCAAGAACGCTGGTTACGAAGGTAAAGGTACTTTGTATAAACCATTTAAAAAGTAAATAAAATAAATTAACTAATTAAATACAAAACAATTATGAATGAAATTTTAGGTTATCTCGGCTGGGGCTTGATGTTAGGTCTCGCTGGTGTTGGTTCTGCTTATGGTACCACAATCGCAGGTAACGCTGCTGAGGGTGCGTTGAAGAAGAACAAAGAGAAAGGTAGTAGCTACATGATCTTGTCTGCTCTTCCTGCTACTCAAGGTTTGTACGGTTTCGTAGCATTCTTGATGTGGATGGGCAACATGACTCCAGAGATTTTGGCTGTATCAGGTGCTAAGTACTTTGCAGTAGGTATCGCAGTAGGTTTGGTTTGCTTGCTTTCTGCTATCCGTCAAGGTCAAGTTTGTGCTAATGGTATCGCAGGTATCGCTGCTGGTCACGATGTACAAACCAACACCATGATTTACGCTGCGCTCCCTGAGTTCTATGCTATTTTGGCGCTCGTTGGTGCGTTGATGGTGTAATCCTCGGCATTAAGCCAAAAAGAAATGGAAGGATATAATGTCCTTCCATTTTTTTTATTATCATAGTGCAAATACCACAAAAATGCACCTCTGGAAATGTTCTACAACATAAATTGCACCAAAATGAGGCGCTGCGTTTGCATAAGTGCAATATTTTTTGTATCTTTGCCCTGTTAAACTAATTGAATGAACCATGAAACACCTTCTTTTAGGCGATGAAGCCATAGCGCAGGGCGCTATTGATGCGGGACTGAGTGGTGTATATGCGTATCCAGGTACACCATCCACCGAGATTACTGAGTATATACAATTGTGCGAAAAGCGCAAAGGCGATGAGGCGCAAGGCAAGATTTTCTGCCAATGGGCGACCAATGAGAAGACTGCCATGGAAGGCGCTCTCGGTATGTCTTATATGGGCAAACGTGCACTCGTCTGCATGAAACATGTGGGTATGAACGTTTGTGCCGATGCCTTTATGAACGCTGCTATCACGGGCGTGAATGGTGGATTGGTGGTTGTGGCTGCCGATGATCCATCGATGCACTCCTCGCAGAATGAGCAAGACTCACGCTTCTATGCGAAATTCGCGATGATTCCATGCCTCGAACCCAGCAACCAACAAGAGGCTTACGACATGATGCACTATGCCTTTGACCTCTCTGAGTCGCTGCGCACACCTATATTATTCCGTGTTACCACGCGCATGGCGCACTCGCGCGCGGTGGTGGAGACCATGGACACGCCGCGTGAGCAAAATGCGCTGTCTGCTCCTGAGAATACCAATCATTTCATTCTGCTGCCAGCATTCGCGCGCAAGAACTACGCCGAACTCGTTGATGCACAAGCTGACTTCGTACAAACAAGCGAGGAATCGCAATACAATTCTTATACCAAGGGTACACAACCTCAGAAGGCAATTGTGACCACAGGTATTGCCTATAATTATTTGATGGAGACTATAGGCGAGAGTTTAGAGGCGAGAGGCGAGAGTATATTAAAGATTACACAATATCCATTGCCAAAGGCATTGATTGACCAGATGGTAGCCGATGGTGCAGAGGAGATATTGGTGATGGAAGAGGGACAACCCGTGGTAGAAGAGTTACTCCGTGGCGTGGTACCATCTTCGGTGGCTGTTAAGGGCCGATTGACAGGCGACCTGCCTCGCATGGGCGAACTCACACCAGACTGCGTAGCTCAAGCGTTAGTGGGTGACCAGCTGCCGGCTCCCGGATGCCAGATTCCTGAAATAGTCGTAGGTCGTCCACCCGCATTGTGCCAAGGTTGTGGTCACCGCGATATGTATGCTGCGCTCAATGAGGTGGCTGCTGAGCATGAGGGCTCCAAGATCTTCGGCGATATAGGTTGCTACACGCTGGGTGCTTTGTCGCCTTTCCATGCTATCCACGCTTGCGTGGAGATGGGTGCCAGCATCACCATGGCCAAGGGTGCTGCTGATGCAGGGCAGTTCCCTTCGTTTGCCGTCATTGGCGATAGTACCTTCACTCACTCGGGTATGACAGGTCTGCTGGACTGCGTGAATAGCAAAGCGAATGTGGTAGTGCTCATCTCCGACAACCTCACCACAGGTATGACGGGTGGACAAGACTCGGCAGGTACAGGTCGTTTGGAGGCTATCTGCCTCGGTTTGGGTGTAGAGCCAGAACATGTGCGTGTGGTAGTGCCATTGCCAAAGAATATGGAGGAGATCAAACAAGTGCTCCGCGAGGAAGTAGCATACAACGGAACCAGTGTGGTCATCGCCCGCCGCGAATGCATCCAAACACTCAAACGCCATCTGAAAGCGAAGAAATAAGTTGAAAGTTTAAAGTTTAAAGGCAAGAAGTATATGAAACGCGATATTATTTTAGCAGGCGTAGGCGGACAAGGTATCCTCTCTATTGCCACTGTCATAGGTGATGCAGCTCTCAACGAGGGGCTCTATCTCAAGCAAGCCGAAGTACACGGTATGAGCCAGCGAGGTGGTGATGTACAATCCAACCTTCGCCTCTCCAGCGAGCCTATCTATTCTGATCTCATACCAAAGGGTGGGGCAGACTTGATTATTTCACTCGAACCTATGGAGGCGCTCCGCTATCTGCCTTATCTGAAGGAAGATGGCTGGATTGTTACCAACAGCAAACCTTTTGTGAATATCCCTAACTATCCTGAGATAGAGGACGTTTTGGCTCATGTGAAAGCTATTTCTCACCATGTGCTATTGGATGTGGAAACATTGGCGAAGGAGGCTGGTGCACCTATACAAGCAGCTAACATGGTGCTTTTAGGTGCCGCTATCCCTATGTTAGGTATTGACCATGATAAGATAGTAGAGGGCGTGAAGCGTATCTTTGCGCGCAAGGGCGAAGCCATCGTCACCGCCAACCTCGCTGCCATCGAAGCAGGATACAATGCCTCTAAAATCTAATAGCGAAGCGGTCTAACAGTAAAACGGTCTAAAATCTAACAGCGCAGCGATCTAACATTATGAGCTTTCCATTGAACAAACAACTCGTGGACCAAACCTGTATTGATTTTGGTCTGCGCAACGCCAAGGAGCTTGGCGCATCGTCTATTCGCCAACTTGTGGGCGTAGTCAAGGATATTGAACGTGCTACGGGTGTAGAGTTTATCCACATGGAGCTCGGCGAACCAGGTCTGCCAGCCGAGCAGATTGGTATCATGGCAGAGCATAAGGCCCTCAAGGCGGGCATGGGCTCCAAGTATCCCCTTATCACAGGTATCACTGAGGTGAAACACTGGGGTAGCGAGTTTGTGCGTGCGTTCATGAACTTGGATATTCCGACCGAGTGCATTGTGCCTACTGTGGGCAGTATGCAAGCGGCTTTTGCCATTAATATGCTGGTGTCGCAGTTGGACGAGAAACGCGATACTATTCTCTTCCTCGACCCATGTTTCCCTGTGCAGAAGCAACAGTGTAAGGTGATTGGTGTGCGTGTGGATTCGTTTGATGTGGCAGATTTCCGTGGCGAGGCCTTGGCTGCTGAACTGGAGCGCCATTTCAAGTCGGGTAGGATAGCGGCTATGCTTTTCTCCAACCCCAATAACCCATCTTGGATGTGCCTTACGGAGCGTGAATTGGAGATTATTGGTCGTTTGGCATCGTTATATAATGTGTTGGTTATTGAGGATTTGGCATATTTGAATATGGACTTCCGCGATGCGGAGCGTGGTATGCCTTACGAGCCGCCGTATCAACCTACAGTGGGTCGCTATACCAACAACTGCTTGCACATGATCTCTTGCTCCAAGATGTTCTCCTATGCGGGTCAGCGTGCGGCGATTATCGCTATTAACCCTTATCTGGCGCACCGTCGATTTGCCACCTTAGCAGAGCGCTATCAGAACGATGGCGAGTTCCTCAGAAACTTCATTTATAATGTGCTCTATAGTCTGTCATCAGGCGTGACGCACTCCGTGCAGTTCGCTATGGCGGCTATGTTCAAGGCGGCATGCCAGGGCAAGATTGACTTTGTGACAACCACGCGCGAATATGCGCGAAGAGCTAAATTGGTCAAGGAGATTATGCTTCGCAACGGTTTCCACATTGTCTATGACGAAGATGCCGATGAGCAGGAGGTCGGCGATGGATTCTTCTTTACCTTTGGTTATAAGGATTGGACGGGTGAGAAGATGGTAAACAAACTGATTTACTACGGCATTTCGGCCATCTCACTCGCCAGCACAGGTGCTAAGCGGGAGGGTATGCGTGGTTGTGTGTCGTGTATCCGCGAGGATCAATACGAATTGCTTGACCAGCGCCTTGCGCTCTTCCATCGCGACTATCACGATAAGTAGTGAACCTATTTTTTCACTTCTTCAATGGCACGCTTGAACTCTTTGTCGTAGCGTAGCATATAAGCATAATAGCCACGGTGGTAGTAATAGCGTTTGACAATCTCACCACCCAGCATCTCCTCCACCTCTGTGCGGTTGCGCTCGATGGCGGTGCGATAATCTTCGCTCAGGCGAGGTTGAAACGCCTCCAGTTCAACCAGCAGGGTAGAGTCTATATCTTCTTGCTTAGCCATCTTGATGAGTTCGCCTAAGTGGCGTCCTGTCTCTGTCTCGTAGGAGAAATTCTTCTCTTTGAGGAACTGGCAGAAGTCTTCTATATCCTGGTCTGTCAGTTGAAAATCAGCGGCAGGTGCAATGTTTGCATGTTGGCGATAGTAGCGATTAGCATAGTCGAAGAACATGTGGTCGCGGTAGAGGTTGTAGGTTATATCCAGTTTGGCAGAGTCACTCAGTACCACATCAGGTAGGATGCCGCCCGCGGTGTCGCGGTGTAGTTCATGTCCACGTTGGCGCTCGGCGTAGTCGATGGCTTGGATGCAACGACCAGAGGGGAGGTAGTATTTGGAGGTAGTGACTTTGAGGTGTCCGCCGTAGGCGATAGGGCGGATATTTTGCACCAGTCCTTTGCCGAAAGTGCGTTCGCCCACGATGGTTGCTCGTTTGAGGTCCTGCAATGCTCCTGCCACAATCTCGCTGGCGGAAGCTGACTGACCATTGACCAGTACTACGAGTGGCATATCGGGGAAGATAGGCGAAGTCTGGGTCTTGTAGGTACTATTGCTGCGCTCGGTCTTGCCTTTGGTCGAAACGACCTCGGTGTCTCGGGGCACAAAGAATCCGACTATCTGTATCGCCTCGTCTATGATACCGCCGCCATTGCCGCGTAGGTCAATGATGAGGCGTTTGATTCCGTGTGACTGCACCATGCCGTCCAGAGCGGTGAGAAACTCTTGGGCGGAGTGGGAGGTGAAGTCATTGAAAAGGATATAGCCGATACTGTCTTCCACAACAGTAGCATACCCTACGGCAGGGAGGTGAATATCACGGCGTGTTACTTGCTTGGTCAGGAGTTGGCTATCGCGCTCCAGGACAATCTCAATGGTGGTGCCTGGTTTGCCGCGCAGTTTGTCGGACACCTCTTTGGTGTTCTTACCCGGGCAGTCCATGCCATCCACTTTGATAAATCGATCGCCTGGCAGAAATCCTGCTTCTTGCGCGGGCATGCCTTCATAGAGTTCGTTGACATAGACATTACTATCGCGGTACATGATGATACTGCCTACGCCGCCGTACTTGCCTTGTGTCATACGGCGCAGTTCGTCGTCTTCACGTTTGGGGATATATAGGGTGTAGGGATCCACTTTGTGGAGCATATAGTTGATGCTCGTTTCGATGAGGTCATCGTAGTTGAGCGTGTCTACATAGTTGATGTCTAACTGACGCATGACGTCGGTGTAAATGGTCAGGTTCTTGTCAATGCGTGTAGTCTGTGTCTCTGCCAGCAGGACTGCGCTGGCGAAACAGCATATGATATAAAGTACTATTTTTTTCATCTCTTAATACGTGCTGCAGACCATTGGTCTGTGAAATTGTTGTCTATGTTGTCTTTAATATTTTATATCGTTTTTGGCAAATATGCTGCAATATCCTTTCCGTGTGAGTGTAGGTCTCGCACGAGGGTGGAGGAGATATGTGCATATTCGGGTCGGGTGTAGAGTAGGATAGTCTCGATGCCCGATAACTGTTTGTTGGCTTCGGCTATATTGCGTTCGTATTCGAAGTCCAGCGTGGAGCGCACGCCGCGCAGGATAAACTGTGCATGGTGTTTGAGTGCAAAATCAACGGTCAAGCCCTCATATACTTCTACGCGCACGCGTGGTTCATTATTATATATGCGTTGGATAGCGACCAAGCGCTCTTCGAGGGGAAATGTCTCGCGTTTGGTATAGTTGTGACCAATGCCGATGACGATCTCGTCGAAGACTTGCAATCCGCGCATCACAATGTCGTGATGTCCGATGGTGTAGGGATCAAAACTCCCTGGAAATATCGCTCTTTTCATATCTCTTGCCTTTAACCTCTAACCTTAAACCCTAATTCCTTCATTCCTTAAACGATCTCCGCATTCTTCAGTGCCTCTTTGGTAGCTTCTCTGTATGCGACCATGAGTCCGCCGGTGCCGAGCAGTGTGCCGCCGAAGTAGCGCACGACGACTACGAGGATATTATCCAGTTTTTGAGCATCGATGCTGCGAAGGATGGGCATTCCTGCCGTACCATGGGGTTCGCCGTCATCTTTGGTGCGCCATAGATTTTCGCCGAGTCGGTAGGCGTAGCATACGTGGCGTGCGTCGTGGTATTTCTTTTTGTACCAAGCGATGCGTGCTTTGGCTTCCTCTTCGTTGGCGATAGGTTCTGCGAAGGCGAGAAATTTGCTTCCTCTATCTTTGAAGATACCTTTTGCCAGACCTGTTATAGTAGATTTTGTTTCGGACATAGTTTGTCTAATATATTTGATTTGCAAAGGTACAACAAAAAATGCACATACGCAAGTAAAGCGAGCATTATTTTCAAAAAAAGAGAGATTTATATCCTTCTGCTTTCTACAAGTTCTATAACGCTCATTTGTTGGATAGCAATTTGGTTGACCAACAAGCGACGCAAAAAAAAGAGGATGTGTCAGCATCTTGACACACCCTCATTTTTATTTATAATCCTTGGATTATCCTCCGAAATTGTCGAACATAATCATATCATCTTCCACACCAAGTGAGTGCAAGAGATCAAGCACAGTCTTGGACATCATAGGAGGACCGCAGAGGTAGTACTCGATGTCCTCTGGAGCGTCGTGTTGCTTGAGGTAGGTGTCGCCCATTACTGGAGCAATGAAGCCAGGAGTGTACTTCACGCCCAATGCATCAGCCTTAGGATCTGGACGGTCCAAAGCCAAGTGGAAGTGGAAGTTAGGGAACTCCTTCTCCAACTCCAAGAAGTCCTCCAAGAAGAATACCTCGTCAATAGCACGAGCACCATAGAAGTAGTGCATCTCGCGATCTTTGGTCTTCAAGGTCTTCAACATGTGCATAATCTGAGCACGCAATGGAGCCATACCAGCACCACCACCGACCCAAATCATCTCGCGCTTGCTGTCGAAGATAGGGTGGAAGTCGCCATAAGGACCTGACATAGTAACCTTATCACCTGGTTTGAGGGTGAAGATATAAGTAGAAGCGATACCACAAGGTACATCCATGAAACCAGGACCTTGCTCTTTTGGCTTGAATGGAGGAGTAGCGATACGCACAGTCAATGTGATGATATCACCCTCGTCTGGGTAGTTAGCCATAGAGTAAGCACGCACAGTTGCCTCGGTGTTCTTTTGTTTGAGGTCGAACAAACCGAACTTCTCCCATGCTGGAACATACAAGTCACCAATCAACTCACGGTCGTAGTCTGCATACTTGATATCGTACTCTGGGATAAGGATTTGTGCATAAGAACCTGGTACGAAGTCCATGTGCTCGCCTGGAGGCAAAGCCACTTTGAACTCCTTGATAAAGGTAGCCACGTTGCGGTTGCTGATAACGGTGCACTCCCACTCCTTAACGCCGAGTACAGACTCGTCCATCTTGAGTTGCATGTCACCCTTCACCTTAACCTGGCAACCGAGACGCCAGTGCTCTTTTTGTTGTTTGCGGGTGAAGTGAACAGTCTCGGTAGGGAGGATCTCGCCACCACCTTCGAGCACTTGGCACTTACATTGACCGCAAGAACCCTTACCACCACAAGCAGAAGGCAAGTGTACACCTGCTTCGCCCATAGCGCCGAGCAAGGTACCACCAGCTGGCACGTGGTATTCTTTGTCGCCGTTGATAACGACTTTCACATCGCCTGAAGGAACCAAGTATTTCTTAGCTACCAACAGGATAATAACTAAGAGGAGAATTACAGCAAGGAAAACTCCTACAGATAATAAAATTGCAGTTACATTCATTGTTATTCCCTCCTAATTAAATATTCAAACCACTGAAGCACATAAATGCCATAGCCATCAAACCTACTACGATGAAGGTGATACCCAAGCCCTGCAAAGGACGAGGAACATCATTATACTCCATCTTCTCGCGGATACCTGCGAGGCAGACAATAGCCATCAACCATCCAATACCTGAACCACCAGCATAAGCAAACGCATCACCGAGGTTAGCGATAGCTTTCACATTCTCTGGCTCAAGCAAGATGCGTTGTTGCATGAAGAGCGCACCACCCATGATTGCGCAGTTTACAGCAATCAGAGGCAAGAAAATACCGAGCGAAGCATAGAGCGATGGAGAGAACTTCTCCACGATCATCTCTACGAG
>JBGVEG010000004.1:0-4395 GCA_045119955.1 Paludibacteraceae bacterium
GGTGTATTTGGAGCCGTATAGAATATAACGCGGGTTGTCACACATACCTCCGTCAATGGAAACGTAGGTGCGGACATTCTCAATCTCCTTTACGCAGCCAACCGTGTAAAGCGTAATGCCTGCTGAGGCAACGATAGAGCGTCCCGGCTCAAATACAAGGAAGGGAAGATCAATTCCTTTTTCTTGTGCAAGTTCCTTAACCACATTTGTCACCTTGTGAATGTATTCGGATGGCGCAATCGGATCGTCGGTCGCGGTATATTTGATACCAAAGCCTCCGCCGAGGTTGAGAATATTTACTTTGATACCAAGTTTGTCATAAAGGTCAGCAATAAAACCAATCATCACTTTGGCAGCCTCGCAGAAAGGTTCAACGTCAAAGATCTGCGAGCCGATGTGACAGTGAACACCGTCAATCTGAATGTTGCTCATCGAGAGTGCGAGCTTATGTATCTCGTAAGCCTCACCGTTCTCAAGAGCAACGCCGAATTTGGAATCGATCTGTCCCGTCTTAACAAAATCATGAGTATGAGCATCAATACCGGGCTTGATACGGAAGAGAATACGTTGATTAACGTTTTTTTCATTTGCAATGCGATTCAGAAGCTCAAGCTCATATTTGTTATCTACCACGATGTGACCGACACCGCAATTCAGTGCAAGCTCGATCTCGTCGGGCGTTTTATTATTGCCGTGGAAGAATACCTTTTCCATCGGGAAGCCTGCCTTGTAAAGTGTGTAAAGCTCACCTCCCGAAACAACGTCGGCTCCAAGCCCTTCTTCTGCAACGAGTCTTCCGGTATACATTGTACAAAGTGCCTTGCTTGCAAAGAGAACGAGACCGTGTCCGTCGTAATAGGTGTCAATGGCATTTTTATATGCACGGCAATTGTCACGCATCAGGTCCTCGTCCAGTACGTAGAGCGGGGTGCCGAATTTCTTTGCAAGCTCCACGGTATCGTGCTGACCGATGACAAGATGATTTTCTGAGTTGATAGAGAGATTTGGCGAATGAAACATAGCTTTTGTCCTTGATTATGAATAGGTTTTAATAATTTCTTCGGCAATTTCACGTTTGGAAATACAGCGGTCCATTGCCTGTTTTTCAATGTATCTGTGTGCGTCCGCTTCTGTCATTTTCAAGCTGTCGATCAGAACCCATTTTGCGCGGTTGACGATGCGGATCTCCTGCATCTTTTCCTCGGTTGACACGGTTTTCTTTTCAAACATCTTTAGCCGCTCTCTTGTTGCGATCATCCAGTCGATTGCCTGAGACACAATGGGCTTGGAGGTTGGCTTGGGCAGAACGTAAACGCCGTACTCCGCAACGCGATTATAGGTCGTGGCGTAAACGTCCGAGCGAACCATTAACAGCGCTACGGAAGTTTTCAGCCCGGAAAGATCTATCGCAAAGCGAACGCCTGCATCATCGGGAAGGGGAGAGTTAATGACGATAAAATCATAGGTACGGTCTGCCAAAGCGCGTTTAGCGGCATTGACGCTCGTTTCAAAACGGACAGGGTCAAATTTGGAGTCGGGTAGTAATGGGATAAGTGCTGAATTAAAAGCGTCGGACGCAGAAACGACCAAAACGCTGTAAATCTGTTCCTGTAAGCTCACATTACTCCCTCCTTCCACTGTAGATTTGATTGTTATCAGATGAGTTTTCTGCTGTAAAGCTCTATGATCTGCTCCGGCAGATGTTTGCGAATAAATGTGCTTTCCTTCATAACGGTAATCGCTTCATCAAGAGAAGCCGGCAACTTCTTAAACTGACTCAATGTTTTTTCGTCTGCCTTAAAGAGGTTGATGTCGGAGGCGGGAGGCGGGGTCAGATTATTCTGAATACCGTACAGTCCCGCATATATGAGAAGCGCAAAGGCAAGATAAGGGTTTGCCGTTGGGTCGGGAGAACGAAGCTCAACGCGCTTCTGCTCGTAAACGGCGGCAGGAACGCGAACAAGCTGAGAGCGGTTTTCAGCCGACCAGGAAATATAGGCAGGTGCTTTGCTTTGACCGAATCTTTCATAGGATGCCTCGGAGGGATTCAAAAAGGCGGTCATTTCGGGAATGAATTCCAGCACTCCCGCGATGATGTGTGAAAGCGATACCTCGCCTTTTTCGCTGTTCGCTGAAATATTGATGTGAAAGCCGTTTCCCGCTTTGTCCTTCAAGGGCTTTGGCGTGAAATCAGCCCACAGACCGTTTCTGCCCGAAACGGTTTTTACAACGGTTTCAAAGGTCTGCGCGTTATCTGCGGCAGTCAAGGCATCGGAATAGCGGAAATCGATCTCGTTTTGTCCCGGCCCCTCCTCGTGATGTGAGCTTTCGGGGCGGATGCCCATCTGTTCCAGCATCAGGCAGATCTCTCGGCGAATGTTTTCGCCCCTATCCTCGGGAGCAATATCCATATAACCTGCCTCGTCATAAGGCGTATCGGTTTTGTTGCCAAGCTCGTCCAGCTTAAATAGATAAAATTCAAGCTCGGGACCGAAATCAAAGGCAATTCCGCATTTTTTAGCATCGTCAATAGCACGGATCAGAATGCTTCTTGTGTCGCATTCAAAAATTCTTCCGTCGGGATAGGTGATCGTACAGAACATACGAACCACACGCCCATGCTCGGGACGCCATGGAAGCACCGAGAGCGTGGACGGATCAGGGTGTAGCATCAGGTCGGAGTGAGTTTCATCACCGAAGCCTCGGATGGCAGATGCGTCAAAAGCAATGCCGTCCTTAAAGGCGCGAGGAAGCTCACTCGGCATAATGGAAATATTCTTTTGTTTGCCGTAAATATCGCAAAACGCAAGACGGATAAACTTCACGTCCTCCTCCTTTACGTATTGCATAACTTCCTCTTTCGTGTACTTCATTTCACTACCTCTTTCTTTCCTTAATTTGCAACGTACATTTGTTTATATGGATTTTTTGTATCAGGCGTAATAACGGTAAATTCTGCATTCATTACGTCGTTTACTTCAAGTCCCAAAAGGGCACAGTATTCCGTGAGATAAGGTTTGATCTCGTCAATGTCGGCTTTCGTCGCGCGTGTGGCTCTGACCTGGCTCGGAAAACGAATATTTGAGCAATCCGAGCGCAGATACATCTTTCCACCGTGCATTCCCGTGCAGGGAAAATTGCTGACGATCGGCTTATCATTCTCCGTAAGACCGAGAACGATAATCCTGCCGCCTGCCTGATACTCGCCGAGAAAGCTACCCGCTTTGCCGCCGATGATCATAACGGGAACCTTGTCCTCGTATGCCTTCATATGGATTCCTGCGCGATAACCGGCGTTGCCTTTTACGTAGATTCTACCGCCGCGCATGGCATACCCTGCGGCATCTCCGATATTGCCTTCAACGACGATGTAACCGTCATTCATTGTATCTCCGACTGCATCCTGTGCATTGCCTTTCACGCGAATTGCCGCACCGTTGAGGTAAGCACCAAGCGCATTTCCGGGCGTACCCGTGATTGTTATGGTTTTATCCGACATTCCTGCTGCGATAAATCTTTGACCGAGGCAGTTCAAAATTTCAAATTCACCTTCGGCACTGCGGAGATTTTCGTTGAGAGTGGCAAAGTCAAGCCTTTTTGCATCAATACATATCATTATACCACACCTCCGAGCATTTTTCTACGCTGATTTTGTGAATATGCGAATAAAGTTGGATTTTTTTTCAAAACATCGAAATTGATCGTATCAAGCGGCACCTTTTCACGAATGAGAGACGTATAAATTCCGGCACGTTCCACTTGTCCGATCAGAATGAAGCCTGTCAGAACGCCGTCTTTGGTAAACAGACGCTTGAGTGTTCCGTTGCCTTTTTCTTCGTACATCTCACCACCGTCACTGTCCCCAAAATAACTTCCTGCCGTGATCGCATGCAATCCGAAGAACCCGATGGAGTTCATGGGAATTGCTTTATCAAACACCTCGTTACCGCCTGCCATATTCACACCTGCGGTATGTCCCTGCATATAAGCATTGGGAAGAATGGCGAGTACACGGCGATCTCCGAGAGAAATATCCATTCCCTCGGTACAGTCTCCGGCTGCGTAAATATCGGAGAAGGAGGTTTTCATTCGCTCGTCAACGATAATTCCGCGATTGACCTCGCCGCCAAGCTCTCCTATAAGAGTTGTATTGGCGCGTACTCCGACCGCCATGATAAGAATATCAAATTCGACAGTAGCACCGCTTTTCATCGTGGCTTTATTTCCGTTAAACTCTGTGGCTGTATCGCCAAGCATAAATTTGATACCGTTTTCTTCAAGACGTGCCTGCATTAGCGCGGCACATTCCTCGTCAAGAATGCTGGAAAGCACTCTTGTAGCAAGGTCACAGACCGTGATAGATCCGACACGTCCCGAGATTCCTTCGGCACATTT
>JBGVEG010000005.1:0-1516 GCA_045119955.1 Paludibacteraceae bacterium
ATTGCTTCACAGATAAACGCAGCAGTACCATCAGCGTGCTTATCGATGTTGTTCTTGAAGCGCTCATCTGCAACATACATTTGACCGAGGCCTGCCAAAATCTCGTTTGTACAAAGATAGTAGTTCTCGGTGATATGGCTCTGCAGCATTTTCACAAGGTTCTGTACCTCTTCGGAATCAGGCGTTTCGCTCTTTTTCATGCATATCGCAAACTCCGCCATAATGTGGTCCATTCCCACGGCAAGGTCACTCCACTTTTGCTTGGAGTAATTCTTGGTCCGCTCTGCATGTTCCTTGTATGCGTCCGTGCTACCCCATTTTTCTTTGGCTTCTGCCTTATGTTTTTCAAATTCGCTGTTGTCAAATGCTTTCATAACATTTTCTCCTTTCACGGCACTGTCAATGGCGGAAATCAGCCGCTCTAATCGTTCTTTTTTGAGTATGAGCAGTTGTTTTTGCTCTTTCAGTGCCTTGCTTTTGTCATAATTCGGGGATGACAAAATTTCTCCTATGCTTTTTAAAGAAAAGTCAAGTTCACGGTAAAAAAGAATCTCCTGCATACGAAGAAGGGAGTTTTCGTCGTAAAAACGATAGCCTGTATACCTGTCAACAACGGCTGGTAACAACAACCCAATTTCATCGTAGTAATGCAGTGTGCGCACACTTACACCCGTGAAATCGGCAAATTCTTTAATTAGCATTTTCAATTTCATCACCTCACAACAAAAGTATACACTATGACGGAGCGTGAGAGTCAATACCTTTTTTGAAAAATATTGATTGGCGTTCGTCAAATTCTTATTTTCCTAACTGTTCGACCTATTGGAATTTATCAATAACTATCTTAATTCCTTAGCATACAAGCGGTCAATATCTCCACCGTAATTCACTATATCTTTTATGTAGGTGTAGCCGTACTTCTCATATAACCCGATATGTACTGATGGGATATACGTTTTATCAAAGCCAATACCTTTCGCATACTCATTTGCAAAATCAATTAGCTTTTTACTGATCCTCTTGCCGCGATATTCTTCGGAAACAAACAGCGTTGATATCCATGGAAATATCTCGGGCAAGGGATAATAATCCGACTCCATAATGGTTACCATTCCGACAATGCAACCGTCTGCCATTGCTACGAATGGCGTTTCCCATTCCTTAAACTCCCAATTTTTGATCACGCGAACCGTATGCTCTTTCACTTCTTCCCAAGAGAAGCTTTTTACAAATCCAAGCAATGCTTCTGCTGTTTCTGTATCTTTATCAACTTTTTGGATTGTTATGATCAAACTATCTTCCGTCATCACAATCACCTCGTCAAATTCTTATTTATCGTTGAGTTTATTATATCACATTTTCATGAATATTTCAACCGTTTTGATTAGTCAAACATCCCACGGAAGAGGTCTGATTCTATGGAGTAAACCTCCTGAATCGGTATTTTCTTTCCGTCGGTCAGCATGATGAGCTGTTCATATTCGTCTATCTGCTTGAGCCGTCCGTTTAGCGTAAC
>JBGVEG010000006.1:0-46469 GCA_045119955.1 Paludibacteraceae bacterium
GTACCTCTCGGAGAACTATGAGGTGGAAAAGGAATTAGCGAAGGGAAAGTATATCGCCGACTACGATAGGCGTATTACTTACCCCGTAGGTGTTCATATCTACTTCGATGGGCAGATACACGAGGTTATCCGCTCCATCAGTGGTTATCGCAAGCCGTCAATGGTAGTTTATTGGGAGGAATCAACCGATATCAATATCGATGCTTCGCAAGTTCATGCCTACTCGCAGTTCAACACCTACTATCCCGGCGACAAAGTGAATTACAATGGCGTGGTCTATCTATGTATTTCGGAGAATGGCTATAAATTCGATGATATCCGTATCCCTATGGTTGGTGGTTGGATTGAGGCAGAGACTTCGCTATGGCAACCTATCGACTATCCTTTGTGGGCTGTTGTAGAGTACGAAGGTGCGTTCTATACATTGATGACGTTCGATGGCTTTGACAACAACATCGACCCGCTTACATCGGATTGCTGGGGTGCTATTGCTGACTACGATTTGGCATACAACGACTATGAGTTGTCGGAGCACGAATATGTGGTCTATGAGGGGCGTATATTCTATCCGGAGACAGATGTCAATGCCGATGTGCCGGAACTTGGCAACAACCTCTCGTTGCACGACCCGCGCAACTACAATCTCAAGAAGCATATGGTGCGTTTGGCTGTCTACGAGCTCACGAAACTCATTGCTCCAAACAATGTGAGTGCCGTGCGTATGCGTGACTATGAGGACTCTATGAAGTGGCTCAACGATGCTGCCAAACTGCGACTCAACCCGCAGATTCCTCGCAAGGTCGATGAAACGAAGAAACCAGTCACCGATTGGCAACTGGCTACATTCCAGAACGACTACGACCCATACCGAAATCCGTGGATGGTGTAGTTATTTCACCGTTACATTAGGGATATCGCTCCACAGCGTAGTGTAGTGCGGCGATTGACTCTCGCTTGATGTCTTTATCTTTCCGCTTCCCTGAACTGCCAACTTGATTGTACCTTTTCCAAAGGTCGAGTTAATGGCATCTAATGCAGAGGTTATCTTGTGTTCACGCTCGATAGCCTCTGTATCTTCAAACAGGGAGTGCATTACATTTCTCTCATCAACAATCTTGGTTGCAATGACACCTGCTTTCTTATAGCCATAACCACTCTTGAATGACTTCTGCATGGCGTGCACAGCCTCGGTGATTATCGTTCGCTGATCGGCAGTTGGTGTTACAAACGATACCAAAGCATTGGAGTATGTCTGCGGTGCATCCTCCTTGAAAAGATTGGTGTACGCAAAGACTACTATCTCTGATGTAACGGAGTGCTGTTTACGCAACTTCTCGGCCATAGTAGAAGCAAAGTTTGCTATCTGTTCCTGCAACTCCTTAATCTCATATATCTCGGATGAGAAACTACGAGAAACGCATATAGATTGCTTTGCCTCAAAGCCATCTTCAAACTCAATACAAGGAATACCTTGCAACTCTTTCCAGGTTCTCACTCCCGTTATACCAAACATCCCCTGAACGACACCTTCGGGTAGTTGTGTAAACTCGTAAGCAGTATTGACACCTCTCGCTTTAAGTTTAGGAACAGAACGGCGACCAATTCCCCAGACATCTTCAATTGGATACTTGCGTAGAACCTTTTCGATATCTTGCGGGCGATGCATATAGCAACCACCTTTGAGCTTCGGATACTGTTTACATAGTTTAGAAGCTATCTTAGCGAGTGTCTTGGTTGGGGCAATACCCACTGATACTGGGATTGATGTCATCTTCCAGCATTGTGCTGATATATGCTTAGCGTACTGGTCAAAGTCTATGTTCGTGATACCTCTGAGGTCCAGGAATGCCTCGTCAATCGAATAGACCTCGACACTCGGCGCAAACTCTTCCAATACCCAGCGGACTCTCTGCGACATATCGCCATAAAGAGCCATATTGCCGGAGAAGACAGCAACATTATGCTTCTTGACAATATCTCGTATTTTGAAAAGCGGATCACCCATCTTAATGCCGAGAGCCTTTGCTTCGTTACTTCTGGCAATAGCGCAGCCATCATTGTTAGATAGAACAATGACAGGCTTGCCTTGTAAGTCGGGGCGAAACACACGCTCACAAGAGGCAAAGAAGTTATTGCAATCGGCAAGGGCGAACATCGCTACATCTTCTTGATTACATAGGTTACAACACCCCAAATCAAGAACTCATTATCTGGGGTAACCACTATTGGCTTGTATGCAGTGTTGAGTTCATTGGCAGGCATAAGGCGAACCATATTGTCTCCCATCTCAACACGCTTTACGGTATACTCTCCATCAATGTAGCACACAGCCTTACAGTTATTGTAAGGATCCACAGCACGGTCCACGATGATGATATCACCCTCATCCAATGCGGCATCTACCATCGATACGCCACTTACGCGAAAGAAGAATGTTGACGCTTTGTGTTTAACAAGCAACTTGATAAGGTCCAACTTCTCGCGTATATCCTCAGCAGGCGAAGGAAATCCCGCCTTAACATCTCCAAGCAGATGACTCTCAAACGACTCCTCTGCATCTATCTTATGTGGTACAAATTCATTCATAGCAGTAGCAAAGGTAGTGAAAAACTCTCTTTGTGTTATTAACTCTTAACATTAAATCAAGAAAGAGGCCAATCACCATTAGGCAATTGACCTCTTCATAAATCAACTTTGATAGAATTTACTATTCCTTATTTACCACAATCTCTATCAGGTTGTTGTTGCGCAAAACCGAGAGTGTTAGTTTGTCAGGCAATGGATTGAGTGTGCGAGTGTTGGGATCATCAGCTGTCATTCCATTGATTTTCTCAATGCGGTCGCCCTGACGCAACCCAGCTTTCTCGGCATTACCACCTTCCAGCAATCCATTTACAATCCAATGATCTGCCATCGGCGTAAGAGCTACGCCTAAGAAGTTCGGCTCTGGTCTATCAAAATTCTTGTTTGGTCGCAGATAAACAGCACTGCCCGCAAAATCGAAAATCACATCAAAGCGTTCAAGGAGTTCATTGCCTATCAAGCCGTCGTAGTTGTTACTTGCCGATGAGCCTTCCTTATTGCTTGACCAAGTAATCATCACATCTTTGATAGCGTGACCTCTGAGTGAGATTTGCGGAGTTTTGAATAGATAATCCTTTCGGCCACCACCAATGCCTCCAACAAGATAAGACATAGTGCGAGCATCAGCAAGATACTTTTCGCTCTCCAAACGATTGGCTGTTGTGCTGTTGAGTGACAGTGTTCCACCCATACCTGTATCTACCAAAAAGCGACCATCAAAAACATAACCGTCACTCATTGTAATAGAGAGTGGCAGCACCATACGCTGACCATCCCAGGTAAAAGGAATACGGGTATAGTCATCGCCAATCTTCTCTTCGGCAGCAAGGAAGCGCATATAGCTGTTTGCGTAGTTTATCTCTACTCGCTTACCCTTCATAAACATCATACCGAACATCCCGTCAGCCTCGTTACCTACGATCTTGCGCAGATTCAGAACTATGGCCATATTCTCGGTCATTGCATCTTCGCCGATACGGTAACTCCACTTGCTTGCATCAATATTTGCCAACTCCATTCCGCCACCGGCACCTCCGAGCATAGCCCTACGCAGATTTCCGTCTGCGGCAAATCGCTCGGCGTAGAAGGTCGAATCCAAAAGCAGATTGGTACAACCTGTGTCGAAAATCATTCTTGCAGGGATTGAGTCTCGCAACATCACATCGCAATAGAGATGACGCTGGTATCTCATCTCAACTGCACCGGCTGGTAGTTCGGGTTTTACATCCGCTTCAACTTTTTTCTGATTGGCATTTGAGCAAGCAGCCACTAATAACACTAGTGCCATTACAAAGGTGTGAATAAAGTTCTTCATAACCATTTCGTTGTTAGTTTGTTTTCTTGCTACAAATTTACCCCCCCCACGAATTTTCCAAATTTTTGGAAGAAAAAGTGCGGTTATTGATTACTTTTTCGCTCCTCGCATCTTATTTAATTCCTCGATTGTAAGAGAAGAATCATATATCGGAGTTATCCCTGTTGCCTCCTCTATATCTTTGAGATAGTCCGAGAACGGTGACATTCCTACGGTGTTGCGCAATGAGTCTACCTTTGCACCATCCTCGATAGGCCATACATATAGTTTCTGGGCATCAACAGCACCAAACTGCACAAGCTGGCTGCCATAGCGCTGAGGGCGATTCTGTCCCATTGCTACACGGTCATATAAAACAGCGTACTCATCAAGACCAACCTCTGTTGCCATCTGCTCAACAAGAGGCAGGTATTGCTCCTGCTTCTCTAATGGGGCGTGGTCTATGACAATCCAGATTGTTTTATATGACTCCGCTGTCAATCCTTGAGGTAAACCATTCCTCAAAATCTTATCTATGACCTTGATATTTTTTGCATCATTGCGCTCAACGATATCGTTTACAAGTATAAGCGAGTCGATAAGATCTGTGCGCCCCTCAACCGTAACAGCCTTTGTCAGTTCCACCATTTGATGACGAGGTTGCTGGTCATTATTCCACACCTCTGCAAGCAGCGCATTTGCTGACTTTGTTGTGGCACACCCAGCAAGTAGCAGCGAGAAGAATAGCAAACTGCTGATTGTTATAAACTGATTTCTCATATTAAGTAGGTTTGTTATTGCTTGTCATACAATTTATCGTGTATAGGACTACACAAAAACTCAAAGTCGGCATATTGTAAGTCCTGTTTCCCGTTGCACTCATTGTAGAATCGTGCAATGGAAGATATCACTGTGTCATACCCAATCTCTTGGGCAATACTATCGAGCATCACAACACCCTTGCGATATGTTACAGGGATATTGTTGTTGTCAGTAACATCTACAGGATGACGATCTTGTTCTGTACCTCTTATTTTATCCCAACTTTCGCGACAGCTGTTTAGCAGAGTTTCATACACTTCTGTACCTACAATATCGCGTATGCACATAAGTGTCATAAACTCATTCAGAGTCTCAATGATAAAGGCATAACCACGCACTCCGCTATCTATAAACATTGTATACTCGCCCATCCAACGATGTCCTATCTCGTGGATGAGTGGGTAGATGTCGGGATATGTAGCAAACTTCTCTTGCGATGCCGATATAAATCCCATATTGTATCTGTTGAAAGCGCCATTGCCATTGTGAAAGATAAAGGCCGGATATGCCGAGGTGCCATACCTATTGCATAGATACCTGTCGCCATACTTTTCCTCAAACCAACGAATAGATTGCTCGGTTAATTGACATAGTAACTCATAACGAGTAGAATCGGCTTGCTGTCCTATAACCTGATAGACATCACACCCATAGTCTCCCGTCATTCTCTGCTTTTCATACTTATCTCTACTCAAAAAGGCAAAGTTTATTGGTACACAACGATTCTCTCTGTGCCACTTCGTAGCATCAATCCCACTATGTGAAACCACAAATAGTGAGTCCGGAGAAGAGAATTTAACCCTTGCGGAGTGCTTCATACCTCTTCGCATCGGATAATAGAACTCGCCACTTGAACTGTATATACACTCCCAAATCTCCGCTCCTGAATCTCCATACATCAGTACAGATGTAAGGTTCATATAGATATACTCCATTTTCACTCTCTGCGAATCCTTGCGATTTCGGTAGAATGTGATTTGCTTTGATGTGGGATCAAAGTTATATCTGATGTTATTGGGAGTTATGCACAACTCTCGTACAGCCTCATCTTGTAACGTGCCTCCAAAGTCTAAGGTAACAGAGTCGTGTCCGGCAAAGTTAATGGTAAATGAACACTCCATCTTAAGTACTCCATCTCCCATATCGCATTTATCAAACAAAATACGATAATTGGTCGCAGACTGTGCTGTTGCCCCTAAAAATGTGAAAACCGAAAATATAATTGCTACAAAGAGGTTCTTCATATAATAAATCGGCTTATTTATAGGTAAACGCCTTACTAGGTTATATTATTGCAGAAGATCCTTACCTTCATTGGAAATATAGGGTTCTTGATTTTATCAGGCTCTGTTCTGCGCAATATCCGCTTTCCAATTACCTTTATAAGCATAAGAACTTATTCTGAAGTATTGCCTAATATAGATAATTAGATTTTAGTTCTCGCTCTTTTTCGCCGAATCTTCTATCGATTTAATAGCGAACAAATAATCTCGCTCTACATCGCTGATTGTTCGCTGTTTGTACTTGCGATACTCTGTTGTAGCGTGCTCCATCGCCTGTTCGTGAGAAACGCTACCGGAGCCTTGCAACAACTGTTCGCCTGACATCGTTAAGATCCTGTCAAGATATGCAGCCCAATCGTTCATTGTCATTACTTGCTCACGCTCGGCCTGACGCTCTGCAAAATCCAAGTATCCCGATACAAGTTGTCCCATCGCACGAAGTTCCTTCTCATTCAAATAGTTCTTAGCAGTTTTTGCCTCAATCAATGTTGGGTGGTTGCCTTTGAATGTCAATAGTCCCATAAAATCCTTTTCCGCATCGGCACGCTCCACAATCAGTTCGGCTGCGGTATGTCCGTGAATGGCATAGTGTATCTTGTTCTGTACCTTCTTGAAGAACTCCTGCGACACTTGAGCCCGTGGATCGTAATCTATACTCGTTGCGTATATCTCTAATATCTGACGATAGAGTACCTTTTCAGTGGCACGAATATCCCTGATACGCTCCAACAGTTCTTTCCAATAACTGCCGCCGCCCAGTTTCTTCAGGCGCTCATCATCAAGAGTAAAGCCTTTAACTATATACTCTTTCAGACGCTCCGTAGCCCACTGACGGAATCTTGTAGCAATGATGGAACGAATACGATAGCCAAGAGCAATAATCATATCCAAATTATAGTGTGAAACGAGGTATTCTTTACCATCAGCAGCAGTTGTTCGGAATTTCCGAACAACTGAATCCTCATTCAGTTCCCCCTCCTCAAAAATATGCTTAATGTGCTCACTTACATTCGATTTGCTCGTTTGATATAGTTCACACATCTGAGCCTGTGTAAGCCATAAAGTCTCCTCCTCAAGCTTCACATCAATCTTGGTCTTACCGTCATTAGCGGTATATATGATCACTTTATTCTCTTCCATCCTGCAACAATGTTCAAATGACAGTGCAAAATTAACGATAAATTCTCAAACGAATCATTTTCAACGAGAAATAATTATCTCGCGCCCCTCAATACAGAAAAACTGCGCCCCTCGCAGTGAAGGACGCAGTAGTCAGAAAATTCAGTTATTTGAAACTATATTAGTTCTCAGGAACGTATGATGCTGGGTAGTTCACTGTTACACCAGGGTACTCCTTGATGGGATTTACACCATACTGGTCGCCACCGAACAATGCATCGAAAGGCAGAAGCAAGTTGCAGTGCATTGCGCAAGTGCTGTGATCGTGGTCGGCAGGAACACCGCCATAAGCATAACCAGGCTCTACACGCCAAGCTGTCTTGCCCTCTACAACGCAGTAGTGGTAGTTCATCCAATCACCGTAGTTTACAGTTACGTTCTTGCAAGTGATGTTATACTGAGACAAATCAGGATAGTTGCGACCGTCGATAGTTGTTGTTGCCTCACAACGACCGATAATCATACCACTCATACGATATATATAGTACTTGTAAGCGGCAATAACATCGTTATATACATCAAGACGGCAAGAAATCTCAACATCCTCAAAGTGATATGATGCACCAGGCTCAGCCTGACCTACAACACCACCGCAAGACTGGTCAAATGAGCCCCAAAGACCGCCAAGAACAACATCTGAACCAATTTTGATATTCTTAAATGTATATTTACCGGCACCAGACCAACCAATGATTGCACCGATACCATTGTTGTAAGTACCGATCTTACCATTCTTAATTTCAATATTCTCAAATACACAGTCTCCTGTAGCACTACCTGCAACATACGAGATATCGCCACCCTCAATCTGTGCCTCAAAGCCATCAAGAACAACATTCTTCACAGTTGCACCTTCCAACTTTGAGAAAAGACCGATAGAACCATACTGGCCCCACTCGTAGCCCATATCCCAACCGCTCTGATAGAGGTTTGCGATAGTGTGACCCTGACCATCGAAAGTGCCTTTGAATGCCTCGCAAACAAGACGATTGCGATCATCGCGCTCACCTGTTGAACCGATAGGTGCGAATGAATCACCCATATTCTTAACAGTTGACAAATCTACATCAACATCCAACTTGATAGTCTTACCCGCGAAGCCATCGTTAGCAGCAACATTTGCAGCAACCCAAGCCAAACCTGCATCCGCTGTAACAACATAGTTGCCCGATGAATCGAGACCTACGCCCTCGACACCCTCAATAGGAGTAAGGAGACTAATCTTCTGACCATACTGATCGAAGTAAACAGCCTCATTGAAACCATAGAGTACAGGAGCGTCGTAGTTATTTGCAAAAACAAATGTGTTGTTATTGCTCTCTCCCGCTGTACTATTGAATATATCCAACTTCAATGTCTGCTCCAAAGTTGCCTCATCGCGGCCATCAGCGAGCCAGTACTGTACCCAGAAACAATACTTACCCTTCAGAGTCGAATTCTCGATAGAAACATTGTTCACACCTGTTTTGCTGTTGTTGAATACGCGGATAGGAATATATGTGCTCTCCAAAGTTGAGTTCTTGACATTTACAGTGATGTTGGTTGCATTGACCATATCAATCACATAAGCCATATCTGAACCACCCAAGTTCTTTGCAGTAACACCATCAAGGTTCAATGTGCCGTTGAAACCTACATAGAAAAGCTCTGCGAAGTTATTCCAGCCCATATTATCGCCCTTGTGCTCGTACTCCATAGTACCGTTCTTCACAGTCAAAGTACCGCGTACATCAAACATGTTGTAGTTCTTGCCTGTTGCAGAAGAGGTTGCAGAGAGTTTCTTACCGTTAAGGTCGATGGTAAGAGTTTTGTTTGCAGAAACTGTCAATACAGGATCTGCCGCTGCACGAGTGAGAGGAGTGTCGAGAACAAGATCTGCAGTTAAGATGATGATGTCTACATTCTCATCAGCAAAAGCAGCATTGAATTCCTCAATAGTGCTAACCTTAACATAGACCTGACCATCAATAGCACCATACTTATCATCGTCATCATACTCAGGCTTAATCTCAACGTTGATGTCAACATCGCTTGTGAGCAACTGACCATAGATGTTTGTGCGGTGGTTGCGCTGTACGGGTACAGAACCAACAGTACGAGTCTTAGCATCATTGTTGGCGTCTGCGTATGTGAACTCTACATCAACAACCTCCTTCTCTGAGTTTACGAGGAGGTAGTTCATTGCCAAATACTCATAACCTGTAACAGGGAACTGCTCATTCTCAGGAATAGCGTTTGCAGCAAAGACAGCCTCTGTCTCACCTGTGGCTGCACCATCAACAAGGCTAAGGGTTGTATAGACATTCTTTACTGTTACGGCAGAGGTTGTTGGAACATAGCCCGCATTCTCCGAAGCAGTGTAATCACTGGTACCGATATTCAACTGAGCGAAAGGACGACGAAGTTCTACAGTCTCAGTCTGTGCGCCTGTTACAGTGAATGTGTGGTACTTGTAGAAAGCATCACGAGTCTCATCGTTACTCTTTGCACCGTCATAGCTTATAGTCATTGTCTTCTCGTCGAAGTTCACGGTGTAAGGAGCATTCTCAGCCGCAGCCCAGAAGATGACAGCGTATGAGTCACCTGTTGTAAGTTGGAGATTGACAGTTGTGCTACCATTGATTGTAGCATTTGTCTCTGTAAGATCGCTGAGGATGTTACCCTCAGAGTCATAGACTGCATACTGGAGAACCTTTGCAGTCAAACCGTCACTATAAGCACGGGTAGCGATTTCTGGTGTGCCCACCGAGAAAGAGACCGTAGATGTCTCACCCGCATTCTGGACGAAATCAAGGTCGTTTTGGCACGATGTCAACAGCATACCGAATGCAGCGACAGCCATCATTAACTTCTTCATATTCTTCAATTTATTAAAAGTTAGAAAATCTGTTTGGCTGTTATCGAAAAATCCCCCCCCCGAAAAAATCAAGCATCTTGTTGATTGTTAATGCTTTACAGAGCGAGAGGTAGAACATCTCGGTAATCCGTTATTTGTTTTGCGATTTATACTCTCGCAAAAGAGTTTAGTTTTAATACTGCACCCTCCCGTATGATGAAGGGTGCAGTAGATATTAAATTGTTGATAATTACTTAATAGAAGCGTTCTCTACGCGGCTAGTTACCAATGTTGCAAGGTTCTCAGCAGTCAAAGCCACGCCACCGAGAGTACAGTTCTCGAAAGTGATCTTACCACGAGCATCAATCTTGAAACCTGCCTCGAATGCGCAACCTACGAATGAAGTAGGGCCATAAGGACGGCAATATGCGTAGCCGGAACCCTCACCGAAGTTACAGTTGGTATAAACAACCTCCTTATGTGCATCAGAGTGTGAAGTCCAACCATTCAAAGTAGAGTTAGAGATATATACACCATAGTTCTTGTTACCTGCATCCGAGTTGAATGTATAGATGACATCCTTGAAGATGACATTGTCAATATATACATCGCCATTTGCACCAGGCATAAAGATACCACGCATTGCACCTGCAACGGTCAAATTCTTGATAGTACCGCCCTTAGCTGCAACAACACAATCCCAAGTACCATTTGCATCGCTTACAGTCAAAACATTGCCCTGGCCATCAAGAACTGCACCATCAGTTACGGTAACACCAGTTGCGCCATAGCCTGAGTTAGCGTTTGTCTCACTAGCCGACACAGTGATATCGCCAAACAAAGTTACATTCTCATCGAAGTTGGTGTCGATCTTTGTGCCATCATCAGTCTTAGGAAGGTCCTCCTTCGAGCCAGCAGCTACAACAGCCTCACCATTAGCTCCAGTAACCTCATAGATACCTGCCTCATCAGCGGTGTTGTACTTCTGAACGAAGCTTACGCCGTCGATAACAACCTTGCTACCCTGGCAACCGTTCAAAGTGTAACCACGACCTACATAGCCCAAGTAATCAAATTTCTCGGCAACTGAGCCATCAGCGTTTGTACCTGAGAGATTACCAGTGTAAGAGCAGTTGTTAACTGTGCAGACATTGTTCTTGCCATCAGCCCAACCACCTGCGATACCACCTACACGGTAGTGGTCGTGAGCCTTACCCGAGCGACCTGCAGTGATAGTAATGTCACCAGTAGTGTGGCAGTTTGTGAAGAGTTGGTTACCAGCAGCCAAACCGATGATACCACCAGCAAAGAACTTAGTGCCTGTTACATCGATGTTCGAAGTACAGTTTTCGAATACCGACTTACCTTGGAGCTGACCTGCGAGAGCACCAACATTATTGTTCGCTTTAAGGTAGCTACCATCGTTAGCGATAACATGAACATTCTTCATTGTTACATTACCGTAGGAGTTACCACCTGCAACAACTGCAACGCGGCTTGCACCGTTAGCAGTAACAGTAGACTCAACGAAGACATCACCCTTAACAGTTACGTTCTCGATTGTCGAAGTGCCTTCCAACGAACCAGCAACTGCACCAATGTGACCCTGGCTGTGGTCGATATCCAAGCAAGCGATATTCAAGTTTACGTTCTCGAAAGTAACGTTCTTGATGGTTGCATTATTTGCATAACCGAAGAAACCGATATATGCCTTACCCTCCTTAGCCTCAGTCTCAACAATATTAAGGTTCTTGATAGTGTGACCCTGGCCATCAAATGTGCCAGTGAAAGGCTTCTCAGGGGTACCCATAGGAGTCCAATTGTATACCGCACTGCTTCTTGTAGCAACAGCAAGCTCAGAGAGGTCAATGTCACTATCCAAAACGATGTTACCATCCATCAACTCACCATTTGCCATGCGCTCTGCCAAGATCTGCAAGCCCTCAGCTGAAGAAACCAATACCTTACCCTCGGCAACAATAAACCCATGCTCATTGTTGTACTCATCATCATAATCAGGAACAATCTCCACGTTGATATCTACATCGCTTGTAAACAACTGACCGTAGATATTTGTGCGGTAGTTACGCTGCACAGGTACAGAACCCACGGTGCGGGTCTTCTCAACTGCAGTGTTGCTCTCGCTGTAACCGAAAGTCAAATCAACAACCTCCTTGTCAGCAGGAACAAGCAAGTAATTCATAGAGAGGTAGTCATAGCCGCTTACAGGGAAAGTCTCACCCTGAGGAATTGCAGCCAACTTGAACTCCACATCCGACGCTGTATCTACTGAACCATCAACGAGGTTGAGAACCTTGCTTACAGGAACCTTTACATACGAATACGCAGGAGTGTAACCAGCACTTGATGTTGCCGCATAGTCGCTTGTACCGATGTTAAGCTGAGCGAAAGGACGCTTAAGCTCGATAGTCTCGGTCTGAGCACCCTTAACGGTGAAAGTGTGATACTTGTAGAAAGCATCACGGGTCTCGTCGTTGCTTACTGCGTTAGAGTAATCAACGGTCATAGTCTTGGCTCCGAAGTCAACAGTGTAAGGAGCATTCTCTGCAGCTGCCCAGAAGATAACAGAGTAAGTGTTACCTGTAGTAAGCTGAAGGTTTACAGTTGTAGAGCCGTGAATCTCAGCATCTGTAACGGTAAGGTCGGTAAGCTCGCTACCCGCTGCATCATATACAGCATACTGCAAAACGGTAGCAGTCTGACCATCGCTGTAAGCACGAGTAGCGATCTCTGGCGTGCCTACGCTGAATGTGACCTGAGCGTTCTCTCCGGTATTTGTGCCGAGGTCGAGCTCATTCTCACAAGATGTGGCAATCATCATTGTTGCCGCCATCATTCCAAACAAAATTTTCTTTGTCATCGTGAATTTGGTTTTTAAAATTGTTAATAATTGTGAACTGTTAATATATCTCTATGTTGTAGTCGTCCCCGTCGTAGCCGGGGTTGATCGTGATGCCACCGGTAGCTTTTGAGGTAAGGAACTCTCCCTTAACCACAGTCATCTTACTGCGTACAATAGGTACATTGATAGGATTTGTAGAGGACATAAGTTCTCCATCGCGGTTATACACCTCCACAGATATTGCGAGCGTCGTTTCAGAGCCATTTACGAAGATGTAGTCATATCCAAGAGTCATCTCCATCTCATTTTCCGTAAACATACGGCTGGTAAATGACATTCCTGTCCACGAGTCAGCAGGCTTGTCGGTAAACATATTGAATGAGCAAGGCATAAAGGCATTGTATCGGAATACGACATAAAACTCGCCCAGGTCGATACTTTGCAACAGCTGCTCATACGCCGCCTTGGTGTCCGACTCTGCATCGACACTCAAAAGCATTCCGCGCTCCTTCATCATTTGAGCCACGCGGCTGAGGAATACCTCCACATCGGTAGATACAAACTTGAACTTACCCATCGGACGTTTCATCTCTGCCGTTGCCTGATTGTCGATAGTACCCACAACAGAGCCTGTATAATATGCAGGATTGGTTACCGTCGCAGTAGCATAGCCACGGAAAGCATCACGATAATCATTACTACCCGAATGGTTTTCTCTGTCGGCGAGGATAATCTCGGCAAAGTCTTGAGTATCATAATACTTATCTTCATAGCTTCCTACATCGACATAATCTGCCCATACCTTGAAATCGTATGTACCCTCAGGGAGTTGAAGATGTGCCGTGTAATTAAGATCGGCAATATCGGACTTTGTGAACACGAATGTTGTATCGGCCACACGGTTCTCTCCTCGTGTATTATCGGTACGGTATGCGTTTACTATATAGCGAACATCGTGATATTCCGCAGTACCCTTTGTCTCTGTCTCTCCACTACGAGTATAGACCACCTCCTTATGAAGCGGCATCTCGGTATTAAAGTCAAGATGGAGCAAGAACGGCACTCTGTCGTAACGCTTTTCCGGGAACTCGTGAACATCGCAACCTGCAAACGCAAGCAGCAACATCACACACAGCGATATGTAGCGTAATGTCTTTCTCATTTCTTACGTTTTTTAAGGTCGAAACGATATGATATATTTACGGCGGCATTGTCAATACCCCAATATGTCTTGCGGTAGGTATCTACAAGCTTACCGTTATTTACATTATAGAACTTGTCGTAGTGCAAGCCATAGACTCCTGCACCCAAAGTAAACTCTATGTGCCACCTGTTATTCTTCGAGATCGGCATACGGTAGCCCACACTGATACCGCCGCCCAATGCAGGTGAAGTACCATTATGATCCTGAATACGGTAATCGCCATCAACGGCAATATTATACTGAGCATAACCGAAGTGAGCTCCGACAAAGAATTTCTGATTATCCTCCTTGAACCAATAACGGCACTCTGGTTGCACGGCAAGCGTACGGAACTTGATAGTCGATGTGAAGTAGTTCCACGCAGAATAGCATACCGGTAATGTAAACGACAAATGCTTCGCCAAGTCGATTTCCACTGACACATTAGTCATGCCCATCCCCCAAAAGAGGGCATTGGTTTTAAGGTATAGCCCGCGAGTCCAATCCTCTGCTGTAACGTTCTGCTCTTTTGATTCAGGAATAATAATAGAATCCACCTCCGGCTTTTGCAGTATATCTACCTTCATTGGTGGCACAACAGGCTCAATAGGCTGGATAATTTCGCGCTTATAAGTAATGAATACCACGCACGCGTTACGCATGCGCTCGAAATAGAGAGTATGTAGCTGACGCCACACTTTACCTCCATCCAACTTTTGAAGTTTGACGATTCGGTGGTCAATGTGACGACCACCGGGATAATCTACAAGTTGTGGCTCTTGTGCGATGATGTCGAGGATAGCCTGTTTCTGAGGCATATCAGATTCTACAACCTGCTCCTTAAGATACTCCCACGAAATATAACTGTCGTCATGGGTGATGATACTATCGGGGATTTCTACTTCACTACGGACTATATCTTCAAGTGTTTCGAGACGGGCACGGGCAAGTTTATGATTCAACTGATAACTGCCCTCAGGAGATGCAGAACCACAGAATGAAACTTCTACGATTGTAAGCGTACTGTCCTGCTCAATTCTCTGCAAGAATGCTGAAATTTCGGAAAGGCGTTCTGTATTCTTGCCATAGGCGCGGTCAATCGAAGCGCTATTCACTCGGAAGTCCACACGAATCTCCGTGCGGTTCTCCTGAGAGTACGCCGTACCACTTGCAAACAGCAAGAGAATCAATAATATACCGACTTTATATATGCGCATAAACTTTTGTTAAACCGAAACTTCTCTTTGCAAGAGAAATGATTACGACGCAAAATTAAGTAAAATATCGCAATTTGAACAATTTTTGCCCCGAAAAATGTCTTGTGGATTGAAAATTTGTTTTAGGTTATATCTCAATAGTTGAGCAAATTACACTATTCTATTTCCATAACATCTTATAAACCAGTATTCATTTGTGCATAAACCTGCTCTTGCAAAGAGATAATAACTCTTGCAAAGAGAAATTAAAATTTTACGGTCAAGACACCCTCTGTCTTGGCTGTTGTTGTTTAATGACGGGTATCACTTTTTACTCCGTCGCATCAGTTCGGGAGCGTGCTTTGAGATATATTAGCGGAATGAGTCAATATCAACTCCGAGCCTCGCACAAATATCCTTCATCGTATCCGTTGTGGTTCGCATCTGTTCCATCGCCTCGGCATATTTCCGAGCAGCAACCTTGGTTCCCGTAATTTTCTTTCTCGTTGTCTCTCTATTGAGCAGTTCGGGATACTTGGTCTTGATGTACTGTCTGAAATACTCATTGTAGCCGAGTTCCTGCATTACAGCATTGATAGTGGCATTGCTATTCTGCAGCCTTGCTATGCCTTCGGCAAATCGAACGCCCATATTTTCAAGCAATGAATTATGCTTTTCAATAGCCTCAGGGTAATTGCGGCGAATATAGCCGCCAATGCTGTTGTATTGTATTCCGAGACGCTTCGCGATGGATTTTAATGATTCATCGGTTGTCTCATACAAGCGTATTGCCTCCTTATATTTCTCTTCGCTTCTATGAGCCACGGTTCTGCCATTCTCCGCTTTAACCATACCTCGAACTTTTACCAACTCTGGATGATGCTCTTTGAGGTACATCCTGAATGTTTCAGGATTCAGCCCATATTCTGCAGCAACCTTTGCAGTAGGCAGATCAGAGGTTCTAAGTCTTTCAATAGCATCAGCATACTTCTCAACAGTAGATTTCTTGTATCGCTTGGTCTTTGAAAAATCTACACTGCTGTCAAATCCGCGGCGTTCGACCATCAAGTCTGTATGCCAGGTTCGCAAATGATGCCTGAAGGCGCCTATCGTAACACCTACGGATTTGACAATCTGCTTTACATCCATTGATGTCTCTCGATACAATCTCACCGCCTCTTCATATTTGACAATTGATTCATCCTCCGGAGCGTGAATCTGCCAGTTGCCCATTCTCTCTCCACGAACCCTTCGACCAACAACATTATTGCGTTTTTTCTCTCGCTGCTCAACTACCTGAGGATGATATATCAATAGATGTTCGCGCAGTCCTGTGGGTGAAACTTCGCACTCATTGGCAACCTCCTCGATAGTCATATCACCCGTTTGCAACATCTCCACAGCCTTAGCATAGCCATTCTTAGTCCACTTACGCGCCCCGTATTGGAGATTGATGGTAATACCCATTCGCTTTCGCTCATTCTCCCTGCGTGGCACTATATCAGGATAATGTCTGCGTAATTGCCCTAACAATGAGCAAGGATCCACATCGAATATTCGAGCTATCTGAGATACATTGTATTCGATATACTCAATGTTATCACATGCTTGAATGGCATCAAGATATTTGTAATGAGCTGCCGTTGTCTGTCCTCTCTTGCCTCTTAGCCTTACAGACTTAAAACCTGTAAGGTTGTGTCTTTTGAGTATTAAATCACGATGATACTTGGATAGGTAGGAACTGAAAGCAGCAAAACTGATATGCGTTATCTCACAAATCTCCCTAATGGGAAGATTTGTGTCGGCATACAGCTTTACCGCATCGCTATATTTGAGTTGAGTCTCACGTTTCGGTTCCATACCTGCCTTTTACGAATTTATTGGGCTTTCGCTCAACAACTTCTCTTCGTAAGAGAAGGATCGCAAAGGGTTGGAACTGAAATTGTTTGAGTTATGGGTTTCACAACTTCCTAATCACTCAACAAATCTTGAATAGGAACTATTCAAACATTATTGAAAGCATTTTTAGTGCCATAGAATTGAGTTAAATGCGATATTTTAATTACTTTTGTGTCATCATCAACTCTCTTACGAAGAGACTTTATTTCTGCTCAACAATTCAACGAAAATACACCGTTCTGTATATTAATAATGGAAATGCCCCACCACAATGGGCAGGGCAACGGAACTCATTCAGACATAACTCATATCTGTATTTTAATGATGATACTGTACAATAAATCTATTGCAGCTTGTATGTCATCAAGGTCACACAATTCAACAGGAGTATGCATATATCGACAAGGTATACCCAAACTTATTGTTTTTATGCCATCCTTCGCTTGTTGTATTACTACAGCATTAGTTCCACCAACGGCAAGAGTTCTTGCCGAGAGTTGATATTTAATATTATTCTCCTTTGCAATCTTTTCGGCCAATAGCGAAATAGAGTTAGTATTATCAATACTACGATGAATAACGACACCTTTTCCTAATGCAACATCTCCAAACTTTGTTTTAGGACAGTCAGGTACATCAGTTGCGAAATCGACATCAATACATATTGCTATATCTGGGTTTAATTTATGTCCACATACTATTGCTCCTCTATTACCAACTTCTTCTTGGACCGATGCTACGCCACAGACTTGAATAGCATCAATTTTTGATGAAGACAATCTTTTTAAAACTTGGCTTATGATATATACACCCACTTTATCGTCTAATCCTTTAGAAGAAATTCTCTTATCAGATAAATAAATCATATTTGATTTCCACGCAATGACATCTCCGATAGAAACCTTTTTCTTGACTTCTTCAGGTGCTAGTCCTGTATCGACCCACAAAGCGTGTATTTCAATATTTTTGTTCCGCTCATCTGGTCCAATAAGATGTATGGGTTTCTTGCCAATAATACCAAGTAATTCTTCGCCAGAAGAAGTTTGTATTACGACCTGTGAGCCTGGGATACAATTTATATCAATACCACCATTCTTACGCATATAGATATAGCCCCTATCGTCAATATATATCACTTGAAATCCTATTTCATCAATATGAGCCTCTATTAAAACACTTACCGTACTATCCTTTGTACTGTTGTTACCCATATATGCGTAACAGTTCCCCATAGAGTCTGTGTCTGTTGAGTCCACAAATGGGGTAAGATAATCTATAAACAGTTTACCTGCTTGATTTTCGAATCCAGATACGCTACTGGTAGCTAATAACTTATTGAGAAATTCTAACTCCATAATCGTTTATATCATTTTCCAGATGACCTGTAGGTTATCGTCAAAGTTCTTATACACTGCCATACATTCAGCTTCTATATTTTTGTTCTTATCGGTAATGATGGCACTGGTTTTAATCATATTAACTATATCAGAAAATGTTAATTTCCCTGCTGAAAGGGTAATCAATGCGTTTTCAATATTATTGTTCCGTATATTCTCTCCCGACCTTGCAATTCGATAGAAAGCAACACCATCCGAACTCAAATGAGTAGTTCTATATGGGATAGAGGAATATATGTCATTTTCACAGACTTCATTAAAACCGCAAAACCCTCCTCGAACTATTGGCTCGAAATAATTTCTATAATTTGCTTTCGATTTTAGCAATGTAGACCAAGGAGTGTCAATCTGATAATCAATACTTAAAGAGAAGATTTCTTTTAATTGTTCATACGATATAGACTCTATCAAAGTTGAATACTCTTTATCTATTTCATTGTTAAACTTATTTCTTAACTGCCAAATCTTATACTGGTTTAGTTCTTCTGTTTCTGCAAATACAAAAGAGCAACTTGCTCCACGAATAATTCTTTTATCTATGATTTTCAAACCATAATCTTCGGGGTTGTTATACATTGGAGAGCCCGAAGTTGGAGTAAATACCGAGGAACTGATTTCCACATGACCGGGGGCAATGCGCATCAATCTCTTGGCAAAATTTAATGTCCGCTCAAAAGTCGATTCGGTCTCAAAAGCTCCTCCAATTATAAAGTTGGCATAGACATATGGGATTCCTGCTTCTGCTATTTTTTGTGTAACGAACTCCAACTGCTCTATGGTTACTCCTTTCTTATATGCATCCAATATCTCTTGACACCCAGATTCTCCTCCCAATTGGATTTTTACCAATCCCGCCTGCTTTAATAATGGCAGAATATCTATGTTTTTAGATAAGATGTCTGCACGCGCTTCACAATACCATTTTATTCGACCTTGGTATTTATCTATCATCCTATTGCAGAACTCCTCTGTTCGTTTTCTGTTTAAGATGAATGTATCATCAACAATGTTAATATATTTTACTCCATAATTTTCTACAAGGTAATCTATCTCTTCTAAACAAGAGTCGAGGCTACGCACACGCAAATTTGTATGCTCTTTACCGCCTTCATAACAGAATGCACAACGGCCCATACATCCTCGACCTGTTATTAATTGAGAGAATGTAATTCGGTCGGGATCTAAACAATACTTCTCCCTTTTGGGATAACCATATTCATCGATATGTTGATTTTGTTTTTGAGGAGTCGTGACGATTAATTTACCTGCTGAATTATTATATATTAAACCATTGATGTTATTTAATTGCTCTTCATCAAACGATTTAGACTGCAATAGTTTGAGAAATGGAATTTCTCCTTCACCGATAACTCCACAAGTAGCATTTGGTATCAATGACATTGTTCCAAATGGGTCCCCTGTAACTTGAGGACCACCTAGTGTGATGATAATATTAGGGCATCTTTGATGTATCGAAGGAATCAGAGTCCTTAAAGCCCAAATATTTTCACTATCTACATAAAACCCAAGAATACGACAAGCGGTCTTTTCTATTAACTCTGGAAGTAACTTAGAAACTTCATCAAACGAGTTATAGTATTTTACCTTTGCTGTATAACCAAATCTATATGCATATTCTGCTAAATAATATAAACCCAATTGCCCTATGCTGTATGAAGACAGCATATCGAAATAAGGGTTAACAGACAATTGGACTAGCAATGCATCTATCTTCGTATTTCCTTGTAAGTTATCTGTAGTTTGCATAATGTTCTATATATTCAACAGGTTTTAATAGAGAAGAGCCTGCCTAACACCTAAGCTAGACAGGCTCCGTAGGAAGGTTAGTTACTGCCGTAACCACACATTCCGCAACCAGATGCGCACTCAACGTCAGCCTGAAGTTGTGCGATCTCTGCCTCATTTGAGTTTACCAATGCGGCAGCGTCCATAAGCAATTCATTGTTCAACATAGCGTAAATGAATTAATATTATGCCTCCACTTTATGGCTATCGGCTTCTCCATTTTCTATTGTTTAGTTGCATAAAATTTCTTCTCGAAATCACTGCAGATTTCATGACACTTGATGGCCGCTTTAAGTTTTAATAAGTCGTGCGCACTTAGATTATCTTTATTCTGCATAAATTTCTTAATCTGGAACTGGCTTACAACTTTTGCTTCCGCAAGCATAATCTGACAAGTTCGCTTATCTCTTCTGCTGACATCACCTCTTTCGTTGAAATTACGAGCGCTGCAAGTTCTGCACAGTTTCAAAATTTCACACTTCATACATTCTTCATCAACGAATTTCGATGAATCTGTGAAATCAAGTGTATTCAGATAATCCAATATATCTGTTTTGCCATTTACATTGGGTAAAAAGTGGTGACATGGGAATAACCTTCCTTCTACATCATATGCCACAAGTTCTTCGGCAACACCACAAGTTTTTCCATATTTTTCGTTAGGTTCATTATTCAGCAAATGAACATATGAAGTCTCTTTGAAAATATACATTGGTGTTACTTCTGGATGAGCGAGATAGTAGTCAGCCAGTTTGTACAACTGATTCTCATATATTTTTCCATCTCCTGGTTGCCAATCTTCGCCTTGAGCAGGTTTAGCATCTATACGATAGTTATGCTCATGAAAATAAATCAATTCATCTGCAAAATTCGCTAGTGCCTTTCTTGAAACAGTCATACTTAACAGATAATTAGGCAGCGTGTCTATCATCCATCTTATAGGTAAATCAGAGGATTGGCATCCTCTGTTACCGACCTGCACGTCATCTTTGCCGTCAACAGACATTATAAGATTAATTTTCTCTTTATGAACCTTAAACCACTCTTTCTTCTCATCGTCAAGCAAAGTTCCATTGGTGGTGATGAAGATATCAACCTTGACATCTGTGATAGTCTCCCATATCCAAGCGCACAACTCCTTAATCAAGTCAAATTGAAGTAATGGTTCTCCGCCAAATAGGTCAAATCTAACGCCGTCCTTATTGTTCGACTCTCTTGCCAACTGAACCTCTCTTGCAACCACAGATTTGGCCGTTTCCAAAGTCATTTTTTGCGATGTCTTATACTTCTGATAACAATAGATGCAATTTAGGTTGCAACTATATGTCAACATCACAAAACACATTTTCTGCATAATCTAAATATTTTTGATGTTAAAAATCTTCTCTACAAATATCTTTTTATTATTCTATTGTATTACAGTATTTTACCTGCACTTTCAATTAACTTCTCTATGAAAGAGAATGTTTTTATGAAAGTGATACCTGAGAATGAGTTGGTTATAGAAATAAACATTATTAAATTGCTCAACAATCAGCCTTTAACCTAAGCTGAATCATAAAAATCGTACAACATTTTTCTATGATAAAATAGTGCTGTTTGCAGAATTTGTCGTATATTTGCAACGGTAATCACCTCTCTTTCATAGAGATAACGCTTTATTATAGGCTTCTTCCATTCACCCAACAATTCTCCTATAAGGATTTCAGAATCATACTGTTTGCTTTGTCGATGGCAACATTGTCCAATGAGGCAAGATAGATGCGAGTAGTTGCTTCCGAATCGTGCCCCATACCTTCGCTGATCACTGATAGTGGTACGTTCTTGCTTCGAGCAATACTTGCCCATGAGTGTCGGGCACAATACATCGTAAGTGGCATCGAAACGCCGATCCGCTCACCTATAGTCTTCAAATACTTATTTACATTATGTGCCGCGTAGATGTACTGCTTTCTTTCATCCAGCGAACTATTGGGGTCGATGATTGGTAAGAGATAAGGAGAAGCATCATTGGCATATTTGTCGGTGATGTTCTGCATACACTTCTCCCATTTGATGAAGAGCTGTTGCTCTGTTTTGCGTCTGCGATAAGAAAGTACGCCATTACGCAAATCCGATTTCTTCAGGTATGCCATATCCACAAATGACATCCCTCTCATATAAAAGGCGAAAAGAAACATATCGCGTGCAAAGTCGAGTGTTGACTTACTCTCCAATTCCATATCTTTAATCTGCTTGACAGCACGCAATGGTAATGCCCGTTTCACAGTTTTATCAACTCCTGTATATACATGTTTGAATGGGAAACGCTGTGTGGTGAGTTCTTTATCAACAGCACGATTGTATACGGCACGCAGAATACGCATATAGAATGATGAACTGTTAGGGCTGACACTATTTTTGCGCAGGTAGGATTCATATAGCATCATCAGTTCTGAATTCACATCATCAAGAGCGATATCCTTATTTTCACGGAACCGCATGAAACTATTCAGAGTCGAGACATAAGTTTCAGCAGTGCGGATCTTACCGAGTTTTGTTAATGACGCTATTACGCCTTGCATAAACTCGAAGAGTTGATTTTCAGTCCGTTGAAATTGTGCAATTACCTCATCAGCCGTGTATGTACGTCCTTTCTGTTCCAACGACCGAACGATACGACTGAATCGTTGGAGGTCTTCATCAATGGACGACTGTAGTTTTAATAGATGCTCTGTCCGAGTGGAGGCGCTACCCTGAATAATAATACTGGAGTTTTGATCATCCCACTCCTCCGAATAGATACGATAATCTGTTGTCACTTGTCGTGCAATACGGTTATGAATAACACGATAGAAGATTGCCCCTGGTTCTCCTTGAACCGTCGAAGGACGAAATTTAAGTTTAATACTTGCCATGTAGTTTATAATTAATGGTTAAGACTTATAAAAATTAAAGCCTCCATTCGCAGTGAATGAAGGCTTCGGTTATTTTTTGTCTATTTGTATGTATTCGGAGTATTTGATATCGACATAAGGATTGTCGCTTGATATGGTCTGGTGGATTGCCTTAACCTTCTTCCAAAAGAGACATTTACGCTTGTATTCAACCCATACGGTTTGTTGTAGAGTAACGGGCAATCGGATATCACCTTTGAGACTATCGTTATCAATAACAGCGTCAAGTTGGATATGTGGCGACACCATCTCGACCTTCTGCTGTATCACAGGTATTGTATCACGAATGAAAACTGTATCACGGATTACAGCATTGATAGGTGCAGCCACCTCCAATTGATGTTTTGCAGCCGCTTGAAGGTTCTTAATTTTGACCCCCATCTGACGGATTTTCTCGGCGTCAGCGGCACGAAATCGCTCGTACTCATCGATGGTCAGGCGCAATGCTTTCGCATCGACTGCCATCGTAGTTGAGTCTACCTTAATACGCTCGATATCACAGAGCAGAGCAGTGTTATTCTGTTTGTAACGATCTCGCTCATCGGAAAGCCGAGCTGAGTGTTTGTACTGAATGAAGACAACTCCTCCAAGCAGGAGGATTATTGCCAATAGGATTTGTGAAAACTTACTCATAACTTATTGAATTTTCGGGAATAAACCATAGATACTCGTCTACATAAGGCTCTTCGAGTAGCACTAATGCACCACGATTCTTGATGCGATCTTCTGAGAGAACCTCCACGACGAGGCCACGACAACCAACAAGGTCATCGAGCCTCATCGCAGTGAGTTCCTTGGAAGTAATTACTGTAATATGGGCGTTCTGAATCATTGCTATTTACCACATACGGCGTTATGTTCCAAGAGCGCACGAAGATCTTCACGAATCTCATGCAGGTCGTTCTGTATAGAAGCAAACTGGGTGATAGTAGCCTCGAAAACTGCCTTGTCGAGTTTGATGGCGTCAATACGCTCGTACTGATCCTTAATCTTTGTGTCAAGGACTTCGCATCGAGTGATTAACTCATCAATCTGACGGGTGTTGTTCAGGTGCTGAATGTACATCGTGAGTACGAAAGTGAGCACTACGGTAATGACCTTAAAGTGCTTCAATACAAATTCTTTTAGCTGTTCCATAGTCTATTCCATTAGTAGTGAAAATGCTTCTCTAATTGCTCGGAGCAGGGCTTCTGCTCCCTCGCTGTTCCAGAACCCGAAGATGACAAGGGCTATCATTATCACGAAGTAGGTCCACCACGCAATATCCTTTCGGGTTACCTTGCTTTTACTCTTCCTCTTTTTGCTCATCTTTAGGAGGGTTAGTCGGGACAATCACATTGAATATCACATTGCCGTTAGCACCCTCGATACGCAGTCTGTTCTCCTCTTTGTGCTTGATGGGGAAAATATCCATCAGAGCCTTTGCTGCATTGACCGAAACGGCACGGAGCGGAGCCGGCGAAAGTGGCACGCCAAAGCGGTCTGTGTAATCCGTTGTAGCTGTCTCATCCATCACGGCCTTGAGGGTTTCGGTTACTTGAAGCTTTACTGCCATAGTCTCCATCTCGAAGCGGTCCGATGACAGAAGTTTCTTGATATAAGCCAATACATGAGGCTTATGCATTAAGTAGTTAGCTGCCGAATAAGGATTCTTTGCCGCACTCTCTCCAAATGCCTCTTTGTAGCATTTACCCAGTCGCCCGGCATACACCAACCCACCGTTTACATAGAGTTCGCAAAACTGTAACTCCTGCTCGGTGAGGGGCTTCTCATCAGGGTTATTCTGTATGTTATCATTTAGTTCCGACATATTCTTTATCTTTTATTAAAGAGTAGATGTATTTGTTTCGGGAGGTTTAGCAAAAGGTTTATTTTCTCGAATTAATTGATCCATCAGTGCCTCATAGAAGACATCGGCCAGAGCATTGGCGCACGCCTCGGCATCGGCCAGCGAGTTAATGAGTCGCATATTGAACTTTATTTCTAGGTCATAGCCCGAAATCACAGCCATCAGTTCATTGCCATCATAACCCAAAGCACCATACATCATTCTGTCAGCAGTGCGGAATGTGATAATGTCGGGAATCCTTTCTTGTGTATTGTTCTGTTCCATTTCCTTATCGTTTATTTAAGGTTAGGAACTTGAGATAATGAAGGATTATAAGAACATAAATAATTGTACTAAGATTCAAGCATTGTATTAGATGGGCTTATTAACACAAAATCTTACTGCATAAATCATTTATTTGTGCTACAAGCATATCCGATTGGGATATTTCGCTTAACTTTGCAGAAAATTAACATCTGCATGTGTATGAAGCATTATATATCAATAATCATCTTGGCGATTTTCTTATTTTCTTGTAATGGACATTCTAAGCATTGGGAAACTCTTTCTCAAGTAGAGTCTTTCATAGAAGAAAACCCAGATAGTGCTTTAGTTACACTGGAGCAAATGGATCTTTCTGAGTTATCTGGCAAAGAAGAGAAGGCGAAATACGCTTTGCTCTACTCTATGGCATTAGACAAGAACTTCGTTGACAAGACGGACTTTGAGGTTCTGCAACCTGCTATTGATTATTATGAGGATAATGGTTCTGCGACAGACAAGTTGCGTACATACTACTATCAAGGAAGAATATATGAAAACCAGAATGAGCATGATAAAGCTATGCAATGCTTTGTGTTAGCTCTATCTGAAGGACAAAGTTCTGATGATATCCTTACTAAAGCTAGAATACTATATACGCAAGGAAAGTTATACAGCACAATATTTGAGTGGGATAAATGTATAAGAACATATGATGAAGCCGGAAATCTATTTAAGCAAGCAGGTAAAATAGATAGTTATATCAATTGCATTGCATGTATTATCAATGTTTATACCATAACTGAAAATTTTGAACAGGCAGAGCATTTAATTGAATTGGGTATGGCATCTATCGACCAATGTTCTGTACGTATAAAAGGCTATTTTTATTCAAACTATCTAACTTACATTTCAAGTTATAATCCTGTAAATTATAAAGATGTAATAGCAATAATCAACAAATATATAGAATCTGTTGATTATGCATATATAGATTGGCTTGCAATATCAAATGCATATATAAATATAAATGAGATAAAACTAGCTAAAGACGCTTTGGATCACATTACAAAAACCAATAATGTACAACAAGAAATTAAATATTGTGCTTTATTGGCAGATATATATAGAAAAAATAAAAAGTATAAAGATGCGATGGATGTATATATGAGGTATGTATATCTTACTGACTCTTTAGAATATCACCAAGCTAAAACAGATTTAGAATTTATTGAAGATAGACATTCACTAGAATTACAAAATATTCAGAACAAAGAAAAAAGTAATCGCGCAATATTTATTTCAACAATTATAATTATAGTTATTACATTCATACTTATTATAATTCGATATCGATTAAAGGTTAAAACCGTTGAATCAGAACTAACCAAACAAGAAAAAGAGAAATACAGATTATTGTATCTACAGATAGAACAAGA
This sequence comes from Paludibacteraceae bacterium, assembly GCA_045119955.1. Taxonomy (GTDB): domain Bacteria; phylum Bacteroidota; class Bacteroidia; order Bacteroidales; family Paludibacteraceae; genus Colicola. The sequence continues at coordinate 26,806 of JBGVEG010000006.1, forward strand.
ACGTGATGAATTAACGGATATTCTTAATAAAAACAAAGAATTAGATATTGTTGCTAAGAATGCACTAATCGATAGAATTTCTTTATTAAATAGATTTTTCTCTGCGTATATCACAGGAAACAGAGAAATGGATGTCAAAGTGAATAAGGAAATAGAAAAACTTATAGCCAACAAAGAGGTTTTTATGTCATCTACACGTCTAGCATTTGCTGGTAGCCACCCTGAATTTATAAAACACCTTGAAAATTGTGGATTAAACGAGTGGGAAATAAATTATTGTTGCTTGTATGCATTAGGACTTAAAGGGAAAGAAATTGGAGAGTATATCCAATTACGAAGTCATTTCAATAATAGCAGTGATATTAGGAAAAAACTTGGTCTTAATGAGCATGATATAAATTTGGGCACTTATATTCGAAATTTATTGAAGAAAGAATAATTCAACATAACGAAAACGGAAGAAAATGGACATAAAGTCATCTGTCTCTCCCAAATTGGATAAATTAAGTTATTGGTAAGAGTTCGGTATTATACCGGACTCTTTACTTTTAGTATCAGTTTAATAATGTCATAGTTATAAAAAGAGACACACTTTAATTTCTGTTTGAAATGCTCCATATCCGTTAACTCCTACAAGTACAACAAGTCAAATTTCATTATACCAAAGAATCTCTCCATCATAGTATTGTCAGGACAATTGCCTTTCCGTAACATACTCTGTACTTATCCATTTCTTTTTAGCATTAGCGATAGCAAGATCCTTGGTCTGAATGCAATACAAGACCTTCCTACTATTCCTCTTTTCTTATAGCACTATTTTACCATATCCATTACCATACGCAGGGCTTAACTGCAGGAGATTGAATAGGTGACAATCTTGAACATTTGTCACAAACTCTTTCATTGTGCATTGTCAATAATGTATTGTAAACTGATAAATAAAGATAGTAAGGTAATTATTTAGAGCATCAGCTTCGATAATACATAGCTTTTATAGGTATCAACACTTATAAAAGAGTATTGAGCCTGTAGGAAACAGTTCATTAAACGCGACATAATTTCACCATTTACATAAACTAGATTATTGATGCTTATCTCGAATAATAGACCATTTTTGAATTTCATATTAAACCTATAAATTTCAGTATGAAACCCCTAAATACCCCCCCCCATTGATTATCAATGGGTTACAATGATGTATATTAAAAGATTAATTTCACGATGAAACTATTTCGCAATACTTTTGCAGGTAGAAAACAACAAAAAAAACATTAGAAAAAATGAAAACTGTATTTACAACGATTTTGCTTTTATGTGCAACATTCAATGCTTTTGCTGAAAAAAAGAATTTCTCTGAAGAGGCAAAGCCAATTAATATGGAAACTTACAAAAAAATGACTCAATCAACATCGAATATTATAGAACGAGGGATTATCTACTATGAACTAAATGCCTATTTATTCCCCGATTCAAAAGAAGTAGAAGTAAGTATTTACAATATCGGTGATGTTACTATATCTATTATTGATAGTTATGGACGAGTCATAGATACAGTCAACACAGGAAGTGATTTCCCAACTTCTATCTTATTAAATGTAACATCTGGAGATGGAGATTATTACATTGTTATATCTTCTCCTACCATATATGCAGAGGGATTCTTTACACTCTAATTACAAAGACATAATTTAACCGGTAAATTATAGTTCAGACCGTCTGATCAAAGGAGCGGAAGCCGAAAAGCTAACGAGTAGGCATAATATAAATCTATCAATATTATGAAAGATTTGAAGATGTTCTCTATTGAAGAGATGTCGGTGCTTGAGGCACTTGACGTTAAGGGTGGAACAGCCGAACTTGCAGCCAGCCAAACTGGTTGCTCAAATAATGTACAGGGCTGTGCTTGTGATCCTCCTATCGTTATTATCAAACCTGGATATCCTACATTTCCAACACTTGGTTAGGTAAGAATCTAAACATTGGTCGGGCTATTCACTTAGCCCGACCTTATAATGAGAACATTATTTTTATATTTCACTGATATGAAAGCAAGTAATTACAACTATATAATTGAAAGAGGAGACTTCGGCTACTGGTATAATGGTATTGAACATACATACTTCAAATTACCAATAGAATTAAGCAGAAAAATAGCAATAGCAATAGCATCTAATGCGCAATTTGAACTTTTGCCAAATAGTTTCGTACATAAACTTGTAGAAGGAGGCTTTCTCGTGCCTATCAAAGTAAATGAATTGGATGTAATTCGCAAGAAGAATGATGAGCGAATTAATCAGAAAGACTATATGCTAACAATACTTCCGACATTGAATTGTAATTTCAAATGCTGGTATTGCATACAGAACCATATCCCTTCAAAAATGTCATCTGATACGATAGAATCTATAAAAAAGCATATTGATTATATGATAGACATAGAGGGAATCTCTTCTTTGCAGATAGAATGGTTTGGAGGGGAACCGTTTATGTATTTTAAGCAAGTAATTGAGCCTATTTGTAGTTATGCTCAAGAAAAATGTCTAACGAGTAATATCCCATACATTACAACTGCAACAACTAATGGATATTTTCTATCACCAAAAATATTGAGTGACATCAAGAGATTGCAATTTAATAGATTCCATATTACACTAGATGGCCCCAAGCAAGAGCATGACAAAGTTAAGTTTCAGCAGAATTGCGAATCTGCTTTTGAACATGTCTTGAGTAATATTGAATATATTCTAAATAACACTGATGATATTAAGATATTGCTACGTATCAATTATACAGAAGAGAATTTAGATTATCAAATTGTTGAAGATGTTAACAAAATAATTTCTTCGCAAAATAGACATAGAATTATTGTTACGCCCAAAAAGGTTTGGCAGGAAAATGTTTGCAAGGAGAGATATAGCAACGTGAGTACTCTTATTGAACTGTTTGAGGCCTCAGGCTATACCGTAAATCATCTTGATATTGTATGGGATTTTATTCCTTGTTATGCTAATAGGAAGTACTATAATGCCATTAACTATAATGGAGATGTCGTTAAATGTACAGCTTGTAATGATTTGTACGATAAGAAGTCCCATGGCGTAATAAATGTTGATGGCTCAATCACGATGGACCCGGACTTCATGGAAAAATATTCTGTTAAAGCATTTGAAAATCCAGAATGTCTGGCGTGCAAATATCTGCCGATTTGTATGGGAGTCTGCCCCAGAAATTATGCAAGTAATTCTTATTGCAAATTTTATGGTATGGATATGAACATTGAGGACGCTCTCGTAAATTACATCGAATCAAAAGACTAATTAAACAATCAGTATTCAACATGAAACCCATTCCATTGGTCAAATACATAATATGCACATAATCAACAATATATACAAGTCTAATATTAAACTTTTATTTTAACCCTTAAATTATTAATTCATAAATTTGCATTAGAATTAACAAATAAAATATTTGATTATGCGAATAAGAATTTTATTAGGATTATTGCTGGGGATATGTTCTTGTGGACATTTGATGGCTCAGAACATTTCAGGAAGAGTTGTAGACAAAGAAGCCAATCCAATAGTGGGTGTAAATTGTATTCTTTATGATTTACCCGATTCGGTTCAGATTACAGGGACAACAACCAATCTTGATGGTTATTTTGAGTTGAAAGTAAAAGAAGAAAAAGAGTACTTAATCCAATTCTCATTCCTTGGTTATGAGAAAATAAACAAAGTGTGTCGCCCTGGCAATGTAGGAGAAATTATATTAAACGAAGATTCTCAGTTGCTAGAGGAAGTTGTTGTTACTCCTCAGATTCTAAACACATTTAGCAATAAAGATGAAATAATGTTGAGCCAAAGTGCAAAGAAAGTAGGAAACAATGCTCTCGATGCAATCGGGAGCATGCCGCAATTCAGAACCAATACAGGAAGCGGGGATTTGATTACCGTAGACAATAAAAGTGTGCTGGTTTTGATTGATGGTATTCGAAGGAGTTCGCGAGACTTAATGTTACTGAAAGCCGATGATATAAAGAACATAATGTTCTATAGTGAACCTCCTGCCCGTTATGCCCATGAGAATATTGGAGCTGTTATAGATGTTACAACCAAAAAAAAGGCTGACAGACTATATAGTCTATATCTTGATACAAAGAATGGAGTAACTACAGGCTATGGTACGGATATGTTGTCAATGGCATATATGGATTCACTAAATATGGTTACAGCTGCCTATTTTATTGATTATCGTGCTCTGAATGATAATAGGATGAATAACACATATTCATACCCTAACAAGATAAATGAATATAGAGGACTTCCTGGCAGCTATAAAGGGCAATACCATTTAGGACAACTAACATATCAGCGCTACCAAGGAAAGAATTTATTCAATGCAAAATTGGATTATCGCAGGTCACCTGGCAAACAGGAATATGCACAGGAACTTGCAGGAACAAACAATAGTCAGTTTACGAATAATCGTAAACTCAATAGTGACTACTCCTCTGTATCAGCTGATTTGTATTATATGTATATGTTTAACCAAAATAGGAACATATCATTAAATGTACTTAATACATACTATAGTTCCGTTTCTGATAATACCTTATCAAGTGAAATGGGGGGATATTCATTCGAAAATCATACTGATAACAAATCGTACTCATTAATCGCAGAAGCATTGTATAGCGATAAGTTGTGGAATGGAGATTTCAATGCCGGTATTTATTATCAATATAAAAATCTGGATCAGAAATACAATTTTACGGACAAGTCTAACATCAGGACGCATAAAGAGTATGCCTATGTTGATTATAGCAATGCTGTTGGTAAGTTTTCGTACAACATAGGTCTAGGATTAGAAAATAATCATTATAATACCGCCACAAATGAAAGCTACAACTATCTTATATTCCGACCTTCGTTGGCGTTGAATGTACAGTATGACAAGCACTCTGCAATGAGATTTACAACTTCAATTAATTCTTCGATACCAAACATTGGAGATCTGACAAATAGTATTGTAACCATTGATGAGTATTTCTATACTCAAGGTAATACTAATTTGAAACCTTATTATTACTATTATAGCAATTTGAGTTATCAGTATGCGTCAGATAATGGTAAACTTTATTTGGCTCCATCTGTGTCATATTCATATTATCCGAACAAAAATATGCCTATTCTTTTCACAGAAGGAGAAAATGTAATACAACGAATGACCAGTATTAAGGATGTACATAGTTTACAGGCATCAATGTCTCTGAGCTATAAACCTGTTGATTGGTTTGCAATTCAACCATTCTATAATTATGAATATTCTAAGTATCAAACGCCGAATCGGAAAGTAAATCATAGCCTTCATAATGCAGGAGTAAGCGTCCAGTTCCTACCTAAGAATTGGCAAATCATATACAACTGTAATCTGCCTATGACTACGGTTAATGGAGACTTGTATACCAAGATGGGGTTGAATATGACCGCTAATGTATTGTATAAATTTAAAACAATGTCTGTCGGATTAGAATATATATACAACCCTTATCCATCAAGAGTGTATGCGTCTACCAACAATTTTAGTTTTTCTGAAGAAACCGTATGGAATAACTTCAAAAATCTGGTTTCTGTGAAGTTTACCTATTATCTGTATAAAGGTAAAGCTCGTGGTCACGCAGGAAAACGTATCAGTAATGCTGACAATGATTCTGGCCTTACATATTCGAATACAGCAAAATAATTAGTCGTGAGATTCTGTTTTATCAAACAGCTAGATGCAATGCAATGCGGAGTAGCTTGCTTAGCCATGATTTGTAAACATTATGGCAAGGTGTATAGTACCAATACACTATCTAAATTATGTTGCGCTTCATCTGAAGGTGTATCTCTGTTCAGTATCAGCGAAGCTGCAGAAAAGCTAGGGCTACACACTGTGTTTGGGAAAGCATCAATAGAGCAACTTATAAGTATATCTCAGCCATGCATATTACATTGGAATCAGAATCATTTTGTTGTTTTATACCAAATAAAACGAGGTAAGAAGTTCTATGTTGCTGATCCTGGGAAAGGATTAATAACATATTCATTAGAAGAGTTTAGTGAAAATTGGTTGAGTACGATGTCAAATGGAGAAGAGCGCGGAATAGCGCTCTTCCTCCAACCAACATCCTTATTTCATAATAAGTCTGATGAAACCACACAAAAACATATTTCATTTGCATTCTTATTTAAGTATATCAAGCAATACAAAAGGTTTTTTGGACAGATAACATTAGGACTATTAATGGGTTGTATCTTGCAACTTATCTTCCCATTCTTGACACAATCAATTGTAGATATAGGTATCACGCATAAAGATATTAATTTTATTTGGCTCATCCTTTTGGGACAAATTGTTCTGACTTTTAGTCGTACAACCATTGACTTTATACGTAGATGGCTGTTACTACATATCAGTATGCGTATAAACATTTCAATAGTTAGTGATTTTTTTATCAAACTATTAAAGCTACCAATGTCATTTTTTGACACAAAATTGATGGGAGACTTGTTGCAACGTATGAGCGATCATGGTAGAGTCGAGAAATTTTTAACGACACAGGTGCTTAGTGTTATGTTTTCAATATTGAGTTTTGTTATATTAGGTATTGTATTGTTAATATATGACAAACTAATATTTAGTGTATTCTTGATAGGCAGTTTGGTTTATAGCATATGGGTGGCATTTTTCCTTGATAAGCGTAGAGTGCTAGATTATGAGTTATTTGAAAAACAAGCTCTGAATAACAATTACACTTATCAGTTTATAACATCAATGCAAGAAATAAAACTTCAGGATTGCGAACAACGTCGCCGATGGGAATGGGAAGATGTACAGAGTGATTTGTTTGGAGTACAAATGAAAAGCTTAAAACTTCAGCAGACTCAAGAAGCTGGAAGTGTATTTATTAATGAAATAAAAAACATTGTTATAACTGTATTATCGGCTACAGCTGTCATAAATGGTGAGATTACATTGGGTATGATGTTAGCTATTCAGTATATAATTGGTCAGCTAAATAGTCCTGTTGAACAACTTATGAATTTCTTATATTCCGTTCAAGATGTTAAAATAGGTCTTGAACGCATCAATGAAATTCATATGATTAAAGAGGAAGAGGATTATAGTAGAACTATTACGTCCTTTAATAATTCACCATACACTATCGCCATCAACGAATTATCATTTAAATATGATCCACATGCTCTAAAAAACACCATCGAAAACATCAATTTTGATATTCCACAGGGTAAAGTAACAGCAATCGTAGGAGCATCTGGAAGTGGTAAGACTACACTGATAAAGCTTATGCTTGGCTATTATCCTGTCGGAAATGGTAATATAAAGATTGGTGAATTTGATATTTCAGAAATTAACCTCAAATGGTGGCGCAGACAATGTGGTGTTGTAATGCAGGATGGAGTTATTTTCTCTGAATCCATCGCGCGAAATATCGCAGTAGATGATGGGGAGATAGACAAAGAACGTCTTGTAAAAGCTGCTGAAATCGCTAACATTCACGATTACATTATGGGGCTACCGCTGAAATATAATACTAAGATTGGTCGTGATGGTGTCGGCCTGAGTCAGGGTCAAAAGCAGCGTATACTGATTGCTCGTGCTGTGTATAAAAATCCTCAGTTCATCTTCCTTGACGAAGCGACAAATGCACTTGACGCAAAGAATGAGCGTGCTATTGTCGAGAACCTCAATGAGTTCTACAAAGGACGAACCGTTGTGGTTGTAGCTCATCGACTCAGTACAGTTAAAAATGCAGACCAGATCGTAGTCTTAGATGCTGGTAAGGTTGTGGAAGTCGGAGATCATAGTACATTGATAGCGAAACAAGGCACATATTATAATCTAGTGAAAAACCAACTTGAACTTGGCAATTAATATGGCAGACATTGATAACATTGAACTCCGCAGTGAGAAGACAAGACAAATAATCGGGATGGTTCCATCTCGGATTGTAAGGTACGGTACTTTAATCATATCTGCAATTATCATTGCATTACTTATTGCAGCATATTTTATCCCATATCCAGATAATCTACAAGTTAATGCAATGGTGGTTAATACTGAAGATGGCGAACAGCAGATACAAGCATATGTCCCGTATTCTTATGTTAGCACCATTCACGAAGGTATGAATGCTAACATTGAGTTTGATGGATACCCATCAGCGGATTATGGCTTTATTGCTACAACGGTTAAGCATATAAATAAAGATGTTCAAAATATCAATGGTCAAAACCATTTTACTATTTATATGGATATTCAGTGTAACGAAAATATCGCACTATTATCAGGAATGATAGGGACTGCAAATATTTTAGTTTCTGACAAAAGCATTCTACATAAAATGATGAAATTATAGTTCAATTATATAAATTTCCAACCATTTAACCTTTTTACAATCTATTTTTACATTATGAAACGATTTCTAGTATTATCATTAATTGCTACATTAATTGTTGCATGTAGTAGAAACGAATATTCAGAGACGGCAGAATCACTTGATGTCGAATATGTTGAAGGAATATCAAATGCCGGTGACCTGCACAACGAGTATCTGCAGGGAATATTTGATTCAATGGTTAATTCTTCTGTGTCACCGAACACTCGTGTAGGAGGACTTACCGAAAGTTCCTTTATTGAGGAAATGGCCAAAATCCAACTATCAGTTCTTGATGGTACGGATATTAGTAAAATGAGTCGCAACCAAGTAGTCTCACATATCCAAACTAATATTGATGTTACTGTTGCCCCTGAAGTTATTTCTATGGCTCAGACTATAGCTGATTATCCGCAAATGTCAATTATCCCGACATTGGAAACAAATGGATCTCTATCAACAGCAATGAGGGGATATATACAAGAGGTCGATAACATTCTCTTGTCAACGACAATGTCAGATTCAATGAAAGAATCAAAACTGCGATTAGCTTATCTTAATTGGTATAGAGCTGGAGATGAAAATGATAGAAAGCTAATCTCATCCACCTATGACATCTTTATTGATTCAAAAAATTATTGGGAGCAAAACGCCACCCAATGGGAACGAGCATATGGCTTAAAGACCACTATCAAGAGTTATTTATGGAGCATCGCTCGCTCAGATGGCTGGGCATTAGCCAAAGCTGTTTATCATGCTGGATGGTATTATGCCACTATGTTTTGGAAGGAAATGTTGATCGCATCTGGTACAGCTAGTGCAGTTACTGCTATTTTTGGTCTCATAAAAGAGATTTCAATGAGCAATGTTAATGGTGAGATTATCTATACAATTGGAGACAACGTAATGTCTGAATCTGAACTTAAAACACGTATTTTCCAAGAAATGATTGTATTGCGTCCAGAATTAGAATATTTGGCAGAATAATCTTGGACTTTTGCATTTAACATTTTATCCTTAAATTTGTACTATTGATTAATTGAATATGAATATGAAACAAAACATAATTATCTCTATTTATCAAGTGCTTGCAATTACACTTTGTACATATTTGATAACTAATTATTGTGATTTTTCATATCCTTCATCCTTGGTATATATTGTTGGTGCGAACTTATTCCTAAATATTATTGTCGTAATCATTGGTTGGGGAAAAATTGGTAACTCACCTCGTAGTCGTCAAGCTGAGGCAATAATGATGATAGTAAGTTCATTCACACCAATAGTATCATATTATACACTTTTAGATGACCATCCTGATTTATTGGCATCTTCAGTAAGTGTTATTAGTATGTTTTCTTTAGGTCAATTTATATGGGTTGCTTCAATTTATTTGTGTCCAGATATTGTTAGCCTAGTAAGAATCAAGAATAACGATTCAAAAAATCAATAGCTTTTAGACATAAAACCAGCGGTTATATGATCGCTGGTTTTATATCTTGAAATGTTTTCGTGTTTTGTCTCGTTGTTGAGTGGCGATTGTAGCACCTTCATTATTGCGAAGTCGAGCAGTATATGCTCCAAGTACATCGAGTGTGGCTGTAACATCAGCCGCCGCATCGTGGGCATCATCCAACTCAACTCCTAGGTGTGATGCCACAATCTCCAATTTGTACGAGTTGAGTTCGCTATCGGCTGCAAAGGCTAATCTACCTACCTGAATGATGTCTATGTAGTGCGGCTGAAAATTGCCGTAGTAGTCCTTGGTGCCGGCAAAGGTCTTCTCAAACTCCTCCATTAGACCTGTGTAGTTCATCATCTGCTGCAAGAAGCCGATATCGAACTGAATGTTCTGCCCGATAAGAAAGGGCTTACATTGTTTGCCAACAGATGCGGTATTACGCTTGGCAAAGGCGATAATATCGTTTGCCACTTTGATAATATCCACTCCTTGCTGCCTGAGCATATCCATCGTTATAGCCGAGTAGTCCAATGCCTTCTTCTCGTAGAGCATAAGTGTATTATCCTCACGGGCAATTTCGCTGCGAGTGCGGAGTATCTTTTTTGTGGGCAATCCTGACGATTGTTTATTGTAAGGAAGGATGTAAGCCTGGTACTGGTCAGTCACCTGCCAGGTGTCAAGCCTTACTGCCTGTACTGCTATTTGTGTGCAGGCACAAGTCTGTGGATCAAGACCTCCTGTCTCGAAGTCGAGTCCGATTCCTACATATACTTTGGGTTCTGTCTTTGGTGCCATATTACTGAATGAATAAAAGTGAGTTGCGATATGATTGCAGGGCATTAGAGGCCGTGTAGTCACTGTAACGAATCACCGCTGTAAGGATGATGATCTTGCCCTTGATGTGTTGCAGTTCCTCCTTGTGGGCACGATAGAACTCATCCCAAAGCGTGCACTCTGCAGTCTGATTGTTCTGCGATAGTATCAACTTCGCAAATCGCTTGCGTTGCCCGGTCTCTCTGTCGGTATAGCTATGCTCTAAATACTCGGCCACGGTAGCACATACAGCAGCCTTGCGACCATCGTTCTCATCTCGCATAACATCGGCAAGAGAAATGTAGGCGGCCTTACCCTTGACCTTCGCTCTGTCGGGTGAATTGGAGAATATTCGGCGATAGTCAATCGAGCCTATGCCGGAAACGGCAATCTGTTGTTGCGACCAGAAGTAGTGCTTATCTCGTAACTCCTCGGGAGCATCGCTCTCACGCAGATTGAAGCCTAATTTCAGTGCCGCTCGTTTGAGTATGGCATAGCGTTCCGTTACGGTCTGTACATTCTCAATCTTATCAAAGCAGCCTGCCAGGATCATATTCTTCAAATGGCGGGTATTAACCGGTACACGACCATTCTCTACCATCGGATTTACCTCATCCCAGTGTTTGATGTCTTTGCTGCGCAGTTTATGGCGGAAGACTCGCTCAATAAAGTCCTCGATACTTGTAAATCTACCTCTTGCACGCACCGTTACGATATATGCTGCTGCCTTCGTTCCCAGAAACTTGATGCGGTTGAGCGACCAATAAATCTCATTCGTCTTGTAGTCTGTGTAGAACTCCACCGTAGAGTGATTGATGTCGGGCGGTACAATCTTCGCCACTGAGCATCGCTCCATCTCCGACATAAGTGCAGGCATCTCCTTATCATCAGCCCATTGCAACGCCACCGTGTAGAATGCAGTCGGATAGTTCGCCTTGAGCCACGCTCCGCAGAAGGCCGTGAGGGCGTATGCTGCGGCGTGTGAGCGGTTGAAGGAGTATTTACCCGCAGTCTCTATCTTGCCCCATATCTCTTCGGCTTCATAAGGTGGGCAACCATTCTTAATTGCACCTGCGATGAAGTCGTTTTTGAGTGAGGCCATAAGGTCGGCTTTCTTCTTACCGATAGCCTTACGCAGGTAGTCAGTCTTGCCGAGGTCAAAGCCGCCGAGGGTATGAGCCACCGACATAAACTGCTCCTGATAGACCATAATGCCGTAGGTATTCTTCGTTGCTTCATAGCAACCGAAGTTGTAGACTGGAGCCACATCGCCTCGGCGGTAACGAACATAGTCATCGGTTGCTCCGATGTCGAGTGTAGCAGGTCGAAAGAGAGCATTTATGGCAATCAGATCCTCGATGCAGTTGGGCTGTACATCCTGAATAAAGCGTGTGATGCCCGGCGAGGAGAACTGAAAGACATTCTGCGTATTACCCTCTGAGAGTATCCGATAGGTCTTCTCATCGTCAAGCATCTCGCTTGTTATCTTCTCTATGGTCAGTTGCTGGTTGTAATGCTCATTTACGAGGTTTATGGTGGCACTGAGTTTTGCCAACTCCTTTGTTGCCAGCACATCCTCCTTGAGCAGTCCAATCTCATCGACAGAGTATCCATCAAACTCCGATACCAACGCTCCGTCCATCTTGCGTATGGGCAGGAAGTCAAAACAATCTGCCTCCTTGCCATCGCGTTTTTCAGGGGTAACGATGATTGCCGAGGCGTGTACTGATGCTGCCTTTGGTTGACCGAGCAATACTCGTACATCCTCAATCACTTCGGGATAAGTCTGTATAAAGTCGTAGACCTTACGATTGGTAACGGCTATCTTGAAAAGCCCTGTCCAGTCGGCACCATCGTCCAGCATCGCTGTTATGTAGTTTACCGTGCCATGCGGCACACGGTGTACTCGCGCCACATCTTTAAGAGCAGCTTTGAGTTTTAGCGTAGTGAATGTTCCTGCCGAGAACACACGCTGACGACCACCGACATTGTATCGCTGTTCGAGGTAGTCCTTCATCTCCTGACGGCGATCCGAGGCATAATCAACATCGATATCCGAGTTACGGGAGGGCGGAATGTCCGCCCTCCACAAGTCCCTTTCCCACGAAGGAGTCGATAACTATAATCTGACCCTTCGCTTTTTTAAGTTTTACACTAGTTACTTTCATCTTTATACTTTTTGTTGTGCACTATATCACATATTGTCTGTTTGCAGACGCCAAATCTTTGGGCTAATTCTACTTGCATAATCCCCGAACGATGTAATTCTCGTATATACCGAGCCTGCTCATTAGTCAATTTAGCATTGGAACTATTTTCTCCACTGTCGTTTCGCAGTCTTGCATCTATAGAGTGCCTTATATTTTCTTGGCGGGAACACATTTCCAAATTATCTACTCGATTGTTATGCTTGTTACCATCAATGTGATTAACTTCTTTTGACGCATCCCACTCAGGCAAGAAATGTTCGGCAACGATTCTATGAACCATTCGTTTAATACACTTCCCGTTTCCTGATAGCGAAACCATGTAATATGGTGAAGTTTTACCTTCCCAAGGCTTGATTAGTTGTCCTTTTCGTAAGTACTCACTAGACGCATTGTGTACAATTCTATCCACGCTTCTTATGTGCCCATAAGAACTGACTTGATAGCATCCGATAAAGCCTCGTATATCCTTCCAGATCTCTTCCATAGGCTTTATCTGAAATACTTTTTATGTCGCACAATACAGCTCACGGTCTGGTGCGATACACCATACTCAATCGCCAATTCCAACTGCGTTACGCCACCTGCATAGTAGCGTTCGCGTATTCGCTCTGCCTGTGCGTTGGTTAGTTTTGCATTACGGCTCTTTTCGCCATAGTCATTTTTGAGGTCATTGGCTATGGCGTGCTCCATATTGCGCTGGTGAGTACACATCTCAAGGTTCTCCACGGCATTGTTGTAGCGATTGCCGTCGATATGGTTAACCTCCAATTCGGGATCCCAATCATCGAGGAAATGTGCTGCCACAATGCGGTGCACGGAGAACTTCTCCCCGTTGCCGTTCTTGTATAATCTCACGCAATCATAGAGCGAGGTCTTGCCACACCAATGCGTTAGTATGCGCTCGGGCTGCGTGCGTGTAATGCCACCCGAAGTAACCTCCCTTTCAAGGCTCTTGATACGACCTTTGTTACTGACCTGATAACACCCTTCATAGTTTTCAATGTCCACCCAGATCTCCTGGGTATCACTCATCTGTTATTCGCTCTAATGCGGTTTGAAATATGTCTCTCTGAATCTCGATCCCGATAAATCGGCGTCCTGTATTTCGACAGGCTATGGCGGTACTGCCACTGCCCATAGCAAAGTCAATCACCAAATCGCCCTCGTTGGTATAGGTACGGATTAGATACTCAAGCAGTGCAACGGGCTTCTGCGCAGCGTGTAGGCACGATGTCTGCTTGTCGGTCTTGAACTTTATGACACTGCGCGGAAAGCGTTCCGTGGAGATATAGTCCCGATAGTTGTCGTGCTTATGGTATATCTCTCCGGCGTTACACTTACGCTGGTGTGCTGCCATAACAACCTTTCGCTTATGACCATCGGTCTTTATGGGGTTGTATGTCGGCAGCCTGTCGTAGAATACGAGTATATCTTCATGTGCCTTCATTGGCATACGCTTGGCATTCAGAAAGCCCGTAGGCTGTGTCTTCTCCCACACCCACGAATAGCGTAGCTGCTTGAGGTTTGAAGCTCCAAGCACGCTGGTAAATGGCTGCTGACAAAAGAGCAGTATGGGTGTCGTAGGCGTAGTAACGCCACGAAGCACCTGCCACATCTTCGTTATATCTATGGGCGAATCCCAACGGCAGTGAGTAGTGCCATAAGGAGGGTCCGTGAGTATCATATCTGCCTTGATGCCTTGTTCGGCAAGCATAGGAAGCACATCGAGGGCATCGCCTTGGTAGAGGTCGCAGCCGTTATAGTGGCTCAGATGTTCGTAGTTGTTCATTGGCTATCTCCTTTAAGTTCCACAAGCAATCTCGGCGGTCTAATAGGATTTCATCGCCACAACTCAATTTATCGGCTGTAATAGTCATCTCCTTGCCATCACGCACGATGCGTAGTTTGGCTTCGGGATACAGCATGTATATCGTATTTTCAATCTCAACCTCTATGTACTCCATACCTCGTTGTACGGGTATATCCGGAGCAAGAACCGTCAGTTTATCCTTCCAACTAAGCCCGCATCGCTCCGGGACAAGAAAACGGGAGAAGATTAGGTCGTACTTTATCGGGTCAATAGAGGTAATACCGAGCAGGTACGATACAAGCGAGCCACCTGCCGAGCCACGACCGATACCCGTTGCAATGCCTCGGCGTTTTGCTTCTCGCACCATATCCCACTGCACAAGGAAGTAATCCACATTGTCAGTCGATTCGATGATATATACCTCCTCATCTAATCGTTCTCGATAGATTTGGTGCTTCGTCTCCGGGATCTTCTCAGCGAGCCCTTCATCGAGCAGGCGAAGAAACATCGTGCGTCTATCTCCATAGCGTTCCTGCTCCTCGGGACGCATCATATATTCGGGCATAAACATCTTGCCCGTCTCAAAGGCTGCCTCGGCACGCTCCGCAATATCAACTGTATGTCGGCACATCCTCTCAAAGAGTCTGTCAAAGTCCCACCTATCAGAAAATAGAGGTCGCAGAGTGTTGTAATGCTCATCTACGCTTTTGAAGTATTGCTCCTCGCTCTGCTCGTGGGCTGCCCCCGTAGCAATCTTGTTAAGCACGATCTTCGACTTAGCATCATCACGGTCTATGTAGTAACTGTCTGCTATAAGAATAGGCTCTACGCTGAACGAATCGTTTACTGCATCGTAACAATTATCGAAGTAGTGTTTCAGTGCGGCTAACTTCTCTCGGTCTATACGGTCTGCTTTATACTCGTTGCCATCAACCTGATAGTAGACAGCATCGAACCGCTCCTTCATCCGCTCAACATGGCGAGGATTCTCCGTTATCCAGTATGCTGAGCGGGTGGCGAAGACTATGGCACACCCCTCAGCACAGAGAAATAGTCTCGAGTACTCGATGACGCCATCTTCGGAGTTCACCATTACCTCTCGTTGGATATTGAGCAGGTTATGCAGTCCCTTGTTGCCGAGAGCGTATATCTTTATCTCGATTTTTGTTTCGTTATGCAGCATTGTAAGAGTATAGCCAAACACGGGTTTAAGCCCCGCCTTCGCACTCTCCTTTTGCAGGTTAAGAGTAGCGGCCATTGTGTTGCGGTCGCAAATGCCCACTGCTGTATGCCCAAGCCACCTTGCCTTGCGGCATAGACCTTCTATTGACCCCGATGCGTTAAGCAATTCAAAAGGCGTATGCACGCCGAGATTGACAAACGGAATATTATGTTTCGGTGGCTTTGGGCTACCTATATGCTTTAGGATATTAAAGCGGAACTCTTCACGCAGGTCGTAGAAATACCAGTTGTTACCAAATGGGAACGCTACATAGAAGATTCCCTCGTCCTGCAACTCCTGTGGGTTTTCCATAAGGTTGAACCTCACATCGCCATCCTTGCTCTTGAAGATGGATTCCACTCCCGACAGGTCAGCAAGAAACATCTTGCCGAAGTTCGGGATTTCTACGACTTCATTGTCGATGGTAGTATAGTCTATGTTTTGGGCATCGAGCCACTGAATAAGTTCTTGCATCATAACTCTTGAACCTTTCGTAATTTGAAGTTTGAGGGAGATTGAAGGCGTTGAACAAAGATTTCGAATATCTCCTCCACGCTCATCTCGTCCCAGTCTTTATGGGCATCAGCGATGTTGGCTACAAAGACAGTGAAGTACTTGGCGAGTCTGCTGGCAGCCTTCTTTACAGGCTCGACAGCATCTCCATCGTAGCCGACAATCACTGTCTGAACTCGCTTGCATTGGAGTTTATAGACCTGGACATCGGAGATCTTCTTTCCGAAGGTTGCAACAACAGCCACTCTGGGATTGTCGTATAACTCCATCTTGCGGGTCAGGGCTATAACATCAAATATGCCCTCCACGAGGATAACCGTATCGGTCTCACCCTCGTGAATAGCATCGTAGTTATATAGTAGCTTGGAGAAGTCGTTATTGGTGGAGTTACGATAGCGCAATATCTTGAAGCCGCCATTATACTTGACCTTGCGGTTATGGGCATCGATATCGCTTTTCGACCAGGTATGACGACCCACATAGCCCACATTTTCCCCTTTGTCAATGATGGGAAAAATCACATAATCCTCAAAGCGAGGATTGAGACGATTGGTTACACCCACTGGGAAATAGTCGTAGTCATCATAGGTAAAACCACGCTCTTTGAGATATGGGTGACTGAAGGTTCGCTTGTAGAAGTCCGGCAACTCGGTTACGGTCAACATATCGTCAATCTCTTCCGGCTCTACACCCAAGACAAACTGTAAGGGGGCGGTAATATCTGCCGTAGGAGTAACCATCAGGTCCATACGACCTATGGCTTCCAATAGTTGTCCGAGGGTGCGCGTAGATTTACCACACGAGAAGCAGTGAGCCATAAATGGCTCGCGGCGGGCAGTCTCCGGACCAATGTAGATGCCGAACTTACCTCCAGACTTGCCGCAGAAGGGGCAACGCGGCACGATAAGGTTCTTACCCGTACCGTCCCGCTTTGCGCCCGTCTCGCGTGCTATCTCCTGCACCAAATGCTGATATTCCTTCGCTGATAAATCCATATACTTAGGAATAGTCAAAGTGCAGGAGCTAAAGTTTATAAAGTGAGCAAAAAATTATTCTTGCGATAAAGTAGAGGTTCTTTGATTATCGTAGAATATCTCATTATCGTAGTCAGTTGCGATTCTGATAGTAGCTCCCTTCTTGAAGAAGCGGCTCTTGGCGATATGCAGACGCATAATGTTTTCCTGTCGCTCGGCAGATGATTGGTTCAAGGATATAAGGTGAGTACAAGGGCGAGCGAGGCCCTTTGCCTCCGCACAATTGTACTCCGTTAAAACATTACGTTCATCATTCAACCAATCCCTATCTTCAATCGTAGATTGGTAAGTAACGACCATCCATACATTTTCGTCTGCTGCAAGGTCTTTCAAGTCATTAGCAACGGTTATACGTTTGGATCTTTCGTGCTCCGCTCCCCAATTACGGCGCGTAGCATCGGTGAGCAAATCCATAGAGTCAATAATTACAATGTCAGGGTTATGACCTTCCAGCTTGCGATACTCCGTTATACCATTCTTTATATCGAGGGTTGAGACTTGAGCATTAAATCGTGGGTAACTTCTCACTAAGATGCTACCGTGGTACGAATCAATTTGCTTTTTGAACTCTGCTATCTGAACCTCGTCGAATATGCCTTTTTCAAAGTAGTAAGCACTCTTTGATACAAGTCCACCGGAATATGCGTTCAAGGCTTCTTCTTCCGAGCCCTCCAACTGAAAATGAAGGACATTGAGCCTATCATCAATATTAGCTCTCACTCCTATCCACTTTGCAATATGCGATTTACCGACACCAGTTGATGCGAGAAAGCACGAAAGTTGTCCACGGAGATTTCGTCCGTTGTTCAGGTCATCCAGGAAAGGAATATAAAAACGACATACTTGTGCTGCTCCTGACTGTGCTTCGGCAAGTTCTCTGCGTTTATTCGCCTCATAACGTTCCATAAATGTTTTGGCAACATCTACGAAAGCTGAGCCCTTCAAGGTAAATCCCGCAACCCATTCTGCATACTCTCGAAGTACTTTTTCAGCTGCGTTCTGCTGCTGATCATTATATAGTTTGCCTACTTCTGCATACACCTTTTGGAGTCTAACGGCTTTGATGTAAGACTCAAGCATATCAATAATAACCTCGGGATTCTGCCCCTCGTCATAGTCTTGTATGGTATTGATACACTCTGTAGCATCATCATCATCGGTAAACTTTTGCAATAATACTCCATATGTAGGGGCCTCGTTATATGCAAGATAATGTGCTCTTATCGCAGTATGAACACTTTGAAAGGTTGTATCTGGAAGATACTCCTTACGCATATGTTGCGAAACGATATTACAGATATGCTCCTGCTTCAATGCTGTTGCATAAAGCTCGTATAGAAAATCTATGCTTAATGTTTTTGTAGTGTTACTCATTGAGAAGGTGTTTATTCCAGGCCTCTATACGCAACCTGTACAATTCGTGTAAAACATGCTCTGTTCGCTCTCTGCATAGCGATGCTTTAGTACATTTTTGGCAAGTGGGAGAAAACGGTGTCCACATTTGGGTTGATGCACCACAAATGATATATCCGTAATCTGATGAGTGCCACTTTCGCTTTGTCACTTCCTCATACTGAGGATATATGTACCGTTCCAAAGGGTGATGACTGCGATCTCGAATTAAGGACACTAGAGACTCCTTGCTCAATTTATGTCGAGCAAGCCATTGCGTGTCACTATATCGGTGGCTCTTATTATATTGTCTATAGCGACATTGAGCCTTTGCCCCAAATGAGTGTGTTATATTCCACCTACCACGGTAAGAGTCACGATATCTACTTATGGCACTTACTTGACAAATGCAAAAGTCTACAAGTCTATCATAGCCAATCCTGTACTCTTTGGAAAGAGCATCATAGCACTCACCTAAGACACGGGCAACTTGACCGCCTTTGGGAAACTTAAAGTTATCCCATACAGTCACATTAGCTAATCTTGTGAACACCCTTGCGCACCCTTCAATCCACTCTTTTTTCTCCATCTCTTGTAAGTAATTTTCTTAGTTGTGCCTTTGCTAAAAACAGACGACTCTTTACCGTCTCGATATTCTTTGTCTGGAGAGTTCCGTTGCGGTAGGTAATCTCCATTATCTCGCTGATTTTATAACCCGCCTGTTGCAGCAGGAATGCCTCACGGTAGATAGGTTTTATCTGATCC
>JBGVEG010000007.1:0-3135 GCA_045119955.1 Paludibacteraceae bacterium
TTTCCATCAATGACCGCTATTTTTCGGTGATCTCTGTTATTTTGCTTTACGGTCAGAACAGGTCGGAAGGGATTGAATACGGCGCACTGGATACCGTGTTTTTTTAGCTGCTTTGCGTAGTCTTTCGGAAGAGTGAGAAAGCAACCCATATCGTCATAAATCAGTCGCACAGTTACGCCTTGCGTGGTTTTTCGCTTCAAAACTTCCAAGATGCTGTTCCACATAACGCCTTCCTGCACGATGAAATATTCCAGAAATATGTACTTCTCGGCTTTTTCAAGTTCTGCCAAAAGTGTTTCCAGCTTTCGTTCACCCGGTGTAAGGTAATGTGTTTCTGTATCTGCATATATTGGAAACCCCGTGTATTCCTGCAAGTAATGAATTTGAGGGTAATATTCAGGCAGTTGTTTTGTTGCGCTTTCATAGCAAATGCCGGGGAGTGCATAGAGTGGTTTTGCCTTTTGTTGTGTATGGAGGACACTTTTTGCAAAGCGCCATTTCGAGGATTGTGCATTAGACAAAAGATACATCAGTCCACCAAACAACGGGAAGGTTAGGATCAGGATCGCCCATGCAGTTTTGTAGGCGCCTTTGTCTTTCTGGGAAACGATATAAAGCACCGCAATGATACTGACGATTGTCAGTAGGCGACTGAAATTTCGGGAAAGCTGACTTCCCCCAAGTACAAGGCATATAAGAAAATATACCTGTAAAAGTAGCAGGAGTATCGTCAACATCCTTCTACGGAATAAGACACGGAGCCAACGCTGGCGCATAATGATTCCCCCCCTTCAAACTCAAATCTACGGATTCTTTTTCCGCTGTTCGCAAAATTCCCAAAACTCTTTTGCAATGCGCTCGTAGGTGCTTTTTCCTACGAGATAGCTCATACAGTGGTCAGCGCCCGGAACAATCAGCAGACGCTTTTCTGATGTACAGGCTTTATAGTTTTCGTATGTCATTTCAACTGGAACAAAGTGGTCATCTGTTCCGTGGACAAAAAGAACAGGAATTTGGCAGTGCTTCAACGCTTCTGTAGTTGAGGCAGCATCAGCATCCATTTGGATGCGCTTTTTGCACATCCTATCGGCACCTGTTTTATGCAGAGCATAAGGAATATGCAGATTGCTTTCGGAGACATGTTTCCAAATTGCATGGAGCGAAGTAAATGCACTGTCCGCTGCGATTCCAAATACATTATCCGGCAGTTCCAGTTCGGACGCCATTAGCACAGAGGTTGCACCCATGGATACCCCGGCAAGATAGATGGGAATGCTTTTTCCTGTTTTCTCGTTTATCCAATTTGTCCATGCCAGGCAATCGTAGCGTTCCAGCAAACCTAAACTCATATGGTCGCCGCCGCTATTATTTTGTCCCCGCTGCTCTGCGTAGAGTACAGAACAATGATTATTGCGCCAGAAATCTGCGATTAGACCAAAATCATGTGACCAGGAGGAACGCCACCCGTGCATGGCAACTATAGTTCTTTTCGGTTCTTCGCAGGGACACCAATGCCCAATCAATGAAATTCCGTCGTGAGCAGTGATTTCCACCACGTCACAGCCGCTTTTTTCGAGCTGACCAGCTGCCTTTTTTACAATTTCAGTGGTTTCTATCATTTCAGGTGAACCGGACACACGCATTTTTCCGTTGCTTCTGTCCTGCGGCGCAACCCGATCCATGGCGAGCTGCATCATCTTTTTGGTTAGAAGATGATGCCAAAGCACACAAATCGCACTACCGGCAGAACCTACTATCAATCCTTTTTTCAATGAATCCTTCATAGCACGTCCTTTCATAACGTGGGTATAACTTACTCTTTGTCATTGGCAGTTTTCTTACTTAATTTTCTGCGATATGCGTAATATAACAGAATCGACATTGAGGCTTTTTCATAACCAAACTTGCCGAAACACTGGAGCGCCGCATTGAGAATAGCCGTTCTCTTTTCTTCGGTCAGGGCCAAAAATTTGTCCAATTCATTTTCTCCTTTTTACATAATAACCGATTCGGTTATTTAGAGTATAGCACCAATAACCGAATCGGTCAAGCAATAAAAATTATCATTTGAAAACAGATACTCACCTAAAAAGCCGTCTGTACGAGCATTTCTCATGCCCGCACAGACGGCTTGCTTTATCTCTGGTAATCAGTCCAAAGGGTTGTATTCCGTAACGGTTTTCAAGTATGTTTCCGGGTCACCATTGAGAATTAAATTCGCATAGGCTACCGGGTCATTGTATATCAGATAGTCAAGCTCTGACCTCTGGTACATATTGTCTGCGACCTCGTTCTCAACGGCGGTGCAGTCTATAGAAATCATGCTGCCATCAGCGAAGCAAAGCTCCACACAGGCAGTATCGATATTAAATTCACAAGTTAATAAATCGCTCATTTTGATTTTCTCCTCATTCTGGTTCCATATTTTCGCAAGTCTGACTCTCCAGAAATATTGGTAAATCTTTGGTAAAATTGAGAGCGAAACACAAAAAACGCTTATTTTCGGGACTTATAAGACGATTTGAGACTTTTCATCATGCCCGGTAAATCCTCCCATGGCAAACAAATAAAACTTTTATCATATACATAGACTCCTTATCTTATTATTTTATTTTTACTTCATCATAATCCTCTATATATCTTATAAATAGAAACTATATGCCTATTGTATCACCTATAAATTGTTTCAACTATGTTTAATTCTTTAATAATCATATAAAAATCCCTCCTAAGTAGACTTTGGTTATTTACCTTATCTAGCTAAGAGGGCTCTATCATTATTTAATCCTATTAAGTTTTTATTTCTTTACATTCTTTTATTTACTTTAAGACTTTAAAACTTGCATTCTTTAATCTACAATACAAACTATCCTCATTTCCTTCATCACGATATGTTTCAAATATTCCTACCACTTCTACTTCTGTTTGGTCTAGTGGATAGTCATCTGGATAAAGATGTGTTCCATTATCCCATACAAACTCTATCCCCTGAGCACAACAAGCTGCTGCATCAGAAACAATCACATAATGATAATACTTTCCTGTAGGCTCATAATAACTTGCATAATATTGTCCCCTCATCTTAATACGCTTTCCAACATATGTATCTGGCTCTACCATCATGCCATAAACTGT
>JBGVEG010000008.1:0-2309 GCA_045119955.1 Paludibacteraceae bacterium
CCGTTTGCAACCAGCATCTTTGCATCCTCAAGGTCAAGCTCGTTCTGCGTAGCACAAGGAAGAGCGATATCACTCTTAACGGTCCATACACCCTTGCCCTCGTGGTATTCGGAATTTGGTCTGTATTTCTTATATTCCGTAAGTCTTTGTCTCTTGACTTCCTTGATCTCCTTGAGCGCCGCAACGTCGATTCCGTCGGGATCGTAAACCCAACCGGTAGAGTCTGAGCAGGTCACAGGCTTTGCCCCCATCTGCTCTGCCTTCTCGATTGCATAAATGGCAACATTACCGGCACCCGAAACCGTAACGGTCTTTCCCTTCATATCTACACCGTGGCACTTCAGCATTTCCTCGGTCAGATATAAGAGACCATAGCCCGTAGCCTCGGTTCTTGCAAGTGAACCGCCATAGGAAAGTCCCTTCCCCGTGAGTACACCCTCAAACAAGCCTCTGAGCTTCTTATATTGACCAAACATATATCCAATCTCGCGTGCCCCCGTTCCGATATCTCCCGCGGGAACGTCTGTGTCTGCTCCGATGTATTTGCAAAGCTCACTCATAAAGCTCTGGCAGAACGCCATCACCTCTCGGTCACTCTTGCCCTTGGGATCAAAATCGGAACCGCCCTTTCCTCCTCCAATGGGAAGACCCGTAAGCGAATTCTTGAAAATCTGTTCAAATCCGAGGAACTTAATAATTCCAATATTAACAGAAGGATGAAGTCTTAAGCCTCCCTTATACGGACCGATCGCGCTATTAAACTGAACGCGATAGCCGGTGTTGACGTGTACCTGTCCTTTATCGTCGATCCACGGTACACGGAACTTGATCTGGCGCTCGGGATTGCACAGACGCTCCAAGAGAGCATCGCGTCTGAACTGCTCCTCATTCTGATCGACCACTACTCGGATCGATTCCAGAACTTCCTTGACTGCCTGATGAAATTCGGGCTCGTTTGGGTTTTGACTTACAACTTGCTCTATTACCTCATCTACGTATGACATAACAGAAATCCTCCTTAATGTATGAAACATAAAAAGGCAAAGGCGGCTCTGATAGGTGTTACCCTGTCAAAGACGCCTTTGCCTTTACGCGACACATTATACACCCTCGCTTGTGTTTTGTCAAGGGGTTTTTGAAAAGTTTTTTGAAAAATCCTGCAAAATCTGAAATTTTTCCCGAAAACGCCTTGACAATCTGCAAGTTTCGTGCTATAATGCTTGCATATGAGCAAAGGCGTTCATAGGATACAGCACACGCTGTCTATCCGTGAACGCCTTTGCTTTTTTGTTTCAGGAAAGGCAATGGTTACTATTATGTTGAAAGAAGGTCAAGTACGTATTCCATCGGGATGCGCCATCGCAGCAGTAATCGCCAAGGACGGCGAGAGAATGTCGGGCAGACCGATTATTGAAGCGATGAAGCCTATGCACGACCGCTCCAACGGTCTGGGCGGTGGCTTTGCCGCTTACGGCATCTATCCGGAATACAAGGATCTGTACGCTCTTCATTTTTTCTTTGATGAGCGTACAACGAGAAAGAATTGCGAAGTATTCTTAAAGGAAAGATTTGAAATTGTAAAATCCGAGATCATTCCCACGAAAAAAATACCATCCATTACCGACGAGCCGATCATATGGCGTTACTTCGTTGCTCCCTTGCGTTCCGTGCTTGATTCCATGCAGCTTGACGAAAAGGAATTTGTCGTTCGTACCGTCATGAAGATCAATACCGAAATGCCCGGCGCATACGTATTTTCCAGCGGAAAGAATATGGGAACCTTCAAGGCCGTCGGCTTTCCCGAGGATGTTGGCGAATTCTACAGATTAGATGAATATGAAGGATACTCGTGGACTGCTCACGGCAGATATCCGACCAACACGCCCGGCTGGTGGGGCGGAGCGCATCCCTTTACTCTCCTTGATTACTCTATCGTTCATAACGGAGAGATCTCTTCTTACGATGCAAACAGAAGATATATTGAAATGTTTGGATACAAGTGTAATCTCCAGACCGATACCGAGGTCATTACCTACATCTTTGATTATCTCGTTCGCGTGCAAGGACTTACGCTTGGAGAAGCCGCAAGCGTCGTTGCCGCGCCCTTCTGGAGCACGATCGCCAATAAAACCGATATGGAGGATAAGGAAAAGCATACCTATCTTCGCACCCTTTTCCCAAGCCTGCTCATAACGGGTCCGTTTTCCATCGTTTTGGGTTACAACGGAGGACTTATGGCGCTCAACGACCGTCTCAAGCTTCGTTCCATGGTTGTCGGTGAAAAGAATAATAAGGTATATATTGCAAGC
>JBGVEG010000009.1:0-3788 GCA_045119955.1 Paludibacteraceae bacterium
GCTCTCATCGCGCGCGCGTTCCTCTTCTTTGCTTATCCTACCCACATGACTGGTGACAAGTGCTTCGTTCGTACCGAAGGTACTTGGGGTTGGGACAACGGACAAACCCTCGTAGATGGTTTCTCTGGTGCTACCCCACTCACCCAAATCGCTACTTCTGCTGAGGCCAACCTCATGCCAGTGGACTTCTGGACTGCCTTCAATGGTCTTATCCCAGGTTCTATTGGTGAGACTTGCTGCTGGGCTATCTTGCTCGGTGCTGCATTGCTCATCGTGACTGGCGTAGCAAGCTGGAAGACTATGCTTAGCATCTTCGCAGGTGGTGCACTCACTGCTTGGCTCTTCAACCAATTCGGTGCTGAGACTGCTGCGGCTAACTACCCATGGTACATGCACCTCGTTACTGGTGGTTTCATGTTCGGTGCTGTGTTTATGGCTACTGACCCTGTCACCTCTGCTCGTACCGAGTGCGGTAAGTGGATTTATGGTGCATTGATCGGTTTCATGGCTGTGGTGATCCGCGTCCTCAACCCTGGTTATCCAGAGGGTATGATGCTCGCTATCCTGCTCATGAACGCTTTTGCTCCACTCATCGACTGGTGCGTAGTGCAAGTGAATATCAAAAAACGTATGAATCGCGCTAAAAACTAATGAATATGGCACAGAAGAAATTTGTATGTTCCGTTTGTGGCTATGTTCACAACGGCGATAAGGCACCTGAGGTTTGCCCACAATGCAAACAATCTGGCGTCTTTGTAGAAGAGAAGAAAAAAGGTTTGGATACCAATAGCAATGTGTACACCATCGTTTACGCATCGATCATCGTGGTAATCGTGGCTGTATTGCTCGCTTTGGTAAGCCAAGTGCTCAGCCCTCGTCAAGAGGCTAACCGTTTGCTTGACCAACAAAAGCAAATCCTTGTGGCACTCAACCAAAACTACGACAACACCGATCCTGCTGCGCTCTTCACCTCTTTGGTAAATGACACCATTGATGTAAACGGTGCACCTGTCTTCGTAGCTAACATCAAGGGCAATACCAAGTATGTATTGAAGCTCCACGGTGCTGGTCTTTGGGGCGGTATTGGTGGTTACTTGGCATTGGATGCAGACAAGAACACTATCTATGGTGTGAACTTCAACCACGAATCTGAGACTCCAGGTCTTGGTGGCGAGATCGTGACTGAGAAGTTCCGCAACCAATTCATCGGCAAGCACATCCGCAATGCGGCTGGCGAAGTAGTATCTGTAGCAGTGTTGAAGGCTGGTAAGATGGCGGAAGGCCAAGAGCAAGTAGATGCACTCTCTGGTGCTACTATCACTTGCGACGGCGTTAGCACCATGATTGCTACCAACCTCGCTGAGTATGCTGAGTTTTTGAATCAAGTTGAACCATGCCAAGCAGCTGCTGAAGAAGTAGCTTGCGAAGCAGTAGAAGTAACGGAGGAATAAGATTATGGCATTTTTATCACAAAAAACGAAAGAGGTGCTATTTGGTCCTCTGAACATCAACAACCCTGTGGTTGTTCAAGTGTTGGGTATTTGCTCTGCACTCGCTGTTACCGTTCAGCTTAAGCCAGCATTGGTAATGGGTATTGCCGTTACTATCATCGTGGCTATGGCTAACGTGATTATCTCATTGATTCGTAACACCGTTCCAATGCGTATTCGTATCATCATCCAATTGGTGGTAGTTGCAGCGTTGGTAACTCTCGTGAGCGAGGTCTTGAAGGCTTTTGCTTATGATGTGGCGATGCAATTGAGCGTGTATATCGGATTGATTATTACCAACTGTATTCTCATGGGCCGTCTCGAGGCTTTCGCTATGACCAACAAGGTATGGGATTCCTTCCTCGACGGTCTTGGCAACGGTTTCGGTTATGCTATCATCCTCGTGATTGTGGCATTCTTCCGTGAGTTGTTGGGTGCGGGCACTTTGCTCGGTATTCGTATCATACCAGAGAGTTGGTATGTAGCTAATGGTGGATTTTATGAAAACTGCGGTATGATGATGATGCCAGCTATGGCGTTGATTCTCGTAGGATGTATCATTTGGGCGCATCGCGGCTATAATAAGGAGTTAAAGTAATATGGAACACGCAATAAGTCTTTTTGTTCGCAGCATTTTTGCTGACAACATGATCTTCGCATACTTCTTGGGTATGTGTTCGTACTTGGCTGTGTCCAAGAATGTGAAAACCAGTGCTGGTTTGGGTGTAGCAGTAACCTTCGTGTTGCTCATCACATTGCCAGTTAACTATCTGCTGCAAGTGCATGTGCTCAATCCACTCGGCTTGGGTTACTTGTCTTTCATCCTCTTTATCGCGGTGATTGCAGCTATCGTGCAACTCGTAGAGATGATCGTGGAGAAGTTCTCTCCATCGCTCTATGCTTCGCTCGGTATTTTCTTGCCTCTGATTGCTGTAAACTGCGCAATCATGGGTGGTGCGCTCTTCATGCAACAACGCATCTTGCTTGAGCCAGAGAACGTGAAAGCTATCGCTAACCTCGGTGACGCGTTTGCTTATGCGGGTGGTTCAGGTATTGGATGGTTGCTCGCTATTGTCTGCCTCGCAGGTATCCGCGAGAAGATGGAGTACAACGATGTTCCTCGTCCTTTGCAGGGTTTGGGTATCACCTTCATCGTAGTAGGTTTGATGGCTATGGCGTTTATGTGTTTTAGTGGTTTGAACATCTAATAAAGGAGGATAGTACAATGAATGTAAATGCAATTTTATTAGCTGTAGGAGTTTTCCTTGCTGTGATCCTCCTACTCGTGATTGTTCTCCTCGTGGCTAAGAAATTCTTAGTACCATCAGGTGATGTAAAAGTCGTTATCAACGGCGACAAAGAGTACTACATGCCAGCTGGTGGCACATTGCTCGGCGCTATGGGCGAGGCAGGTGTACACTTGCCATCTGCTTGTGGTGGTAAAGGTTCGTGCGGTCAATGTAAGTGCCAAGTGCTCGAAGGTGGTGGCGAGATCCTCCCTACCGAGACTGTTCACTTCACCCGCAAGCAACAAAAAGAGCACTGGCGTCTTGGTTGCCAAGTGAAGGTAAAAGGTGACATGCAACTCAAGATGGACGAGTCTGTACTCGGCGTTAAGGAGTGGGAGTGCACCGTTATCAGCAACCGCAACGTGGCTACCTTCATCAAGGAGTTCAAGGTGGCTTTGCCTCCAGGCGAGCACATGGACTTCGTGCCTGGTTCGTATGCACAAATCCTTATTCCTGAGTACGATATCAAGTATGCGGATTACGACCGTGAGTTGATCGGCGACTTGTATGTACCAGCATGGGAGAAGTTCGGTTTGTTCGACCTCAAGCAAAAGAACACCGAGGCAACCGTGCGTGCTTACTCTATGGCTAACTACCCAGACGAGGGTGATATCATCACTTTGACCGTGCGTATCGCTACTCCTCCATTCAAACCAAAAGAGCAAGGTCCTGGCTTCATGGATGTACCTTGTGGTATCGCTTCTACTTATATCTTCAACCTCAAACCAGGTGATAAGGTGACTATGTCAGGTCCTTATGGTGACTTCCACCCTATCTTCGATAGCAAGCGCGAGATGATTTGGGTAGGTGGTGGTGCTGGTATGGCTCCATTGCGTGCTCAGATTATGCACATGTTGAAGACCTTGCACACTCGTGATCGTGAGATGCACTATTTCTATGGTGCTCGTGCTATCGACGAGGTATTCTTCTTGGAGGATTTCTTGGCATTGGAGAAGGAGTATCCTAACTTCCATTTCCACTTGGCATTGGACCGTCCAGATCCAAAGGC
>JBGVEG010000010.1:0-99730 GCA_045119955.1 Paludibacteraceae bacterium
CTCTCAACACTCGCACCTGAAACGAGCGCGTCTACCAATTCCGCCATTTGGGCTCGCGTCAGCGACTTGCAATCGACTGCCGATTCTTTTGTATTCAAGGACCTTTTTAGAAAATTAAAGCAGGAACTGTGTCCTGCTCATTTCTATAGAGCGGCAAACGAGACTCGAACTCGCGACCCCAACCTTGGCAAGGTTGTGCTCTACCAACTGAGCTATTGCCGCAGAATGTTAAAGAACATCGCTCTCATCCGAAAGCGAGTGCAAAGGTACTGCTTTTTTTTGACATGACCAAATCTTTTGAGAAAAAAATGCAAAAAAAGTGCATTTTTCTTCATTTTTGTATGATATTTGCCCAAAAATCACTATCTTTGCACTGTTTTTCAAAAAATGACCGCGCCTGCGGCGCTGAGAGAAGAGAGACCTCCTATAGCTGTTAGACCGCCCTGCGTGCTAGAGACCCCGAGAGTCTAACAACTAACAACGAAGTGGTCCAACAGCGAAGCGGTCTAAAATCGAAATAGCTATGCAACGAACGCCCGAAGAAATAGAATTGATCCGTTTGCGCTCACGTTTGACCAAACGTTTCCATAAAGCATGCGCTGATTATGGACTGATTGCCGATGGCGATCATATTCTCGTGGGACTGAGTGGAGGCAAGGATTCGCTGGCATTGGTAGAGTTCTTAGGCAAGCGTGCGCAGATATACGTACCGCGTTTTAAGGTGACTGCTGTATATATCCGCCTCAAAGAGCGATCTTATCAGTCGGACATCGATTATCTGCAAGATTTTTGCGCACGCGTGCGCGTACCTTTTATCGTGCGCGATACGGAGATTGGCGCAGAAGAGAAGAAAGACCCGTGCTTCCTTTGTTCGTGGTACCGCCGCAAAGCGTTGTTTGATGTGGCGCAGGAGTTGGGTTGCAACAAGATTGCCTTGGGGCATCACAAGGACGATATAGTGGAGACGCTGCTCATGAATCTGATTTTCCAGGGCAGTATAGGGACTATCCCACCGCTTTTACAAATGGAGAAAATGCCTATCCAAATGATTCGTCCGCTCTGCCTGTTAGAGGAACGCGAGATTGCACGGTATGCGGAGCTGAGTGGCTACGAGAAGCAGCTGAAGGCATGTCCGTTCGAGAAAGAGAGCAGCCGAACACAAATGAAGCAATTGCTCAAACAACTTGAGACGCTCAATCCAGATGTCCGTGATAGCATTTGGGGCGCAATGGAGAATATCAAGGCAACGTATTTGCCCCAACGCAAAGCGTGAGAGGCGATGAGGCGATGAGGCGAAAGGTTAGAGGCGAGAGGTTAGAGGCGAGAATATGCGGCTAAGCCGCCCAGCCTTTACACTGTACACCCTACACTATACACCATACACTTTACACTAAAACAGAATTATGAACAGTTTTTACACAATAGCATTATTAGTGGCGTCGAATGTGTTTATGACGCTGGCGTGGTATGGCCATCTGAAGATGGCTGAGTTTTCGTGGTTCAAGACCTTGCCTCTGATAGGCGTGATTGCCTTGTCGTGGGGTATTGCGTTCTTTGAGTATTGTTTGCAAGTGCCCGCCAACCGTATTGGCTTTGAGGGCAATGGTGGTCCGTTCTCGCTCATGCAGCTGAAGATACTACAAGAGGTGATCACATTGGTGGTGTTCATTCTCTTCTCCGTAGTGGCATTTCACATGCAAGTAAAGTGGAACCACATCGTGGCAGGTCTGTGCTTGATTGCCGCCGTGTATTTCGTATTCGGGTTTAAGTAAGAACACTTCCTTGCGCTACGCGCAGAGATCTAAACTATCTAAACTAAATTATAGAAGACAAAAAGCACTCGCAATGTTGGCGAGCGCTTTTTGTTTATTCTATTTCATTTTGGATACTTATTCTACAGGTACACCCAGCACGTTGTAGGTCTTGCCTTTATGGATAATGAGGAGCTGACCATTACGGAGGAGTTTGTAGCAATCGGTCATTGGTAATGAACTATGGGGGTCCTCTACCGAAGTCATCTCGTCTATATTATATACGCATCCCAAGGTGTTGTAGTCAGGGTGATCGGTCGTGTAGAGGCAATTGTCATCGCGCCAAGCGCAGAGCATGACGGAGGTTTGCGTATCGCTGCTGCGGGCTTTGGTAGCTCTTGTGGCTGCGTTGTGTACAATACCATCCACAGAACCGAGACCAGCTAACCATACTTTTTCTGCGTTTTCGGCTGTGGCAGTTTCATCAGGGAAAACTACTTCCAAGAGCATGCGGCATGCGCCATTCTCGAGGGTATCTTTGCCCGTAACTACATGGGTGTAGGTGCTGTCTTGTGGATAGTTATTGATACCTGCAAAGATTTCAATGGTGTCGCCAGGCTCGGCAGTGAAGTCATAGAGGACATACTCTTCACCATCGCAGAGGAAGTACACGCGGTTGCCTTCGTCTTCACCAAAGTGGAGAGCACCGACAAAGGATTTGGTCGTTGCAGTATCTTTGGTGGACTGGCGTGCAAGTTGGTAGTATGTTTTGCCGTTAGCGACAATGGAGTCATTCTCCAATGTGTAACTAAAGGTTTCGGCGCGCAAGATTGTATTGCTGTTTTCCATTTCACGAAGATCCAGCTCCAACTGATTCCACTGTGTAGGCGTTGGTCTGCCACCAATCTTACCGTTCTTGGCATTGTCTTTGAGAGGGCCACGGTCATAATCGCATAGGCACTCCGCGCCAAGGCGCTCCATTTCGGCATCGTCCATTTGGTAGAGGAGTTTGTTGTTCTTACTTACGCAGACGAGGTGGGTGCCTGTGTGACATGGAACAACGACTTCTCGAATCAATCTGAAGAAATCACCGTTGCGACGACCGCCATACATACCAATACCCTCTACATACTCCATACCATTGTCGAATGTCCATTTCTTGTATTCTTTTCCATCAAGGAGTGTAACAGTAGAAATATCTGTAACTACAACTGGATTAGGTTTTCCGTTGTAATCATGATCCACTACATAGCCATTGTATGGTGGTGTAACTATTATAATATCCTCCGATTGAGGTGGATCCCATTGTGGTGCGTTAATATACAATGCTAATAATGAGTCTCCAACTTCCAAAGTAAAATCATACAAAACAAGATCTTTGTTGAGTGTTTGACTATAGATAAGTATCATATTATCTTCTTCACGTAATAGATAACCACTACAAAGGATATAGGGTTTGTCGTTCTCAAAGAATATGCGTTCAAAAGTCTGCTGGTAGGTATTATTGGCAGAATTATCATCCTCGGTTTCTCCACAATACTCATTGCATACTGTTCGTTGCAAGCCCCAAAGCGTAGGGAAGAGGTCTTCGGGATTTTCTGCATCATCACCACAACCGTATTCTTCGTATAAAGGACCTGTGTATGTTAATTCATCGACTTGGTATGCACAAAGCAAATGTACCGAACCGCCACCGTCCACAGGCACATAGCCGTTCACGCCATTAAGAAATCCAAAATATACATCACCAACTCCTTCTTGCCATTGAGTTCTATGGTATATCTCCGTAAAATCATCAGGATGATTAGGCACATGTAAAGTAATAGTTGCGGGGCATCCTATACATGCGTACTGTTCAACGCCTGTTACAATACACTTGTATGTTTTTATACCGAATCTATAATTGTTGATACCAGCAAAGACTTCTAACTCATCACCTTGTTGGACGTTGAAATCATATAACAAATATTCGGCATTATCGTAATAGATATATACCTTTCTATCATCAGTAAAACGAACAGCTGCCACATAATGAGGTGCATCAAGAGCGTCATTGATAGCTTTGCTAACAATAGCAGTATAGGTGTAATCACCTATGACGGTATCTTTCGCCAATTGATAGCGATAGGGTGTGCTTGATGGCGGGTATACACTGCCAGTTTTCATTAGTATAGTCCATGTGTCGCACCATTGGGATTTGTAGGAGGTAGGTTCAATAGGCAAGATTTGACCAAAGTCTTTCCATTGGTCTGCGTTTTTATATGCTTCAACAGACTCGGCAGGGACGTAGAGGGTTGCATTAGCAACAGAAGCATTGAAGAATACATCACTTGGTAACGAAAGAGGTTCTACTATTTCGCTAGTCACTGAAGTGAGCGACTTACAATAACTAAAGGCATAACTCTCAATTGTTGTTACTCGGCTGGGGATATTTACAGAGCGCAATGCCCTACATTGAGAAAAAGCATATTCACCAATAATCTCCACACTATTAGGAATAGCAACAGCAACAAGTCCATAATCAATACGACGATTTTCCTTAATAAAGGCATCGGGACTAATACTGACCGTTCCTTCTTTGATAACGAAAGATGTATTTTCAGGTATGTCCCCCTTGTATTTATAGAAAACATTACCTGCATACACACCTCCATTGGGCTGATTATTATACCATGCTGTAAAAGAAAAGGCATACGATCCGACTGTTTTCAAGCTATTGGGGAAGGTAATGGTTTCAAGTAATCTACAATCAGCAAATGCATTACCTTCAATATGTTCTAATCCTTCTTTCAGTGTGATAGACGTTAGAGAACTGCAATTAGAGAATGCTCCCACTCCAATAGTTTTTATACTACTTGGAATATCAACATAGGTAAGATTACACTGATTAAATGCAGCATACCCAATGCGTATTACATTATACACTTTACCTTCATACGAAATCTTAGAGGGTATAGTTAGTTCCGTGAACTCAGCATAGTCATCATATAAATCTTGTATTGCCGTAGTAGATGTACCTTCTGTTGGCATCTCAGGTCTATACGGATGAGTAACTTCCACATTATCCCCCTCTAAAAAGTTATAGTATAGTCCATCCACCTGAAAATCGGGCATTTCATCATACGCGAAAGAGGACACGCTTGCCATGAGGGCACAGGTGAGAGCAAAGAGTTTGCTGCGGAAAGAGTTAATTGTTTTCATACGCTTTATGTTTCGTTTTTATAATTTCTATTTTTCGCTTTGTAGCATCTCGTGTAGGAAATGATACAGTTCTCGGGTAGAGATACCTATCTTCTGTGCAATGCGGCGCTTGAAAGTACTGACGCCTGTAGCAGAGTAGTGCATCCAATCTGCCAGTTCCTCCAGCGAGGCGTTGGGATATAGGAGCATATAGGCGCAGAAGACATTCTCACGGTTGGAGAGTTGGTAAGTCTCCAACTGAGCAAACCAATCGTGGAGTTGGGTGTCCAAATCCTTTTTGAGTTCGTTATAATCATTCCACTGCTTGCGAGGACGAGGATATGTGGCGCGAATATCGGAGAGTTGGGCGCTGATAGACAAGTCTTCTATCTGAAGATGTGCCACTTGCAAGCGACGAGTAGCATATCTGCGGTGCAGTACGATAGAAATGAGCAGTAGCAAGCAGGCGACAATGAGGCATAGGAGCGCAATCCATGCCCAACGATAGGGATAAGGGTTAGATAGATATTTCTCAAGTTTGGTTAGCGCAGCATTGTAGTTGCCGACACTCTCCATCAAGAGTTCGTTGGCATCCTGTCGCGCGTGCGCATACGCGCTCAATTTATCTATATCTCCACGTGCCTTGGCATCTTGCATGAGGCAGTAGTAGGCATTGACCAAGTCGTTGGGGTCAGCGGACAATTCGACAATGATTTGTGCGTAAGGCAATGCTGACATTTGATCGCCCATATCGAGATAGACTTGCATGAGTTTCTTGTAGGTGTAGAACTTGTCCTCTTCGTATTCCCAACGGTCTAAGGCCTGGTGGAAATAGAGCAATGCAGAGTCATGAAGTTGCTGTTCGTAGTAATAAAGGCCTTTGGTTTCGTAGAAGCGCGCGAGATAATAGTCGTCTAACTGGTAGGACTGCGCGATACGGAGTACGCTATCCGCCTCAGCGAAGTGGTGGATATAGGTATGAAACTCGGAGACATCCAATAGGGTATGTGCGTAATACCAATCCTTGCCACTGGCTTTGAATGCCTCGTTGGCTCGAATGAAGAAGATAAGGGCAAGGCTATCGCTCTCGTTTTGCTTACTAATATGTGCCATGCAGGAGTTAATACGTCCGCGATAGATAGGTTCATCTATCTGCGCGCGGTCGGCAGCGATATAATGCTCAGCGGCTTGGGTGATTTGGTCAGCAAGACTGAGGTTACGCGCCATGTAGTAGTGGGCTTTGCCGAGTTGGTTGTGTAGGAAGAGGCGGCCCAAAGGATTGTCGAGTGTGCGGATGGCTTGCTGGAGCGCTACGGTATCATCATAGAGCACGTGCTCGTTTTGGTCCAGACTATCTGCAAGACAAACCACCTGCTTCGCCTCCTGCCAATGGCAAGAAGTTAGCAGACTAATCAATACTATGAACAAACAGATATTTCGCATGGTAGCTGATTTTGAGTGCAAAGGTAGTAAAAAAAATCGAATCTGTCAAGTGCGCTGGGGAAATGTACATGTTTTTATGGGAATAATAATTGATAATGTGAGAGTTGTGGAGATTTTGTACAGGGTAATAGGTTTAAGGTGTAAAGTGTAAGGTGTAAAGGCAGGGTATAAAAAGAACTACCCGACCAGATGGTTGGGTAGTTCTAAGGAGTATATCTATTGGTAAGACAGATTAGTAGGATGTACGTTGGGTAGCAGCGTAGCTAATCTTCAGTGCGTATGCACGGCGAAGCTCTTGCTTAATATCTGCAATGATACCCATCTTAGTCTCCTTATCCGCTTTGATAGACACGGTCATAAGACCTTGGTCTTGCTCTTTCATAGAAGAACGCTCGTTGATGATATAATCACCAATCTCCTTAGCGTCAGCGAAAGCATCGTCCAACTGGATACGTGTCTCAGCACCGTATTGCTTACGGAACTCAGCAGTAGGAGTACCTACATAAATGTAACGAACCAATGATTTCTTCTCAAGTTTAGTGAGCTCAGTTGCTTGTGGGTTCTGGATGGTAACCTTGTATGTAACCTCCTTCATAGAGGTAACAGACATGAAGAAGAAGAGCAACATGAAGATGATATCTGGCAATGAACTGGTGTTCAGAGCAGGCATCTCGCGTTTATCGTTTCTACGAATTTTTGCCATAATTACTTTCCTCCATAATTTTTAGGTTCAGCCTCAGAAATCTTTTGAGGATAAATCTTTTGGATTTTCTTTTGCCACTCTTCATCCAACTCGCTGTAAGGAGTATGGAAGTATTTTTGAGCGCATTCCTCACGCAACTCGTTGTATGCTGCCACCAATTCGTTCTGCACCTCCAGATATGCTTGGTACTGTGTCTCTGCGTCGTTTTGTACAGAAATCACGTGTTCCTTAGTATATTTGAGAGTACCAAATGGCTGACCAAAATCCTCCTCAAAGAGTTTAGGCATATTTGGGTCGTCATTGGCATTCACGATGAACTCCTTGGCTTTAGCGCGCAGTTGACGAACATCCATTTCTTGACCTTGCACAAGGAGACGGTTCTCCCAATTGATCTTCACAACAAACAAGTTACGTTTGTTGATATCGGTGTCCTCTATCTTTTGGTCTGGTGGGATAGGTGCAGGCAAACGACGTGCGAGACCTTGATTCACATCCATAGAGGTGGTCACCAAGAAGAAGATGAGCAGCAAGAACGAGATGTCAGCCATGGAACTGGCGTTAATCTGCGGAATTTTCTTTGCCATAATCTTAATTTACAATTAGACTATTTACAACTTTACTATGCAGTTAATGTAAATGTCGTAATTACTTTTTAACTTTAGTATAAATAACACCCCATACCAATGCTGCTACAGTAGAAGCAGTAAGGATATATACAAGGTACATGATAGCGTCACTCATGCGAGCCATGTTACCAACGTTGTCGGTGCCTTCGTAACCAAGGATCTCAACCTTCTCAGGGCTACCCAAGAACCAGCAGAGAGCGCAGAGACCTACCGCAGCAAGTACTACGAGTACAGAGGTAAGACCACGTTTTGGGTCAACCTTGAAAGTCTCAACAAGCTTAGCCAATACAAAACCGAAAGTAACGAGGATAACCAGAACTACGAGTGCGTAAATCCAGTAGAGGAGCACGTTGGTGAACTTAGGAATATCCAAGAAATCACCAGCTACCTCCAATGAACCTTCAGAGCCTCCGAAGAAGAACATCGCAGTAGCGATGATACCCACAATCATGAGGACCCAGAGGGTTACTTTTGGGAATAATTTATAATTCTTCATAATAATCTACAATTTGCAAGTTTAACAATAGGAGTTTTGCACAATGCAAAATAGATTATTTCTTTTGTGCTGCGTCGTATTCAACCACGAGGTCGAGGAGGCTGATAGAGCTGTCCTCCATCTCATTAACGAGACCCTCGATCAAGCTGAGGATGTAGTTGTAGAATACTTGAAGAATAATAGCGATGATCAAACCGAGGAGAGTGGTCAACAGAGCGACCTTGATACCACCAGCCACAACAGTAGCAGAGATATCACCTACTTGTTGAATCTTATCGAACGCTTGGATCATACCGATAATGGTACCCAAGAATCCCAAAGATGGAGCGATAGAGATGAAGAGAGAAATCCAAGAAAGGTTCTTCTCGAGAAGACCGAGTTGAACACCACCGTAAGAAGCTACAGTTTTCTCAACTACGTCAACGCCCTCGCTGTAACGGCTAAGACCTTGATAGAAGATACTTGCTACAGGACCACGAGTGTTGCGGCAAACTTCCAAAGCAGCCTCAATACCACCGTTCTTCAACGCTTTCTCAACCTCAGCCAAGAGAGCCTTGGTGTTAGTTTTGCTCAAGCTCAAATAGATGATACGCTCAATACAGAGTGCCAAACCGAATACCAAACAGATAAGAGTTGCAGCCATGAAGCCAGCACCACCTTCGATAAATTTGGTTTTGAGTGTTTTGTGGAGAGCTACGATACCGCCCTCAGCCTCTTGAGCTACTTCTTCTACTTCAACTGCAGGAGCTTCCTCAACTGCAGGAGCATCAGTTACTTCTTCTGCTACAGGAGCAGCCTCAGCTGCCTCTTGAGCCATTACTGCAACGCTTCCGAAAGAAAACATTGCCAACACCGTCAGGGTTGCAAAAATTTTTTTCATACGATTTGTTTTTTAGTATTAAATTGTTTATAATTTATTTTGTTCGTCTGCCTTGTTTTTATAGGAGGATTCGAGGACACCGACCTCGCTTCGCTCGCCCACCTCGAACGCCCCACAGTCTGCCACGGGCATCCTTGGAGAGAGGGGAATTTCTTCGTAATCCCAACAAGCTGCCGCTGGCACCTTGTTCAAATCTTTTCTAAAACTCATTCGCTCAAGCAAGCTTGGACTCATTCGTATTAGAAAATCTTTGCGGAGAGAGGGGGATTCGAACCCCCGAAACCCTTTTGGAGTTTACACGCTTTCCAGGCGTGCCTCTTCAACCACTCGAGCATCTCTCCTTCGCGTCAGCGACCTAAAAATATATGTCTAAGAACGCTTTTTTATGCAGTGTTTATGCATACAAAATGACGCAATACACCTTTCGACCCGCAAAGGTACAAAAAAAATTTGATATATGCACAATACTTTGCGATTTTTTTTTATTTTTTCACAAATTTATAACAAAAAGTGCCTTTGCATTGGCAGTTGTCACCTCATTTACCCGTTCTGGAGAGCATTTATACACCTCCGCCAACTTTTCTACCACATATCGCATCCAGCGACTCTCGTTGCGTTTACCACGATGGGGAACAGGTGCCATATACGGTGCATCCGTCTCCAGCACCAAGCGCTCCAATGGTATGCCAACAAGGTGCTCCGCCAACTTGCAATTCTTGAAAGTCAACACGCCACCTATACCCAGATAATAGCCCATATCCACCACCTGCTTTGCCACCTCGTGGCTCCCGCTGAAGCAGTGCATCACTCCCTTGACAGAGGGGAACTCGCGCAAGATCTTGATCGTATCCTCCGTCGCATCGCGGCTATGAATCATCACAGGCAAGTGATACTGCTCCGCCCAACGCATCTGCTCGCGCAGTGCCTCGTGCTGCTGCTCCTTAAAGGTAGTGTCCCAATGGTAGTCGAGACCTATCTCGCCAATGGCAATGAGAGGGCCTACCCCCGTCCCCTCCCTAAAAGGAAGGGAGTTTAAAGGCGCAGAACACATGCGCGTATCGACTGCGGCTTTCAGTACTTGCAGTTGCTCTTGCCAGTCTTCTTTGACATTCTCGGGGTGCAAGCCCAACGCTGGAAATAAATAATCAGGATAGCGGTCGCAGACATTTAAGACATCTTTGACAGAAGTCTTGTCCACTCCAGGAACTAAGATTGCTTCTACTCCATCCTGGCGTTGCTCCGCCAAGAAAGCATCTAATCCTTCCGCATACTGCGGGTCGTCTATATGGCAATGGGTGTCGATCATTTGAGTGTAAAGTTTAAAGTGTAAAGGCGGGGTTCCTGCGGAACAGGATACTGCTATCGCCATAGCTCAGGAAGCGGAAGTCGTGCGAGAGAGCATAGTCATATATCGTATGCCAATCGCCTCCCACAAAAGCACTCACCAAGAGCAAGAGCGTGGACTTGGGCTGGTGGAAATTGGTAATCAGTTGGTCCACCACGCGGAACTGATAGCCCGGCTTAATCATAATCTGCGTCTCGGCATGCAATGTATCCTGCTCCGTCTGCTCCAGATAATCCACTATCGCTTGCAAGGCCTCGCGCGTGGAGAGTGTATGCTCTTTCTCGTAGGGGTCAAACTGTGCGACGGATAGTGTTGTGGAGGGTTGTATAGGGTTATGGAGGGTTGTGGAGAGTTGTGCGCCCAAGAAATACAAGCTTTCCAGGGTGCGCATGCTGGTGGTACCAACAGCGACAATATGCCCGAGGTTGTTGATAATTGTTTGGATAGTGGTCTTAGGCACCGCGATAATCTCCGTATGCATGGTATGCTGGTTGGCATCTGCCACCTTCACGGGTTGGAAGGTACCTGCACCAACATGCAAGGTCACCTCCGCAGTCTGTATGCCCCTTTGGCGCAAGCCACTAAGTACACTGTCTGTAAAGTGCAAACCCGCAGTAGGAGCCGCCACCGAGCCCTTAATGCGCGAATAAACAGTCTGATAAGTCGTCTTGTCGCTCTCCTCTGTCTTGCGATTGAGGTATGGCGGGATAGGCAGTTCGCCTACGGCATCGAGAATCTCAGCAAAACTGAGGTTTAGACCGCCTTTGGCTATTAGACCGTTACACTGTTGGAGCGCTTCGCTGTCAGACCGCTTCGCTGAAAGATTCCATGAGAAGCGTACGGCGAAGGTGTTGCCTGTCTGCTCGCCTTTTTCAGCAAAGAGGGTGATATATTCGCCAGAGGGGAGTTGTACGGGCAGAGACAATGCGCCCGTCTTCCATTTCTTGGCATTACCTATCATACACTTCCATGTGCAACCGTTGGTGCTGCCTAAACTTAGCTGATAATCATGCGGTTGCAGCGGTTCGAGGCAGAAGATTTCTATGCGAGCGCCGAGGGTATTGTTCAACGGTTGTTCAATGTGGTTCAACGATTGTTCAACATTGTTTGATGAGCACTTGTGAAACTCCAAACGTGCTTGTATCACGCGCGTGTTATTATATATAAGGAGTGACCCCTCGGGCAGGTATTCTCCTACACGAAAAAACCGATCCTCGCTCACCTGACTATCGCGGTAAATGAGCAGTTTACTCTGGTCGCGCTCCGCTAAGGGATATTTAGCAATACGCTCATCAGGCAGGGGGTAGTTATATTCTTCTATAAGGATTTCTTCCATGTCTTGCGATCGCCTTTGAAAAGCACATACTGATTAAACAAACAATCCAAGTCGCCGTTCACCAAGCGCACACGTTTGGCGGGGCGCAGTCCCACACACTTGAGGGCCTCCTCGTTGCTGGAGATAATCCATGCCGTAGCACCGTTGAACTGGTGCTTGAGCGCTGTACCCATGTCTTGGTACAGGCGCAACACATCTTTGTCCTGCGAGAGACGCTCTCCATACGGAGGGTTCATCATCACGAGTGCGCCATCGGTGTTCTTATCTGCCAACTTGAGTTCTTGTACACGAATCTGCTTCACCTCTATATCGCGTTGCAGATTAGCCGATTGCACATTCTTCGTGGCTGCTTGTACGGCATAGAAGCCCGCATCGGAGCCGTAAATCTTATGCTCAAACTCACGTTCGCGGCTATCGTCACTGTATATATCCTCAAAGAGGTCGGCATCGAAGTCCGCCCATTTCTCGAAGGCAAAGCCCTTACGATAAATGCCTGGCGCTATGTTGCGTGCAATGAGTGCTGCCTCAATGAGCAGTGTACCCGAACCGCACATAGGGTCGTAGAAATCGCTCTGCCCTTTCCAGCCCGCGAGCAACAACATGCCCGCAGCCAATGCCTCGTTGATAGGCGCTTGCGTATTAGCCACACGATAGCCACGTTTGTGCAGACTCTCACCCGAACTGTCGAGCGACACGGTCACCAAGTCGCCTGCTATATGCACATTGAGATAGAGGTCGGGATTAGTGAGTTGCACGCTGGGGCGCACGCCGCCATGCTCCATCCACCAGTCCACTATGGCATCCTTCACACGATAGGTGATGAATTGCGAATGGCGGAAGAGGTCCGAATAGACGGTGGCATCAATGAGGAAAGTGGTCTTGGCTGTCATGTACTGCGCCCAGTCCAGTTGCTTGATGTGTTGGTATATCTCGTCGGTGGTTTTGGCTTTGAAGGTGGCAATGGGCACCAAAATGCGCGAAGCGGTACGCAAACAGAAGTTCGCCGTATAGAGCATGCGTTTGTCGCCCGTGAAGGACACCGCACGGCGCTCTATTTGCACATTATTCGCTCCAAGTTCGATGAGTTCGCTCGCGAGGACTTGCTCCAGACCTTTGAAGGTCTTTGCCAACATTGAAAATTCGTGGTTCATCCAGCTTATTTTGAATTAAGAATTTGGAATTATTGAGGAGCATTACTTGCTCACTCGTATATAGAGTAGTACACCTATGGCGAGGAAGAGGAAGTTCGGCAGCCACACACTCATGAAGGGCGACATCACGCCGCTCACGGAGAAGGTGGTAGACACCGTAGAAAACAGGATATACAACGCACTCAGGGTCAATCCAGCGCCTAAGTTCTTACCCATACCGCCACGCACTTTCTTAGAACTCAGCGTCACACCCAATAGGGTCATAATGAATGCGCCAATAGGGCTCGCCCAGCGTTTCCACCATTCCGTCTCAAAGGCCTGCACATTGCCCGAACCGCGTTGGCGTTGGGTCTTGATGTATGCCCTGAGCTCGGGGTTAGGCATCATCTGCGCATTCTCCGCAGTATAGAAGAGTTCTTTGGGTAGCACAGGGATAATGGTGTCTAAACGGTTACCCCGTGTGAGTGTCTCGCGCATGCCGTCAAAATCACGGCGCACATACTTGTCGAAATGCCAGTTGTATGCCGAATCGTAGTGGATACGGTCAGCGGTGATACGCATGGTGAGTTGCTTGCCATCGAAATGCTCCAACGACGAGCGGTAACCCATGTTCGTGCGTTTTTGAAAACTCTCGATATACAAGATAGTACCTGGCTCTACTTCCATCTGCACATTACGCGCGTTCTCGCGGCTGAAATGCTGGATATACTTGTCTTGGAAGGTGAACATCTTCTCCGATGCAGGCGGAATGACATAACCCGTCATCCAAAACGAGAAGACAAACAGCAACAGTGCGCTCACAAAATAGGGCCACATCAGTCGGTGGTAACTCACGCCACTGGCCAAAATGGCGATAATCTCGCTGTCGCCAGCCAACTTCGAGGTGAAGAAAATCACCGAGATGAAGATAAAGAGCGGGCTAAACATATTCATGAAGTAGGGGATGAAGTTCAGGTAGTAGTCAAAGATAATCTCCCTGACCGTCACCTGATTCTCAAAAAAGTCGTCCAACTTCTCCGTCAAGTCAAACACGACGGCAATACTCATGATGAGCACAATCGAGAAGAAGAATGTGCCGAGGAACTTGCCTATTATGTATTTGTCGAGTCGCTTCATTTTATTTTAGGTTAGAGGTTAAAGACTGGTATTATGCGGCAAAGCCGCTATTTCTTGCCTCTCACCTCATAGCCTAATCACCTATAAACTACATTCTCTGCATGAGTCGTGGGGTGATGTCGTCTTTCCAGGCCTTGAAGTCGCCAGCGAGGATATGCTTGCGCGCTTCGCCTACGAGCCAGAGGTAGAACGCCAGATTGTGGATACTGAGTATCTCCAATCCGAGCATCTCTTGTGCATGAATCAAGTGTCGCACGTATGCGCGGGTATAGTGATGATCCACAAAACTGGTGCCGCATGGGTCAAGTTCGGTGAAGTCATCCTCCCACTTCTTGTTGCGCAGGTTCATCACACCGTTTTGCGTGAAGATCATACCATTGCGGCCATTGCGGGTTGGCATGACGCAGTCGAACATATCCACACCGCGTTCGATACCCTCCAATATGTTCCATGGCGTACCCACACCCATGAGGTAGCGCGGTTTGTTCTCGGGCAGAATATCATTGACCACCTCAATCATGGCATACATATCTTCAGTAGGTTCACCCACTGCCAGTCCGCCTATGGCGTAACCATCGCGGTCGAGGTCGCGCAGGCGTTTCGCGGCATCTTGGCGCAGGTCGGGATATACGCAACCTTGCACGATAGGGAAGAGGTGTTGCTTGTAGCCATAGAGGTCGAGGGTATTGTCAAAGCGTTGGATACAACGGTCGAGCCAGCGATGGGTGCGCTCCATCGATTTTTGCGCATACTGACGGTCAGCCGTACCAGGGCAGCACTCATCAAATGCCATCATGATGTCGGCACCTATCTCGCGTTGAATATCCATCACGT
Organism: Paludibacteraceae bacterium; assembly: GCA_045119955.1. Taxonomy (GTDB): domain Bacteria; phylum Bacteroidota; class Bacteroidia; order Bacteroidales; family Paludibacteraceae; genus Colicola. The sequence continues at coordinate 14,862 of JBGVEG010000010.1, forward strand.
TCTCGGGAGTGAACATCAGTTTGCGTCCATCGATATGCGAGGAGAACTGCACACCCTCTTCGGTCATCTTGCGAATATCGGTCAGGGAGAAGACTTGAAATCCTCCTGAATCGGTCAGGATGGGGCGTGTCCATCCCTCAAAGCAGTGCAATCCGCCTGCTTTGTGCAGGATCTCGGTGCCAGGTCGCAGATAGAGGTGGTAAGTATTGCCCAAGATGATTTGTGCGTTAATATCTTCCTCAAGGAATGTACGCTGTACGCCTTTGACGGTACCTACGGTGCCTACGGGCATAAAAATAGGGGTCGCTATATCCCCATGGTCGGTATGCACCACGCCTGCGCGTGCACACGTGTGCGCATCAGTATGTATTAGGTCAAAAAAAGCTTGTTCCATTCGGTTGAAATTAGGTTAAAGGTTAGAGGCTGGTGATATGCGGCTTTGCCGCTATATCTTGCCTTTCGCCTAATCGCCTCATCGCCTTACACTCTATTGTTATTCGGGAAAATGATAGCAGGTTTGAAGGTCTTGACTTCCTCTTCGGTCATGAGCGCGTATGCCATGATGATGACGGTGTCGCCTACGTGTACGAGGTGGGCAGCAGCTCCATTGATGCAGATGCAACCGCTACCGCGTTTACCAGGAATGACGTAAGTCTCGATGCGTGCGCCGTTGGTATTATCCACGATTTGCACTTTCTCACCTGCATAGATATTGGCAGCATTCATGAGGTCTTCATCAATGGTGATACTGCCAATGTAGTCTAAGTTAGCTTCGGTCACCGTCACGCGGTGAATCTTGGATTTGAGTATTTGTAAAAGCATTTTGTACAAATTTTGCTGCAAAATTACTACAAAATTTCGATATACGCAAAAAAAGTGTCGAAAAATTTGCACAATTCAAAAAAAAGCAGTACTTTTGCACCCGATTTCGAAAAAATCACTTAATCGTCGTTCGTGCGACAAGCCAGTTGCGACGAGGAGAGATGGCAGAGTGGTCGATTGCGGCGGTCTTGAAAACCGTTGAGCTGAGAGGCTCCGGGGGTTCGAATCCCTCTCTCTCCGCAAGCGGAGAGCTCGGGAAACCGAGTGAAAGCAAAAATGAGTAGAGATGTTACATCTCTACTTTTTTGTATATAGCAGATAGCGTTGAAAGCTGGCTTTCATAAGCGAACTGCTATGTACAAAAAAGAGAAACTTCATAAGGTTCTTTTGCTTTCACTTGGTTGGATGAGCCGAACGCTTGCTCAGGATGCCCGTGGCAGAGATTTGGGATTACGAAGAAATCCCTCTCTCGTTCTATTCTGGCTGAGCAAGGCATTCGAGGTGGCTGAGCGTAGCGAGGCCGGTGCCCTCGCATCCCTCCCCTATCAGGATGCCCTCACTCCTCCACCCTACTCATTCAGCGCCAGCAGCACGCCGACTTCATTCCACAAGGCAAAGAGTTTGCCGTCAGAGGTACTCACCAGCAGTTCCACCTGCGAGTGTACCGTCACAGCCCGTAACGCAGGATAATCCACCAGTGCAAATTTGGCTATTTGCACTGCCTCGTCATGATAACGATACAAGACACGCAACGTTCGGCGACTACATTCTATATCGACAATTTGGTATTCAGTTGTTGGTACCAATCCCTCCTCGCTATATCTTCGCAGTTCCGTTTCACGTTTCATTTCGTCACTCATCTGACGCGCGCGGTTCACTAATTGGGGGTCATCCTTTTTGTGCAACGTAATGAGTTGCTTGGGCAATAGTATATTCAATGCATGTTCCTCTTCGGGCGTGAAAGTCAAAACATGTTTTCCATTAATCTCCTCCAATTGCCACCAGAGATTTATGCCTGTTGTCATTCGTTCCTGGGTATGTAACAGCCGAACGGACTGATGATGGTTAAAGAGGAGCATAAAATGTTCTGCCTGCGTTACGCTTTGCTGGTCTTCTATGCGCATAATATCATAGATAGCATCCGTTGTACCGTTCTTCAGCCAAAACCACAACGTATCCCCTGCCTTATTGCTACTCGCATCGCGCCACCATTGCCACCACCTAAATGGCATGGGAGTTGTGCCGTTCTGGAAAATATCCTCTACATATGTAGGCTCATAATACAAGCGCAACACGATGCCTCCGAAGTATCCCATCCACCACCAGCTATCGACATCCTCTTTCTCAATGGTTTGCACTAACTGTTGCGCAGCATCATTGGCATTGACTTGCTGGGGATAAAGTTGGTGCAAATAGGTATTGAGTTCGTTGATTACTTGAGCAGTTGCCCGCATGCCTTTTTGCTGATAGGGATTAATGTGGTTACATTTGGCATAGAGCAAGCCCAACAAGATGTAATATAACATCCGATCCTGTCCCCATAGCATTTGTATCTGATGCCATGTGTCGTTTTCGATACTTTGGGGTTGGGTGTGTTCCTCTGGAGGTGCATCCAATCGTAACACTTCGGGCGAATTTTTCAGTTGATTGCACAAATCCCAAACAGCAGGCAAATGAGGTAATATCTCCTCGGACACACCAAACAGCCTGCCAATCTCCTCCCAAAGGTGATTGACAGCTCTTTCGCCCAATGTACCGTCTATTAGGCGTGTGATGTTCATTCTGCCCTTTTGCCCCAGCAGGCTTGCCAATCGGGTATTGTTGGCGGCAAAAAAGCAGTGTTTGACCAATTGTTGTAATATGTCTTTGCGGTTTGTCATAGAAATTTTGCGCAAAGGTACACAAAAATTAGTGTTTATGCAAATCCCTCTGCCAATTTTGTATCAAAGTCTTTTGGTTTGATACAAGATTACGCTTGTTTGTCCTTTTCAGGTACGATTCATTGGCATTTTCATAATTTTTAACTAATTTTGCAGCGAAAACGAGAAATAATGCTCCTAAAATTTTGCTCTTTGAAAAAAATGTAGTAATTTTGTAGCGTTTTAGGGAGAAATCCAAAACAGAAAGCGTAATTACTTTTGACCCAACAAACAGAAATCTGGTACATTTCATCAACAGAAGGGCAAGGAGTAAGCGTTTCCGTGTATATGAATTTTTTGAGAAATCATATACAGCGTGGAGCATTATTTCTCTTTGTTTCTGTAGGGTTTACCAGAGCCTTGTTTGTGACGAAGGAAGATATTACTCTGCGCTTTTTGTATAAAAATCTTTCAATTTCCTTGGCGGTTTCGAGACAAACACGGCAACGAAAGCACTTTTTACTAAGGAATCAATACAAAATTCGCAAGAAAAGGGAAGATACTATACGTTTTTAAACCATTGAAAAATAAACTGATAAACACAAAAGAATATGACTTACATGTACGAAGTAGTCGTTACGAGCGACTTGAACACAGGCAGACATCGCCTGCCAGCAGGGCTTTCCGTCCGAGTACCACATGACCAAATGTCAAGTCCTCTATACTCTGTTGAGGGTAAACGTCGTATTGCAGAAGCATTTGCTATGCAATGTGGCATAGACATGAGTAGTGCGATTCACTATATCAGCACTGCCTATATGGAAGCAAGGAGAATGTGAAACTTGATTAAATATTTATAATTATGTCAATATGGAAAATTGCTACTGAAAGGCAGATAGAAATAAAAGCAAAATCTGCGCACGAACATTTCAAATCTGGAAATGTTAAAAAAGGTGTTATAGACACTATAACTGCTATAGGTTTAACCGCCGTTAGGTTAGCAAGCGAAATTGTCAAAAGATAATATAATCTCAATTATTAACAATAAATATTAGTTTTACTCAAATTATGGCTGAAATCAATACCATTCAATTATGGAACAAAACACTTCAAGCAGCGATGAAATTACCTATGGTTGCCGTTAATCGTGCAGAGTTTATAACCAAGGAACTTGCACCATTCTGTAGCGAGGAACAAATACAAATAGCAATTGATGGCAAACCATCTGAAGTTATCTCAATCGATAAAATTAAACAAATCGCAAATGGTGTTATCAAAAATCATTTAACAGCAGTGACCTTAACTTCCACATTAGCAGGAATTCCTGGAAGTTGGTTCATAGTAGGAACAATTCCTGCCGACTTAGCACAATTCTATGGACATGTTTTATCTATGGCTCAAAAACTCTTGTACTTATATGGTATGCCAAACATGCAAAGCGATAGTGGAAAATTAACTGAAGAGGCAACTCATATTCTAACTTTGTCTATTGGTGTTATGTCTGGAGCACAAGTAGCAATATCAACTCTCAACCAAGTTCTGAATATGCTTGCACAGACCATTACCAAACAATTACCTAAACAGGCTCTTACCAAATCGGGTATCTATGTTGCCTGCAAAGCAGTAGCTAAATGGCTTGGTGTTGAACTGACAAAAAAATCTTTTTCACAAGGTGTAGGTAAGGCTCTTCCATTAGTAGGAGCTCCTGTCTCTGGCGCACTGACTTATTGGACATTCCGTCCTATGGCTAATAAATTAAAAAAATACTTGGATAGTAATTTTGAGGTATTAAAGTAATGAGAAAAGTTTGTATCATCCTACTTATCTTCTATTTTTTAGGATTACTCACATTTTTATTGATTGTTGGATGGGATGCCTATTTCCATTGGTGGAGACACCATACCTTTGCATATATTCTATGTGAGGTGATAGGACTATTATTGGCTATAGGGGCATTTTCATCTGACAAAGAAAAAAATCAATGACCTCCACTCTAACTTTTCCCCAGCCTGCGAGGCGCGTGTTTGCTTGTGTGAAACATGTCTTGCAGACAACGGATGACTTTAAATATGTGCGGTACGATGAGGACAATTTTGTCCTCACCGCATCGCATGGCTGGCGTCTTATTCCTACAGGACAAGACATCCGCATTCGCGTGGTAGCCAAAGGCACGCAAACCACAGATGTTATCATTGAGAGCAAGGCGAAGGTATTCATTAACCTACTTGCCATTCCACAAAACAAACGCAATGTGCAAGAACTCTCCAACTATATCCAAAATCGTGTTTATAAACTTTGCTCCGACGAGGAGATAAAACTGCGCAGATATGAGTAATACAACTATTGTATTTAACTCCCGAAGAGCAAGAGCTTGTTGAATTATTAACCGACAAACTCATCGAAGTTGCGCATAATCCAAAACTGCGTGACAAGATATAATTTTCATACCCAGTATAAATAAATGGCTAAGCATTGAACTGCACAGCTGCACGGCTGCACAGCTATCTCCTATACTTCACCCGCGCGCGGGTATGTATATATAGTTTAAGAAATCGCTGTGCAGCCGTGCAGCTGTGCAATACGCTAACTACTCGGCAACTACCTTACTTATCGTGTAGCCTGATAGATGAGCGGTGCAATCTCGCTATTGTCGTGCCAACCAGTAAACTGCTCTGCACCTACGCCAACGGCAAAAATAGGCACAGCAGTAGCCGTATGGCTATGTGTAGTCCAACCCAAACCAGCCTTTTGATTCACCAACTCTTTGGCTTTGGCAGCCAAGGCATTGATGTCCGCATAGAGCGTTTTAAGCGACTCTTGTTGGCGCATCATATTGCTGAAAGCTGCTTGCAGCTCCGCCTCTTCTTCTGCGCTCACAGACAACTCACCAAACAAGCCCATATTCTCTGCTAAGAACGTCTTGACTTGCTCCCATGTAAGTTGCTCAGCATATTGTTGACACAAAGCAGACAAGCGAGCAGACAATGTATCAGAAGAGCACTTTTGATAAGCCAAACGCTCCAAACGCAGCGGTTTGTTATTTCCCAACGCCAAACCGCCCGTCTCATGGTCGGCGGTCACAACGATGAGTGTCTCGTCAGGATGCTGTTCATAGAAACGATATGCCAATTGAATAGCACGGTCAAAATCAATCACCTCGTGGATATTGGTAGCACCATCATTGCCGTGACCTGCGTAGTCAATCTTACCACCCTCTGCCATCATTAAGAAGCGGTCGTGCTTCGAGAGATGCTGAATTGCAATGTCCACTATCTGCGCCAAGGTAAGATCTCCTTCCTTCTGATCAATAGCGTATGGCAGCGCCTGCGCACCCCTATCAGGGTTATCCAAATCGGTTTGAGGAACTAAGAGTATTTTGCGCTTCTTGATGTTCTTTTGTGCCTCGGCATAGTTGCCTACGAGCGTATAGCCGTGCTTCTTGCAGAGGTTATAGAGATTAGGTGCTGAAGCGTCGTCTTTGTTGATAGGGCGTTGGAAACCTCCACCGCCAAAGAAATCGAAGTTTGATTCAGCGAGGTGTGTACCAATAAGGTAGTAGTTGCTGCGTTTCTCCGCATGCGCATAATGCGATGCAGGGGTAGCATGATCCACAGGCACTGTGGACATGATACCGATACCCCAGCCTTCTTCTTTCAACTGCGATGCTACGCTATAAACAGGCTCGCCATCTGGCGTCTGACCTATCATACCGTTGTCGGTTTTCTTGCCCGAAGCGAGGCAAGTGCCTGCAGCAGCAGAGTCTGTAATACCATCGGAGGCCGAGAAAGTAGCTGCCTGTCCGGAATATGGGAATTGGGTCATGCAGAGCGGTACGCGACCATTGATGCCTTGTATAGCAGCTTGATACATCTCGGCATTGAGCACTTGGTTAGGACCCATGCCGTCACCAATAAAGTAGAATACGTACTTGGCCTCAGCCATTATCGCGATGGCCACACATAGTAGCCATGCAGAGAGAAGAATGCGTTTCATATTTTTCTATTTTTAGAGGTTAAAGGCTAGAGGTTAAAGGCTGGTATTATGCGGCAAAGCCGCTGTTTCGTGCCTTTAGCCTTATCGCCTATCACCTAATCACCTGATTTTACTATTTCCTCAGCGCGAGCAAGGGCACCATTAATATGGTTGCGCACGTTCTCGCGGCCGATCTTATTCACAAGCCCTGCTTTGTCTAGGGTGTTAAACACTTTCTCATTGACACCCGAGAGCACCAGTTGTATGCCATCGCGTTGCAATCGCATATATAGTTGCTCCAGATTGTGGATACCCGTCGAGTCAATAAACGACACCTTACGCATACGAATGATACGTACTTTCTGCTCATCGCTATGCGTGCGGCGACTGATGTCGTCGAATTTGTTGGCAATACCAAAGAAGTATGGACCATCAATCTCATACACCTCGGTGTATGGCGGAATCTTCAGTGTCTCAAGGTCTTGACCATGCAAGCGCAGGTCGTTGTTGTGCGTTGGGTCCAATTCGTTGGTAAAAGACTGCACCGTGGTGGACTCATTGGTACGCTTGATAAAGAGAATAACCGCCAACAGCAGTCCTACCTCAATGGCAATCGTCAGGTCGAAGAGCACCGTCAGAATGAACGTCACAATCATCACCAAGAAGTCCGACTTAGGGTTCTTAGCGAGCCATACGATGGAGCGCCACTCCGACATATTGTAACTCACCATAATCAATATACCCGCCAGACACGCCATAGGTATCAGTCCTACCAATGGACCGAAGAACAGCAGCACCGCCATGAGCACAATAGCGTGTACAATACCTGCCACAGGCGTCTTACCGCCGTTGTTGATATTGGTCATGGTACGCGCGATTGCACCCGTTGCGGGGATACCACCAAAGAATGGCACCACCACGTTCGCCACACCTTGCGCTATCAGCTCGGTGTTCGAGTTGTGTCGATCGCCTATCACACCATCCGCCACCATAGCTGACAAGAGCGACTCAATAGCGCCCAGCATAGCAATAGTGAAAGCCGCAGGGAAAAGACTCTGCACTAAGCTCCAGAAGGTCTGACCCTCTGCCAATTCGAAAGAGGGCAAATGTGGCGCAGGAATACCGTTAGGGATCGTATAGAGGTCGCCAATGGTCTTAATGCTCTCCACGCCTGCATAACGACGCAACAGCCAAGTAACCAAGGTCATAACAATGATTACTACCAAGGAACCAGGAATTTTCTTGCTGATGCGAGGCATACCTATCAATATCGCCAACGAGGTGATACCTATACCGAACGCCCACCAGTTAATATCCTTCCAGTGCTCCGCGTAGCATACCCATTTATGGATAAAATCCGCAGGCACACCCTGTATATTCATACCAAACAAGTCGTTCATCTGCGTAGAGAAAATAGTCAGCGCAATACCTGCCGTGAAGCCCACAATCACAGGATAAGGGACAAACTTAATGATACTGCCCAGTTTGAACACACCCATGAGAATCAGCATGATACCCGCCATGATCGTGGCGATGAGCAAGCCCGTGAGGCCGTGCTGCTGTATCACACCATAAATGATGACAATGAACGCGCCCGTAGGACCGCCAATCTGCACCTTGCTACCACCGAAAGCAGAAATGATAAATCCCGCAATGATAGCTGTGATAAGACCTTCTGCAGGTCCTACACCCGAAGCGATACCAAAAGCTATCGCCAATGGAATAGCCACCACGCCGACAATCAGTCCAGCGATAGAGTCCTGCATCAGTTTTTGTTTGGTGTAGCTCTTCAGCGTATGGAAGAGCTTAGGTTGAAAAACATCGTTGAATGATAGTTTCATATTATTCTTATTTATGGGTTAGAGGTTAAAGGTTAGAGGCTGGTAATATGCGGCTGCGCCGCTATTTCTTGCCTTTCGCCTAATCGCCTTATAGCCTCATCTCCTTTAGCCTAATTCCTACTTACTCATTAAATGGTCTAAGCATTTCCTTGGGCGCTGCTGCCTCAAAGCGCACTTTTTTCTCGGTCATTGGATGGATAAACTCCAACACCTTGGCATGCAGACAGAGGCGGTCAACGGGCGAATACTCGTTGCCGTGACCATACTTGCGGTCGCCTATCACAGGATGTCCCACGCTCTGCATGTGCACACGAATCTGATTGGTGCGACCCGTCTCTAAGTTCAGTTCCACTAAGCTTACAGCCAGTTCTTGATCCTCTTCGCCCATAACGGTAGACTTGAGCACCTTGTAGTGCGTTACGGCTTTTTGACCGCCATCATCCGTAGGCGATGAATAGACCATACCTGTGTGCGCATCTTCGGTCAGCCAAGTGGTGATAGTGCCCTCATTCTGTTCAAACTGTCCCTCCACGAGGGCCACATACGTGCGTTTGGTAACCAGTTGGCGCCAATAGGTGCGCATATACTCTTGCAGTTCAGGGGATTTGGCAAAAACCAGCACACCACTGGTCTCTCGGTCGAGACGGTGTACCACATGCACGGTGTTGCGTTTGGACTCTTTCTTGACATACTCCTTGAGGATAGAGTACGCCGTCATCTCGCTGCTCTTGGGGTTGTAAGGCACGGTGAGCAGACCATTCTTCTTCTCCACGATAATGAGCGCATCATCTTCATAGATGATACGCAGCTTGGGGTGACGAAGCTCAATATTACCCCTACCTTGTAGGACTTGCACTATATCGCCCGCTTTGAGTGGAGTGTCATGACGTGTCTGAATACCTGCATTCACCGTCACGCGACGCTGACTGAGCAATTGTTTGACGCTGGTGCGGGTCATACCGCCCAACTTAGAGAGCAGAAAGGGCATTAATTCTGCCGCTGCCTCTACTCGAAAAGATGTATCTTGTTTGCGTTTCATTCTTTTTTTCAACTGTACCTTTGGGCATTACTGCCCACTCTGCCAAATTCGCTGCAAAGGTACAAATTATTTCTCATATATACAAAAAAAAGTGACAAATCGTAAAACTTGTCACCTTTCCTTTCCAATAATTTTTAATATTCTACCTTGTCCTCTTTCTCCGCCCATTTCTTAAATGCTCTTATCGCTTCCGCGCGCATGAAATGGTCGCATTGGATGGAACGATCAGCATAGTTCAACTCAAGCTGATCATAGATAAACGAATCGTCAAAGTTGATGGCCTTGGCATCATCCTTGGTATTGCCATAGCAAATACGCTTCACCCCTGCCCAATACAATGCACTCAGGCACATAGGACATGGCTCGCACGAACTATATACCGTGCAACCCGTCAGTTGATATGTGCCCAATTTCTCACAAGCACTACGTATGGCCATCACCTCTGCATGAGCGGTTGGATCATTGTTCGGTACTACACGATTCGCACCCGTGGCAATCACCTCGCCATCACGAACGATAACGGCGCCAAAAGGACCGCCGCCCTTGTCTATATTGTCTTCGGAAAGGCCAATAGCCATTTCCATAAACTTCGCATCTTCTGCCGAAATGTGTACGCTTTCTTCTAAGTATTTTTTCATGTTCAAGATAAAGATTAATGCTATTTACTATTCCTATATGCCTTTATCCATGCAAGACCTGCTCCGCCATTCACCACAAGGAAGACCGTAAATAGCACAAAAGAGAAAGCATTGCCAATCAAAGCATATAATATCATACCTGCTATAGAATATACCACCCACCATAACCACGCATCCAGTTTTTTGTATATCAACCAGAAATTGGCAAGCACCGAAGACCCAATCATCACCCCGCTCATCAGTTTTTGTAACAGTTGCTCGCTATGGATAGTTGACTCAAAATGCGTTAGTAACCCACTATCCAACGCCACCATTCCTAATAGAAACAATAGATTAAAGGCTTGATTTCTAATGGACAACCAAGTTGGGCAGAATATATCTTCATTCTCCGAGGATTGCAATGTCTGTTTGCGCCAACAAATGATGGAGTAAATCATAAACGGCACAAATACCACCACATACAATACGGTCAGGCCCCATTGTTGCAACAACGCAAATTGCCATGACAGGAGCAATGCCATCACGATGCCGCCATAGAATCCCGTATAGTTTTGTGGGTTGCGAATGGTCAATACGTATGCCACCCCTATCACACTGGCAGGAATACCCACCACAAAAGCGGGATCATGCCATTGCAAAAGCACACCGATGAGCGAAGGCATCGCCCACTCTATTATATATAATATAAGGAATAGCGCGAAGAAGATGCCGAGCGACAGCAACATCTGCTTTCCAAACTCTTTCCAAAGTGCCTGCTGCATGGTTTGATAGGTTTTCAGTGTTCCATGGGTATTTCGGGGACAAAAAAGGCGAGCCAGTGCTCGCCTTTTTGCTATCGTAAAGAGCACCCCACAAATTCGAAATTTGTCGGGCAGCCCAATTAGTTACGCTTGCGGTTACCGTAGCGAGACATGAACTTGTCAACGCGACCTGCGGTATCCACGAGTTTAGACTTACCAGTATAGAATGGGTGACTGGTGTTGGAGATCTCCAACTTGATCAATGGATATGTTGTGCCATCAATCTCGATGCTGTCCTTCGTGTTAGCTGTAGAACGACTGAAGAACTGTGTACCATCGGACATATCTTTGAAAACTACAACGCGGTAGTTCTCTGGATGAATTCCTTTTTTCATAATTTGTTTCCTTTCTTTAGCCGATTACTCAGCAACAACGTTCAACTTAATTTCAGCCTTAACCTCGCGGTGAAGTTTAGCAGTAGCAGTAGCCTCGCCAAGAGTCTTCACAGCCTCATCAATGGTGATCACCTTCTTGTCGATCTCGATGCCTTGAGCAGCCAAGGCCTCAGATACTTGAGCGGTAGTGATAGTACCGAAGATCTTGCCATCCTCGTTTGCCTTAGCAGACAATGTGATAACGGTGTTAGCTAATTTCTCAGCCAATGCTTGAGCGTCAGCCAACAATTTAGCCATCTTGTGAGCTTGTTGTTTGAGGTTCTCAGCTAATTGTTTGCGGTTGCTATCGTTAGCAATCACAGCCAAACGGTTAGGGATGAGGTAGTTACGACCGTAACCATCTTTTACCTTAATAATATCGTTCTTGTAGCCCAAGTTAGCTACGTCTTGAATCAAAATTACTTCCATGATGTTTCCTTTCTGATTAAACGGTTAATTACTTCATCATATCGGTTACGTATGGGAGCAAAGCCAAGTGACGTGCTTTCTTCACGGCTTGAGCCACCTTGCGTTGATACTTCAAGCTTGTACCTGTGATACGGCGAGGCAAAATCTTACCTTGCTCGTTGAGGAACTTCTTGAGGAACTCAGGATCTTTGTAGTCGATGTACTTAATGCCAGACTTTTTGAAGCGGCAGTACTTTTTCTTCTTTGCCTCGTTGGTCTTTGGGGTCAAATAGCGGATTTCGTCATTTTGTGCCATGATTAAGCCTCCTCTTGTTCTACTGGTTTAACATTTGCGTTACGACGCTTTTGAGCGTACTCAAATGCGTACTTGTCAAGACGGGTAGTGAGGAAACGCAACACGCGCTCATCACGACGGAAAGATGTCTCGAGCTTCGCAATCATCTCAGGTTCTACATCAAATTGCAGCAAGGCGTAGAATCCCGTTGTTTTGCCTTGGATAGGGTAAGCCAATTTCTTCAAACCCCACTCCTCACGGTTAAGAATGGTACCGCCATTCTCCACGAGAAGTTTCTCGAATTTGTCAACCGCTTCCTTCATCTGTGGTTCAGACAAAACGGGAGTCAACACGAAAGCGGCTTCGTAATGATTTAACATAATGTTTGATTAGTTAATTAAATTGTTAATAATTAGTTATTTATCACTTTATTCACAGCGCCCACACACGGCAATCCGTACGCAAACGCGCGAAAAAGCGTGCAAAGGTACAACAAAAAATGCACATGAGCAAATTTTTTTAGAAAAAAATGCATTTTTGGATAAAAAAAGTGCTCATGGGCTGCATTGAGCGACCGTAGCTTCGAGGTGGGCGAGCGTAGCGAGGTCGGTGTCCTCGAAGATACTACAGTGTCGTTCAATGCGAGGGCGTAGCCCGCACATAAACATTTTTTTACAAATTTTCCAGCAAAATCGCCTCCATAATCTTGTATGCCTCCAGGTTTGGGTGCACACCATCTTTGGCGTATTTCTTTGGCAACCCACCCTGCTCATCCACTAATGCCGAGTAGTAGTCTATATACTTGATTTTGTTGGCTTTGGCGTATGCCTCAATCATTTCGTTTAGTCGCTTAATATCCTCCGCGGGTGTTAGTTTTTTTCGCCAATAGAACGCCGCAGCAGGCAAACAGGAACACAATACAGGTTTAATCTTATTGTATTTCGCCAACTCGCACATAGACTGAATGTTCTGCAAGATATGTTCATGCTCGATATAGCCATTATTCTGCGCAATATCATTCGTTCCCGCCATAATTATGACCATTTTGGGGTTCAGTGCCACCACATCGGCTTGAAAACGACTGAGCATTTGCGCCGTCACCTGACCGCTAATGCCACGTCCTACGAAGTTATTTTCCGCGAAGAACTCAGGGTGTTTGCTTGCCCAACCATCGGTAATGGAATTGCCCAACAGCACTGCCTCTACTCGTCTGGTTTTCAACGCTTTGTTATACCCATACTCGGGCATTCTCATGCGTGCTTTAACCGTGTCATTACTTGCAGCATAACGCTCATGCTGCGCCCATGTTTTCTCGGCACTTGCACCCAATGAGCAAGCAGCCAAGAAGATTGAAAAAATCAGTATTCGTTTCATATATTCGATTGTGTATTTAAGGCAAATTTGGGTATAAAAAGCTCACTCCGACGACAAAGGTACTACTTTTTTTCGACATACGCAAATTCCACCTGTTTTTGCCTATCTTTTCAATTTTTAAGAACCTACTTTGTAGCCATTAATCTTAGGTGATTCTTAGGTTATTCTTAGGTGATTTATAGGTTATTCTTAGGTTATTGCCCGCACCCTACACCAGAAAAATCGTACCAAAATGCGATTTTTCTTGCACAACCGCATTTTTTTTTGTACCTTTGCAGCGGATTTTGTGCGCCTATGCGTAGGCATAACGCACGAATATATGGAACGCGAAATATAAACAACTGAAAAATAAGATATTATAGCAAAATGAAACACTTCAACGAGTACAAACAACTGAACTTGGCAGAGTTGAGCAAACAGATCCTTGAGCAATGGGAGAAAGAAGACTTGTTCCACAAGAGTATCGAAACACGCGAAGGCAACCCTTCGTTCCTTTTCTTTGAAGGTCCTCCTTCAGCAAATGGTATGCCAGGTATTCACCACGTAATGGCTCGTACTATCAAAGATACTTTCTGCCGTTTCAAGACCATGCAGGGCTACCAAGTCAAGCGCAAAGCGGGTTGGGACACCCACGGCTTGCCTGTGGAGTTGGGCGTCGAGAAACTGCTCGGTATCACCAAAGAGGATATTGGCAAGAAGATCAGCGTGGACGAGTACAACGCTGCCTGCCGCCGCGAGGTGATGAAATACACCCAAGAATGGACCAACCTCACCAAACAAATGGGCTACTGGGTGGACCTCGACAATCCATATATCACCTACGACAACAAGTTCATTGAGACCCTCTGGTGGCTCCTCAAAGAGCTCTACAAGAAGGGTTACCTCTACAAGGGTTTTACTATCCAACCTTACTCGCCAGCGGCGGGTACAGGCCTCTCTTCCCACGAGCTCAACCAACCTGGCTGCTACCGCGATGTGAAGGACACCACCTGCACCGCGCAGTTCCTCATTAAGAGCCAATCGCCAATTGCCAATTGCCAATTGCCTCTCTACGCTCTCGCATGGACCACTACGCCTTGGACCCTTCCAAGCAACACTGCCCTCTGCGTAGGTCCAAAGATTGACTACGTCATTGTCAAGGGCGAGAACCCATATACCAAGATCGAAGCCCTCTACCTCCTCGCTGAGGCACGCCTCGCAGCATACGCCAAAGAACTCGGCGAAGCACCCGAAGTCCTCTGGCGCGGCAAGGGTACTGACCTCGAGGGCATGCCATACGAGCAACTAATTCCTTGGGCAAACCCAGGAGAGGGTGCATTCAAGATTATCCTCGGCGACTACGTGACCACCGAAGATGGTACAGGTATCGTGCATATCGCGCCTACTTTTGGTGCGGATGATGCGTTCGTAGCGAAGAAAGCAGGCGTGCCTGGCATGGTCTTCCTCACCAAGAAAGGCGAGCAACGCCCAATGGTGGATATGACAGGTAAGTTCTTCCTGCTCGAAGACCTCGACGAGGAGTTCGTTAAGAACCAAGTACATGTAGAGGCATACGAGCCATGGGCAGGTCGCTATGTGAAGAACGCCTACGACGCTAACCTCACAGACAAGGATGAGACATTGGATGTAAGCATCTGTATTTGGTTGAAAGGTGAGAATAAAGCTTTCCGCATCGAGAAGCACGTGCACAACTACCCACACTGCTGGCGTACCGATAAGCCTGTGCTTTACTACCCACTCGACTCATGGTTCATCCGCTCTACACAAGCGCGTGAGGAGATGATGGCGCTCAATGACACCATCAACTGGCAACCCGAGTCCACAGGTACAGGTCGCTTCGGCAAGTGGCTGGAGAACCTCAACGACTGGAACCTCTCCCGCTCACGCTACTGGGGTACACCACTCCCTATCTGGCGCACCGAGGACGGACAAGAGGAACTCTGCATTGGCTCTATCGCCGAACTCATGCAGGAGATTGAGAAGTCCATTGCTGCAGGCTTCATGACCGAGAACCCTTGGCCAAAGCATATCGTGGGCGACTACTCCAAAGAGAACTACGACCCTGCTGTCATTGATCTCCACCGCCCATACGTGGATAATATCATTCTCTGCTCACCAAGTGGCAAACCAATGAAACGCGAGCTTGACCTCATTGATGTATGGTTTGACTCAGGCGCAATGCCTTACGCACAAAACCACTACCCATTCGAGAACCAAGACGCTCCACGCACCGCCGACTTCATTTCTGAGGGTGTGGACCAAACACGCGGTTGGTTCTTTACCCTCCACGCTATCCATACGATGATCGAGGGCAGCGTGGCATATAAGAATGTGATTAGCAACGGACTCGTACTCGATAAGAACGGCAACAAGATGTCTAAACGCCTCGGCAATGCGGTCGATCCATTCGGCGCATTGGATAAGTACGGCGCCGACGCAGTACGCTGGTATATGCTCACCAACTCCAGCCCATGGGAGAACCTCAAGTTCGACCCAGAAGGTGTGGACGAGATCCGCCGTAAGTTCTTCGGTACACTGTACAACACCTACGGCTTCTTCGCCCTCTACGCCAATGTGGATAAATGGGGAGGCGATGAGGCGAAAAGCGATGAGGCAAAAGGCAGGGAGGCAAGCCTCACCGAGATCGACAAATGGGTACTCTCTAAGCTCAACTCCCTCATTAAAGAGGTCACCGCAGCTTACGAGGCATACGAGCCAACGAAGGCAGGTCGTGCTATCTCGGACTTCGTGCAAGACGACCTGAGCAACTGGTATGTGCGCCTCAACCGCAAGCGTTTCTGGGGTGGCGAGATGGATACTGACAAGCAAGCGGCTTACTATACCCTCTATACCTGCCTTAAGACCGTTGCCCAACTCATGGCGCCTAACGCACCATTCTATGGAGATCGCCTCTACCGCGACTTGACAGGCGAGACCGTTCACCTTAGTCAATGGCCTGTAGCCGATGAGGCACTCATTAACCTCGAGCTCGAGCGCAGTATGTCGCTCGCACAACAAGCCACCTCTATGATTCTCTCGCTCCGCAAACGTGCAGAGAAGAACGTGCGCCAACCTCTCCAGAAGGCCGTTATCCCTGCGCCTGACCAAGAGACCCTCGAGGCACTCCTCCGCGTAGAAGACCTCATTAAGAGCGAGGTGAATGTCAAGGAACTGGTTATCGTGCGTGCCGAGGATTCCGAGATCAAACTCGTGAAGAAGATCAAACCGAACTTCAAGGTGCTCGGCAAGAAAGTCGGCGGTATGATGAAGCAACTCGCTGCTGCCATTGCGCAAATGAGCCAAGACGATATTGCTGCGTTTGAAGCAGCGGGCACTTTCACCCTCTGCGACTACGCACTCGTGGCAGAAGATGTGGACATTATCACCGAAGATATGCCCGGCTGGCTCGTAGCCAACAACGGTACTATCACCATCGCTCTCGATATTGAGCTCACCCCAGCCCTCATTGAGGAAGGTATCGCACGCGAACTCATTAATCGTATCCAGAACCTGCGCAAGTCCTCTGGCTTGGAGATCACCGACCGCATTGCCGTGCAACTGGAGAACCGCGAGGAGATAGCCGCAGCAGTCACCAACTGCAACGACTATATCGCTTCGCAAGTCCTCGCCACTTCACTCACTTTGGTGGACAACCTCACCGACGGCACCGCCCTCGAGATGGACGGCTATACAGTCACATGTATCATTAATAAAGCATAACTATATGAAAACGAGCATTAAACTATTTGGCATTTTAGCCATTATTGCTATTGCCATGACCTCCTGCTTTGGTTCAAGCGAGGAACCTACTTTTATAGAAAACGACCTCCTCGGTCTCTGGCAAGAGAAAGGCACAGAAGCATACGTGCGCTTCACCAGTGAGAAAGACGACACGGGCGAATACAAATACGGTCGCGAGTGGGACGAGAGCGAAGATATATTTGAGTCAGACCTCCTGCCATACGGCAATGGTTGGTTCAAATACAAACTCAAGCAGAGCGACCTCACCGAAATTCACCTCATGGACAACGGCGGTGCAGAAGTGCCCAAAGTATATATTGTCACCAAACTCACCGCTGGCGATTTGGAGTACAAAGACAATTTCGGTACAACACACGTGTTTGAGAAAGTATTAGAAGTAAAATAACCCACAATCAAAACCGGTATGAAGAAAGCACTCAAGATATTCGGCATTACATTGGGCAGTATCGTTATACTGCTGGCTCTGGTAATCGGCTTAGCACTATGGGTAGTGTTCACCCCCGAGCGTTTGACCCCCATTGTGCGCAATGTAGCCAAGGAATATGTGAAGTGCGATCACCATATCGGCAAGGTGGAACTGACTTTCTTCTCCACCTTCCCACATTTTGGGCTATCCCTCGACAGCATAACCATTGTCAACCCCACAGCAGGTGCCCCCAGCGACACCGTGGCGCATATCCCACATGCCGTACTGAGTGTGGACGTGATGGCTTTCCTCAACGAGCAAACGCTCTCTATCCCCACCCTCCGCATGCCCAACATGCAGGCGAACTTGTATATTGCAGCCGATGGCACCGCTAACTACGACGTGCTGGCACTGCCTACCGATACGACCGCCGAGGATACAACCACCACGGCATTGCCCTTTAAGCAGATTATGGTAGGCGAGTTGGCTATCTCCGCCAAGTCACTTGGCTACGAGAGTCTCCCCGACTCCATAGCCGCCTCCCTCGGCCACACGGCTATCACAGCCAACATAGCCAACTGGGACGATATACAAGCCACCCTTCGCGCCGAGGATATTGATGCCACGATTGGCAATACCACCTACGCGCAAGATCTATGCTTCGAGGCACAGATACCTGCCGCCGTGGATTTGGCGCGCATGCGTGTCGATCTGCGCAACGCACAACTGTCTGTCAACACCCTGGGCTTATCGCTCAACGGATGGGCAGAAGCAGGCGACACACTCCAAACCGATATGCGCCTAATGCTCAACGATTGGCAAGTAGATTCCGTTATGCCTCTCTTGCCACTCACGCTGCCCAAAGACATTGCCCAACTTGTTCGAGGCGGTTCGGCCTCACTGGACGCCACGGCTGCCATTAACATGGCCAATGGCAAGGCCTCCAGCCTAACCATTCATAATCTCGCTGCCCATACCAAGCAGACCACCCTGCAAGCACAAGGCGAAGTCAAAGACCCATTAGGCAATCTATGGATGGACCTCTCCGCCAATATGGACGTGCGCATAGCCGACATTAAGGCCTTCTTGCCCTCCGATATGCACGTGAGCGGACGAATAAAAGGCACTGCACATGCGCGCATGCACTTGGACGACTTGATGGCCATGAACCTGCACAAAGGGAATATAACAGGCGATGTGCAACTCTTGGGTATCACCTACAAGGTGCAAGACATAGCAGCTACGCTGCCTAATAACCGCCTGAGTTTCCAGATACCTAACCATAAGCCCTCACGCCCAGAGGTGGATTGGCTGCAAGCCACCCTCTACACCCACGGCGCAGACATTAGCATGACACCACTGCTGCAAGCGGGCTTGGGCGAAACCCAATTAGCCATTGAGACCAATAATATCTTGGGCAACGACCCACTTTGGCACGCTACCCTATCCCTACAATCGACCGAGCAACTGCAAGCCAGCATGGACAGCATGGGTGTCACGATCCTGAAACCCAACGTAGCGGCTTACGTAGCCTACCACACTACCGACACCAGCATTATGCCCGTATTGGATGCACGCGTAGCATTTGACCGGCTAACGGCTCACTACACCGACATGCACGCCGACATACACGCTTCCACCCTCACCGCCCAACTGCAAGCACCACGCCTCAAAGCTACTCTGCAATCCAACCAAGTGGCAGCACAAATGCCTAATGTAGCGAACATAAGCACCCAACACATTAGCATAGAAGCCGCAGCGCGCTACAACGCCAAGGGCGGCGACAACCTGCTACTCAAGTGGAACCCACGCCTGTCGGTGAGCATGCAGCAAGCCATAGCGGACTTGGCAGACTGGGAACAAGACATACAGATACCTGAGATAGACTTCGCCTATACCAACCGCGAGTGCAAAATTGAGCAATCCAAACTCATTATCGGCAACTCCGACTTCGCACTCACAGGCGAGCTGCGCAATATAGGTCGTTGGCTACGCGAGAGAGGCACACTCGAAGGCGAAATGACCTTCATTAGCGAACAGACCGATGCCAACGAACTACTGGCACTCCTCTCTGCTGACCAAGGCTCCGAGGAAGAAGCACCTGCGGCTGAGACAAAACAGCAAGAAAGCAATGAGGCGATAGAAGAAGAGACAGAACCATTCCTCGTACCTACCAACGTCGATCTGACCCTCAACACCCAAATCAAGAAAGCCAACCTCTTCAACCAGACGGCTACCAACTTAGGCGGTAAAATCTATGTCAAGGACGGCACCCTCGTGCTCGAAGAGATGGGCTTTATCTGCAATGCAGCCAAACTCCAACTCACAGCCATGTACCGCACCCCAAGACGCAATCACATATACGTGGGCTTTGACTACCACATGCTGGATGTGAACATTCAAGAACTCGTGAACATGATTCCGCAAATCGACTCCATGATGCCTATGCTCCGCTCCTTCAAGGGCGAAGCCGAGTTCCACCTCGCAGCCGAGACCTACACCAACGCCCAATACCAAATCAAACCCTCCACCATTCGTGGTGCTGCCAGCATTTTCGGCAAAGACCTCGTGGTCATGGACAACGAGACCTTCAGCACCATATCCAAACTGCTCATGTTTAGCAAGAAAACCGAAAACAAAGTGGATAGCATATCTGCCGAAATGACCCTCTACAAGAAGGAGATTGATATATATCCCTTCTGCGTATCCATTGACAACTATATGGTGGCACTCGGCGGACGACACAACCTGGACATGACCTTCAACTACGATGTGAATGTCCTCTCGCCCATATACTTAGGTGTAAATGTATCGGGTAACTTAGACGACCTGAACATTAAACTCGCGCCCTGCCGATTCGCCAAGGACTTCAAACCACTCTTCCACCGCAAAGTAGATACCCAGTCCGCCGAAATACGCAGCATGATACGCGAGTCCATGCGGAAGAACGTGAAACTATAATCATGAACGACCTTAAGGACTTTAAAGACCTTAAGGACTTTAATAAAAAAACATAACCACAATGAAAAAAATCTTATTCTTGAGCCTTGCGCTCGTAACGCTTATGGCATGTACTAAAAACGAGAACCCATTGCTCGTTGAGCAGAACACTCCTTATGGTGTTCCTGCTTTCGACAAAGTGAAAATCGAACACTATCTGCCTGCTTTTGAGAAAGCTATCGCAGAGAACGAAGCAGAGATTGCTGCTATCGCTAATAACCCCGAGGCACCTACCTTCGCCAACACCATCGAGGCACTCGACCGCAGCGGCGAACTCCTCAACAAGGTAGTAGGTGTATTCTTCAACGTCATTGAGGCAGACGGCAACGACGAGATGAACGCTATCGCTGCGGAACTGTCTCCTAAACTCTCTGCCCTCAGCGACGGCATTATCCTCAACGACGCCCTCTTCCAACGCGTGAAAGCCGTGTATGATGAGCGCGAGAACCTCGGTCTCAACGATGAGCAGATGCGCCTCTTGACCGAGACCTTCAAGTCTTTCGCCAACAACGGCGCTAACCTCCCAGAGGACAAGAAAGCACGCCTCAAAGAGATTAACCAAGAGCTCGGTCTGCTGGAACTGAAGTTTAGCAACAACGTCGTAGCAGAGACCAACGCTTACCAACTCTTCATTACCGACGAGGCAGAACTCAAGGGTCTTCCTGAGAGCGCCAAAGCCGCTGCCAAAGAAGAGGCAACCGCCGCTGGTCGCCCTGATGCATGGCTCTTTACCCCTAAGCGCACCAGCTTCACTCCAGTACTCCAATACTGCGAGAACCGCGAACTGCGCAAAGAACTCCTCATGGCGTACACCACCCGTGGCAACCACGACAACGAGAATGACAACAAGGATATTATTGTGAAGACCATGCAACTGCGCGTGGAGAAAGCACAACTCTTTGGCTACACCAACCCTGCAGACTATATCCTCGCTGACTGCATGGCACACGATGCCAAGACCGTGGACGCATTCCTCGAGTCTGTATGGGGTCCAAGCCTCGCTGCTGCTAAGCGTGAAGCTGCTGAACTGCAAAAAATGATGAACAAAGACCTCCCAGGAGAGAAACTCCAACCATGGGATTGGTGGTACTACGCAGAGAAACTCCGTGTCGAGAAATACGCCCTCAACGAGGAAGAACTCAAGCCATACTTCGAGCTTAACAATGTGCGCAAAGGAGCCTTTGGCTTGGCAAACAAACTCTTCGGCCTCAACTTCGAGAAACTGGAGAATATGCCAGTATATAACCCAGAGGTAGAGGTGTTCAAAGTGACTTACGCTGACGGCAGCCTCGTAGGTATCCTCTATACCGACTACTTCCCACGCGCTGGCAAGCGCCCAGGTGCATGGATGAACAATATCTGCAATCAATACATTGACGCCAATGGTGTGGATCACCGTCCTGTAATCATTAACGTGGGTAACTTCAACAAACCTACCGCAGGTAACCCATCACTCCTCTCTATGGACGATGTAGAGACCCTCTTCCACGAGTTCGGTCACGCACTCCATGGCCTCATGTCTAAAGCAACTTACCAATCGCTTGCAGGTACCAACACCCCACGCGATTTCGTGGAGCTCCCTTCACAATTCATGGAGAACTACTGCTACCACCCAGAGGTACTGAAGACCTACGCTTTCCACTACCAAACAGGCGAACTCATTCCAGAGGAGTTGGTGGCTAAGATCAACAAGGCTGGCACCTTCAACCAAGGTTTCGTACAAACCGAGTTGCTCAGCTCTTCTATCCTCGATATGGACTACCACAAGATGACCACTACCGAGCCATTTGATGTGAACGCCTTTGAGGCAGAGTCTATGAAGAATATGAAGATGATTCCTGAGATCATCACTCGCTATCGCTCCACCTTCTACAACCACATCTTCACCACGGGCTACGCTGCTGGCTACTATAGCTACACATGGGCAGCGGTGTTGGATGCAGATGCGTTTGCGGCCTTCGAGGAGACTGGCGACATTTTCAACCCAGAGATGGCGAAGAAGTTCGCTCGCCTCTTGGAGCAAGGTGGCACACGCGATGCAGCATTGCTCTACCAAGAGTTCCGCGGCAAGGACGCCGATCCTAAGCACCACATGAAGCGCTGCGGATTTACCGATTAACTAGTTTAACTAGCACTACTAGTTCAACTAGCACAACTCGCAGTGAAGTACTTCCTCAAGAACATAGCCCAAGATAGCATGCCAAGAACGATTCTTCTTATCGTTCTTGGCATAGCCATGTGGGTGCCTTCCTTCACTGCACAGGAGTACCTCATTGCTAAGGTCGTTACCCTCCTTCTCACCATTATCAACGCGCTACTCATTACCCATTGCTTCTACCGAGGCAGAGAGACCAACCTGCCTTCGCCTTTCGTGGGCAGCACCTATTGGCTGGCAATGTCCGCTATACCTGCTCTGCATACCTACTGGCAGGCGCAACTGGTGATAATGGGTATGCTATTGGCAATCCTGACATTGCTACGAACAGACTACCACCATGAGGCCACCGAAGAGGCCTTCCTATCCACACTGATATGTTGCTTCTTCGCCCCACTACAAAGCACTATCATGACAGGTATCTTCCTTATTTGGGGCTACTTGATCTTCAAAGGACTAATGACATGGCGCGTGTGGTTTGCCTCGCTCATTGCTATTGCCATACGCATAGTACTCATGTTGAGTTTGCACTACTTAGGTTGGTTAGAATGGCTATGGCTGGAGAATATCCCCCACCTCTCCGCATGGCAGTGGCTAATCTTTGGCGGTATCTTCCTCGTGACAGCATTGCTGCTCCTACTGCCCCTGCGCAGACCCTCCACAGCGACTGGTATCATATACTTCACACTGACCATATTGCTAACTGCGACGGGTATTTTGTGGCATAGAGGATTATTCTTCATTTAACACCTGCTATACAACTAAGAAGCCGCTCTACGGAGCGGCTTCTTGTGTATTGACTATATATATGATATGCTCTAAAACTGTACCGAAAATCCTGCATGCACATTGATACCCGCTTGCGCATAATACCAGCAGCAGCGACTACCGTCCATAAATCGACTTGCCTCAGCACCACCATTGTTCGCATATTGGGCGTTGAAGATATTATTGATTTGGCACATGAGGCGGATAGTAGGCCATTGGCTATTGGCTATTGGCAATTGATATTGCAGATTCACATTCGTAGTCGAGTAGGCACGAAGCATAGCATGCTCGTCCTCCGTATTATCCAGATACTGCTTGCCCACTACGTTCGTCTGCACCGTAGCCATGAAACCTGCCACATTAAAGGTGAACAACGACGCCGCGGTGATAGTAGGCGAGAAAGCAATCGTCGTAGTACCTACTACAGAGTCCTGCCCTACCCAATTCCAATTGTCTTGGTCGTCGTAGAGGTCAATATACTGGTGGTAGTTGAGAATCTTGTTGCGCGACGCTACGAGGTTGCCGTCCCAACGCAGCCAGTCCGCAATCTTCACGCCTGCTGTCAGCTCGGCACCCATACGGTAGGAGTCCTTCACGTTCTTTGTCTTATAAGCTCCCACATCGTTGTACTCACCGGTGAGCACCAGTTGGTTGTCATAGTCCATGAAGTAGAGGTTCGCACCAAGGACAAAACGGGAGTGCGAATAGGTATAACCCAACTCATAGTCATAGAGGCGTTCTGCATGAGGCAATCCCGAGTATTCGCCTGTTTCAGCATTATACACCACATTCTCCTTATAGTTATTGCGGCTGGGTTCGCGGTTGGCTATGGCGAAGGAAGCTGAGAGCAAGTGACCACGATTCTGATAGGTCAAACCTGCTTTGGGGTTGAAGAAATGGAAGTCCACCTCCAGAGGCCAATTGGTCATATCCTCGTCGTTCATACCATTGCGTTCGTAGCGTACATAGCGGTATTGCAGGTCGGCATAGAGCGAGAGTTTCTCTTGCGCACGGTGAATGATTCGCCAGTTAGTTTTGGCGTAGATATTCGCATCCGTCTTCTTCGCATTATTGCGATAATACTCGTAATTAATGGGCACAATCAGCGAATCTTCCAAGTAATTGAGTGTACCAAAGTGATCGCCCAGATAGTAGTTGGCTGCGCCGCCTAACTGCATGTCAATCGCCTCGGACACATATTTGGCAGACAACACGCCACCAAAGAAATGGTTGTCCAAGTGCTTGCGGTACATACCATACGCTTTCCGATCCTCGCCAATACCCAATTGCCCATTGCTCAATAATCCCCAATACGACAGTTTCTTGCGTTTGTACTGCTCATAGTAGCCTGCGCCATGGGTGTAGTGGGCAGTAGCAGAGATATTCCATCGGGTGGATAAGCGGTGGATAAGCGTTAGTTGGGCATGTTGCTGCGCATAGTTATCGGTCTGATTAGGATAGTAGGCAGTAGAGTCCGAACCATTTGCGGCTGTGGTGGTATATTCGCCTGCTGGGTTATAGCGACGGTCAGCACCATTCACACCGTATGCGGTGTTGTAGTCCACACCATCCCAACCCATACCTGTCTTCTCGCTACCGCCAAAGAAGCGCGCTACGACTTGTGTACGATCGCCATACCAACCCAAATCGCTGTAGTAGGAATACAAATCAGAAGCCGTACGGTAGAGGAAACCGTCCGAATTGACCTTCGAGAATCGAGCATTGGCACGCCATTGGTTCGGCAGTACGATATGCGCATTCACCATCTCACGAAAAGTATTGTACATACCGCCGTTGAAGGATATGCCTACCCTCGTCCCCTCAGAGGGAGGGAGTTCTCCCCCTCGAAGGGGGAGATAGAGGGAGTCTGTCTGCATATTAATACTTGCACCGAAAGAGGCGCTACCATTGGTAGAAGTGCCGACACCGCGCTGCACATTCAGCGAGGACATACTGCTCGCCATATCGGTCATGTTCACCCAGAAGACGGTCTGGCTCTCGCTATCGTTGAGCGGCACATCGTTGAGCGTCATATTGATACGCGTATGATCCGTACCACGAATACGAAAATAGGTATAACCTACTCCCAGTCCGTCATCGCTGGTCGCAACGAGCGCAGGCGTATGAGAGAGCAAGAACGGTAGGTTCTGCCCCGTGTTAGCCTGATTAAGCTCATTGTTGGTGAACTTCGTGTGATTGTTAGTGACTTGCGCCACAGGCGCGTTAATGACTACTTCGTCCAACTCGCGAACGAAAGTGACTGTGTCAGTGTTGGCGAATGCAACACCACAAGCAGCTATGTAAGCCGCCAAAAAGATTGTTTTTCTCATTTGTTCCCTCTACAGAATTACCTGTGCAGGTTCTACGGGTATGATCTCAGCCGAATTATCAATTGTCAATTTTCAACTGTCAATTGACAACGTGAGGCACCCCAAATGTTTATAATTTATGTTATCAGGACTCTATCAGTCCCCTATTCTGCTATGACAATATATAACCAATATTATAGCTTGTAACTGAAGGTCACCATCCAACCCCATTGGTGCATTTTCTGCTTTGCCACTACAGGCGTGCGCATGAGGTTGTTGAGTCCAAAGTCATATCCTGACTGCAAGCGATAGCGATCCCACTCCATACCACCACCCAGACCAAACTGGATATTGGTGCGATAAATCTCCTTCGCTACATAGCGGTCATGGCTCGTGGTTGGGATATTATTCTCCTCCAACCATGCTGTCACCTCTGCTGAAGTCTGGTTGTCAATAATATCGTAGTTCGTCAGACCCAACTGCAATTGTGGACCGGCAAAGAAGAACATTCTGAGCTCTTTCCACAGGGTCACCTTATAATATACGCGCGCGGGTATAGTCAATTGCAGTTGCACGATATGGTGGTTCAGCACTTCCTTTTGTGCATGTTCAGCACTCATGGAGCGCCAGTGCTGGTCATTCACACCATATGTCAGGGTCGCCAATGCACCCGTTTGTACACTGAAGTTATAGGGCAGGTTCAGATCCACTGTAACACCCAAGCGCATACCATGTTGATAAACGGTGGTGGTATCCAGCATACGCTCGTCCCATTGCACATAACCAGCCTCTAAGCGCCAGTCGGTAGAGAACTTGTAAGGCTCTACCTCTTTCTTAGCGGTAGGGTCAAAAAACTCTGTGGTGTACAAATCCGGTTGCTTCATGCGCAAATCGGTTTGCGCCATTGCGGGAACGCACAATAGGAGCGCACCGCAAATCATGATATATACTTGCTTCATTTTCAACATTTTTTCATTCAAAATACACTTTCTGTGCTCATTTCAGCTTGCAAAGGTAGTAAAATATTAGCAAATATGCAATTTTTTTGCAAAAAATATGCTTTTTCTCTCAAAAAATTTGCACAATTCAAAAAAAGGTAGTACCTTTGCACCCGATTTCGGCAATTGCGTATGCATTTTATGCCCAAGGGTGCCATCGTCTATCGGTTAGGACAAGAGATTTTCATTCTCTAAAGCGGGGTTCGATTCCCCGTGGCACTACAGATAACATTTATAAATTAACATTTAATTACATTACAGAAACAAGATGGCAAACCATAAATCATCTTTGAAGCGTATTCGCCAAACGGCTACTCGTAAAGCCCACAACCATTACTATGCTAAGACCGCTCGCAACGCTGTCCGCGCTTTGCGTGCTACTACTGACAAAGCTGCTGCTGAGCAACTCCTTCCAAAGGTAAGTTCTATGCTCGACAAGTTGGCTAAGCGCAACATTATCCACCGCAACAAAGCTGCTAACTTGAAATCAGGTTTGGCTTTGCACACCAACGGTCTCGCGTAAGCATTCCCACTTAATCAACTATATGTTGTGGGGCTATCTAACGATAGCCCCTTTTCTCGTTTACTACCTCCCTTCACCTACGGGGTGGTAACGGAGTGGTAACGATAGATCCTGCGGAAATAAAAAGAAACGAGAGCAGACATATATCTACTCTCGCCTGTGGTCCCACTTGGGCTTGAACCAAGGACCCCCTGATTATGAGTCAGGTGCTACTAACCAACTGAGCTATAGGACCTCCTGCACATGACAATATATACATTTTGTCAAATGCGACTGCAAAGGTACTACAAAAATTGCACATACGCAAACATTTTCGCGAAAAAATGTATTTTTGCTTAAAAATTCCCCTAAAAACGAGGTCAGCAGCATAAATTTGGTGGTTTCAGAAAAAAGTTGTACCTTTGCACAGTCATTATAATACAATCGTTATAATACGGAACTATTGAAATAGTCATATATGAAAAAAACAATCTTCCTTACAGGTGCCACAGGCACTATGGGTTATGCGGGTATGACCGAAATACTTCGCTACCCCGATAACTACCACTTGCGTATCTTGGCGCGTCCAAGCACTAAGAACAAAGAACTACTGGCGCCCCTCGCCTCGAAAGTAGAAGTCATTTGGGGCGACCTGACTAATTATAATGACATTCTCCGCGGTGTCACAGGCAGCGATATCGTGTTACACGTAGGCGGCATGGTGTCGCCACAAGCGGACTATCGTCCTATGGCTACCCTGCGCACCAATATTACCGCAGCCACCTATATCCGCGATGCGGTATTGGCACAACCCGAGAACAAACAACCCAAAGTGGTCTATATCGGTAGTGTGGCACAAATGGGCGACCGCCGTGAGCCACTCCACTGGGGACGCGCTGGCGACCCAATCTGCGTATCGGCATACGACCACTACGGTCTGACCAAAGCCGAGGCAGAGCGTATCATTACCAATTCGCCTATCAAACAATGGGTCAGTCTCCGTCAATCGGGTATCCTCTACCCTGCCATACTGAAGAACTATGACCCTATCATGTTCCACGTGCCTATTCGCGGTGTGTTGGAATGGGCTACGGTAGAAGATAGCGGACGACTGCTGGAGCGCGTGTGCCGCGATGAGGTACCCGAGGAGTTCTGGAATAACTACTATAATATCGGTTCGGGACAAGACTACCGTATCTCTAACTACGAGTTTGAGTGCCTCCTGCTGGATGCTATCGGATGCCCCCGACCAGAGAAAATCTTCAACGCCAACTGGTTCACTACCCGCAATTTCCACGGTATGTGGTATATCGATGGCGACCGCCTGGAGAACTACCTCCACTTCCGTGCTAATGTGCCAGTGAAGGAGTATTTCAAGCAAATGGCTAAGGACAAGTCTGTGCCAGCAGGTATTCGCTTTGCGGCTAAGACCAAGATTGCCAAGTTCTTCCCTCGCTGTGTGAAACTGGCGATGTACGCTATGGCTATGTCCAAGGAGCATGGTACACAATGGTGGATCAAGCACAACCAGACCCAACGCATTAGTGCTTATTATGGCACTTTGGAAGCATACAAGGCCATTCCAGATTGGCAGCATACCGACCTATCGCACAACAGCGAGGAGTATGTACTACTCGACCACGGCTACGACGAGAACAAAGCGAAAGAACTCTTCACCCTCGAGGACATGCAACGCGCCGCTGCCTTCCGCGGTGGCAAATGCCTCGGTTATGCCGATAGCCAATCGCCAATATCCAATAGCCAATATCCAATAACCGATAGCGAAGCTCTCTGGGACACCCCACTCGAGTGGGAATGTGCTGAAGGTCACCGCTTTACCGCTACGCCACGATTGGTGTTGCTGGGCGGTCACTGGTGCCCTGAGTGTATGCCTTATCCATACAAGGATGAGCCTAACGCTCGTCCATGGCAATGGGATCGAATAGCGAAGAAGAACCCATTCTTTGCGCAGTTATGGGCTCCGCTTCACGATGCCAACGAGGACAATGTCTATGGCCCCGAGGTGTTTGATGGTTGGGAGAAATAAATAGCTTATCCTATCACCTTATTACGCAGGCGCTTCGCACATTGGGTATTGAATGTATGCCCTGGGCGGAGCGCTATTATTTTGCCCTGTATGCGGCAACCGAGTAACGACATATCGCCTATCAAGTCCAGCAGTTTGTGTCGTGCTGGCTCATTAGGATAGTTGAGCGGACTGAGATACCCCAACTTGGTAGCATCCAGACGGGGCTGACCCAGTTTGTCGGTCATATAGTCCAAGCCCTCTTGCGACATAGGTGTCTCGTAGATGACCAATGCGTTTTGCAGGTCACCGCCCTTGATGAGTCCCATGCGCAGCAGGGGCTCTATCTCGCGCACGAAACAGAAGGTACGCGCGCTGGAGATCTCGCGAGGGTACTCGCCGAGGTCATAGAGTTCTGCTTTCTGCTCGCGCAGTAAACCTGTGGGGTAAGTAATGGTTACCTCCGCCTCGTAGTGGTCGCAAGGCAGGATCACCATTTTGCTACCGCGCTCGGAGACGTACTCAATGGGTTCAGTCACGACATAGACCTGTTGCTCGGCGTTCTGCTCTTGCAGACCGACCTCCTGAATAGCTTTGACATAATACTTGGCACTACCGTCCAAGATAGGCATTTCTGGCCCGTCCACCTCAATGAGGCAGTTATCCACGCCCATGGCGTAGAGAGCCGAGAGGGCATGCTCCACAGTGGAGACTTTCCATGCGCCATGCTCCAAGACCGTACCACGCTCGGTGGCAGTGACATAGTCGGCTATGGCTTGGTGGGTAGGACGACCCTCCAGGTCGGTGCGGCAGATACGGATACCTGTGTTCTCCTCCGCAGGGAGAAAAGTAGCATGCAAATGCAAGCCAGTATGCAGTCCCTTGCTCTCAAACGAGAAGGGGGCGTTGAGTGTATGCTGTTTCATTGTTTTATAGCGTTCGTTTTACAATAGGATTTGATAAATAGTTGTCAAAAATCATGCAAAAGTACTAAAAATATTGCATTCCTGCAAGAAAAGAATACCAAAAACTTGCATAAGTCATAATTTTTGAGTACTTTTGCAAGCGAATTATATCACATACTGCATGGAAATCATTCTCTCTCTCAACGATGCCTTGGACACAGCCACTTTTTATGGCGTGAACAACATTAATATACTTTGTCTCAAGAACCAGCACCCTGATGTGCGCATTGTAGCACGTGGCTATCAGGTGAAAGTGATTGGTTCTGAGAGCGCTATCACGCGCTTTGAGCAGAACATGCGCAAGTGCGAGGCCTTCTGCATTAAGAACAACACCCTCAACGAAGACCAGATACTCCAGCTCATTCACGGCGAACAGCCCACGGAGTTCCTGCAAGATAACCTTATCCTTCACGGCGTGAACGGCAAGTCGATCGTGGCGCGTAGCGCCAACCAGCAACGACTGGTGGATGCCTATGACGAGAACGACCTATTGTTTGCCATTGGACCAGCGGGTAGCGGCAAGACCTATACGGCTATCGCATTGGCGGTACGTGCCCTCAAGAACCGCGAGGTCAAGCGCATTATCCTCTCGCGCCCAGCGGTAGAGGCAGGCGAGAAACTGGGCTTCTTGCCAGGCGACATGAAGGAGAAGATTGACCCTTATCTGCAACCCCTATACGATGCCTTGCAGGACATGATCCCAGGTGCCAAACTCAACGAGTATATGGAGCGCGGCGTGATACAGATTGCGCCTCTGGCTTTCATGCGTGGCCGCACATTGGCAGATGCTATTGTCATTCTGGATGAGGCACAGAACACCACCACTGCCCAACTCAAGATGTTCCTCACGCGTTTGGGTGTGAATGGCAAGATGATTATCACGGGCGACCTCACGCAGATTGACCTACCTGCCAGCCAAAAGTCGGGACTCAAAGACGCCATAGAGCGCCTACATGACATTCGTGGCATAGCTATTGTGGAGTTCAATCAGAAGGATATTGTGCGCCACCATTTGGTCAAGCATATCGTGGCGGCGTATAGCGCGAAGCGCAGTTTAGAGGATGCTGCTACTGTTTAGTGTACGCTTCGCTACTGTTTAGAGTTTAGAGTTTAAAGGCAAGAATATATGAAAAAGATTTATTTGATACTCGCGCTATGTAGCGCTTGGGTGGCAGGTATGGCCTGCACCAATTTCTTAGTAGGCAAAGATGCCTCTGTGGATGGCAGCACGATGATCACGTATGCTGCGGATAGTTATGCACTCTATGGTTTTCTGCATTACGTTCCTGCTACTGACCATGCAGCAGGCGCTGTGCGCGAAGTCAAGGACTGGGACACCGGCAAACCCCTCTGCACCATTCCACAAGTAGCACACACCTACAACGTAGTCGGCAACATGAATGAGCACCAACTCACTATTGGCGAGACCACTTTTGGTGGCCGTCCCGAACTGGAGTCTGGCGAAGGTATTGACTATGGATCATTGATTTATATCGCTTTGGAGCGTTGCAAGACCGCTCGCGAAGCCATTAAGTGCATGACCGACCTTGTGGCTGAGTACGGCTATGCCAGCAGCGGCGAGACTTTCTCTATCGCTGACCCTAACGAGGTATGGCTCATGGAGCTTATTGGCAAAGGTAAGGAAGAGAAAGGTGCCGTATGGGTAGCCACACGTGTGCCAGACGACTGCATTGCAGCACACGCCAACCAGTCACGCTTCACCACCATTAACTTCAAGGACAAAGAGAACTGGATGTGGAGCAAGGATGTGGTCAGCTTCGCGCGCAAGCAGGGCTACTTCGAGGGCAAGGACAAAGACTTCAATTTCCAAGAAGCGTATGCGCCATACGACTTCTCTGGTTTGTATGTATGCGAAGCACGCGTATGGTCATTCTTCCGCCACTTCTCCGATGATATGGATAAGTACTTTGACTTTGCCTCAGGCAAGACTTTCGTTGAGACGGGTGGCAAGTACGCTGGCGAGCGTATGCCATTGTATATCAAGCCAAACCATAAGGTCAGCGCACAAGAGCTCAAAGACTGCATGCGCGACCAATACGAGGGTACACCGCTGGATATTACCCAAGGTCCAGATGCTGGTCCATGGAACAGCAAGTTGCGCCACGGCTCATTAACCTTCCAACTGGATTCTGTCAACTATTGGTACGAGCGTCCTATCGCTACCCAACAAACGGCTTGGTCGTTTGTGGCACAGATGCGTGGCTACGAGTCGGCTAAGGCAGGTGGTATCTTGTGGTTTGGTGTGGATGATGCGGCTTCTACCGTGTATATGCCTATCTATAGCACCATTACCGAGGTGCCAGAGTGCTTGAAGGAGGGCAATGGCGACCTTTATACCTATTCGCCTACCTCAGCATGGTGGACATACAATATCGTGGCGAACTGGGCATATACCAAGTATTCGGCTATGATGCCAGATATTAAGAAGGTGCAAGCGGCTTGGGAGGATAAGTTCAATGCGCAAGTGGAAGTAGTGGACAAAGCTGTAGCCGAACTTAGTGAACAGCAAGCTAAAGAATGGCTCACCAAATACTCCTGCTCACAAGCAGAGCGTTCGCACCAGGCATGGAAGGAGTTGGGTATATACTTGTTTGTCAAGTATTTGGATGGTCAAGAGCGCAAGGAGCAAGATGGTCAGTTCCTGCGCAACCCCTACGGCGAACCCGATGGCCCCAACCGTGTACCTTACCCAACCTCATTCCTTGAGAGCATACACGAGCACATCTCCCATGAATAACCCTATTGTCTAACATCTAACAGCCGTTGGCGGTCTAACAGCGCAGCGGTCTAACATCTAATAATTATGATAAAGGAATTACACCCACAAGAGGTTTTCTCTATTTTCCATGAGATTACCCAAGTGCCTCGCCCATCAAAGCGCGAAGGCAAGATCATTCATTGGCTCAAGGCCTTTGCAGTAAAGCATAACCTCGAACACACCGTCGATGAAGCAGGCAATATCATTATGCGCAAGCCTGCTACCCCTGGCTACGAAGACAAACCAGGCGTGATCCTGCAAGCCCACATGGATATGGTCTGCGAGAAGAACAACGACACCGTGCACGACTTCGACAACGACCCTATCCACACCTATATCGATGGTGACTTCATTAAGGCGCAGGGCACTACCCTCGGCGCGGACAACGGCATTGGTATGGCGCTCATGTTGGCGGCTATCACCTCTGACACATTGAAGCACCCTGCACTGGAGTGCCTCTTCACCGTGGATGAGGAGACGGGTCTCACAGGCGCTTTCCGCCTGCAAGACGGCTGCCTCAATGGCAAACAACTCATTAACCTCGACTCCGAGGACGATGGCCAAGTCTTCATTGGCTGCGCTGGCGGTATCGACACCCTCGCCAAGATGCATTATGTACCTGAACCTGTCGAGCAGGAAGCCAAGGAGGGTCTTCTTGCTGTCCACATCAAAGTCAGTGGTCTGATGGGAGGTCACTCAGGTGATGACATTAACAAGGGTCGTGGCAATGCGAATAAGATTTTGGTTCGCTTCCTTTATCAAGTTATGAAGGCAACGGATATGTATGTCGCTACATTAAACGGTGGTAACCTGCGCAACGCTATCGCTCGCGAGGCAGAGGCGGTGATTGTCCTTCCTATTTGGTTTAAGGAAAATGTCCGCGTGATGTTCAACCACTATGTAGCGACTATTGAGTCCGAGATTAGCGATGTAGAGAAAGATTTCGCTATGTCGCTCGAAACAACTGACATGCCTGCTTTCCTTATTCCTCAAGAACAGTCTGAACGTCTCATTCAGGCGCTTTATGCTTGCCCTCACGGTATGATGGCGATGTCTAAGACCATGCCTGGTCTGGTAGAAACCAGCACCAACCTCGCCAGCGTGAAGATGAAGGAGGACGATAAGGGCGCATATATTGAGGTGAACACCAGCCAACGCTCATCCATTGAGAGCAAGAAGCACGACCTGAAGCAGATGGTAGAGTGTGCTTTGGCATTGGCTTGCGACGAGGTGACGCACGGCGATGGCTACCCAGGTTGGGCGCCTAACCCACAATCGCCATTGTTGGAGGTAACGAAGAAGGCATACCAAGACTTGTTTGCTGCGGAGCCAAAAGTATTGGCTATCCACGCGGGCTTGGAGTGCGGTTTGTTCTTGGAGAAGTATCCATATTTGGATATGGTGTCCATTGGCCCTCAAATGTTCGGTGTCCACTCTCCACAAGAGCGCTTGAGCATTGCTTCTACGGGCAAATGCTGGCAATGGCTCCAACGCGTACTGGAGACTTTGTAACCCTTGTCACTAAACACTAAACAGTAGCGAAGTGTCCACTAAACAAACAATGCCATTTGTGTCCCCACAAGTGGCATTGTTTATCACCAATAGCGCGCATCGTGGATAAAAATCCTTTTTTTTTACCTGTTACACTTGCGTATATAGAATAAAATCACTACCTTTGTAGCGAATTTGTAAAAGCGAATTATCGTAGCGGTATTTCGTAGAAATAAAACCGATAAATAAACGAACAAATATATGGAAATTTTAGATCAAATGCTCAAACGTGCGCAAGAGAATCCTCAGCGCATTGTGCTTCCCGAAGGCGACGAACCTCGCACGCTCGAAGCTGCCAATATCCTGTTGAAAGACAAAGTGGCTAACCTTATCCTTATCGGTGATCCTGCTGTCATTCGCCAAATGGCAGAGGAGAAAGGATACGAATACATACTCAAAGGTGAGAACCTCACCATTGTTGATCCGCTCAGCGATCCTAAAATGCCCGAATATGCCAACCTGCTCTTCGAGCTGCGCAAAGCCAAAGGTATGACCCTTGAGCAAGCGACCGAGAAAGTGAAAGACCCACTCTACTTGGGTTGCCTCATGATTAAGAACGGCGATGCGGATGGCGAACTGGCAGGTGCACGTGGTACCACTGCTGACACTATCCGTCCTGCCTTCCAGATACTCAAGACCCGTCCTGGCGTACATATCGTATCAGGCGCGTTCCTCATGTTCACCCCTGCTACCCACTTGGGAGAAGGCGGTTTCCTCGTGTTCGCGGACTGCGCTGTTAATCCATGCCCTAACGCACAAGAGTTGGCTGAGATAGCAGTCACCACAGCCGAGACAGCCAAGGCACTCGGCGGCATTGAGCCACGCGTGGCTATGCTCAGTTTCTCCAGCAAGGGCAGCGCTAAGCACGAGTTGGTGGACAAAGTGGTAGAGGCAACACGCCTCGCACACGAGATGGCACCCGACTTGGCACTCGATGGCGAGCTGCAACTCGATGCCGCACTCGTGGAGAGCGTAGGCAAACAGAAAGCTCCAGGCAGTGCCGTAGCAGGCAAAGCCAATGTGCTCGTCTTCCCAGACCTGCAAGCGGGTAATATCGGCTATAAGCTCGTAGAGCGCTTCTCAGGTGCTGATGCCGTAGGACCAATCCTCCAAGGTATAGCCGCACCTGTCAATGACCTCAGCCGCGGCTGCAAGGTGCAAGACATTGTGCAGATGGTCATTATCACCGCTAACCAAGCTATTGGAATGAAATAATTATTGGGTTAAAGGTTATAGGTTAAAGGTTAAAGGCGCAGAATATGCGGCTTATACCCCCGCCTATAAACTAAAAAACTATAAACGAATATTAACCATAGAAACACATATATAGATATGAAGATTTTAGTTCTTAACTGCGGAAGTAGCAGTATCAAGTACAAACTTTTTGATATGGACACCCGCGCCATTATGGCACAGGGTGGAGTAGAGAAAATCGGTTTGCCAGACTCGTTCTTGCAAGTGAAACTCCCTAACGGCGAGAAAGTGAAGATAGAGCAAGCTATGCCCGAGCATACCGTAGGTATCCAACTCATTCTCAATAGTCTGATTGATGAGAAGATCGGTTGTCTGAAGTCACTCGACGAGATCAACGCCGTAGGTCACCGCGTGGTACATGGTGGTGAGAAGTTCAACCAGTCTGTCGTTATCACCCCAGAGGTGAAGGAGATGATTGTCAAGTGCATTGAGCTCGCTCCGCTGCACAACCCTGCTAACCTCAAGGGTATTGAGGCCATTGAGCAGACCCTGCCAAGCGTGCCACAAGTGGCAGTGTTCGACACCGCTTTCCACCAAACTATGCCTGATGAGGCATATATGTATGCCCTTCCATACGAGCTGTATGAGAAATACGCTATCCGTCGCTATGGCTTCCACGGCACCTCTCACCGCTATGTATCCGCCCGCGTGTGCGAATACTTGGGCGTAGATCCTAAGGGCAAGAAGATCATTACTGCGCATATCGGCAACGGCGGCAGCTGTACCGCTATCTGCGATGGTAAGTCTATGGACACTTCTATGGGTCTGACCCCTGTAGAGGGCTTAATGATGGGTACTCGCTCGGGTGACCTTGACCTCGGCGCTGCCACCTATATTATGGACAAAGAGCACCTCAGCACAGCCGAGTTCTCCAACCTTGTGAACAAGAAATCTGGTCTCATGGGCGTGAGTGGTGTATCCAGCGATGCACGTGACATTGAGAACGCTGTTCAGGCAGGCAACGAACGCGCTGACCTCGCTCGTCGTATGTTCATTTACCGCGTGAAGAAGTACATAGGCGCATACGCCGCAGCGCTCAATGGTGTGGACATTATCGTCTTCACTGGCGGTATCGGCGAGAACGATGCTTATATCCGTGCTGAGATCACCAAGGGTCTGACCTATCTGGGTATAGACTTTGATGAGAGCAAGAACGCTGTTCGTGGCGAAGAGGCATTGCTCACCACGCCAAACAGCAAGGTGGCTGTGTGCATTATCCCTACCGATGAAGAGTGGATGATTGCCTCCGACACTATGGCATTGTGCTAATTAAGAATTGTGAATTATGAATTAAGATGGGAAAGCCACGCTGCGTGGCTTCCCCATGCAAAATACGCACTGAACCTTGAAACCAATTATTTATCAACTGCTGCCGCGTACCTTCACCAATTACAACGAGACACGCCGTCATAATGGTACGCTCCAAGAGAATGGCTCAGGTACTCTGAATGCCATTACCCCCAAAGCCCTGCGCGCTATCCGCGACTTGGGCGCAACGCATGTGTGGTACACAGGCGTTATTCGCCATGCCACTGCGCAATATAACACTATTGTCAAAGGCAAAGCCGGCAGTCCATACGCTATCACCGACTACTACGATATTGACCCTGACCTGTGCGAGGACAAACGCCGTCGCATGCAGGAGTTCACTGACCTTGTAGAACGTAGTCATAAGGCCAATCTGCAAGTGATTATCGACTTCGTGCCTAACCATGTGGCACGCGAGTATCACTCTGCTTGCAAGCCCAAGGGTGTGGTGGACTTAGGTGCCAATGATAACCCCGAGTGGGCATTCTCGCCGCTCAATAACTTCTACTATATGGGCGAGCCTTTCGCTCCTCACTTCGATGTGGAGGGCTATCAGGAGAACCCCGCCCGCGCTACAGGCAACGACTGCTTCACCGCCCACCCTTCCAAAGATGACTGGTACGAGACCGTTAAACTCAACTATGGTGTCTTCTACCAGAATGGCGGCGAACAACAGTTCGACCCTATTCCCGACACTTGGCACAAGATGGTGCATATATTGCTCTTCTGGGCAAGCAAAGGTATTGATGGCTTCCGTTGCGATATGGCGGAGATGGTGCCTGAGGCATTCTGGACATGGGCGATTGCACAGGTCAAGGAGCAATACCCCGACATGCTCTTCATTGCGGAGGTATATAACCCCGAGCGCTATCGCGCTTATATCGCTGCGGGCTTCGATTACCTCTACGACAAAGTCGGTATGTACGACTACCTGCGCGGCGTGACCAGCAAGAACTGGGCTGCGGAGGGCATTACCCAGCAATGGCAATCGGTGGACGACATACGCGAGCACATGCTCTATTTCCTGGAGAACCACGACGAGCAACGTATCGCCAGCGGATTCTTCTGCGGACGCGGTATGTGCGCCGAGCCTGCGATGATTGTCGCTGCTACCTTAGGCATCAACCCCGTTATGATTTATGCGGGACAAGAGTTGGGCGAGAAAGGCATGGACGCCGAGGGCTTCTCAGGCATGGACGGCAAGACGACTATCTTTGACTATTGGGGCATTAAGTCGCTGCAAGCATGGGCTAACCATGGTCGGTTTGATGGCGCAGGACTCAGCGAGGAGCAACAGACACTGCGCACCTTCTACCGCCAACTGCTGCGCATGGCTCGCACCGAGAAAGCTATTACCCATGGCGAGATGTACGACCTTACCTATGCGCAAGGCGAGGGTTTCAACAAACATGAGCACTATGCTTTTATCCGCAAATACAAACAGCATACCCTGCTCGTGGTGCTCAATTTTGACGACCACTTAACGGATATTCAGGTGCGTATTCCGCAGGAGGCCTTTGCCCACTTGCAGCAACCCGAATACTCCATGGTGGAAGCCACTGACTTGCTCACCGATACTACCTATACCTTCCCCTTCTCCCCACACACACCTGTCTGCTTGACACTGCCTGCGTGGAAGGGAGTAGTGCTGAAGATTAAAGGATAATGATAGTTTAAAGTGTAAAGTTTATAGTTTAAAGGCACGGGATATGCGGCGAAGGGGTCCCCACAAAATCTATGATTTTTGGGGTGTTATTGCCGCCCCGCCTTTACACCCTACACTCTACACCCTACACTCTACACTCAGATATGAAACAACTTGCAGAAATCCTCAAACCCTACCTACGGCTATTGCGCGTGGGTAATCTGGCATTTGTCGCCATATTGCTATGGACCATGGAGAAGTGGGTAGCCACCCCCTTGCTCCGACTGGCGCAGTTCGGCGAGCAGATGCCTTGGTGGGTGCTCCTCTTACTGATACTGGGCACTGTGCTTATCGCCGCAGGCGGATATGTCATTAACGACTATTTTGATGTCAAGATTGACCGTATCAATCGCCCAGACGACATGGTCGTTACTCGCCATATATCGCGCGATGGCGCTATGCGCTTGTTCCAAATCTTCACGGCTGTAGGTGTCGTGTCTGGATTGGCGGTCGCTTGGTGGGCTAAGAGTTGGACACTCGCCATGATCTATATCGTCATTCCGGGACTGCTCTGGTTCTACTCTGCGAGTTACAAACGCCAACTGCTGGTGGGCAATATCGTGGTGGCATTCGTTTCGGCGCTCGTTCCTCTGTTGGTAGCGATTGCTAATGCCGACTACCTGCGCCATTTGTATGGCGAGGCACTGCAATATACCCCTATCACAGGCCACCTGTATGTATGGTTGGGCTGCTTCGGGCTGTTTGCTTTTCTCATGACCCTCGCCCGTGAGATAGTCAAGGATATAGAGGATATTCAAGGCGACCAAGAAATGGAGTGCCGCACCATACCTATCGTTTGGGGCAGGAAGGCAACGCTCATTATTGCCTCAATGGTTTTGGTGCTCACGGTTGCCTTGATTGCCTATATCGGTTTCAGCGCATTGCCTTATGCGCACGATTGGCATACGCTATCTACTCGTTTTGTGGTCTTTGGTGTGATAGTGCCTATCTTGTGCGCCATAGTGCTACTTTGGGCAGCCAAGACACCATTGGAGTACCGCCGCGCACAACTTATCATTAAGTTCGCCATGTTTATGGGCGTAATGTATAGTTTCGTTGTTCAGCAAAATATTATATAGTTTAAAGTGTAAAGTTTATAGTTTAAAGGCACGGAATATACGGCTATGCCGTCCTGCCTTTACACTTTACACACTACACCCTACACAAAACATGAACCTCATTCTCGGTAGTCAGAGCCCTCGCCGTCGCGAACTAATGGCGGGTTTGGATATTCCTTTCTCCTGCATTACGATTGATGCGGACGAGTCTTTCCCTGCTGACTTGCAGGCAGGCGATATACCTCTATATATATCGCGCGCCAAGGCGCGCGCGTACGAGGCGCAGTTGCAGCCCGACGACCTGCTCATTACCTCTGACACCATTGTGTGGCTCAATGGTCAAATGCTCGGCAAACCCCAATCCAAAGAGGATGCCAAGCAGATGCTCCTCCAACTCAGCGGTCAAACCCACCAGGTCTATACCGCCGTCTGCTTCACTTGGCTCAACCACTCTACACCATCCTATACCACCCTACACGACTCCTTCGTGGACTGCACGGATGTGACTTTCCGCACGCTCACTGCGGAGGAGATTGACTACTATGTAGAAAAATATATGCCCCTTGACAAAGCAGGGGCATATGGTGTACAAGAGTGGATTGGCTATGTGGGTGTCACGCGCATGGAGGGTTCCTATTTCAATGTCATGGGCTTCCCTATCTGCCATGTCTATGACTGGCTGAAACGCCAATCATTCCTCCAGTAAGTCGGGTCTGCGCTCGCGTGTATGGCGCAATGATTCCTCGTAGAGCCAGTCTTCTATCTTCGCTTGGTGGCCTGACAGGAGTATCTCGGGCACTTTCCAACCTTTGTATTCGGCAGGACGGGTATATACGCCGGGCTCCAGCAGTCCGTCCTGAAAACTATCGCTCAGTGCGCTGGTCTCGTCGCCCATAGCGCCAGGTAGCAGGCGCACAATGGCGTCCGTCATGATAGCCGCAGGCATTTCGCCGCCTGTCAGCACAAAGTCACCTATCGTATATTCTTTTGTGATAAGGTGGTCACGCACACGCTGATCGACGCCTTTGTAGTGTCCGCAGAGGATAATGATATTCTCTTTGAGCGAGAGGGCATTGGCTTCTTTCTGGGTAAAGCGTTCGCCGTCTGGGGCGGTGAAAATGATCTCGTCGTACTGACGCTGGCTGGTGAGATAGCTAATGGCACGGTCAATGGGCTCTACTTGTAGCACCATACCTGCGCCGAAGCCAAAAGCATAGTCGTCTATCTTGCGGTGTTTGTCTAAGGTAAAATCACGCAAGTTATGTACATATATCTCCACGAGCCCTTTGTCTTTGGCTCGTTGCACAATGGAATGGTTGAGTGGTGACTCCAACAATTCCGGACACGCTGTCAAAATATCTATTCGCATAATTCTTTCCTCTAAACACTAAACGAACTACGGCACCGGATCATACCCACTACCTCCCCATGGGTGGCAACGCAGTATGCGTTTTATGCCCAGCCAGCCGCCTTTGAAAATGCCATGTTTCAATACGGCCTCCACCATGTATTGGCTGCACGTGGGTGTGAACCGGCACGACGGCGGCGTCAGCGGAGAGATGCAATACCTGTAGAAATACACAGGCAACAAAAACACCTTTCGTATAATCGTCTTTACCATAACCCCAGCCTTTACACTTTACACTCTACACCTTACACTCTACACTCCCTACACGCCCCAAGGCTTTCCGCATGGCTTTCTCTATCACGCTGTATGGTTGCTCGGTTTTGTCTATATAGTTGAACGCTATCTGGTATTTTCCTTCTCCCAAGAGCCCTTTGTTCAGTCTATACGCCTCGCGCATTAGTCGGCGCAAGCGGTTGCGATGTACTGCACGCTTGAAGAGCGACTTGGGTGCCCAAATCAGCACCTGTGTCTGGTCTGCGCATGGCAGATAGGTCACGCGCATGGGCCATGCCACAAAGCGTTTGCCATGACCATACAAGTGGTCTATCGCTATCTGACCACACAGTTTCTCGGATTTGGGAAAAGTATTTTTCAACCTTCTTGCTGAGCTTCTAAGTATTTCTTTATCGCTGTTGTGATACTTGGGCACTCAGGTGTTGGCGCTTGGATAGCGGCCGTCCAACCTTGCTCCTCTACGGCTGCCAAGGTGTTTGCACCGAAACATGCAATCACCGTGTCACCTTGCTCCCAGTCTGGGAAATTCTTCTTCAGTGCTGCCACACCCGATGGCGTAAAGAACACGATCATGTCGTAGTCAAACGCCTTCTCTGCTGGCCATTCTGCGGCTACGGTACGGTACATAATGGCTGGCTTGACCTCAATATTGTTCTCCGCGAACATATTGATTGCCTCGTCATTATGCACGTCTGACATGACCATGAGGTATTTCTCATTCGGACGGCGCAACATAGCAGGCAGCAGGTCCTCAAAGCGGTTGTTCTCTGCGGCAAACACCTTGCGTTTGCGGTATTGGATATACTTCTGCAAGTAATTGCCTACC
The DNA here is from genome assembly GCA_045119955.1 of Paludibacteraceae bacterium. Classification (GTDB taxonomy): domain Bacteria; phylum Bacteroidota; class Bacteroidia; order Bacteroidales; family Paludibacteraceae; genus Colicola. The sequence continues at coordinate 57,298 of JBGVEG010000010.1, forward strand.
GCCTCCGAGATACAATAATAATGCATGGTCTGTGGAACACTGAAACGGGACTCTTCGCACAAACGGAAATAATGGTCTATACCCAAACGTGAACTTACTATCACAGCCGTGTAATCCTCAAAGTAGATATGTTGCTCGCGAAACTCGCGAACACCCACGCCTTCCACACGAATCAACTGTTGAAAATCACACTGCACACCAAACGTACTCTCCAAATCCGCATACGGATTGCGATCCGACAGAGGACGAGGTTGAGAAATCAGAATATTCTTTATTTTTTTCATAGGCTTATTATAAGCTTTGCTACAGAGAATATCACCATGATAGGCATAATCTCAAGAAATATGATATATAACAAAATATACAATAGCGACAATATATTGGTGTAAAACAACCTTATGCTTTTCCACACGATCATTCCCACAAACGCCACCAGCACCGCTCCGCACAATATCTGTGCCAAATGGGCGGCTGGTACATTCATGACCACCAGCACTATCGGGTATAGGCACACGCACGCTGCGCTACATATGGCATTGTATTGCTCCATGGCGGCACTCAGCTGCTTGCGCGAGACGAACACATACCCTACGCCACGCAATACCAATCGCTGCACGATATACACTCCCAGCACCACTCCCAGCACTTTCGCATACCCCATTGCCCCATTGCCAATCGCCAATTGCCCATATCCCATATCCAATCGCCCATTGCCAATAACCAACACCCACACCGCCATAGCCAGCACACCTATGCGAAACAGCCACTCGCACACTTCACTTCCCCATGCTCTTGACTGCGCGCCATATACGCGTTCCGATTGGCTAAACACACTCCTCAAGCTACCTATCACACCCATACCTGCTGAACGGTTGAGCACCAGTAGTAGCAATAATGCCAGTAGCACCCAACTCACCCAACCATTCGCATACACCGAACTAATATGCTCTACTATCTCCATTCCTCCCCTCTGCCTTTACACTTTACACCTTAGACCCTACACCTTACACCCTTCCCTTTAGGGAGGGGATGGGGTAGGCTTTCTCATATCGCCGCCAATCGTCTGGTATTTGTATCCCACTCTTTGGCTGCTAATATAGCGGGTAGTACTTCCTCGGGTTCATTGACTACCGTGTACATTTCCTGGTGGATTGGACGCATCATTTGTTCCTCCACCATATAGTCCAGACACGCTAATAGTCGGTCGTAGTAGCCATCGGTGTTGAGTATGACCACGGGACAGCTGTGCAAGCCCAGTTGCTTCCAGGTCAGGCACTCCAGCAGTTCCTCGAAGGTGCCTATGCCGCCTGGCAATGCGACCATGGCTTGGGTTTCTTGTACGATGGTGGCTTTGCGCTCGTGCATGTCTTTTGTGACAATGGTGCGTGTGCTGCGGGGGTTATTCCAGCCGGCCTCTACCATGAATTGTGGTATAACGCCGAGCACTTCGCCTCCGGCGTTGAGTGCACCATCGGCAGCGGCGGCCATTAATCCGATGCCACCGTCTCCGTATATTAGTCGTATGCCTGCTTCAGCCAACAGCTCGCCCAATCGATATGCTGCGTGCATATAGGACTCGCGCACTTTGTTGGAACTGGAGCAATAGATGGCTACTGATTGTATCTTTTTCATTGAATGCTATTCTAACTTAGAAATCGGCTGCAAAGGTACTACTTTTTTTTCGAATTTCCAAATTTCAGGACCTAATTCCAAAATCTGATAGATAATTATCTATCAATCCCGACCACCATTTCGCAAACTGATAGATATACGCATATTTTTAGCAGCCCATTTCCCTTTACATTATGCTGCTTATTTCCTCATAGGTAAATCCACGTTGTAGGGCAAAACGTATCAACTTCTCTCTTGCCTGTGGATCGGTCGATTTGATAGAGCGTTTCTTGGTCTCCAGCACACGTGCCAACACCGATCTGTATGTATCTTCGTCTATATCATAGAGTGCTTGCTCCATCGCTTGAGAGGGTAAGTGTCTGGCTTGCAATTGCGCACGTATCTTCATCCTACCCCACCCTTGGTACAGCAATTTATCATGCACGAATGCTTGGCAATACCGCCTTTCATCCACAAAACGCTCTGCCTGCAAATGCGCTATGACTTGCTCTGTTTGCTCACAGCTGGCGCCCCATTGCTGCAACTTCTGCTTCACTTCCCACACGCAGTGTTCAGCACCGACGCAATAGGCCTCCGCTTTACTGCGCAAGGCGGCCAAAGACCATTCGTGGTTTGCCATATATATCCTCCTTTTGTTCTATATCTGTATATCCCATCTCGTGTAGCATAATGCAGACTTGCTCACCATACGCCTCATTGATCTCAAAGAACAGCATACTTGCCGCCTTTAAGCTGGCTATCCTGCGATAGAAGAGCAACGCATCGTCATCGGGCACAAACAACGCACTCGCTGGTTCGTAGTCCAATACACGTGCCTCCATGTCCACCTTCTCCTTCTCGCATATATAGGGCGGATTGCTGACGATAATATCGGCTATTGGGAATAGGTTATTGGCGATAGGTGAGAGTATATCCATTTGCTGCCAATATACCTCCACATGATTGCGCTCAGCATTCTCCTTTGCCACCGCCAAGGCCTCATGGCTAATATCTAATCCCGTTACTTTCCATTTGCTTGCACTTTTCTTCAGCGCTATGGCTATACAACCACTACCCGTACCTATATCCACCACGCGCAACTGTTTATCACGGTCTGCCACATGCAATATCCACTCCACCAACTCCGCCGTCTCGGGACGAGGAATAAGTGTCGCTGGCGTTACACGCAAGTCCAAACCCAACCACTCCGTATGACCAAATACATACTGAATGGGCTCGTTTGCGCGAAGTTTTTGCAAAATCCTTTCTATTTCTTGCGCATGTACAATTTTTTTTGTATCTTTGCACCCGATAAGGATTTCTGTGCGTGTCATACCGGTAGACTCTTCCACTATCCAGTATGCTAATTCGCGCAACTCCTCGTCGGCATAATAACCGCGCAACTGCGAAATGATATAGTCAATTTGTTGTTTCATGCTGCAAAGGTACAAAAAAAAATGGAAAGTGCAAAATTATATATCAATCGTTGTCTCCAATTAGCACGATTAGGCGAATATTATGTAGCGCCCAATCCCATGGTAGGGGCTGTCTTGGTGCACCATACTGCGCAGGGGGATCATATTTTGGGTGAGGGCTGGCACGAGCAATATGGTGGTCCACATGCCGAACCCAACTGCCTCCGTCATGCCCAGGAGGCACACCCCGAGGGTATTGATTATCAGCATTGTACCTTGTATGTCAGTCTCGAACCCTGTAGCCATTACGGTAAGACTCCTCCTTGTGCCGAACTGATTATTCGCAAAGGGATAGGTCGTGTGGTTGTGGGTACACTCGACCCCAATCCTCAGGTGGCTGGCAGAGGCGTACAAATGATGCGCGATGCAGGTATAGAGGTCCTTGTCGGCGTACTCGAAGAGGAATGTAGAATGCTCAACAAACGCTTCTTCTGCCTCCAAGAAAAACACCGTCCATACGTTATCCTTAAGTGGGCTGAGACGGCGGATGGATATATTGATAGGTTAAGAGGTGATGAGGTGATGAGGCGAGAGGTGAGAGGTGAGGATGTGGGAAAGCCAGTGGTGATCTCCACGCCACTCATGAAACTTCTCGTACACCAACAGCGTGCTGAGAACATGGCTATCATGGTAGGCACACGAACAGCGCTACTGGACAACCCTCGCCTTTTGACTACGCATTGGAGCGGACGACACCCTATTCGTATCACGCTGGATAGACACGGCGTTTTACCCCAAGACAGCAAGATCTTCTCCGACGATGCCCCCACAATCGTTTATCGCGACAATACCGATTGGTCATTTATCCTACACGACTTAGCACAGCGAAACATACACTCCGTATTGGTCGAAGGTGGCACTATGCTACTGCAACATATCATAGACTCGGGTCTTTACGACGAGGTGCATATAGAGGTCAGCGATCAACCGCTCTGCCAACCACCATCGCATACACCTGGAGTCAAAGCACCTGCTTACACACGTACTACGCAACCCACACTTGTGGATAATCACCTAATATATACAGAAATCCGACAACATGTATTTTGACGAACTACCATTATCAGATGGGGTATTGGATGCCCTATGGGATATGCATTTTGACACCTGTACACCCGTCCAAGAGCAGACTATACCTGTTATTTTAGAGGGACACGATGTCATATCCTGTGCGCAAACGGGCACGGGCAAGACTGCCGCATATATCCTACCTCTCCTCACTAACCTGCAATACGACAACCACGACCCCAATCGCCTCAATGCCATCATCATGGCGCCGACACGAGAGCTGGCACAACAGATAGACCAACAGATGGAGGGATTTGGGTTCTACGTACCTTTCTCTTCGGTGGCTATCTATGGTGGCAACGATACGGGCGCATGGGGTACGCAAGTGACTGGACTACAAAAAGGTGCCGACATTGTCATTGCCACACCAGGTCGCTTGCTGAGCCAGATGAATATTTACGATATTGATTTCTCGGGCGTGAAGTACTTTATCCTCGATGAGGCGGACCGTATGCTGGACATGGGTTTCTACGATGATATTATGACTATTGTCAGTAAGTTGCCCAAGGATCGCCAGACGATTATGTTCTCTGCGACCATGCCTACCAATATCCGCAAGATGGCTAAGGCCATTATGCACAATCCTGTAGAGGTACAGATAGCCGTTTCCCGTCCACCAGAGACTATCCAGCAAATGGCTGTGGATATTTTCGAACCACAGAAGACGGCGTTTCTCGTTAGGTTATTAGGCAATTCACCATGCGCAGACCAGAGTCCAGAAACCAGCGAGAAACTCAAGAAAGTCATTATCTTTGTCGGTAAGAAGCAGAAGGTCAAGGATCTCACGCGTGCGCTACGCGCGAACCGCATAGATGCGCGTGCTATGCACTCCGACCTGGAGCAGAAAGAGCGAGACGAGGTAATGCTGGATTTCCGCAATGGCAAAGTGGATGTACTCGTTGCTACGGATATTGTGTCACGCGGAATAGACGTGGATGATATACCCCTTGTCATTAACTACGATGTGCCACGCGATGCCGAAGACTATGTACATCGCATTGGTCGTACCGCACGAGCCGAAAACAAAGGCGGAGCCATCACTATGGTGAGCCCCGAAGATAAACGGTTCTTTAATAAGATTGAACGCTTCTTACAGAAAGTTATTGAGCGTCTTCCATTGCCATCCGAGCTTGGAGCTGCGCCAGATAGTAGCGTATGTTCGCTTGCTGCTGACGACCGTAAGCCGTCTTCCAAGCGCCGAAAAGGCGGATGGCACGGCGGGCATAATCGCAAGCCGAAGCATAATCGCCCTTCATCTCATAAGCAATAGCTATATTCGCCGCGGCACAAGCTGCGGCTTTTTTATCGCCCATAGCCAATTGCCCATTGCCTATCACCAATAACCAATCGCCAATCGCCTCCTCCCACCGCTGATAGCGGAATGCCTCCAAGCCCTCCTCCAATGCCTCAAGGTCATAGATATAGCGTCGGCTGCTTTGCCACGAGGGCGCAAACGTGCTACCGAGTCTATTACCCAGTTCGCGCGCTAAGTAGAGCAGCGCATCTTCTCGTGCTGGCAACTCGCTTAGGCATTGCACACGCGAATAGTGTGGCTGACTCTCCCATAGCAGCGTATCGGATTGGCTGAACGAGTAGTCACGCATTTGACCGGCATAATGAATCGTCCAATGCGACTGTGCATAGGCCTGTAGGTAGGCATAGTATGTACCATCCTCCGTGAGGAAACTCTCCATTACATCGTATAGCACCAACTGATTGAGCACGAGCAACGCATCAGCCGCATAGTCACGGCATAACTGCTCAGCTTGCGCATGAGAGAGCACATGACGTGCGTAGTAATTCGTTGTGGGATTTTGCGAGATATCCATGAGCTCTACGGCATCATACTCGCCACTTTGCTCCATGGTTTGGGTTGTAGAGAAGAGACAGTAGAGCACACTGCGACTTAGATCCACCTCTACTTTCCCACTATTATTGCCATCCACTATGGTGGTATGACCGAAGTCCTGTGGTTGTGGCAAGGCGTTATTGACGACCAATATACGCTGCTGTCCCTGCAATTGTGTACGCTCAGCAGGATATCGCTCATCCACCGAGAAATACCACTGTTCCTGCGCAAAGGCAGCAGAAGTAAGCAACAAACAAAATAGTAGGATATGTAGCGGTCTCATAGCTTCCGTATTCTCCACTCCTTAGGATAGAGGTTATTGCAGCGATTGCCGATATTCTTGACAAAGCCCAATGGCACACCTTGGTATTTCATTAGCAGCACATCAGTCGGCATATTGTCAAGTACAATGGCTTCGTTGCGTAGATAGCTCAGGGCTTGTTCCAAGGACAGTTCAACGGCTTTGAAGGCCTCTTGTCTTAGGTCTTTCGCCATAGATAGGGCGTGCTGTGGCACGGGGTTCTTGCCGCGCAACTCACATATACCAAAACCTGTACTGATGCAGATGAACTGCTTGCTGAGAATATCAATGAGGTCCTTGTACTTAGATGGATAAGCCACTATGAAACGGTCTTGCTGACGGAGTACCCAACGTTCGGGATGATGTACCCAACTGCGAATAATCTGCGCATGTTCTACGGCTTGTGGCTGAGGCAATTTCACTTTCGGCAGTCGCTTTTCCAGTGCTCGAAGGTCACTGCCATGCTTACGCAAGGCGCAGAGGTAAAATCCTTCTCCTTTGGTTTTATGGGGATAGAAATGATAACCTGGGTTACCTTCTGTAATGCCCCATGATGGATGAATATCTATAGGCAGAATGTCCGCACCTAATGTCTCGGCTATCCATTCCACATTCTCCTCGTTCTCCCATGGGTTGAAGGTGCAGGTGGAGTATATCAATAGTCCTCCGGGGCGCAGGGCGTCCCATACGTCTTCTACGATCTTGCGTTGACGCGCTACGCAGGCCTCTACGTTCTTTTCGCTCCATTCGGCAATAGCGCCATCGTCTTTGCGGAACATACCTTCGCCCGAGCAAGGAGCATCTACCAGAATGCAGTCAAAGATATTGGGCAATCGCATGCCGAAGTCGGCTGCTTGGTTGTGTGTGACAACGGTGTTGCCGTTGCCCCATTTCTGGATGTTCTCTGAGAGTATGAACACGCGTTGGCGTACCACTTCGTTACTCACCAGCAGACCTGTGTCACCTAAGTATTGGCTGATGAGTGTGGACTTACCGCCGGGTGCAGCGCATAGGTCAAGTACTACGCTGTCGCGGGATAGGTATTGTTGCAGGGCACACTCCACAAACATGCTGCTGGCTTCTTGTACGTAGTAGCAACCAGCATGAAAGAGCGGGTCGAGGGTGAACTGTGGCCGTTCGCTGAGGTAATAGCCATCTTCGTGCCAAGGCACTTCCTCGGTGTCGCACTCGAAGGTGAGATAGTCAATCTTGTCATTGAGGCGTATGGAGGTAACAGGCGTTGATTCCAACGCTTGACACAACTGTTGCACCTCATCGGGTACCAACTGATCGTGCAGAATTTCTATGAATTCAACAGGCAGCATGCAACACTTTACCAATTTAGGGCACAAAGGTACAACAAAAAATGCATATTTGCAAGTAAAACTGCATGAAAGTTTACTTTCAAGTGCTATTTTATTTGCCTTAAACTTGCAAATGTGCAATTTTTGTTGTAATTTTGCAGCGAGATTGCATGATTCGTCTCAGCCGTAGCAGATATAGCATTATGCTGAATGTGTCTATCGTATTATATCAACCCCAGTGGCAGCAAGTGGCAGAACTCACTCGTAGTCTGCTGCTATGCTCACGCGTTCATCGCGTATATTGGATAGACAACTCGCCTATCCAAACCGAAATACTACCCCTGCAAACGGAAGTGCAAGCCCAACAAACAGAAGGACACATTATGTCATCGGAACGGGTGTGCTATATCTTCAATGGCAAGAATTTGGGCTACGGCGCGGCGCACAATATAGCCATACGCGAGAGTATATACAATGATATACCCTTTCACTTGGTCATCAATCCCGACATTATCATCACCCCCGAAACGCTGCCGACATTGTTAAACTTCATAGAGCAGTACCCCGAAATAGGCGTGGTAGCCCCACGGGTGGTGTACCCCAATGGTGAGCTGCAATACCTATGCAAACTGCTACCCACCCCCTGGAACGTGTTTGGCAGGCGCTTCCTGCCCAGCCAATGGATACAGAAAGCCAACGAGCGCTACGAAATGCGGCACACAGGGTACAATCGCCCTATGAATGTGCCCTATCTGAGCGGCTGCTTTATGCTCCTGCGCACGGAGGCGGTGAGCAAGGCGCGGCTGTTCGATGAGCGCTTCTTCATGTACCCCGAGGACATGGACCTCACGCGTCGTATTCACCGCGACTATCTGACTGTCTTTTACCCAGATACGACGATTATTCATCAGCACGAAAAGGCATCCTACCACAGCCCGAAAATGCTATGGATACATGTGGTCAATATGTGCCGATACTTCAATAAATGGGGTTGGTTCTACGACCCCGAGCGCAAGCGCATGAACCAGCAGACGCTCGCACAAGTCCAGTAACTTACTCTACCGCCGCTGCCACCTCGCGATAGGTGTGCAAGCTCAGATTGTCGCTCACAATCTTGAGCGCATGCAAATGCGTGAAACCCATAGCGGCTATATATGCCAACTCCATATCAAAGACGCAATCCGTATAATCAGACTGCAAGACAAAATCCGTATTGCTGTAACAAACAGAGTGGATACAGTTCTCTGCCTCACGCAGGTAGGCAGCTGGACAAGGGGCGAGGTGCAATTCGGGTTCGGGGTAGCGTACATTAGGGTGATTGAGTCGCGCCTCGGTGACACATACGGCACTGCCGATCTCGTAGTTAGCACTACCTGCATAGCCGATATTGAGCAGGTGTGCATCGCGGGGAATAGAGCTAAGGGCGTGCATGACATTAATGGCGCCTACGCCCATGACCACTATATCCCACAGACTGCCGTCTGCCATTTGCCACTGTTGACCTACCCACTCGCCCGACAGGTGTTGAGCGATTAACTTTTGTTCTCCGATAAAGTCGCCTGCCTCGGCGATAAGGATAAAGTTTTGCATATCGTGTATGATTTTGGGTGCAAAATTACGATAATTTTCTGAAACAAGCAAGCAAAATGCGGGATAATTCAGAAAAATAGATAGGAAATTTGCATAATTAAGAAAAAAGCAGTAAATTTGCACGCTAATTATATGGTTAAGCATCAAATAGAAAACAGATATGATATATCAAATCAAATTTTCGTGCGACGAGGTAGATGATTTTCGTCGCGTATATGAAGCCGACAGCGAGGCAACATTCTTGGAACTGCACCAAGCCATACTGAAGAGTGCTGGCTATCCTGATGACCAAATGACGTCGTTCTTTATGTGCAACGACCGCTGGGAGAAAGGACAGGAGGTAACCCTCGTGGAGATGGGCAGTAGCTTTGAGTATGACAATATGATCATGGAGGCGACCCGTCTGAGCGAGTTGCTCGAGGAGAATGGACAGCGTATATTGTATGTCTTTGACCCAATGAATGAGCGTTGTTTCTTTGGTCGCGTGACAGAGATCTTGCCGGGTATCCGCCAAGGTGTGGACTGCGTGGAGACAGCAGGTATTGCCCCTATGCAGATTCAGCAGGATGCCTTCATGGACAACAGCAAGGTGAAGGGCAACGAGTGGGATATAGATGACGACTTCTACGGCGATAGCCAATACGATGACGGTGACCTGGACTTCGAGGGTTTTCAAGACTTGAGTTTTGATGACGGATCGATGTTTTAGTGTTGTTGGTTATTGGCGATTGGTTATTGGCAAAGGATATGAAGCGACTGGTGGTGGTGATAGGCGCTACGGGTGTGGGCAAGACGGCTCGCGCCATAGAGGTAGCCAAGCAATATAGTTGCCCTATTATCAGCGCTGATTCGCGCCAGATCTACCGCGACCTGCCTATCGGCACAGCCGCCCCAACCGCCGAAGAACGAGCGCAAGCCGAGCACCACTTGGTGGGCATTAAGGCCCTCCATGAGACCTATAGCGCTGGGCAGTTTGCCCGCGATGCGGAGGCACTCCTCACAACGCTCTTTCAAGTGCACGACACAGTAGTGCTCGTGGGCGGAAGCATGATGTATGTCGAGGCGCTATGCCGCGGACTGGATGACATGCCCGATATACCCCACGAGGTGCGCGAACAAGTGCGCCAAGCGTATCAGCAGCACGGATTAGCATGGCTGCAACAGGAGGTGCAGGACCTTGACCCCGAATATTGGCAAGAGGTGGATCAGCAGAACCCACAACGCCTCATGCACTGCGTAGAGGTATGCCGCGTGAGCGGAAAGAAGTACTCGGAGTTTAGGCGAAAAGGCGATGAGGCGATGAGGCGAAAAGGCGAAGAGGCAAGAGATTGGGAAGTGGAGTATCTACTGGTGGAGCGGCCGCGAGAGGAACTCTATGACCGCATTAATCGGCGCGTGGACATGATGATGGAAGCGGGATTGCTGGAGGAAGCCATACACGCCTTTGAGCAATTAGGCATACCCACCTGCCCAACAACCGATTACGACTACAGCACACTGCCCAATAGCATAAATACCGTAGGATACAAAGAACTGCTGCGTTACCTACACGGCGAGTGGACACTCGACAAAGCCGTAGAAATGATAAAACAAAACAGCCGACACTATGCCAAACGACAAATGACCTGGTGGCGGAACCGCATTTAGATTATGAAGAAAATAACAATGATATGTATCGCATTCGCAATGATGATTGCAGGATGCAAGAAAGTAGATGTTGAATTTTCCTACTCACCTGCCGAACCCCGTGCAGGACAATCGGTGAAATTCAATAATACCAGTAGTGCTGGTGAGAAATGGGCTTGGGACTTTGGCGACAATGCTACCAGCATGACCAAGCACCCCAGCCATATCTTTAAGAAGGCAGGCGAATACCTCGTCACACTCATGGTAGATAGTGCCAAACACAACACCTATAGCCGCGTCGTGACAGTGTACGACACTATACCTACCTTCGTGACCTCTACGGATTCCATATGCCACTATACGAATGTGGTGCTCACAGCCAATGTGTATAATCCATTTCAGCACTCCCTGGCCTACGAATGGCAGTTGCCTGAGGGTTGCACGCTGGTGAGTGGCACGCTCAGTAGCCGCCAAATCACCGTATATTTCACAGGATATGGCCAATCATACCCCGTACAACTCACCATTACACAAAACGATAAGGCGCACCCTACTATCCTACGTGAGCTGTATGTACACCAGACAGTAGCACCGGCTATCATTATGCAGCGCACGGATCGCGCTGTCCTGCGCCAGCATTTGATCAATGGGTATATCACCGATCCTGTTGCTGGGGATGAGGAGGATATGCAGCTATTGGCATTAACCAGCGATACGGTACTCACCTACAATGGTGTGACCTTCCGTGCAAGCAATATGCAGGATATATTCCCTGCATGGCAAGTAGAGCGCATGCAGTTGGATGCCATAGCACAAAAGTGGTATATCACCACCGCCGAGGGGCTGTTTGTCGCTAACTTCGATGGACAACATGTGACAGCGATCGATGCTCAAGCCACAGGCGCTCTGTATGTGGATGCTGCGCGCAATCTACTCTATTGGGCAAGCACCGAGGGACTCAAATCTATGCCACTCATTAAGAGCAAGAATAATCAATTCGCTACTTCTCCTATATTGTATAACTCTTTGAGCGATATTGACCGCATTGTAGTCAATGAAAATCTAAAATAATCATGCAGCCTCAGTATATTTTCGAGACCAGTTGGGAGGTATGCAATCGTGTAGGCGGCATTTATGCCGTCCTCTCGACGCGCGCTGCCTCTATGCAAGCAGAACATAAAGACAAAGTCGTATTTTTCGGTCCAGACTTCGGCGAACATTCCAATCTCACCTTCAAGGAGAGCAAGACGCTCTTGAAGGATTGGCGCCCTAAAGGTGTACGCGTTGGTCGTTGGCAAGTGCCTGGCAAACCTATTGCCGTACTCCTTCGCTGGGACGAACTCTGGGCAGAGAAAGACCAGATATTTGGACATACGTGGGAGAAATATGGTATCCAAAGCCATGCCGCCTACGGTGACTACGATGAGAGTTGCCTCTTTGCCTACGCGGTAGGTCAAGTGGCAGAGAGTCTGTACAAGCACCTCGATATGCCTACCACCGTTATGCACTGCAACGAGTGGCAGACGGCCTTCACCATTCTCTACCTGCGCGAGCATTGTCCTGCTATCGGTACACTCTTCACTACCCACGCTACCAGCATAGGTCGCAGTATAGCCGGTAACTACAAACCCCTCTACGACTGCTTTGATGCCTTCCAGGGCGACCAAATGGCTCAAGAACTGAATATGGTCAGCAAGCACTCTGCTGAGAAGAAAGCAGCCCACCTGTGTGACTGCTTCACTACGGTGAGCGACCTGACGGCTCGCGAGTGTAAGCAGTTGCTGGACAAACCTGTGGATATAGTGACCCCTAACGGCTTCGAACAGGGCTTTGTGCCACAAGGCAAGGACTTCGATACCGCGCGCAAGCGCGCGCGCAATACCTTAATATCCCTCGCACGCGCGAAAGGTATTGATGCCAAGAACACCGATATGCTCATTGGTACCGCAGGCCGCTACGAATGGAAGAACAAGGGTATTGATGTATTCCTAGAGGCGATGACCCGTTTAGGCGAGAGTTTCCAACAGCGTAGCGGTCTAACAGCTGAAAGCGGTCCCTCTTCTCTCAGCGCGAAGCGCGGTCAAAAGCAAGTTATCGCTTTCGTCATGATTCCATACCTGGAGCGTGAGGACTTCACCGTAGGCAATGTGCATGTGGTGTTTGTGCCTACCTATCTCAATGGTAACGATGGGGTGCTCAACTTGCCTTACTACGACCTGCTGATAGGTCTGGACTTGACCGTTTTCCCAAGTTACTACGAGCCATGGGGCTATACGCCACTCGAGAGTATGGCCTTCCACGTGCCTACCATATGCACCAGTCTCAGCGGCTACGGCGTATGGTGCGAGGAGCAGGGCTGTACCACGATTGACAAGGGTGTAGCGGTCATTTACCGCAACGATAGCAACACGGATGACGTGATAGGTCATATCGTCAATACCATTGCGTATTACCTCTCGCTCACCCCACGCAAGGTGGCAGCCGCTCGCAAGGCAGCCGTAGAATTAGCGCTAAAAGCGGAATGGAAGAACTTCTTCTCCTACTACCGCGAAGCTTACACTATAGCACTCAAAAAATCGCTGGCACGTTTGTAGCCAGCGATTTTTCTATCTTCTCAGTTATCTTAAACCTTATTAATGCATACCACGCGGATATTACTCCACTCGGTGCGCACCATTGCCAATCTCGGCGATATAGAAATCGGCCTTCAGACCCGTCTTCTCAGTATATTCCTTGCCCACGTGCTCAATGAAGGTCGGAATGGCTCCTTCGCGCACCAATGATACGGTGCAGCCACCAAAGCCACCACCCGTCATACGGCTACCGAGTACGCCTTCTACTTTCCATGCCGCCTCTGCCAATGCATCCAACTCAGGACCTGTCACCTCATAGTCATCACGCAGCGAGATATGGCTCTGATTCATGAGCACGCCAAACTGCTCAATATCCCCCTTTTGCAATGCCTCTACCGCATCCTTGGTGCGTTGCACTTCGCCCACCACGTGGCGCGCACGGCGGTGTGCCACTTCGTCGGTTATTGCGTGCTCCACTTGCTCAAAGTCGGCTTGCGAGAGTTCGGCGAGATACTTGATAGGACGCAGCGCAGCGAGCTGCTCTACCGCCAAACGGCATTGGCGCACACGGTCATTGTATGCACCCGAATCCAAATGGTGAGGCGAGTGGGTATTACTAACCACCACCTTTATGCCCTCCAACTTCACAGGCACCAAGTCAAACGCCAATGTATCGCAGTTCAGATAAATAGCATGGTCTTGCTTGCCGTGTGAGGAAGCAAACTGATCCATAATACCGCACATTACGCCTGCATACTCGTGCTCGGCTTTCTGACCAATCTTAGCCAGTTCAGTGCGGTCATAACCTGTACCCAACAACTCATTGAGCGCGTATGCCGTCACCACCTCCATAGCAGCACTACTGCTCAGTCCTGCGCCTGCAGGTACATTGCCCCAGAACAACATATCATAACCCTGCTCAATCGCCACACCGCGCTTAATGAACTGCGCGAAGACACCTATAGGATAGTTAGCCCATGCCTTGTCGGGCAATGGCGTGGTGAGTTGGCTCAGTTCGAGCGAATAGACCGCCTCTACATTCAAAGAGCGGAGATTAATCTTCTGCTCATTGTTAGGTGCGATCAAGAGGTAAGTACCAAAACTCAATGCACATGGGAAGACAAAACCACCGTTATAATCCGTATGTTCGCCAATCAGATTCACACGACCCGGTGCGAAATAAATGGCAGTAGCTGACTTGTGATACGCTGCCTCGTAAGCAGATTTTAGTTCAAGGGTATTCATAATCTTATATCAAATTTATAGATAGTTGTTGTTGTATATGTCTCTCCCGGACGCAAGGTGGTCGATGGGAAAGCAGGTTGGTTCGGACTATCAGGGAAGTGCTGTGTCTCAAAGCAGAGACCGCTGCGGCGAGGGTATGCCACGCCGTTCTTACCCATGAAACTGCCGTCCAAGAAGTTGCCGGCATAGAATTGCACACCGGGTTGGTCGGTATGAATACGCATTTCGATACCTGTCGTAGGGTCATACAATACGCCTGCCACGGCACTTATATCGCCATGGGTTGCCAGTATCCAGTTGTGGTCGTAGCCGCGGCCGTTAATGATCTGCTGGTGGGTCGTGGCATTGATTCTATCGCCGATACGGGTAGGGGTACGGAAGTCGAATGGGGTGTTCTCCACCGTAGCCACTTCGCCTGTCACTGCCACATTGCCATCCACAGGGGTGTATGCCTCAGCATTGAGGTAGAGTATCTCATGCATGACATTTCGACTGGGGTCGCCACTCAAGCAGAAATAGCAGTGGTTGGTGAGGTTAATGACCGTCGGCTTGTCTGTGGTGGCCTCGTAGTCTATGCGGATAGCATTGTCGTCGGTCAGGGTGTAGGTCACTTTGACGCGCAGTGTACCGGGGAAGCCATCCTCGCCATCTTCGCTCACAGTGCAGAAAGCGATACTGCTGTCGCTGATAGGCATTGCTTCCCATACGCGGTTATGAAATGCCACTTCGCCTCCACCGTGCAGACAGTTGCCATCGTTGTTGCGAGGCAATTGGTACTCTATGCCGTCCAGGGTGAAACGGCCCTCCTTGATACGATTGCCATAGCGACCAATGAGCGCACCGAAGTTGCAGCCCTGATAGCCATAGCGGATATAGTCGGCTATGGAGTCGTGTCCGAGGCAAACGTCTAGCAGCTGTCCATTCTTATCGGGCACCATGATGCTGACAATACGTCCGCCGAAATTCGTAAAACAGACTTCCATACCCTGCTGATTGGTCAGCGTATAGAGGTCGGTGGGCATGCCTGCATGCTCGGTCTGAAAATGGCTGCGCAGCAATCCGCTCTGAGTGGGTTGCTCACTCGTGGTACATGCTAACATAGTGATAGATAGTATGAGGGTTATAATCTTAGCCGTTGTTTTCATGGTGGTCATTGTTTTACGGGAGCATGACACGCTGAATGGTGTTCACCTCTTCTATATTAAAAGGTGTATGGTCTTGTCGGAAAATATCGTGGAACCACAATGGGGGCTCTTGCACCTCGGGCATAGGTTCGTCCCAAGCAAAGATGGTATTCGTCTTACCACTGACAAAACCCCAGTTGATGGCTGCCACATTATGCTCCTTGAGCAGCGGCAGAATCGTTTGGAAGTAACTACCATTGCGGCGTGCCATATACTCGGTGCAGACCATTGGGCGCTCGTGCTGACGAAGACTGTCAATGCATTGGCGGTGGTTGTCGGGCTGGCTATAATTGTGGTAGGAGATAATGTCGGAGTTAGCGAGTTGGAACGCATTCATTTCAGGGCACTCCATGAACCATACGCCTACGGTGAGCGGTTGGCTCACTTGGCACTCGCGCGCCCAACGGAAGACATTGCGCAGCAGGGGCATAGAGGTCATTTTATGTCCCGAGTTGCCTGGCTCATTGTACAAGTCCCACATCCAGATACGCTCATCGTCCTTGAAGGTGGTCATTACGTCCTTGACATATTGCTCCAATATAGGGAAAAGGGTCGCGGTGTCGGTACGCAGACTGACAGCAGGGTCTTGCACCCAACCTGAGTTATGCACGCCTGACTTGGGGGCAGGTTGCTCGCCAAAAGCAGACTCTGGGTTCCAGCAGTCGTCAAAGATAACGAACAGGGTCTTTATACCATGGCTCTCGGCAATGGTCAGGTACTCATCGATATGCGCCTTGTATGCCTCGGGCTCGTTTTGCCATACCACGCTGCTCAGATACACGCGCATGAGGTTGAAGCCCAACTCCTCTGCCCAACCTAGTTCGCGGTCAATGGTGGCAGCATCGAAGGTAGAGGATTGCCACATTTCAATCTGATTAATGGCGGTACTGGGCTGGAAGTTACATCCAGCACGATAGGGGTGCGACTCGTACCACGCTTGGGCTTTCTCTTTAGACCATGGTTGGTAATCTACGCCTGATTGGCAGGCAGTGCACAGCGATGCTACGCATACGCATGCGATGAATAATAATGTGTATTTCATGGTGTTGTATGTTAATTATTTCTTTTTGCCAGCGACCATTTGTTGCCACTTTTGTTTGGCGAAGTCCCAGGTGTTGTTAATGAGTTGAACGCCCCAGTGGGTACTCTCCTCAGCTTCGGTCTCTTCGCGGTACTGGGCGGCAAGTATGGCATCGTTATCGGTGATAACCAACAACTGGTCGCCCACCTCCAACTCAGATTGTCCCGTAGGCACAAAGAAGTCCTCGCCACGGCGTACCATGATGACCAATGTCTTGTCTGGGAAAACGAGGTTCTTGAGCATATTGCCATTCGCCAACATCTCCTCCTTCACCTCAATCTCGGTAGCCGAAGACTCTACCTCTTCGGGTAGGTCAATGTCGAAGTGGGTGAGTTTCTTGAGCGTTACAGGTGGGGTGGCGAGGTGTAGTTTCTTAGCCACAAAGGAGAGCGATGTGCCCTGCGCTATGAGCGAAACAATGGTGCAGAGGAAGACGATATTGAAGATAAGGTCTGCATGTGGCACATTGTTGGCCTCGCACATGATGGCAAAGATGATAGGCACAGCGCCTTTGAGTCCCACCCAACTGAGCAGGGTCTTATCGTTGCGCTTATACTGCTTGAAGGGCTGCATACACAGGAAGACGGCTATCGGGCGCGATATGAAGATCATGACGATGCTTATGATTAGACAAGGCAGCAGGACCTCCAGGCGGAACAACTCGTGCGGACGTACCATTAGACCCAAGACGAGGAAGATCACCAACTGGCTGAGCCATGTCAGGCCATCAAAGAAACTGCGTGTCTGGCGCTTGCGGGTGAACTTGCTATTACCAATCACCAGACCGCCGATATACACGGCCAGATAGGTGTTACCCTTGAGGAAATAGGTGATACTAAAGATAAAGATACATGCCGTCAGCACCATGATAGGATAGAGCGACTCGTTGCCCAAGTCTGCCTTGCGCATGATACTCACGATACCCTTACCAAAGATAAAACCGAGCACCGCACCCATAATGAGCTGTATCACAATGTCCTGTATCACCGTCAGGGCGGTCACCTGACTGGAGGCAGCGGTCACGATACCAATCATGGTCGTGGTCAGCACATACGCCATAGGGTCGTTGGCACCCGACTCCAACTCCAACAGCGGACGCAGGTTATGCTTGAGACCTATGCCGTTGGTACGGAGAATAGAGAACACCGATGCCGAGTCGGTAGAGGACATGGTCGATGCCATGAGCAGCGCTACGGCTATGCTCACACTCGCCACCGAGTGCAACCAACCGAAGACAAAGTAGATAATCACACCCGTAATCACCATGGTCAGCAACACGCCTATGGTCGCCAATGTCAGACCGGGCGCCATGACGGGACGAATGTCCGACAACTTCGTGTCCAATCCACCCGAGAAGAGGATAATACACAACGCTATCGTACCGATGGCTTGCGCAGAACCCACATTGAGCATATAGCCCACACCGTTATCGTTGATGAGACGACCTATGCCGTCTGGACCAAACAGCATACCTACTGCCAAGAAGAGCAGCAGGGCAGGCACGCCAAACTTATAACCGATTTTATCGGTGAAAATGCTCGCAAAGAAGAGCATTGAAAGTACGAGAAGAATGAGTTCTACTTGCATATCCTTGCCTTTAACCTATAACCTCAATCACTCCACTCCGAGAATCTGCTTTATCGCTTCTTGCCAATAATCCAGTTCGTGGTAGCCCTGTGCGATACGTGGACCACCTTCCATAGGGCAGAAGACCACCGTTGGATAACTACGCACACCGAAGAGTGCTGCCACCTCGGGTTCTTTCTCCGCGTCCAAAGTATAGACATACACCTTGCCCTCGTATTGCTTAGCCACTTGTTCCAATATAGGGTGCAACTTCTTGCACCAGCCGCACCAAGTGGTAGAGAAATCTATCAGACATGGTTTGTCGCCTATATACTTCCATTCGGGTTGCTGACCCGATGTCAAATCATAGAAACACACTTTCTGCTTAAACTCGGCAGTGGTGAGATAAGTAACACCCTCTGCCATACTCGAAAGCGCAAAAAACGCCATTAAAACGATAAAAAAGAGTCTTTTTTGCATATTTTTTCTAATTTAGGGTGCAAAGTTACGAAAAAATTTGTAACTTTGCAAACTTTTTATTCAAAAAACGCTCATGCTACGCAATTTAACCCAACTGCCTACCCTACTCGCTGACTTGCCCAGAGGGCAATTGTTTGTACTCACGGACAGCCATACCGCAGAATATTGTCTGCCCCTTTTGGCGGAGTTTATCGGCGATATGCCTTATCATTTGCTCACCATTGAGGCGGGCGAGAGGAGCAAGACCCTCACTTCCGTGCAGCGTGTTTGGGACTTTCTGCTCCAGCACCGTGCCACGCGCGAGGCGCTCTTGATTAACTTAGGCGGCGGCATGGTGACCGACTTGGGCGGCTTCGCCGCAGCCACCTATATGCGCGGCATACGTTTCGTGAATATCCCCACCACCCTGCTCGCCATGGTTGATGCCTCCTCTGGAGGAAAGACAGGAGTGGATTATCATGGCATTAAGAACGTGATTGGCACCTTCACCCCACCATTGGCAACGCTCATTCATCCGCCTTTCTTGCTCACGCTACCTGCCACAGAACTGCTCAGCGGTTTTGCCGAGATGCTCAAGCATGCCTTGATTGCGAGCCCAGAGGAATGGATTAAACTACTGCAATTAGCCCAACAGGAACTGCCTCAAGCGCAGTTTGTGCAAGCGCTATCCGACAGGGGATTGCTACACAATAGTATCGCCATTAAGGAGCAGGTTGTAGCCGAGGACCCTCGCGAAGCGGGTATGCGCAAGATACTCAACTTCGGACATACCGTAGGCCATGCCATAGAGTCCGCAGCCCTGCACAACTCCCTTCAACCTTCAACCTTCAACCCTCAACCCTCCCACGGCTACTGCGTGCTCTGGGGCATGGTGGCAGAGCTGTATCTGAGTGTGGTGCATGCCGCTTGTCCACGCGAGGTCTTGCAGCAACTGGTGCAGATCATGTTGCAGTACTATGGTCGTCCTACATGCAACTGCAAGCAGCGCGAAGAGCTGATTCAGCGCATGTACCAGGACAAGAAGAACGAGGCGAACCACTCGCCCAACTTCACCCTGCTGCGTGCGGTAGGCAAGCCCATAATAAACCAACACCTCAGTGATACGGATATCAATGAGGCGTTGGAGTATCTCTTTAGTCTTTAGGAATCAGCGTATTATACACGGGTATTTGCTCCAGAAACTGGTATTGCGTGGGCAGTACCTGTGCCACTATGCTCTCGCGTCCGTTGCAGAGCATGAGCAGCGGCACTTGCAGTTTGCGGTTGTAGATAGCGGCTTGGTCAAAGACTTCCTGCGTGAGGTGCACGGACGGGGCTTTGAACTCCAGCAGCATTAGCGCTTGCATTTGGCGGTTATAGACAATGGCATCGCAACGTTTCTGCATGCCTGCCACCTCTATGGGCACTTCCACGGCTATGAGACTGTGCGGATAACCGAACTCATCCACCAGCAGTTGCAAGGTCGTTTGGCGCACCAGCTCCTCTGGCGTGAGGCGGACATACCGCCGCCTCCACGCACATAGGACATATTGCTTGCCGTTCTGCGTTCGTATATTCATACTCATCAGCTTGCTACGCTGTTATACATCACGAATCTCTCAGCCCGTAGGGCGGTCTAACAATGCAATGGTCTGACAGCGAAGCGGTCTAACAGTCGAAGACGGTCTTATTTCTGCCAGTTATCTTTCAGCGAAGCGGTACGGTTGAACACGAGTTTCTCGCTCGTAGTATCAGGATCCACCACGAAGTAGCCATGCTTGAGGAACTGGTAGTTTTGGCACTTAGCAATGCCGTTCACCACCTCTGGTGCGTGCATTTCGGCTTTCAGCGCGCCCTCGATCTTGCAGTTCACTACCTTCAAGCTCTCTGGGTTCAACAGGTCGCGGAAGTCGCCTTCCTCTGCCGATGGGTTCTCGCATGCGAACAATCGGTCGTACAAACGCACCTCAGCATTCACGCACGACTCGCACTCTACCCAGTTAATGGTCGATTTGGTCTTGCGGTTGCCGCCCTCAGTACCTGACTTAGAGTCTGGGTCGTAGGTTGCATATACGGTAGTGATATTACCCTCAGCATCCTTCTCACAACCAGTAGCTTGGATGATATAAGCGGCTTTCAGACGCACCTCACGACCACCAGGGCTGAGGCGGAAGAACTTCTTATCGCCCTCCTCTTGGAAGTCGCCACGCTCTATGTAGAGCTCCTTCGCGAACTTCATTTCGCGGGTACCCAACTCTGGGTGTCCGTCTATGTTCTCAGCCACGATAGTCTCGCCCTCGCCCTCATAATTAGTAATCACGAGTTTCACTGGATCGAAGATAGCGCATACACGTGGTGCAGTCTCTTTGAGTGTCTCACGAACGGTGTGCTCGAGCAAGCCAAGGTCAATCATACCCTCTACCTTGGTGTAACCAATCTTGTCGATGAACGCACGAATCGCCTCTGGGGTATAACCACGACGGCGCAATCCGCATACGGTAGGCATACGTGGGTCGTCCCAACCGCTTACGAGGCCCTCTTTCACGAGTTGCAACATTTTGCGCTTCGACATTACGGTATAGGTGATGTTCAGTCGGTTGAACTCATATTGGCGTGGGCGGTAGTCGCCTGTGATAAACTGGTCAATATAGTAGTCGTATAGTGGACGGTGTACCACGAACTCCAACGTACAGATGGAGTGTGTCACGCCCTCGAAGTAGTCCGACTGACCATGTGCAAAGTCGTACATAGGATATACGTTCCATGCGCGACCGGTGCGGTGGTGAGGGTGTGTGGTAATGATACGATACATGATTGGATCGCGGAAGTGCATGTTAGGGTTAGCCATATCAATCTTCGCGCGGAGTACCATTTTGCCGTCCTCTATCTCGCCGTTTTGCATGGCTTGGAACAGGCGCAGGTTCTCGTCTATTGGACGATCGCGGTATGGAGAAGCTACACCTGGCTCGGTAGGTGTACCTTTCTGCTCTGCGATTTGCTCAGCGGTTTGTTCGTCAATATAGGCCTTGCCTTGTTTAATGAACTCAATGGCGAGGTCATAGAGTTGTTGGAAATAGTCAGAAGCGTAGTAGATATTGCCCCACTTGAAGCCCAACCAAGCTATATCTTGCTGGATAGAGTCCACATACTCCACGTCCTCTTTGACGGGGTTGGTGTCGTCAAAACGGAGGTTACATACGCCATTGTATTTCTCGGCGATACCAAAGTCCATGCAGATGGCCTTCACGTGACCGATGTGCAGGTAGCCATTTGGCTCAGGCGGAAAACGCGTTTGTATGCGTCCGTCGTTCTTACCTTCCTGTAAATCTTTTTCTACGATTTGCTCAATAAAATTGAGACTTCTTTCTTCCATTTCCATTATTCTTGTCTTTTAATATCTTTCCTTTTATATCCCTGCCTTTCAACTTTAAACGATAAACTTTAAACTTCAAGGCAAATCCGCTGCAAAGGTACTACAAAAAATGCACATTTGCAAGAAAGCGAGCATAATTTTCAAAAAAAGATAGATTTAATCTATCTGCATACAATAGGCATAACCCCACTCAAGCTCGCTTGAAAGTGGGGTTATGGAGATTGGATGCAAAAGGTGCAAACCATTTTTTTGAAAGTTTTGCGAGCGAACTGGAGAATGGTCCGCATTTTGCGAACGTACTTTCGAGGAGGGACCCGCATTTTTGCGGGAGGTGCCCTCGAAGTACTACAAAAAATACCGCGTCGCTTAATGCGAGGGCGCAGCCCGCATTACAGAGCGAACTGGAGAATGTCCAGCATTTTGCGAACGTACTTTCGGGGTGAAGAAGTGCCTCGGATGGCACTTCGAGTATTGCGCCCGAAGAGTCCCCACTCTGAGGACGTAGCGCAATACATAGAATGGCGCGACCCTTGCGGTCACGCAGCCGTATGGCTATAGGGTAGTGCCGTACAGGGTAGGCACGACCGCCTATGTTCTGTGATGTTGTATTGTTAAGGGGCGCGTCGCTTAATGCGAGGGCGCAGCCCGCATTTTGCTACCGCTAATTCTTCTTTGCGTTATAGGACTCGATGGTCTTGGATTGGATGATGACGGCGGTGTCGCCGCGGGTAAGGGAGCGGCTTTCGGTGGTGATGGTGCGGGTGACATTGCACGAAGTGAGTCCCAATGCCATGGCGATAGCGGTGGCGATGGACACGACCAGGTACTTGATAGCCTTCGTCAGGCGTTCTTTCTGTATATCGGTTAACTGTTTCATAGGTTTTTGGTGTTTTAAAGACAACTTTAACAGGATTTGGTTTACAACAACCTAAACAACTTTATTTCAACAACAATTCCGTGGGGGCACTAATAATCGTTCGAACGAATGTGAGATAAGAACACACCCCCACGGCAGGGATTGTTTTTATTGTTGGTTTCTCATTGTTGGTATTGTTGAAAAATATATCCCCTTGAGCGCTCGCTGTGTTGTTGCGAGCGGCGGGGTCCCCGATGAGCCTCGTGGGCGAATGGGGTGCTTTGCAAATGTTGGTTTATGTTGTTTGAGTTGTTGTTACCATATCTCCGTTTTAGTTGGGATAGTTTAGATTTCTGCGAGCTTGCGAGCAAGGAGGTTTAGCTTACGAGTTCGCTTGATCGTACTCCTCGGAGCAGATGTGCCAAACGTACTGACGCAAGGTCTTGTACTTGCTTTGACCCTTGAAAGCCAATTGGTCAAGCGGCATTTGGTTGGGATCCGCCAGACGTGCGTTCACCATTGCTGCCACAGCGGCGAACTTAGCTTGGTGGTCTTTCTCCGCCTGCGAGTACTTGGTCGAACGCTTGCCGTAGGACTGGGTGTAGTTGAGTTTACTTGCCTTGCGGTGTGCAAAGCCGATCTTGTGGCGTTTCGCCACCTTGCCGTGGATCACCTCCACAGGGAATGCATATTCTACGTGTGCCATTCGTGTTCGGCAATCTCGCGCATTGACTGACGCTTGCGTCATTGGGCGCTCGATGCCTCCACTCTATCCTCGAGCTCACGAAGCTCTCGGATGTTTTCGAGGGGAGGCTCCTCCATGCCGTGGGAGGGGGTTAAGGTTTAAGGAATTAAGGTTTAAGGTTAGAGGTTGGTAGAGCGCCCTTCGGGCTGTAGTACTCCAAAGAACTCCAGCGAAGCGATCTACAGCGAAGCGTCCTACAGCGAGCATAGCGAGCGAACTACAGCGAAGCGTACTCTACCTTACGCATTCGCTTGCTCGTACTTCTCGGTCTCCAGTTGCCACAAGTACTTGCGCAGGGTCTTGTACTTCTTTTGTGCTTTGAAGGCCGCCAAGTCCGCAGGGTCATTAGCTTTCAGTCGTGCATTGACAGCGGCGCTGACAGCCGCGAATTTCGCACGTTGTGCCAGTTCTGCTTCCGTGGGTTCGGAGCTACGTTCGTTGCAACGTTTCATAGTGTACTGCGTGTCGCCTTTCTTCGCGAACGAGATATCCGAGTGGCCACACAATTTGCCAGACAAGGACTTCACCAAGTCCATAGGTTCAATTTTTGCCATGTTCTTTTTAGGTTAAGGGTTAATGTTTAATGTTTCCATACTCGGGTAGTTACCGAGTAGTTACCGAGTAGTTGTGCACGTCCTACACTACCATTATACAGCAAAAATGCAATTTCGGACATATCTGTGAATGACTTTGTCCCGTCCTGTGAATGACTTTGCATTTATTGGACAGGAGACAATTATCCTTGGAGCGCGCAATGTATTGTTTTGCGCGCAAGAGTTGTTGTTAAGCAAGTTCGTGTTTTTGTTGTAAAAAAAGGAGGCTATTTCAGCCTCCTCAATGCTTTGTCACGGATACGGCGGACGCTCCTTGGGAACACCCCTAAGCGCTCCGCGACCTCTTGCGGTGTCAAAGCGCGCTCCTCCGTGACGCCATAGAGCATCATTAGCACCTCTTTCTCCCGCTCGGAGAGTAGCGCTATACGCTGGCGCATCTGCTGACGGCTCTCTTCCTGTTCGAGTTGCGTGTCTTGTCCCTCGCAGGCAGGACCGCCGAGGATAGTCTCCTCATCCATGATGGTGTCGCCCAGGTACAATGCCTCGCCTTCCTCGCCCTTGATAGGCGTATCCAGCCGCACGAGGTCTTCGCTTTTGCCTAAGTAGCGCAGGATTCGCTTCCGAATCCACCAGACGGCAAAAGTCGAGAAACGATGACCCATCTCGGGATTGAACCTATCCACCGCCTCTATCAGACCGAGGTTGCCCTCCTGAATCAAGTCCAGCAGTTCGACCTTAGGATGATAATACGTCTTGGCGATATGGGTCACAAGGCGCAGGTTGTGCTCAATGAGCGTTTGGCGCGCCTGCTCATCGCCCTGTTGGATGAGGATAGTCAGTCGCTGCTCCAACGCTGGAGGCAAAGGATGATACTGGCGTATCTCACGATAATAGATGTTGATCATAGTTGTACGGAAGTGATTTTGAGGGTAATCGATTCGTTGTTCTTGATGGCTTTGAGTATGCGTTTGCTGAGTTTGAAGTACGCTTCTGCCGTTTGTAGGACGAATCCTCGCAGAGCATGTCGTCCGACGCAGATCTCGCCTTGGAGGTTCTTCATGGGACCATTGCCACGAACGAAGAACAGGCGGTAGTTGTCTTTGGTAATGGGGTATTCGCCATCGGGTAGATAGGCGGTAGGATGTTCTACGCTGTCGCAGGCCTTTTGGCTGCCAACGAAACATTCGCCATCGACTCCCCAAGGCGAATAGTGGTAACGTTTGATGTAGATATTCATGTTGGTGTAGGGTGTAAAGAGGTTAATAGATCGCCCTTCGGGCTGTAGTTGGTAGAGCGCCCTCCGGGCTGTAGTTGGTAGAGCGCCCTTCGGGCTGTAGTACTCCAAAGAACTCCAGCGAAGCGTACTACAGCGAAGCGTTCTACAGCGAGCATGGCGAGCGAACTACAGCGAAGCGTTCTCTAAACTGGCGCTCTGCGCCTTCTCGTCTATAAGTTTAGAGTTCTTTGTACATGATGCCGAAGATATAACCGTAGAGTGTTGGGAGTTGGTCACCTGGCAGGAGGGACTTGCCAAGGCGAGACAGATAACGCTTCCATTGGCGCATGTAGATCTTCGTTAGGACTGGGTCACGCAATACGGACCAGGTGGCATGCAATGCCAACGTGAAACGGTCCTGAGTGGTCAATTGTTGAGGTTTCATAAAGGTATAAATAATAAAAACAAAAATTATCAAAAATTTCAGGGTGGTGTCCAACTGCCCGGCTGCCCAGCTATTTCTATAACTTCACCCGTACGCGGGTATATGTATATATAATGGAAAATTGCTGGGCAGGTGGGCATTATTGTTCTTTCATACTGTTTTTTAGTGCATTTATGTCATCCGTATTTCGCTGATACACAAGCCATCCACGCATTCTTACAGCATTTATACATGGTCTGACCGCCTTGTATCCAGCCTTGCCCAGCAGCATGCCCAACTGTGACACGGACATCGGTTTCTTAATGTTGCCGTAGCTCACCAGACGCTCCGAGATCTGGGCTGTGGTCATGAACTCGCCCTTGCCTTCGGCTGGTATATCGAACAGGATTGGCAGCAACTGCTCCTCGCTGTCCTGTGCACGGAAGGCCTCGTTATGTTCCTCCAGCGTGTCTATCTCCTCCATGTCAAACCAGTAGTTGAAGTCATTCTCAATGAGGTACAAGGCCTCAGCATACATCAGGTCGTATGGCTGAGTAGTGTAGAAGGGGTTCTGTATGCTCTCCACCTCAAAGGGCAGCCAACGGCGGTTACCCGTCATATCGGTGAGGAACTCACGTTTGTTGCTGCTGGCGCAGAAAGAGGCAAGGCGCACGCGGCGCTCCTTGGTATAGCCGTAGGCAGCCCGTTCGTTGACATCCGAAGCGGTGATAACGGACTTCATGGCACTGAGCTCGCGTGGGGTCATAGCATCGAGTTCGTCCATGTTAATGAGTCCGAACTCGGCGATACGCAGGCGGTCGTCCTTGCTGAGCTGGGTGGCATTGGCGAGCTTGCAGCAGTAGTCGCGTAGGTGAGGCGGAATGAGGTGCTCCAGCCAAGTGGTCTTGAAGATACCCTGGCGACCAATGAGGACAAGGACTTGGTGGTTGACGATGTCATCCTTGAGCCAACTTGCCACCATCGCCACAAACCACTTCTTGAAGCATAGGCGCCATAATTCCTCGCCTCTCGCCTTATCGCCTTTCGCCTCTTCGCCTAAAGGTTCCACTTTCACTTGCCTCGCCACCATATCTATCCAGTCGGGTTGGTCGGGGGTGTAGGGCTTGAGGGAGAGCACATAGTCGCGCAAGGGATGCACGCGGGGGATATAACTGCTGCCAGCGTTCAGCACAGTCAGTATCTCCTTGGCGGTGATGTTCGCACCTGTCTCAGCACAGCAGTCACAGACAATGCTGTTAATGTCCGCGTTCGTAATGTAACGCCATCGCTCCTCGAGCATTTGCACTTTCTGTGCGATGAGGTCATAGCGTAGCCGGTTGAAGGCCACATAATTCTCGTGAATGTAATCACATGCCAATTGTTGGCGGTTCTTCTTTTCTTCGCTCATAGTGGTATAATTTTTGGTTTGCGAAGACAAAGTTACAACAAAAAAATAGGCGTGCCAACTATTGATACGCCTAACTATAGAATGTTCTAAACAGTTCTAAAAAAGGGGGATTTTTATAGAACGTTCTAAAAAATATGTTCTAAAAAACACTACTCACGGCAGTAGTTTTGGTAGAAATCTTGGTTAGTAAACTCCTGCTTGAAATGATGTTCTCCGAGGAGATTGAACGCTTGTATCCAAGCATTGATTATTCGTGCCTTGGCTGTGTCGTCGTGTGCATCGAGGTTGAAACTGGCTCTGTATTTATAGAGCAATCGGCACGCCTTGGACTTCTGTTTGGTTTGGTCGAGTATGGCCTCCAGCAGGGCTCTCTTGCCATCTATGTCTGGTTCTGAATGTTTGAAGATAGCAGAGCGTGTGGAGTTGTGAATGTCTTCTACGATTTTCTGCTCGGGGGCTGCTTGGAGCGACTGTTCGAGCACTTGCATCTGCATGTTCTCATCGAAATGTAGGACTTGGTGGTCAATGTGTTGTACATACTGTCCAATGGGCGCGTTGAAGTTTTGCGTCACATGAAAAACGGTTTTGCTGTCTTGATTTTCCATAGTTGTATATTATTGTTTGAGTTCTTGTTGCTCTATATGGTGGGCATTTTGCCCGATAGGTGCGTTGTAGTAGTTGATAGTGAGGTTGTGTATGATGATGGGTTGTGCGGGCGAGACAACGATGTCTTTGACAGCTTGCTGGACGGCTTGTTGGATAGTTTGTTGGACGGACTGCTGGACGTGGCGGACTATTTTCTCCACAGGCGCCGCAATAGGCATACTGACTGGAGGCATGTTCTGCCGGGCTTGGTACTTGTCGATGAGTTCGCGTATTATGCGTTGTGGTTCTTGCCAGTAGGGTATCCAGTGGTCGCCATAGTCAATACCTGCGATAGGGTCTTGGGTGTTGTACCATGTGGGGAGCCGCTGGGCAAGAAGGCGAACGAGGGCTTCTTGGTAGTATGGGCAAGATTCTTTTTCGATCTGGGAGACGACCTTAAGGACCGAATCGGAGCGATCCAGTATATCCTGAAACATGATCTCGAGATCTTCTGTCGAAGGCCTATCGGGATAGTTTGTGGGGAATATGTTAGTCAGGTCGGTCATTGTGTTGGGGTATTGGCGATTGGGTATTGGCGATTGGACGCCCTTCGGGCTATTGGGGCAAACTGCCTCAAAACGCGGTGCAAAATTACTATATTTTTTTGACAGAAAAAAATAATTTTAACAAAAAAATTATCAACAACCGTTGATAATTTTTCTAAGTCTATGAGTATCACAAACTCTCCCGCCTCTACACTTTACACTCCATTGGCTGTCCTACTCTTGCGGAGCGCATTGATCGATGACCTCGTCATCGTTGAGGCGACTTATGCCTCCGCTCTCCCCCCCTCCACTCGCTCACAATGCACCCTAATTGGATTAAACTGCTAAAAGTTATCATTGCATGGTGAAAAGTGGAAATAAGTTCTCTAGCAAGTTACCAGCAAGTTAAATTATTTATATCCAATACGCTCTACTTTTTACTTATTGAGAAAATCATTTATGTTAATCGGTAGTGCCATATAGTTTATATTTTATGTTTAGTTTGTAGTTGCGATTATATTATTTTCAATTTCGCTGCAAAGGTACTATATCAAACTGCTAAATCTTGTCATATTGGAGAAAAAAGTGCAAATTAATTGTATTTTCTGGGGTTTTATCTGTGGTGGATGCAGTTTTTTATGATTTCAGCTTTGACTTGCTCCTTTTTTTTGTTGAGTTTGCTGCTTTTTGTAAAAAAAAGTAGCAAGCTATGTATGAGTGTGTGAGGAGATAGGTAATTATGAATATGAAGGGGGATTATTCTTCTTTCAAATAATATTTTCTCCACCATTGTTTGAATGTATCGGGTGTTTCGTATCCGCAGCCCCAATGCATGTATCGACTCCAGATGAGTGCTTTGAGCGCGATGGGTGCGCCATCGTTTGGATTAAAGTGTCCGAGTCCAAATTCTTTGTAATCTTTAATCAAGCACTTGAGGTTATGTATTCCATCTGCCGTATAATGACCCTCCACCCAGCATTGCTCATAATAAGCCAATAGAAAGTCATTTCCTAAAGCCTTCTCATCTATAGGTTCACCTTTGTAATACCTACATTGGGCAATATATTCTTCTCGTGATTTTGGTTGGTACATATCATTAACTGTTAACTGTCAAGTGGATGCGATTGGATTTATGCAAAGGTAGTCACACCATCCCCACGAGCAATTCCTTGAGCTGCTCTCGGGTGATAGGTTGGATGATGAGTTGCATGAGTTCGCTATCGAGTTGGATGCCCTGGAATGCTCTTTCCACTGCAAGCATAGAGTGTGTCCCATCATATACACGGTCGGCGTATGGAATTAGGTGATAGAATGGCTCGTTTTGCATGTGAATGATAGGATTTACGAACGACGGTTTGAATACCTCTGAATGTACATGCTTTGTCCATCTATGATTAAACTTGCTTTGCAGTTCTGGTCGGAATGGGATGGGCAGTTTAATTTGTTCGCGACCTTCTTCTGTTAGTAATTTCTCCTCCATGTAGTCAATTATTGCCAATAGCAGCACTGGCTTATGTGGAGCCAATTCCCCTCGCAACTTATTGCGATTGAGATGAGCGAACGCGTATGTGTATTGCTGTAGCATGGGCGTATATTATCTCAAATGATCTGTTAGTTTCAATTTCTCCACTACCCCATTTGGGAACTTGAAGGATAATGTTGTGTAATCAAACTCTGGTTTCGCTTTGTGTATGATACGATGAAAGGTCGGATTGACAATAACGATGTTGCTTGCATCATTATTCAAACTCTCGGTAAAAGGAACGATATGGTGCGCCTCCACCACATGTGCGCTATATGGTTCTCCTACCCTCTCTCCTGTAAGCTGACAGCGGTAGTCATAGAACTTCTTCAAAGTATCGCCTATGGACTTGTCCAATTTCCTAACCTTGCGAATAGTTTGCGAAAAGCCCGTATTTTCATCCTTTAGTGA
This sequence comes from Paludibacteraceae bacterium, assembly GCA_045119955.1. Classification (GTDB taxonomy): domain Bacteria; phylum Bacteroidota; class Bacteroidia; order Bacteroidales; family Paludibacteraceae; genus Colicola. The sequence continues at coordinate 87,869 of JBGVEG010000010.1, forward strand.
GTCTATTGATAGCGTTTCAAAAACATCTTCAGATATTGATTTGATATCATGTCTGAGTGCTTGTTCCTCATTACATGTCACATAATCAAGTGCAAATACATTGCTTTGGATAGTAGCATTTATGTAGATAAACTCCTGCAATTCCTCTGATACAATTATGCGCCTTCTATCCCCAGGCTGACGATTAGCTCGTTCTTGTTGGATGTATTGGTTTGAGATGGAGAATATCTCCCGTAGTTTCCTTGACAAAGGCGATTGAGGCGAATATCTAAATTGGATAATATCTCCATGTCCATCCCAAGTATCTTGATCAAATGCTATGTTTTTGAGTTGTGCATCATAGAACTCTCCGTCAATCAATATCTTGACATTCACATTTTCGCCGTGTTCGCTAATTGCAGGAACAAGCATGTGGAATATCTTATGATATTGATTTGGAATGGTAAAACCATCCCAAAGAACCGATTTATCTACTATTTTGCTGTATATGAACATATTTTTTATCACTGTATCACAGTTAGTAATTTGCATATCTTATTGCATTTTTGCAAAATGTGTCACTGGGGATTAAATGTCTTCAAACATTTCGTCCTGTACTTTTCTGAGTTTTTTATTGTGTGGTTCGTCTTGGCAAGCAATATTGCATGGTCCGTGATATGAAATTCGCCTTTTCCATACTCTGCATAAGGTGTAAACCAGCGCCATGCAAAAAATGCTGCTTACAGTTGCTAGTAATATTTTGAACAAGATATTCATTTTACCATATGTAATTATGTGTCGAATGGGGGGATTATTTCACTGTGTTTTTTCCTAAAATTGGTTGACAGTTTTTGGGTTATTTACCTCCATTATGATGATATAATATATATGCAGAAGGATATTTAACTTTGGTTGCTTGTCTTTCTGCTAGTGTTTTAACCTTATATAAATTGCTCCTAAAAAATGCTTTCTGAGAGACGGTATGTACAGGTCCTGTTGTCTTATATTCCGTGTCACTCTCCTCTATATTTTTGATGCAATTATTTATAATTTTAGAATATGCTATTATTTCTTCGTTATCACATCCAAAATCCTTTAATCTATTACGCAGTATTCGTAATTGTAAATGGGAAAGTTTTTTAATTTTTTTTCATCGCACATTAACAACAACAAATCGCTCTTGCTTTTTATTCCTACACATTGAAGTGCAGTTATAGTTGTAGTGCTATTTCTTTCTCTTTTTTTATTTTTCATCTTAGCCATTACTTATCAATATCGTTTGTTCTGTCCACCCATAGGTGTTGATATAAAAACTGCTCTCGGATTCTCACAAAGTTCTTTTGGTTTTAGAACTATGTTTGCTCTATCTTGCAATTGCGATTTTCTTTTCTCAAGAATTTTCAGGAATTCTTCTTTCTCTGTTTCATGATTTTTAGTGCAACGAATAACTGCTGATCTTAAAAGCATCAATTGGTCAGACGATTTCATAGTCTCTATAAAAGAAGAACTCATGAGGCTCTTAAGATCTTCAAAAGTTTTAACATCCATCAACCTACTAGCAATTGGAGAAACGCGACCACGTATTCTTCTGGGTTGATTACATCTTAAGTTCTCAACACGACCACCTGTATAAAAAGAAACTTCTTTATCTCTCTTTTTTGTGGCTTTAGCAATTTTCTTAGCTTCAGCAATAGCTTTTAGTTTTTGTTTCTTTGCCTCCTTTTCTGCCTCAAGACGTTTTAAAGCCTCTTGTTTTTGTTTTTCTACTCTACTGCGTTCAGCATCTTTTTGAGATTTTATTTCTTTTCGAAGATTTTTTATCTCTTTATCAGCTTCTAAATATGGCTTGTATGTATCAAACTTGCCCAAGTCTTGTTGATTATCAACCCTACCTGTTTTCAAATAATACATATAAGTCGTTTTAACTTGTTCAAATACTTTTATATCAAATCTAATAGCCATATTTAAAAATTTAGTATGTATCAACAAATTGACTTACCTTCTCTAGAAGTACATTTTCATTTTCTGACTCCGCTACCATCTTGTCAAACTCCTTCAACAATGCCTCTTTTTGTCTCGGGTAATTTATTAAAAAGGCCTTCCATATTGTTGAAATCAAATATAATTTAGCATTCTTTTCTTGTGTAGCAAAAAACATTTCTCTAGAGATGAATGTATTATGGATTATCACATCGGGATCGGTAACATCTCGTTCACAAATACAAGCTCCTTCTGGAATAATATTTGCATAATACTCAGTATCTTTATCATGATAATATTTTTCTGCATTATCTATAATAAAATCATCCATCCTACCTGTTGCCATATTATTTACTCGAAAACGAACAAATGCATCATTCATCGAAATAGACTCATCTAAATGCATCCTGTCATGATATCGTTTTATAAAATGTGGTGTATAAATACGATATTCAAATTTATCATCATTTGGTAATATCTCTACATAAGTCGTCCCCCATTGATGCGAATACTTAGTATAAATAAAAATAGATGGTGTTTTTTGCCTATATTTATTTGGGGCATATACTACTAATTCATAGATCTTATTAGTTTTTTTGCTTATAATTTTTTTGTTCTGTATAAATGGGAACTTACGTATTGGCAAACGTGAAAAACTCGTAATATGTTTTTGGAATTTAAATATGTAATCAATAAGCAAGTCAATATCCTTCATGATATCATCTCTTATCTCACCAGGTGTCATTGTTGGTACTATCATAATGATTATTGATTTAAGATATCCTCACGAGTATTTATCTTCTCTATATCTGACAAATGACTGACTAGTTCGTTGTAAAAGAAATCTCTTTTCATATATGCTAACTGTTTCGTGCCGCCTAAATGGTTGAAATATTTAGCGATATAGATAGCTCGTCCTTCAAAATACACATCCATAATTTCCTTATAATCACGAATGAATTTCAAGATACCAATTACTGCTTCACGATGGCGAAATAATGTAGAACCGCCAAAACGTCTTGTTCTGAAGTCTTGCCGCTCAAACAATATTTTAGTATAATCATATTTGTGCTCCGCATCTGCTTCTTCATCGATGGAACAATATACTGACCACCATAGATTCATTAATGTTGTACGCATAATACCATTGGGCGAACGGAACCAATGGTCCTCTATATAATCTATTTTTTCATTTTCAGTACGTTGCTCTTTCTTTACACCCATATCTATATCAGGCCATCTTTTTTTACAAAAATCGAACAAATCAACATGAGTAAGATATGTCCATAAATTGGGCTGAGACGCCACTAATGGAGATAAGTTTGGAAATGCCTCATACAATAATATTGCTTGCTCATACTCATTATCAAGATTAGCAATCATTTTATCGCACAATCCATCTGGCTTATAAACATTAGCTAAGACATTCACCATAGAGCAGTCATAATCAAAGCTCTCACTTTTATACTTAGCAACATCTATATGCTTGCGTAGGTAATCCACATATGGAGTTTTAAAAACACGTTGTAATTGCATAATACCAAATTATAAAGAGTTAAGATCTTGCATTCTTTCAAAAAGGCGTTTGTACGGATTGCCTAATAAAACATCCGCGACCTCATATATATCATACAATGATGAATTATAATCTAATTTTAAGTTCGCATCAGATTTTATTCTTTGGTCAATAGAGTCATACCATATTTTTCCTTCATGCAATTCATTTTTTAGCATTTCTTGTATAGCAAAAACTAAGGCATTGTAAACAAGCGAAGCATGTATCGATTCGATGAATCGACTATTAGCAAAAGTTCGATATTGCTCAAACATTGCTGGTGGTAATTCAATATTAATTTTATCTCCAGACAAGTCAAAGAATGGACGTTCAGAGGTCGGTCTTCCTTCTGTAATCTGCATAAACGAACCCGCTGCGTAGAGTTTATCGTATTTGACTTCGGTATTATAATACGCTGCTGGGAAAATAGCAAGTAAGTCGCCCGTTTCTAAATCAAAGCTATGACCGATATAATCCTCATTAAACTGAGGGTTGATATAATCTTTGATTGGAACTTTAGTCGCAATAAAACAACTAAAATTAATACGACCAAACACAGATTTCCTATCAACCTTAATCGTAAATTCTGGAGTGGAAGAATAATAGCATTTGCGCATAAATGTTTCTCTACATTCAACTTCGCATGCATACTCAGCCAGACCTTCTTGTATCAATGATGTAATATACTCGTTCTCTTGATTAAGTTTTATACTGAACTCATAATGATTCGGATACTTTACTGGTGTACTCATCACTATACAATCATCTTTGAGCAATGGTCGTATATCATCATTACCCATTCTCAATACTGGGTAAGGGAAAGAAACATCATTTATTCTCATAACTCTATCAATTCCTCTGCTGTTATTTTAATGGAGTGTTTCATATTGTCTGCAAACTGAAGACGTAACTTATTTTTACCTTCTACAAGAAACAAGTCATCAAGGGTGCATCCCTTTATGGTGCCAACATTAGCAGTTTTTATCAAAAGTTCTTCATCTTTTTCTTCTCCGATAGACATAAAGCGTAATCGAATTTGATCTATTGAATCAGGTGAATGGAGAATGATATAATGCACTATTGAGCCATTTTCTTTTTGAGAAAAAGAACGATATGGAACATCTATTTCTTGAGCAAAATAACCTCTACTTCCTTCTTCGCTTTCTATATTTCCTTGTTTTCTATCTCCAGGCATGGGAACTCCCCCTTTAGTGTTTTTTCGAGGTTTAGTTCCATGTCCTGAACGAAGATCACCATCGTCAGATGGAGTTGCAGTACTAGAACGCTTGATAATTACATGTCCTGCAGAAGAACTTTCAGGTTTTTCCTCATATTTCGGGCCACCATCTTCAGGTATATTTGTTGTGAAAGAAGTGCCTTCGTCTAATAGTTTCCCTGTTGGTACTCCAGCCCATGGTTCACTATCATAATCCTCAAAAGTGTCATCATAACTTGTTGGAATATACAGATATTCTTCTAGACCTTTAATATCAATATGATCCACATCAGCAGCCATAAAGATTCCACGCAAAGCATCTGATATCTTTTCTCTGAGTTCCTTTAGAGCTTCTCGTGCGTACTTCTTCTCTTCCTTTCCATTAAGACGCTTATGATCCCACTCTCTATGACTTGGGTCTTCAATACTTCGCAGCAACTCGTTACCTCTATTATTTTTACATACAAATACACCATAAAAGCCAAAGTTTGTATTATTCTTTTGACTATATACTACCATTCTTGGCTGTCGCATATATACAATATTGTCCGTACCTTTCTTACGCTTAAGCACAAAGAAGGAACATTTGCCCAATTTCGCAAGATCTAGTTCTATCTCTATATGTTTATCGTCTTGATTGGCATGTGCTACTGCATCTAAATATGGTCTTGGATTGTATGCTTGAGACGGTCTTGATTCCTCATCAAAATCTGAGAAATAGTGATTGGCATAAGACTCTACATTCGTATTATCAATTGTTATTGCTCCGTCATTGATTCGAACAACTAATTTCCTTTTAAGAATCGCACACCAAAAGTTAAATAAGGCAGACTTTATAATATCTAATATGATTTCTTCTTTACTCATATCTCGATAATCTATTCCCATCATAAAAACAGATGTTCCAGGAACATCCTGCCTAAACATCTCAGGAATCTCATCAACATCATTTATCGACTCTTCATTGGCATTGTTACAATAATATCCAACTGGAACATATTTGCCAGCATTATTAAATTTATGAGTACATAACGATGAAACACCCTCAAAAAACACTTTTCCGTCAGGAGTCATCGTGGACACAAGTAATGTTTTTAGTTTAGAGATATTAAAATAAGCAGCCTTACCAAAACCAAATGAACCTCCCGCTGTATTGCTAGCCTTAGATGAATTACCCGCACATTTTACGAATGAATAAAACGCACTACTTGTAGTATGAGTTTCATAGTTCATACCAAAAGTATTGGAATCCTTAACCGCTAGATAATCGATATAAAACGACTCATCAAGATAAGACGCCATCGGCTGAAATTTCGAACGAGAAGTATCCGTATTATATTGTTGTATACAACCTAGGATATGGTATTTAAGTTCACTAAAATTAGGAAAATCGCTTTTAGAGATTCTTCCAAAATTAAAGTCTACTACGACAGGTTCAAGAGGACTTTTTCTTGCATCCAGCGAGTTTTGGATTGCTTCTCGCACAAGAGCATCATATGGAACCTTTTTAAAGGTTTCACTCATTGCCTCGTTTGGTCCTTGGTCTTGACCTCCGATAGCCTCTGCAAAATACCATTTACAATTAAGTTCTTTTGCCATATTAGATTTAAGTATGTATGTTTATCTCACATCAAACTACACAAAGGCCAGATAATATAAGCCAATTGCGTTATGTTTTATTTTATTTTCTATTTAGCCCGCAAAGTTACAACATTTTTTGCATATATGCAAGAAAATAGCGATTTTTCGCCATTTTCAGTTTAGAGGTGGGAGATAAAACAGCAGCACCGTGTGAGGGTGCTGCGGAATGGAGAGGGGAAGTGTGAGGATTATATTCGTTGCAGCAATTCGCTGCTACTCATCTCCATGCGGTTGAAAGCGAACCACCTTTTGCCGAGGTCTTTGATGCTAGCACCGAGGTGATAGACTGTCTCGTCTATGCAGAGGAATCGATCGTGAGAGCGGTCGAACTCGACAATCTCTATTGGTGGGTATTGCGCATTGTGCTTCTGGATGTCCAGTTGCAGCTGTGCGGATGGTTTCTTGGTATAGATAGTTGCAGTCACTTTATCTGCTCGTTTGGATAGTATGGTTAGCACGCTATCATCAATATAGTTGTCAATGAGAATGATGCGCGTGGTGGCTTCGCGTATGCGGTCGTTGATGAAAGTATAGGCATCGAAGATTTGACCATCGTAGAAGATGCCTTGGTGGGGAGGTAGGCTTGTACGGACGAAGAAGTCGATTTTTTCTTGATGCTCTGCTAAAGTATTTTCTATGCTTCCTATTCGTTTATTCATACGTTCTTCCATATTAAGAAGACGTTGGTTAACTGCATAACCACGGAGCATATAGTCTTTGATTATTTTGTTCGCCCATTGACGGAATTGTATACCTCGTTTGGTATTAACCCGATAACCAACAGAGATAATAACATCCAAGTTGTATATTTCAACATTACGACGAACCATACGATTACCTTCTTTTTGAACTAGTTCCAAAATGGAACAAGTTGCCTGGCGCTCAAGTTCTCCACTTTCAAAAATATTTTTCAGGTGTTTTGTAATTGCTTGGCGTTGTGTACCAAATAACACCGCCATTTGTTGTTGATTGAGCCAAACAGTCTCGTCTTGTAAGCGCACTTCCAATTGGATCGTTTCGTTAGGTTGATATAATACAATTTCGTTTGTTGAAGTATTGGTTACGGCCAATTCATTTTTCATTTCCTTGTTCATAATTTTGCTTTTTTCGTTTCACGCTGCAAAGGTACTACACCAAACTGCTAAAACTTGTCAGTATCTCAAAGAAAATTACAAAAAAATGCACTTTTTTTATTAAAAGAGGTTCATTATTGCTAGCTTGCTCCTTTTTATCTCAACCGTACGGTTTTTTTGAAATAAAAAAGGAGCAAGCTAACTTTTTTAACTTGTATCTATTCCCCCTTGCTTCTTTCTCTCCATAACTCACCTCCAGCTTGCTCCTTTTTTCAATCAACACAACACAAAACCCCAAAAAAGGAGCAAGCCATCTTAGACTTGCTCCGAGTATTGCATTATTGCATAAAAAAATGTGTCGAATGGTTATTTCTCTTGTAGTTTTTTATCTCTTTATCGAAGTCAAAAAGTCATTCGCCATGCTGAAGCATATATATGGCTTTTTGTTGCTCAATCTCTTTTGCTAACTCCTCCTTCGTAGGAAGATAAAGCACATATTTGGCTTGGAAGAGTTGAGGATTCTCATGCAAAACCGAATAACGAGCCATATCCTCACTCGTGTCAGCACAAAGAACAAGACCGATCGTAGGATTATCGCCTTCTGTGCGCTTCAGTTGGTCATACATGCGTACATACATGTCCATTTGTCCGACATCTTGATGCGTGATTTGGGTCGTCTTTAAATCTATCAGTAAGAAGCATTTGAGAATATAATTATAGAACACCAAGTCAATATAGAAATCCCCCATATCCGTGCGAATATGCTGCTGGCGAGCCACGAAAGCATATCCCTTGCCAAGCTCCATCACAAACTTCTGGATATGCGCGATAATAGCACTCTCTAACTTCGACTCATACAAATCGCTATTAGGAGCCAATCCTAAAAATTCTGCCACGACAGGATTCTTTATAAACTCAAGCTTATCCGCTTGCATAGGAGCTGTGAGTTGCTTCATTTCCTCGCGCACGCCCTCTTTGTGCTGCGACAAAAGCATGCGATGGTAATACTGCGAAGATATATTGCGTTGCATCGTGCGAACACTCCACCCCTCACGATATGCCTCGTCTGCATACCACGCTCGCTCCTCATCGTTAGAGACGTCAAGTAGCAAATTATAGTGAGTCCATGATAGTAACTTAGATTGTCCAATCGGTGATTGGAAAATGTTTGGAAAAGTTTTATAGAAGCGTACGAAATTATACAAGTAGCTTTTACCAAATCCCTTACCATATATGTCAGTCAGTTCTTTGGAGAGTTGAAGAATGACTTGGCTACCATATTCAGCACGATCTTCGCCCTGAAGGATTTCCTCACTTATACGCTTACCCAAATACCAATTGCGTTGCAGCATAGCCACATTTACCGAGCGGAACGCTAGTTCCTTCGTTTTATCAATAATCTGCCTTGCATCTGTGAGCAGATTAGCGGAATTATTAAATGATAGCACTAAGTCCATATTTCTTTTTATGAGTTTTACTGCATCAATCTTAGTCAGATTTCGTCCACGCTCTGTAGACGAGATTCCATATACACGATAGAAATTACGGCATTTATCTAATGACTTTAATTCGCTCATCTAGAGTATGAAGGTCTTGTGTTCTATCCATAATTCTATTTTTAGCCCGCAAAGTTACAACATTTTTTGCATATATGCAAGAAAATAGCGATTTTTCGCCATTTTCAGTTTAGAGGTGGGAGATAAAACAGCAGCACCGTGTGAGGGTGCTGCGGATATTTCACCTTGGTATTATTGAGATATAGTGTCGTCAATAGGTATATACCTGACAATCGTCGTTTTGGCATCGACTTTGATTAGTTCTCGGCGCAGTTTGCCTTCGGCGATGAGGCGCTGTTTTTCTTGATGGTAACGCTCAGCAGCGGCTTTGGCACTCTCGTGCATCGCTATTTGTTCTTCACGCTTGATAACACGTTTTCTAATCTTTAATTGGCGTATAGGCATAGTGGTAATCTCTGATTTTTGTGGAAATATATATGAGTTAAAACAGATTGATTATGAAGACAATTAGCATCAATTATGTCGTCAATTATTGTCAATTCATAGGGTAATGAACTTCTTTAAATCATCATTTATGAATATAGACTCGGCTGTGATGTTCGAACAGATCAATTAGCAAACAAATGCCAAACCACATTCCAAAGAAAATCAGTGTAGCCATCAGCCAACTAAAGCCAAACTGTGATTCCACCTGATATTGACAATTATGGAGGAAAACACCAACTGGTATGCTGACCACAACCGAGATGAGTAATATCCATAGCAATCGGAGCGAGAATTTCGTTTTCTTAGGACCGAAACACTCATCTTTTATTTCACTCATCCAATTGGATTTTATTTTAAAGTAGGGTGCATTTATTAGCGCTTTAGCTTGTTCTAAGGTCATCTTGGGGCGACGAGCTGCCTCCGCAGCTTCTCGTTGTGGATTATACAACTGAAGTGAAGAAGCCACATCTGCCAAATAACGCTGCTTGCTCCAGAGTTTGGACTGTATATCCTTGATAGGCAGATGAGGTAGCATATCAAAGAACTCATCCGCATGATAGTGCGTAATGATTGTTGGGCAATAGCGTTCACCTACTGTTCTGCCAACGGGTGATGGGAATATATTCTCGAGAAAAGTATCCTCAAAAAGATCGTACTTATATTTGCTGATACGCTCTTCGAGTTCGAATAGCAGTTCTCCGTTTTTTAGAAACACCCGTGTCCACTCGTATGTATGTCGGTAGCCGCCGAGGAAAGGCCAGAATAGCAGGTGCCAGCCCTCTGGGCGATCGTATCTACTGCCGAAATAGCCAGGAAACAGATCCGTGCGAAATTCGGTGATGCCTTTGCGCTGCATCGTAAAAATGATATACTCTATTAGGCGGTCCTCACTCCATGTCTTTAGCTCCTTCAGCTCATAGTGTGGGCGGCCATCCGAAAGGGTGCGATTCGTTTTCATAAAATGGATTATTGGATTGGTTTTTCGGTTTCATATACGAGCATAGCCGTCCAGTTTTTCCAAACGCTATTATGTCTTGAGCTATCTCTTGTACATATTGTCTCATACCTTAACGTGGGAGTTTGTTAAATCATATCTTGATTATAGCAGACGATACTACCATACCAACACTCTGCTTTCCAGTCTTCGCTGGGCACTTCTTTTTTCAAGGCCTCTTTCAACGCATCGCCAAAGTCATCTACACCATTTATATCAATGTATAGATACCAACTACCTTCGTCGAGTTGAGTGCCAAAAATATTGGCATCTATTTTTGGTGAACGACTAAAGAAACGGACTTGGATATCATAATACTCCTCTGGTTGGCGATTGTGGACATAATGAGCAATGAGATCCACTATCTTTTTAGGGGTAATGTATTCCAGTTTGATTCCTGATAATGGGGTGTCTTCAAATAGATTGGATGTAATAGGAATCAGTCTTCCATCCATGCAGCGTACTACATCCTCGGGCAAGTTAGGGTCAACATCAAAATAATGGTCAAAATACTCTGCTGGAAAATATTCTTTTGCCAGTTTGAGGTCGCTGGTGATACCTTTTTCTTTATCACCAAAATAGTAGGTATTTCCTAAAAATATGGAAGCCTCTTCCAGCCCCTGCTTGTGCAGTTCGACCAATGTTGGGATATCCATATCTTCCGAAGCTTTTTCGTATGTATTTAACAGCTCACGATGGCGTAGCTTTTCAATGCTTTGAGGTTCACCACGATGAGCCAATTCTCTCAATAGAGGCATGTCATCAAGCCCAAAGAACATGAGTTGTCTTAACTCTAACAGTCTTTCTGTAGAGATATCTTGGATATGTTTATACACAATATCAAGTAATCGCGCTTCTTCTTCGTCATATTCCTCATCAATTAGTAGGGAGTGTTCAAACTGTTCAACTTGGCCAGTATCTTCATCCACAAAGTCTTCTGTCCAAGTTTGATATCTATTATTTTGTTGGTATTGGAGTAATTGATCAAGTGCTAAATTTCCAGTGTTTTGTGGGTTTGTCTTCATACTATCTATTTTTTTTATGGGTTATGTGAATTATATTAGTCGTTGGAGAGGGTGTTTTTCCCTTTTTAAGCTGCTTTGCGGCGCCTGTTGGATTTGTATATGGGCGCCTCGAGCATTATTTGAGCATCTTTGTATTGGATAAAGCAAATTTCTTGACCAGTTTGTGTATTAGTGAGTACTTTAGCTGTAAGTGGTTTGTAGAAGTTTTTCCCTGTTTTGAAGATAAGTGTATTACCTTGTCGTTGGTCAAGGAGAAAGAGCCCCAGTTGAGCTGTGGATTTGGAGCCCCCCTTGTGGGCAAGATGAAGTGGTAGTACCCCCAAATAAAGGCGATTTTGGTCAGCGATGAATGATTTTTCTGAGGTTTGGAATTTTTTGAAGTTGATCATAAAGCTT
>JBGVEG010000011.1:0-16234 GCA_045119955.1 Paludibacteraceae bacterium
ATATGAATCATGGTTTGAAGCAGTAAATCTTCCTTACAAATTTGAACAAAACACCCGAGGGTCATATTGGTACACCATTTCTATTAGCACCGAATCGTTATCCGAAGCCCAACTAACCCTGATTGATAAGATGATTCACATCTCCTTAGACAATTTTAGCAATAGATAATCACCCAAGTATGAAATCCAGTATTATTGATGTACCTCGTAAATATACTGAGGAAGATTTGTTTGGTATCAATAAGTACCAAAAAGCACTGACCAAGTTTGTCAAACTTACTAACACCCCTATTACTATTGCCTTACAAGGCGAGTGGGGAAGTGGCAAAACATCGCTCATGAACCAACTCCGATGGGAGTTGTGCGATAGCGAGGACGCAATCTACTTCCCTGTGTGGATCAATACATGGCAATACTCATTGATGAAAACCCCCAACCAAGCTATCATGAGTATCTTAGAAGGTTGTATCAACCAAATTGGCGCACTCAATCCTAATGCCCACAAATGGGATGAAAGCAAAAAGAAGATTGGCGGTATCTTCAAGAAAATGGCGACAGTCGGAACGAAGATTGCAGCCAACACGGTGGGCATTGATGGCGGATTAGTGGACGAACTATTTAGCACCGATGCAAGTACCGAGTCGGATATCTTGCAACTGAAAAACGAAATCGGAAAACTTATTGAAGAAGCATTGACCGCTGACCCTTCTAAACAGGGCTTTACATTCTATATCGATGACCTTGACCGTATTGACCCACCTGTAGCAGTAGAGATATTGGAGTTGTTGAAGAATATCTTTGACTTGGACAAATGCGTCTTTATTCTCGCTATTGACTATGATGTGGTTATCAAGGGTCTAAAGTCTAAGTTTGGCGAACTAACCGAGAAGAACGAGCGTGAGTTCCGCGCATTCTTTGACAAGATTATCCAATTGCCATTCTCAATGCCTGTAGCATCATACAATGTCAACACTTTCCTTGTAGATGCACTCAAGAAGATTGAGTTCCTTAGCGAAGAAGAACTTGCTAATACACAAATGGCTGAAGACTTGTCTGAGATTGCTCAGTTGTCAGTAGGTTGCAATCCACGTTCGTTGAAACGATTAACCAATACCCTATCGCTCATTTCTATCATCAATAGCGAGGTGATGGATGGCGAAGCAATTGAGAGCACCAACAAGACACTCAATTTTGCACTCGTGTGCATGCAGATTGCGTATCCTTATATATATAACCAATTGAGTGAAGAGCCAGACTTCAAACAATGGAACGAAGGTATTGCTGCGAAACTCAAACTACGCAAATTAACTGCTGAAGAGCAAGATAGCCTCAATGCCGCAGAAGAGTTTAATAATGATTGGGAAAAGATTCTCTTCCGTATGTGTCAAAAGGAAACCCACCTGAGTAATCGTGTATTCCAAGTATCAACTTTGCTGAATAAGATAGCTACTATCGTCAACAACGATGATCAATTAGGTGATATCATCGCTGCTACAATGGAGTTGTCTGCCGTAACCAACCTTAAGGCCTTTGACTCTGCACCTAAAAAAGGCAAAAGCAAGAGTATCACTTATGGTGCGTGGAAATTGGTTCGTACAGAAGATAAGCGGGTGGAAGTATATAAAAACGGAGTACTATGTGCTAAATCCAAACCTGCTCTTCGCGAGTTAGCAGAGGAGATTGGTTTTGAGTACCATCCTGATTGGACAACACGCCAATTCGGTAACAAAGTACTAGAAGCCCTCACTAAAAAATAAAAGTAATAAAAGACAAATATGAAAACAAAAATTGGATTACTAGTTGCAGTGGTAGTAGCAGGGCTACTGACCTCATGCACCTCTCTGGAAGACAGAGTGAAACAACAAATCAAATCAATGGATGGTATGTCGCAGTTGGGTACTGTGGAATATACCATTACCAAAGTTGTAAAAGTAGATCATGATGCGTTCTACAAGTTGGGAGAGCGTAAGATTCTTTTCTCTTGCCGTTCCTATATGAAGGCAGGTATTGATCTTGCAGATTTTTCTGCAGATGACATCACAGTTAATCACAGAGACAATAGTGTAACCGTGGAACTCCCTCAACCTAAAGTGCTATCATTCAATATGCCTGTGGAAGAAGCCAAATTGGTATATGAGAGCGTAAGCGGATTGCGTTCGGAATTTACAACCGACGATCGTATGAATTTCCTCAAGCAAGGAGAAGAGAATATCATGGCTGACATCGACAACCTCGGCATTCTTAAAGATGCAGAGAAGAATGCTACTCTTTTCTTTGAGTCGCTATTTGCACAATTAGGCGTCGATAAAGTTAATATCACTTATAAAAAGGAGAAATAATTATGAGTTTACAAGAAAATATCAAAGCAGGTATTGCTATGCAAGCGAAAATAAAAGTAGCTCTTATCATTACGGGAATAGTCGTAGCTTTGGCTGCACTTGCAGTATTGTATTTCAATCCATTTGGTTGGAATTTTTCATTAAGTTTTAGTAATAAGCCCAAAATTGCAGATACCAAGAATGTGGTAGAGCATGTGCGCGAGATATCAGAGTTTACCACTGCTTGTTACTACGAGGAGTTTGTGGTACATGAGACCAAGATGGTTGCTAAAGAGGGTCTTCTAGGTTTCCATAAGGAGCAACCTGATTCAGCGCAAAATGAGCTCGTACTTCTTCTAAAGGGCATAGCTCGTGCAGGATTTGATTTGAGCAAACTCACTGAGGGTGATCTCGTAGCCAAATCTGACACACTTACTATCAACTTGCCTGCGCCAGAACTCTTTGATGTGATTATCAATCCTTCTGATTACGAAGTGTTTGTAGAAAAAGGTAAATGGTCACACGAGGAGATTCAAGCCTTCCAAGTACAAGCTAAAGAGCAATTGCGTACTCATGCATTGGAAGAAGATATCATTGGCAAAGCCAAAACAGAAGGAAAAGAGCGACTTGCTAACCTATTCAAGACATTTGGTTATAAGGTAGTGGAAGTTAGTATCAAGGAGTAAATTCCAAATTTTAGGCCAGCGGGATTGGGTTTCCGCTGGCTTGCAAAAAAAATAGAAAATATGAAAACAAGAATATTTTTATTATTATTGGTGTTTGCAACAATGCTGCAAGCACAAGAAGTGGCAAGCGAAGAGGCACTAGCCGTATCTGCAGATCGCCCAGGCATGGCGACAGGCGTGAATGTATTACCATTCAAGACCGTGCAATGGGAAACAGGCGTGCAATGGGATTATTCTAATAAGACTCATTCCCTCACCCTTCCTACCACTATGCTCCGCATAGGTGTGACATCATTTGCCGAACTCCGTTTGCAATACGATGGCACACTCGCACAAGGCAACACCCTAGAGGACAAGTGGACCTACGGAGTAGAGCCCATTACACTCGGTACAAAAATCAAAATCTTCGATGGTTGGAAAGCCGTACCTAAAGTGAGTTTCCTCGCTAATGTTTGTTTGCCTGCCACCAAAGAGCAATATGAGACATCCTATGTAGCACCAAGCATATACCTACTATTTGAGAACGATGTAACCGATTGGTTGAACCTATGCTACAATGTAGGACTTGAGTGGAACGGTGTGGAGGCTACACCAAGTACTTTCGTAGCATTATGTTTAGGCTTTGCCATGGGTGAGCAATGGGGAGCATTCGTAGAGAGTTACAACTACTTCACTCGCCAAGCCACACACACCGAGGCAGAATGGAATCTGGATGCAGGTTTCACCTATATGCCACATCGCCGCGTGCAACTAGATGTATATGCATCTATCAACTGCCAAGACCCTGCAATGTATTCCAATGTAGGACTTGGCGTAGCATGGCTGATAAATCCATAAGCAACAAAAAACACATAACTAATAACTTATGCGATACGAATTTACATCATCTGCGGCAGCTATGGCTGCAAATGGTAATCTAAGCGAGATTACCCCTTGGCGACTAATCATTGATACAGATGAACAGACCATCACTGTAAGCAAACGAAACAAATTCCTAATTGGTACGGATGCAGAGACATTGGCATTTCGTTTTGTTCGTAGAGTAGAAATCAATGAACACCTAATAGGGGCGGATATTACTATTCAAGCCGTAGGTGGTAAACTAACAGCACGTTCTATGGCTAAAAGCGACTGCCGTCGCATCAAACAAATCCTTATGGAGCAAAACCAAAAAAGCAAAACTAAAAGTATTATATTTTCATAACATGAAATAAATAGTTTACATTATGGATTTCTCAAAACTCAAAAGCAAAGCTCAAGGGCTGGCAGAAAAATTGTCAGACGCAACAAAAGAAGCGTCACAAACAGTTGCAGAAAAGACTTCTGAAATAAAAGGAAAAATATCAGACTTTAAGGTAGAGGATGTTATTAATAACCTTAAGATATATGAAAAACATTTTTCAGAAAGTGAACTATGGAATAAAATTGCAAAGATAGGTAAATCAATTGGTGCCGCTATCATATATCCTGTACTATTGCTATTCAATCTGCTGAAATCTTCTGAGACTGACTTGAAGGAAAAGACCATGATTATAGGTGCATTGGGATATTTTATATTGCCATTGGACTTGATCCCAGACGCTATTCCAACAGCAGGATTTACTGATGATTTAGCTGCTTTGGGTGCTATTATTAGTGCGTTAGCATCATGCATTACTCTTGAGATGCAGAATGAATCTAAACAAAAATGCCATGAATTATTGGGAGATATAGATGACCGAGCTATCGATGGTATCACAAAAATTATAGATAACGCACACAAAAAAATAAACAAGAAATAGGATAAATATACTATGAACCCAAAAATTCTCAAATTCAAGCAAGAACTTAATCGCGTCTTTGACGATAACTTGCACACCAAACAGTGGCATAACTATGTGGACTATGCTATCATCGGTTTTATCGTTCTGTCCACCATCGAAGTTTTCCTTTCTACCTACGATGGTATTGTAGAGCGTTATGGTACATGGCTCCATGTCGTTGACTATCTCACAACTGCTTTCTTTACTATAGAGGTGAGTTTGCGTATCTGGAATGCCGACCAGTTAGACCCTAAATACAAAGGATTCTGGGGACGCGTGCGCTACTGTTTCTCTTTCTACGGATTGATTGATATCCTCTCTACCTATCCGTTCTATCTGCATTTCTTTATGCCTATCCCATACGTGGCACTCAAGGCATTGCGTATCGCTCGCTTGCTGCGTATCTTCCGCTATATGAAGGCATTTAGTATCTTGTCACGAGCATTTCGCTCGAAGACAAACGAGATGAAGGTATCGCTCCAGTTCTTGGCAATTGTGACGCTTATCTTGTCGTTTGTACTCTTCTTTGTGGAGCACGAAGCGCAACCAGAAGTGTATAATAATGGTTGGACATCAGTCGTTTGGGCATTTGCGCAGTATATCGGCGACCCTGGTGGTTTTGCCGATACGCCACCTATAACTTTCACCGGACGCATCATCGCATGCATTATTGGTATATTAGGTATTGCTATCTTCGCCGTGCCTGCCGGTTTGATTGGCTCTGCCTTCACCGAAGTGATGGAGAAAGATGAGAAGAAGGAGAAGATAGAAGGGTATATCCATAGCATTGTACATTCATTTAAGTTTGACAAGGATCAACAACATACTGGACTTTTCTATGTGCCTCGATATGTCCCTTTAGACCGTATATTGACTCGTAAATTTCTAACACAAGAGAATATTCTTGAAGCAGTAAAAGCGTCAGATTGCTTGCATCTATATAATCTAATGGATGCAAAGAACTCGCAGGATGAACCAGAGAATAAAGTTGTTGTAATCAATTTTTATAAGAATAGACCATATGGATGTTGCATTGATAGAGGATCAAAAGTGACAATCGTTAGTACCTCTGGACATACAGAACCTGCAACTGGTTGGCTGGCATATCATATAGCTAAATTAGGTGGTTTCAATTATGTTGCCAAAGATGTTGAGTCTGATCCGGATAATCCAACCACTTATTACAATGTATCGGATGTAAATGCTTGCCCTAATTTACAATTGTTTATTGAGGATATCAATAGATTATCTGCTAAAGAAGGTAGTTGGGTAATACCTATATTAGGTGCAACAGGTTTGCTCAATCGTCCAACACAAATTCATTTCTGCTACAATAGTATCAAACATGATGATTCATATGATGATCCAAACAGTCGTATTTCTGATTATTCATTGTTTGATAAAATGTACAATGCTGTTTCGGAAGAATTAGAAAAGGAGTACGGCTATAAGTCGGATAAGAATGAATGGTATGCTATTGGAAAAAACAATATAGCGCACCATATTGTTGCAGACAATGTCTTTACCATTCGTGTAGAATGTCGTGTTTGGTTATATGATGCACGTTTCTTGTCTATAATCAAGAGTATGAGTGAAAAATTACATGATACTCTCGAACCTGAAAAAGCATTAGTACTTCCTCCCGAAATGGTTACTCGCCCTAAAGGCAAAGACTTTGGTATGGCAGATTATGTAAACTAACATATAGATGCGCGTTCTTGTTACCGCCTTTGAGCCTTTTGGTGGAGCGGAGACAAATATCACACAATCCGTTCTTTCTCTATTGCCTGATTCCATTGCGGATTGGGCATTAGAGAAAGTCTGTTTGCCAGTGAGTTTTAAGCGAGCACCTATCGTGTTGCGAGAGGCAATAACGACCTATTCTCCTGATTTAGTCATTATGCTTGGACAATGTCCTGCGGGCGAAAATATCCGTTTGGAGCGCTTTGCTATCAATATGATGGACAGCACACAAGGCGATAATGATGCCTATATCCCAAACGAAGAAACCATTTACGTTCACCAACCACTTGCACTACAGACACCACTGCCAATCAAGGAGTTAGAGCGGTTTTGTACAGATCATGTACAGCCCGTACAAGTGTCTAATTCGGCAGGATTGTATGTCTGCAACCGTGTGTATTATGAAGCGCTGCATCTGCAACAACGGGCCATCTTTGTGCACATACCCAAAGACATGCCTGCCAGCATGCCTGCGAATACTCTTGTTATGATGCTTAAAAAGAAATTAGTGTAGCACGTAGTTCGTGCCATGCCAAGTCGGGGAAGAACTTAGCCATTTGCCATGCCTCAAAGAGCAATCGGCAGGCGGTGTAACCCTTCTGCAACAAACGTTTCTTCTTAGGTCGCTCCCAAGCGAAGCGTTTCATGAGGCGGCAATCTCCTTTCGCTGGTCTCCCGCCATGTCCGTCGCGCAGGAGTTGGCGAAGCAGACGATTGGCACGCTCTTGATAATCAGTGGTATAGAGAGGAAAGGCCTCTATAGGCAGCTGCAACGCATTGACCAATATATGCCCGAAGGTCTGCCATGCGGTTTTCATGTGCATGGCGGTGAGCATCTCATCTATCTCCTGCGTGAGCGTTTGCCACTCCGCTGGTGTCAATTGCTCGTGCGCCAATTGGAGGCACAGTGCCCAATCGCTCAGTTGGCGGAATCCCACACCTGTACTCTCAAAATGGTGCCATGCATGCATAAACACATACAGCGCATTGTATGCCGCACTGGGGACGGGTACGACATGACCGTATATGTCCAAAGTGGTGGAACCGTCTAAATGTTTGTGGGTGAATGCCTGATATAGTGCATCGGCTCTCTTGTCGTGAAACTCCATGGTCACGCGGTGGAGCTCCACCACACGATCCAGATTCTCGTCAATCACCAGAATGAAATGTATGCCTCCATGTGTCTCGGAGTACCAATGTGCATTGGGGTAGGCCGCTTTGGCTATCTCGGCAGCGTGCTCATAATGCTCCTCGCCCACATATATATCCACATCGCCAAAGTCGCGGGTATCAGGGTCAGGATATAGTGCTGACAGACTATAGCCCTTGATGAGTGTAGCGGGGATATTGTGCTGCTTCAACAGATCATTCATGCTGATAGCCAACTGATTGAGTCGTGCTTGGCGTTGCAGCACCATGAACATGGTAGGTGTGAGCTGTTTGTCAAAAGGGGTAGAGATACGATGTGCCTTGAGCCACACGCTAAGGGCATGTAAGCACTTCTGACGTGCCGCCAAGTTCAGCACGCCTTTCCAATCCGTATCGGTGGGCACATTAACTTCAGTTCCCCAGAGCACGGATCTGAGAATGGAGAAAAAGATATCCTCTTGCCTCATTACCTCTCGCCTTTAACCTCTAGCCTCTCGCCTTTAACCTCTAACCTTTAACGGATAATGCCAATCTCCTTCCAGTCGTCAATAGTAGCTTGGGCATCCTGACGGGCGATGTCTTCGGTGACATCGTACTCATCCAGCAATAGTTGTGTGAGGGTATCCACATCAAACTCTTTGCCCTCCACGTTTTGCCACAGATAGGCAGCTGCCTCGTTGAAGGTGATAAGGTTATTGAAGTTGACGAGTTCTACGCTCTCGCCAATGAGTATGTAGTCGCCGCCCAATTCACGCAGGCGAAATCCTTTCTTAGTCTTCATAGAATATGTTTTGCAATTTGATAATCTTACTATACACCTTCAGCACAAACCACTTGATAAAAGTAGGCAGATGGCGCCATATTCGCGCTTTGGTCAGGCGTTTGCGGTTGCCGCTGCGTCCCTTCATACGCACCACGCGACCGATAATATCCTCAAAGGTGCAAACCTCTTGTCCGCGGAGGTTACCATCTCCGCGCAAAATGATTTGCTCGCCTTTGATCTTGTATATGCGATGCAGGACGTAGGTGTTATTGACTCTCGCCAAGACAATGATACCCACTTTGGGCTCATGACAAGTGCGGAGGATAACTTTGTCGCGTCCGCCCTCAATGAATGGGCGCATGCTCACGCCGCGTGGCACAAACTCCACCATGTGACCACCCTGGAGGAGTCGCTCAAATTCAGGAATTAATATATCGTTGCTCTTTTCCATATCTCTTGCCTTTACACTCTACACCTTACACTCTACACCCTTGAAAACATACCTCCGCCGCCTCTGTATTGGGCAAACAGTTCAAGTGATAGCACTTGACGTGTGTGATAATATGCTTAATGCTATTGTACAAGTGGTCCGCCATCTGTTGGTCTGTCTTCAGTCCTGATGCCGATGACAATATGTAGGCATACGCCTGTGGCAGGGTCAGCGCTTGTAGTTCATTGAAGGGTGCTTGACTGAGTTTGATGATGGCTCCTACGCGTGCGTGCGCGTTATTGTAACAAGGTGTCTTACCGCTCCAGGGCGAACCAAAGACATACACATTGCCTTCGTCCATAACGCGTAGGATAGGGTTGTCATCGTTCAGAAGCCATGCATCGGGGAAGGCCTGCAACCACTGACGTGCATGGGTGGACTTACCCGTACCGCTATGTCCCAAGAACAGGTATCCACAATCTTCGCTTTTTTCCTTTCCTATTGCCAATAGCCCATCGCCCATAGCCTCTCCTTTCACCACTACCGCCGCGTGCATCTCCAGCGTCATGAGCGGTGCGGTACGGAAGGCAAACATAAGCATGAGGGCGTTGTCGATGCAGAAACGCACATCTTGGTATCCAACAGCTATATGTAGTACTCCTTGTGTAAAATCCTTATCGCTCTGCAACTCGCAGCAGATAGGCGATTGGGCTATCTGTGACACACGCATCAACCAGCCGTCCTTGCCTCTCGCCTCTAACCTCTCGCCTATATCCTCTCTATACACCTCAATGCGTGGCATATCCTCCTCGGAGTTATCGGTGAAGACATGTGCGTAGTGTGAGCGTTCTTCCTCGCTGAGTAGTCCGTCTCGCTCTATGCGTAATGCGAAAATGGGTTCGCCCTGCGCCTCTACGCGAAATGGCTCGTAGTTGCTCATTCTCTCGAAGAGCGCCTTGTCGGCACAATGCACGGCAAACAGGTGCTGTGCTACGCAATAGTAATATGTATTGAGACCTTGCTCCATAGAAAAATGAAATCTTTTGCAAAGGTACGAAAAAAAAAGTAAATATGCAAAAAAAGTAAATCATTTCTTGCATATATGTATTTTTTTTACTAATTTTGCAGCGGATTACTAAATTAGGAGATTTTATGTACAAACGAATACTTTTGAAACTCTCGGGTGAGAGTCTTATGGGAAGCAAGGGATACGGTATCGACGAGCAACGCCTTGCTGACTATGCGCTGCAGATACAGCAGATTGCTAAGATGGGTATAGAAATCGGTATCGTGATTGGCGGCGGAAACATTTTTCGCGGTCTGAGTGGCTCACAAAAAGGTTTCGACCGCGTCAAAGGAGACCAAATGGGTATGCTGGCTACAGTTATTAACTCTCTGGCACTTTGCTCTGCATTGGAAGCTGTAGGACAGAAGGCACGCGTAATGACCAGTGTGCGTATGGAACCAATAGGCGAGCTCTACACCACCGACAAGGCCTTGCGCCTCATGTCCAAAGGCACAGTAGTGATTATCGCTGGTGGCACGGGCAATCCTTACTTCACCACAGACACTGCTTCGGTACTCCGCGCCATAGAACTCAAGGCAGATGTGATGATGAAGGGCACACGCGTGGATGGTATCTACACGGCTGACCCAGAGAAAGACCCTACCGCGACGAAGTTCACCCATATCACATACGATGAGGTGCTGGAGATGAAACTCAAGGTTATGGACTTGACTGCTATCACCATGTGCCGCGAGAATAATATGCCAATCTACGTGTTTGATATGGACACTATTGGTAACCTGGAGAAAGTAATGAATGGACAACAAATAGGAACACTTGTAAAACCCTGACAACCATGATCGAACCAAAACAAATTTTGAACGACGCAGAGGAACTGATGGAATCTGCTGTGATGTATCTTGATGATGCTTTAGCGCGTATCCGCGCAGGTAAGGCCAGTGCACGAATCTTGGATGTAGTCAAAGTAGAATACTATGGACAAATGTCACCCCTCTCAAACGTGGCTACTATCACTACCCCTGATGCGCGTACTATCCAAATCCAACCATGGGAGAAGAAGATGATTGCCGAGATTGAACGTGCTATCATTAACTCCAGCGTTGGTTTGGCACCCAGCAACAATGGTGAGAGCATTCGCCTCTCTATCCCTCCATTGACCGAGGAGCGCCGTAAGGAACTGGCTAAGCAATGCAAGGGCGAGGCAGAGAATGCCAAAGTGAGCATTCGTAACGCTCGTCGCGATGCGATTGATACCCTCAAGAAGCAAGTCAAAGAGGGTCTGCCAGAGGACGCAGAGAAAGATGCGGAGAGCGATGCACAAAAGCTGCACGACAAGTACGTGAAGCAAGTGGACGAGATCTACGCTAAGAAAGAGAAAGAGATCATGACCGTGTAAGTTTAGGCGATAAGGCAATGAGGCGATTAGGCGAGAGGCACAAAATAGCGGCAGAGCCGCATACCCCCAGCCTTTAGCCTTTGACCTTTAGCCTTTAACCTCGATTTATTGCGTTTGCGATCACTCATACTGACAATAGCATGGACATTGCTCATACCAATGTCTCATGCTATTTGTTTAGATAGTTTGCTCAATCTGCCCGCGATGGGCATTCCCGTGGTCAATTACTCGCCCGAGTCCACGTGGGAGTTTGGCGCTGCGGCGCAGGGCTACTTCCGATTGCCGAACCAAGAACGCAGTTCGATCGTGCAACTGGATGGCACCTATTCGCTCAAACACCAGTGGTATATTAACGCCCAAGGCAATTTGTATTTTAAGTCGAAAGGCGAAGAGCGAAAGGCGAGAGACTGGCAACTCCAGTTTCGTGCAGGCTATAGCGACCGACCTGCTACCTATTACGGTCTATATGGCGAGGGTGATGTGGCCAACGAAGGCAATACGGGGATAGGTATGCTGCGACGGGCAACCCCATATCAGCTGCAACGCGGTTACCTGCACCTGCAAGCACCCATTTATGTGGGGCAGCATACAGCTGTGGGGCCTATGGCAGATATGCTCATTGCACGGTTTGCCATACAGGATATATGCACGACCGTCAAACCATTGGCGCAAGTGGCACTGGGTGTCGTGGCGCTATATGACACACGCGACAATGTCTTCTATCCCAGCCATGGCTTCTTTGCCAAATTCTCTGCCGCTGCGGCATGGACGAGTGAGGTGATTGTTCCTGAGGGACAAAAAGCGGCGATTAATGGCTTGCTGAGCGCTGATCTGAGACAGTATATCCCCCTGCCGCATAATATGGTGCTGGCATGGCAGTTTAAGACGCAGTGGCTATTGTCGGAATACGCTCACACCCACCTCACGTTCTATCCCTTGCTACCCCGATTGGGCGGACAAGACGGACTCAGAGGTGTCAACAGCGACATGTTTCGCGACGATATAATGTGGCAGATGCAAGCCGAATGGCGCATACCGATATGGAGTATCTTCCGAGCAGCGGTGTTTGCAGGCATAGGCGATGTGTATGACTATCATTATTGGCATTGGGCAACGCCCAAAGTGGGATATGGAGTAGGCCTGCGTGCTGCTATTAATAAGGCGAAAGTGAATATCCGCTTTGACGTAGCGCGCAGCAATGTAGATCCGCGTTGGGATCATATCAATGCATATAGTTTTTACTTAACAGCTACAGAAGCATTTTAACCACCCTATACAACCCTACACAACCCCTATGCGAGGATTAGTTATCAAATCAACAGGCACAAGCTACGGCGTATATTTTCCAGACGGCACAACCGCGGATTGCCACGTGAAGGGCAATTTCCGTATTCGCGGCATTCGTTCCACCAATCCTATTGCGATAGGTGACTATGTCGAGGTGACGACCTTGGACGATGGTACGCATTGGATTACGGAACTCTATGATCGCAAGAACTATATCGTTCGCCGCTCGACCAATCTCAGTTATGCGTCTCATATCTTGGCTGCCAACGTGGATATGGCGGCATTGATTGTTACGCTTCGCCACCCTGAGACTTCTACTACTTTTATTGATCGTTTCTTGGCAACTTGCGAGGCATACCGCGTGCCTGCATGCTTGATTTTTAATAAGGTGGACTTGCTCAATGAGGAGGAGCAGCAAGAACTCGCAGCCCTGCGCCAGTTGTATGAATCATTGGACTATCCTACATACGCTATATCGGCCTTATCCCTTGCCTCCTCGCCTATAGCCAATGGTCCCTCGCCAATAGCCTCTATCTTCGAGGGCAAAGTCACCCTTCTCTCTGGCAATTCGGGTGTGGGTAAATCTACATTGTTGAACGCTATTTTGGGTAAGGACATCGCCCGTACAGGTGCCATATCTTCTGCTCACCATAAGGGTATGCACACTACCACTTTCTCCGAGATGTACCCCCTCAACAATACTTCTTGGATTATTGACACTCCGGGTATCAAGGGCTTCGGCATGCTGGATATGGAGCGACAAGAGATGGGGCATTATTTTCGCGAGATATTTGCCATTAGCCGTGAATGCCACTATTCGGACTGCGTGCACATGAACGAACCTGGCTGTGCTGTCAATCAGGCAGTGGTAGAAGGACGGATAGCTTTCTCGCGCTATGAGAGTTACCTGTCCATGCTGGATGATATTTCCGAAAATAAATACCGATAACCTTTATTCAGCAGGGTTGATGACATTGTTCATCTTCTCTTCCCAATCCGTGAGTTGATTGTGGCAGTAGGTGAGAAGTTCTTTGGCCTCCTTTGCGCGGGCTTGGTACATATCCATGCTCAGTGCCTCTGATTGTTCCAACTCGTGGACAATCTCCTCAATTCGTTTTATGGCTTCGTCGTAATTCATAATCTTTACCTTTCCTTTACACCCTACACTTTACACTCTACACTCTACACCCTACGCTCTACTTCCCCTTGCCATCCAATATGACTCCTATTGTGTGGAACAGAATCTTCATATCCAGTCGCAGGGACATGTTCTCCACATAGACAATGTCGTAGTTGAGGCGTTGCACCATTTTCTCAATAGTGTCTGTATAGCCCACTCTGACAGGTCCCCAGCTGGTCAGTCCTGGGCGGATCTTGTACAACAGGCAGTAGTATGGTGCTTGTTGTTCTATTTGTTCGATAAAGTACCTACGTTCAGGACGTGGCCCTACTACGGACATTTCTCCTTTCAGCACGTTCCACATTTGTGGCAACTCGTCCAAACGGTATTTACGCAGGAAGGCTCCCAATGGCGTAATTCGTGCGTCGTTATCTGCACTCAACATAGGTATGGTGGACTCGGCGTCACAGCGCATGGTGCGGAACTTCAGTATCTGGAACGGAATACCATGCAGACCGATACGCTCTTGTTTGTATATAGCTGGCCCTTTGGAGGTGCACCATACCAATCCATATAGCAGAATATACAGCGGTGACAAAAGGAGTAGGGTAGTCATGGCAACTACCACGTCAAAGGCGCGCTTCATACAGAGTTGGCTATCGCTCATTTTGTGTTCCGTGATATGTACCAATGGCGTGTCTTCCACCTCCTTGATACTGGCGGCACCGGTCAGCATATCATATAGACGTGGTTTGACGGCTATCTCTACGCTGTATGGGTAGAGATAGTTGATGAGCTGGTATAGGTCTTTTTCGCTGGCAGAATCTGGCAAGTCAATCACTACTTCGTCGTATGCCAGTTGCGAGTGATGGCTTCTGAAATCGTCTATCTGTTCAGTCGAATGTAGGGTGTAACGCCTCAGTGTCTTGCTCTGATGGCGTTTGAAGAAAGTGGTGAGCAGTATGCGTGGTATATAACTCAGCACAAACTGCAACACCATTAGCACCACAAGCGAGGTGATGTAGTTCCTATAACTGCTGACGGAGTCGTCTATGATAATGACAAAGAATGCGCCCAAGGCGATGATCAGCGCAGAGAGCAGTGTAGCTCGAAATTCCTTCGTGTATTTTTTGCGTATCGGGCGCAGGTAATAGCCAGATAAATAGTATATAATCAAGCAACCTATGGGGTATAATACCAATGGCCGATAGAAGTCGAACATGGGTATCAGTATCGTATCTACACTAAACACCTTGCCCTCGTGCACCATCCAGCGGAACCCCAAGAATCCTACCCACACCAACAGAGAGGACAATATGTCCACCAATATATAGCAGAGTTGCTGCTGGCGGTATCTCGTGAGTAACTTCATGAGCGAATGATGGTTATGCGTTCTTTGTCGTCAATCTTGATGATAGAGGAGGGTTGGTGAGTGCTTGTGTCATTGCGGCGAAATTCGCACACGTAGTCCACGGCATTCAATAACTCAGGTGTGATGTCTTTGAAGCATTTGGCTGCGGCTTCGCCGCTGATGTTCGCCGAGGTGGACACTATAGGACGGCGCAACTGCTCGCAAAGTGCTTTGCTAAATGGCTCTGAGGTAATGCGAATACCTACGCTGCCGTCCTCTGCCAGCAGGTTAGGAGCCAGATTGCGTGCGTGAGGGTAGATGATGGTCATGGGGCGTTGTCCTTCATTCGCTTCCAATAGCATCCATGCCGTCTCAGGCACTTTGTCCATATATCCCTGCAGTTTGCCAGCTCCGTCCAATAGTACCAACATGGCCTTGCTGTCCACACGCCTTTTTATTTCGTACACGCGCGCGACCGCTTGCGCGTTGGTGGCATCGCAACCTATCCCCCACACTGTGTCTGTGGGATAAAGTATCACACCGCCTTCACGCAACACGCGAAGCGCTTGTTGCAAATCTTCTCTTTCGTAACGATTTTCCATTCAGGGGACAAAGGTACAAAAAAAAATGCACATGTGCAAATTTTTGGGAGGTTAAAGGCGAAAGGTTATAGGTTAGAGGCAAGAATATATACAAAAAAAAGAAGGATTGTCATCCCGACAACCCAATCTTTACTTAACCTTAAATCTAATACCATGAAAAACACGGTGCAAAGGTACTGCTTTTTTTCATACCCACCAAATATTTTGACGAAAAAATATGTTTTATAGCATGTTTTTCGTGTTTTTGTAATATGAAAGTGGCAAAATAGCGGTAAAATGCCGAAAAATTTGCCCATTTCAAAAAATAGTAGTAATTTTGTACCCGAAAAAGTAGGGCATTTTTTATGGACTTACCAAAATGGTGTCCCGACTCCCGAATCCCGAAAAAAATAAACAACAACTAAATAACCTTTTTAATTAAACAATGAAACAATTAGATTTGACCCAGTACGGCATCGTAGGTACAACCGAGATCGTACACAATCCTTCTTACGAAGTACTCTTCGCAGAGGAGACAAAAGCAGAATTAACTGGCTTTGATAAGGGCCAAGAGACTGAGC
>JBGVEG010000012.1:0-3497 GCA_045119955.1 Paludibacteraceae bacterium
TCGGAACGGGCTAACTGCCTGGAGAGACAAAGAGAAGGAGGTGTATGCAATGATCATTGTACCAGTTAAGGAAGGCGAGAACATCGAGCGCGCGATTAAGAAATTCAAACGCAAATTTGACAAGACAGGTGTCGTAAAAGAGTTGCGTCGTCGTCAACAATTCTCAAAACCATCAGAGATCAAGCGTGAGAAAATGATGCACGCAATCTATGTGCAATCTTTGCATGCTCATGATGGCGAGTAATTCGTAAGTAAGCGAAGATAAAGAAAAAAGCATACCGTTGAGGTGTGCTTTTTTGTTGTGTAGGGTGTAGAGTGTAGGGGGGATACGCCCTATTTGTGCTTATTGACCGCTTATCCTCCGCTTATCCACCCGATAAAGGTAAGGGATAAGGAGTAGGAGGATAAAGAGCAGAGCGTCCCAGTCAAAGTGGAGAGGGAGGTCAGGTGTACCTGGTCCCCAGCCGTCTTCGTCGTCGTTCCAAGTGGTGTTGGTTTGGTTGCTGCCTGTGGATATGAAGTCTGTATCGTCTGCTAGTGTGCCGCCTGTGAGTGTGGAGGCGGATGTCTGTATGCTGCCGTTGGCAAAGCGTATAGATGCAGTGGAGAAAGCAGATGTAGTAGGTGCAGATGAATGACTGCCAATGGAATAACTGCTGGTAGAGCGGAATGGGGTTGCGGTAGGCGCTGAGGCAGATATGGCTGCCATGCCAGCGCTGCGGCGGTTGGCACGGAGTGATGCCTCGGCAGTGCTATAGATCTGTGCGGATAGTTGGGCTGGGATAACCCATGCGCACAGTAGGAGCAATATGTAATAAATATTCTTAATCAAACAAACTAATTCTTTAATGGTTACTTACTAATACGATCATCTTACTTGTTATTTACACACGAACTTGTACACTTGGTTGTTGAGTCGAAGTATATAGACGCCTTGTGGTAGGTGGGATACGTCAAGTGTAGCAGGCGATTGGGTATTGGCAATTGGAGTGGAGAGGACAAGGTGTCCGCTAACGGTGTATAGGGTAGCCCAACTGTTGGCTGGTGCGTTGGCAATGTAAATGGTGGAGCCGATGGACCAAATCTTGGCAAGTGTGTCGCCATTGATGTCGGTGGTAGGGGTGCTGGTGTTCGGCGCGAAGCGTGGGTGGGATAGGAGCAGGAAGCGACTATTGTTTACCGTATTAGGTTGAGCGGTAAAGTGGTATTGCTCATAATTGAAGAGAGGGATGATGCTATCGTTCTCCAAGTCTTGCAAGTAGAGCGAGTCGCCTGCGATAGCGCCGAAGGTGAGGGTATAATGGGTGTCTGAACCTGTGCGCAAACCGATATACATACTGTCAATATTGTTAGCGCAAGACACCTCCATTTTGCCGAAAGGTTCGTTGGTGTAGATATTGACTTGTCCTTTGGCATTGATATTCTTGCCATCGTAGCCATTGTCGTAGTCGCGGGTAGTGGATGGCTCCTGAATGATGTACATTCGGTCGGCACCGCTGTTGTCGCTGCTGACCTGAATGCGTACGCGTTGGAAGTCAGGTGACTGCTTTTGTGGCGCGCGCATAGGTGTGTTATCGGGTGTACCGTTCCATACATGCTTGCTGTAGTCCAATGTGATAGTGGCAGGTGCTTCGGTATGGACATACACGCCCTGCATAGGAGGTATGACTGTCTGTGCATCGTCCAGATATTGGGCACTAAGGATAGGAATGGTATAGTAGTGTCCTGGCGATGAAGCATCGTGCTTGTGGCCTGGATTTACGCCTTGCCAATCATTCCACGAACCCGTATTGAAGAGGTAGAATGTCTGATAGTCCCAATCACCTGTTACGTCTGTAGTAGGGTCAATTTTTGTAATATCGATAGGTGCGGTGAAGCTGTTGACAAAGAGGTTGTCGCCCTTCATACCTTCCTCTGTTCTGGTGAGATTGATAGTCTGTGAACCTTGCATAGCTTGGGCAGTGATTTGATAGGTCTGGTTGGGTTGTATGCTCTGTGTGAGGGCATAGCCATTCCAAGTGGGCAGAGTGCCGTTTACGGTGTATGGTGTCCAACCCTCGGTCTCATCCCAATGGTAGATGAGCGTTTGGCTATCCAGATTCTTGAAAGTAGCATTGTTGCCCGGTGCACCCATATATTGCCATGTCTCGTCGCGAGGTACGCCCTCGTTGAAGGCACGGGTGGTGAAGTTCATTGTGAAGTAGGGGTGCTTGTTGGCTTCTGGTGCAGAAGGTGAGATAAGCAAGAAGCCTGCTCCTTGTGGGTTGTTGTCAATGATGATGCTGCTGCCATTGGTGGCGGCGTTGGTTACGCCTGCCTCGTTGATGGTGAGTCCGCCTGTATGGGTGATATGGATAGAGCCTCCAGATTCGAAAGAGAGCCCCTCTGTGATTATTACTGTATCGAGCGATACATGTTTGTTTGCAGCGATAGTGGCAGAGTCGGTTGCCCATGGGGTACGTCCGATATTCCAGTTGTTGTCATTGAGCCAGTTGCCATCGTTGCTGAAATCCTCAAAGAGAGGGTCCACGATGATAAAGAAGTTGTGGTCTGCAGATACTTCGTTGGATGTGGTGGTTTCTGCGGTATATGCGCGAGCGGTAATCCATCCTCCACGCAGCAGAATCATCTTGCCTGTGTCGTTGAGGTAGGCAAATTCATCAAGTTGGTTGCCCTGTGTGATTTCGTATAGTACTTGGTCGCCCGAAGATGAGATAGCCGTCTTTTTGGTTTCCCACTCTGCGGAACTTCGGATAGTGTCGGTGGTATTCCATGTGATGGTAGGAGTGTTCTTGACAATGTTGGCAGTGATATGGATAGTGTCGGTGATACCGCTGATAGGGTCAGAGATAGTTACATATTGACTGAATGGTCCTACGACGGATATGTCAGCCTTGAGGGTAATAGTCAGTGGTATAGTATCCCATGCACCACATTCATCTTCAATAGTTGTTTTATCAATAGTGAGGTGTGATGGCTGCGAGGATGCGAGTTGGAGGTTGCTACGAATACTGGAATAGGTGATAGCAATGGTAGTATCCACTGTGTTACCCAAATATACGTTGCCAAAATCAATATCATCGGGTATGGATTCGATGTATTGTGCGGGTGTAATAGTAATGTATTGCAGGATATGATAACCGAATTTTACACGGTCAAAGCGTTCGAACTTGATGTGTGTTGCATTACGCGACAGCGGAATGTATGGTGAGTATTGCGTTTGTTGGTTGATCGGTTTGACAGCATCAGCATCGGAGAGTATTTGTTGCCAATTCGTGCCACCGTCGGTGGATTCGAATACTCGGATTTTGCCTTCTAATGTATCCCATGCTTTGCGGCCATAGTATGCAAATATCAGGTGTCCTGGAATACCTGCAGTAGTGTCGATTCTGACAATTTTTTCAGTATTTCCCCATAGTGCATATGGATCATATTCCAATTTATCTTCAGGTTTCATTATTAGGTCATCCGAATTGATGACAGGTATGATGAGGTCG
>JBGVEG010000013.1:0-1835 GCA_045119955.1 Paludibacteraceae bacterium
ATCGCAAGGTTTCGCGTCTACAACCACTAACTAAACGCCCTGTTCAGACTCGCTTTCGCTTCGGCTCCGTACCTCCTGGTACTTAACCTCGCTAGTGATTAGTAACTCGTAGGCTCATTATTCAATAGGCACGCCGTCACCGCACTAAGCGGCTCCGACCGGTTGTAAGCGTATGGTTTCAGGTTCTATTTCACTCCCCTTGCGGGGTTCTTTTCACCTTTCCTTCACAGTACTGGTTCACTATCGGTCTCTTGGGAGTATTTAGCCTTACCGGGTGGTCCCGGCAGATTCAGACAGGATTCCTCGTGTCCCGCCATACTCAGGATACTACTATCGCCCAGCTGAATTACCTGTACGAGACTATCACTCTCTACGGTGCATCTTTCCAGATACTTCCAGTTCTTAGCTGTTTGAATGTTGTAGTCCTACAACCCCAATATTGCCGTAACAACATTGGTTTGGGCTCCTTCCATTTCGCTCGCCGCTACTTTGGAAATCGATGTTTCTTTCTTTTCCTCCTCCTACTTAGATGTTTCAGTTCAGAGGGTTGGCCTCCTTTACGGATGTTAGGTCTTCTACCTAACGGGTTGTCCCATTCGGAAATCCGCGGATCACGTCACGTTTGCTAATCCCCGCGGCTTATCGCAGCTTACCACGTCCTTCATCGCCTCCAAGAGCCTAGGCATCCCCCATACGCCCTTACTTACTTTCTTTATTTCATAACGTCCGCCTATTGATGAACGTTATGACTATCTCATCCTCAATTATGTCAATGAACTGTGATCGAATAAATTCAATCGATGTGGAGAATAAGGGAGTCGAACCCTTGACCTCCTGCGTGCAAAGCAGGCGCTCTAGCCAACTGAGCTAATCCCCCGTGTTTTTTCAGAGTTTTTCTGTAGTCCCAGGCAGAGTTGAACTGCCGACCTCTACATTATCAGTGTAGCGCTCTAACCAACTGAGCTATAGGACTGTCAACCTTTACCTGAATTACCACACCCTTACGAGGTAGCCGCCTCAGGATTTCTCCTCTATCATCATATCATTATCTTCCGATACAGAGTAGACAAGAATGGTACTGAATGACCGTTTCCTTTTTTATTTTTGTAGTGACTTCGGCGTGAGCCTCGGTCTGAAGGACACACACTCCAGAAAGGAGGTGTTCCAGCCGCACCTTCCGGTACGGCTACCTTGTTACGACTTAGCCCCAATCACCAGTTTCACCCTAGGCCGATCCTCGCGGTTACGGACTTCAGGTGCCCCCGGCTTTCATGGCTTGACGGGCGGTGTGTACAAGGCCCGGGAACGTATTCACCGCGCCATGGCTGATGCGCGATTACTAGCGAATCCAACTTCATGGAGGCGAGTTTCAGCCTCCAATCCGAACTGAGATAGGCTTTCGAGATTTGCTCCCCATCGCTGGGTGGCTGCCCTCTGTACCTACCATTGTAACACGTGTGTCGCCCCGGACGTAAGGGCCGTGCTGATTTGACGTCATCCCCACCCTCCTCCTCCTTACAGAGGCAGTCCCGATAGAGTGCCCAGCTTGACCTGATGGCAACTATCAGCAGGGGTTGCGCTCGTTATGGGACTTAACCCGACACCTCACGGCACGAGCTGACGACAACCATGCAGCACCTAGTTTCTTGCCCCGAAGGGAAATCCTGTTTCCAGAATCGTCAATAACTTTCAAGCCCGGGTAAGGTTCCTCGCGTATCATCGAATTAAACCACATGTTCCTCCGCTTGTGCGGGCCCCCGTCAATTCCTTTGAGTTTCATTCTTGCGAACGTACTCCCCAGGTGGATAGCTTATCGATTTCTCTAAGTCACCGAC
>JBGVEG010000014.1:0-10954 GCA_045119955.1 Paludibacteraceae bacterium
TCAGCGTTTAGGGCAGATACGCAAAACCTATCCCGTGATTGGCACAGGCAAGCAACATACGATAGATGTGCATACTTGTGCACGATACAACGATAATGATACAGTGGTTATTCGTGTACTACCGATAGCAGGACAAGCGATCTGCCTTGACAACACTTTTGCGGAAGGCGCAGAGGTCGTAGAACTCTACACTGGACAAAAGACGAAAGTGCACAATGGTAAAGTTGTTTTCCCTTATTTTGCAAACAATATTGCGATTATCAAATTAGTTTGCTCAAGACTTTAGCGAGAGTCCCACAAGTTCCCCGCAAATTTCAGGACCTGAAGGAGTGCGACGGAACGCACTCCGAGCGCAGCGCCCGAAAGGTTCCCACTTTGAGGAATCAGCGCAAGCATAGAACTAAATAAGGACATCGATGGGAACATCGGTGGCTTTTAGGTTTCTTGTCTGTTCGCAAACCACTCGGTTATCACTCGATTACTACTTGGACGTTCATGGGTTGTTGTTAAGTCGCTGCTTCTATAATAAGGCTGCAAAAATCTTCGGCATTATAGTCATTTTGTGCATGCGTACAAAATAAATCGCTTCGAGTTTACACTTGACACTTTACGTTTGTCGAGTGCGTGGGCATATTAAGTGTCAAGTGTAAAGTGTCAAGTCGATGCGATTGGAAATATGCAAAGTGGTATATTCCTTTTGTCCCTATAGATCGACTGCTGATTTCTCGGGACGGATGTCAAGTTGTATTTTCATATTGAATTTTCGCGCGCACGCGCACTATTCAATTTCAATTTCTATCGACTTTACACTTTACACTTTACAGTATATTGGCTATTGGTTATTGGCTATTGGTTATTGGTTATTGGCTATGGGATATTGGTTATGGGTTAGAGGGGAAGTGATAACATCTGCGTAACATCAGCGCAACATGTGCTGCGATATGTAGAGAGAAATGTAGTAGTTGGAAATTTGGCAAGGTGGGCGTTTGAATATAGAAAATATAATGTTTGAATCTAATAGATAATCAAATGGTTATAGAGACTTTTTTACAAAGTCCGAGAAAATGCTTTCTTTTTTAATACCTATCCAGTATATACATAGTGTGGGATATACATCGTGTATGGGTATGAGCGGGGACTGAATGCTTGGAAAATACGATTTAATAATTTCTTAATATTTTCTTCACACCTATATAATAATATAGCAGTACTTTTGCACAGGATTTGAAAAGAAGATGTTAGAATATAGACCGCTACGCTGTTAGAGCGTTGCACTGTTAGACCGCTACGCTGTTAGACCGCCCTTCGGGCTGAGAGCATGCGGAATCTAACAACGAAGTGTTCCAACAACAACGTGGTCTAACATCTAACAGCGAAGCGATCAACAAAACAATATAATATATTTATGGGAATTTTACAAATCTTTACGCTCCTGGGAGCGCTCGGAATGTTCCTCTACGGAATGAATCTTATGTCCTCTGGACTTCAAAAAGCCGCAGGCGATAAACTGCGCAGTTTCCTGTCTGCTATGACATCTAACCCTGCCAAAGGTGTGCTGACTGGTCTTGGCGTGACAACCGTTATTCAATCATCCTCTGCTACTACCGTTATGGTGGTTAGCTTTGTGAATGCGGGTCTGCTGACCTTGGCACAAGCCATCAGCGTGATCATGGGTGCGAACATCGGTACGACCGTTACCGCATGGATGGTGGCCTTCTTGGGTTTCAAAGCCGACATATCGCTCTTGGCGGTGCCCATGATGTTGCTCGGTTTCTTGTTCTCGAACTCGAAGAAGAACCAATACCAAAACATAGGCGAGTTGATTGTAGGTTTCTCGCTTTTGTTCCTCGGTTTGTCGTTTATGAAGAACTCCGTACCCGATTTGCGTGAGACTCCACAAGTGCTGGAGTTTGTTACCACTTGGGCAAGCCACGGCTTTGGTTCGGTACTGCTGTTTTTGGCATTCGGTACGGTCTTGACATTGGTGCTGCAATCATCATCAGCTACGATGGCCATCACGCTTATTATGCTCAGCATGGGTTGGATTCCGTTCCATATGGCTTGCGCAATGGTGCTGGGTGAGAATATTGGTACAACCATCACAGCGAATATTGCAGCATCGGTAGGTAACACGCAAGCGAAACGCGCAGCCATGTCGCACACGATTTTTAACCTCTTTGGTGTGATTTGGGCGTTGATCTTGTTCAAACCATTTACCGCACTTGTGGGTAAGGTTATCGAACTCTTTGGTTTGCCCAACCCAGCAGCAGAGGGATTTGCGGTTGTTGAGGGTAGTGCAGATACTAGCACAGCGGCGTTGTACGGACTGAGTATGTTGCACACGTTGTTCAACACCATCAATACGCTGATTCTTGTATGGTTTATCAAACTGATTGAGAAAGCTGTGGTGTGGATTATCAAACCAAAGAACCAAGACAAAGAGCCATTCCGTTTGAAGTATATCTCTGCGGGTCCATTGGCTACGCCAGAGTTGGCTGCGGAGCAGGCATTTGATGAGATTATCCACTTTGCGAACATCTCTCGCAACGGATTGGGTTATGCGAAGCAAGCGATTGCAGCAGATGCCAAGCATTTTGAGGAACTGCGCGAGAAGTTGGTAAAATACGAGGAGATTAGCGACCGTATTGAGTACGAGATTGCTGCCTTCCTCAATGGCGTATTAGCTGGCGATATTAGCGAGGCAACCTCTATGAAAATCAAAGCGATGTATAAGATTATCGGCGAGTTGGAGTCCCTGGGAGATTCGGGCGAAGCTATTAGCCGTATGCTTAGCCGTCGCAATGAGCATAAGAAGACGTTTGATGAGGCAACAGTAGAGAAGATCAATCTAATGCTGGCAAAAGTGGATACTGCCTACGAGGTGATGATTGCCAACCTAACAGCAGCGCACGAAGGTAGATTGACGACTATCAAGAACGCGTATGATGCTGAGGAGCAGATAAATGTGCTGCGTAATGAGTTGCGCGAGGCAGAGATTGAGGCGCTGGAGGACAACCAAAAGAACTACCAAACGAGCGTGTATTACATTGATATTATCAACGAGCTCGAGCACATGGGTGACTATATGATCAATATCTCACAGAGCTTGGAGAGAGCGTTTGTACATTAAGGTTTAGTGGACGCTACGCTTTTAGAGAAACAATGCACAAGCTTTCGGGCTTGTGCATTGTTGTTGTATGTTACGGACAGATTAGTAGCAGGCCTTGAGGATAGCTAAGATGTCTTCTGCATTGAGTTGCTTGTAACCACCACCAGGGATGGTAGAGTTGGCAATGAGTGGTAACATCTCTTCGGTAGCACCCACCTCGCGCAACGTAGCAGGAATGCCCAACTCCGCGATAAATGCCTCTAAGCGGTTGATTCCTTCCAAAGCAATCGCCTTGTCACCTTGTCCCTTATCTTCTACGTCCCAAACCACTTTGGCATAGCGCACGAACTTATGCAAGCCATCGCGGTAGATATAACGGTAGTAGGCAGGTGAGATGATGGCGAGACCAATGCCGTGTGCGCAGTCGGTATAAGCGCCCAATTGGTGCTCAATCATGTGCACTTCCCAGTCTTGGGTTTTGCTCAGACCGAGAATCTTATTCAGCCCCATGGTTGCGCACCACATGATATTGCTGCGTGCCTCGTAATCTTCTTGATTGACAATGGCTTTGCGCGAAGCAGAGATGAGCGACAGCATAAGACCTTCTAAAAGGTAGTCGCTGGTGTTCTCGTCCTCGCCTGAGAAATATTGCTCCATGAGGTGCGAGAAGATGTCAAAGATACCGCTAATCATCTGATATTTAGGCACAGAGTAGGTGTATTCTGGGTTCAAAATAGAGAATTTTGGGCTGGCAATCTCCAATGGATAAACGCGGCCTATCTTCTCTTTGGTCTCCTCGTTGGTGATGACCGAACCGCCGTTCATCTCGCTACCTGTACCAGCCATCGTCAGGATACTACCTACAGGCACTACGCGGTTGGTTACGGGCTCTTGGTTCACGTAGTAGCGTTGCCATACATCGCCTTCGGCGTATGCAGCGCAAGCGATACCTTTGGCGCAGTCGATAACCGAACCACCACCTACTGCCAGAATGAGGTCTATGTTATGTTCACGCACGAGGCGAGCGCCTTCGAGGAGCTGGGTGTAGCGAGGGTTGGCATTAATGCCTTCCAGTTCGACTACATGCTTGCCTTCGGCTTGTAGGATATTGATGACTTGGTCGTAAAGACCTATTTTCTTGATAGCCGCTTTGCCATAGACGAGTAGGATATTCTCGCCGTAAGCTTTGAGTTCGTTAGCGAGTTTATTGATGGCATTCTTGCCAAAATGAATCCGCGTAGGATTCTGGTAACTGAAGTCGTATAACATATGTTTTTGTGTTTAGTGGACGCGTCTTTGTCACTATTGTTTAGTGTTTAGAGGGGGTATAGAGGGGTGGCGGTTTGATAGTTTTTGCCCCATAATATTGTGGATGATATTATCCTTGATGATTAGCAATTGACCATCAAAAATGAGTTTTTTTGCAGCATTGTGTTGCATTTGCACTTCATCTAAATTGGTTGTGTTTGTTGGCTCAATAAAATTCTGAAATTCACACCAATAGGGTGCTTCTTTGTATCGTTTGCTGGAACCCAATGGCACGTATATAGGTATGCTTCTATCCACACCCTCAAAAGTATGCGCTTCGATGATAGGAGGTAGCGTGTCTTGCAATGATATTTTGGCTAATTGTGTGCAATGGCTAAACGCGCTATCACCTATCGTTTGTACCCCATCGCCATCAAAAACTAGTGAATCCAACGAAGAGCAATACAAAAAAGCACCAGAACCAATCGTGTGCACTTTCTTAGGAATGGTAATACCTCCTAAGTTTGTAGCGTAGCACAAGAGGAAATCACCAATCTCCTCCAATTCGCTGGGTAGAAAATAGGTCTTTATCTTCTTATGTATAGTATCGTATTTGCCAAATAGGCGTTTGTCGTATGCATGCGAATCATCTATGTATGACAGATTGTGGAAATTCGCGGAAGCATAGCCATATGTGACAATAAGGGTATCCAGGGCATCGTTGTAAGCAAGCATACGGGTTATGCCTTTGAAGTAGCGAAGGTTGTAGCAATTATAGAGTATGCCATTCTCCGATTCAGCATAGCCCTCGCCTTCGTACTCAAAGCGCAATAGAGAAGGCATTTGTGCAAAAGCATCTTTACCAAATTTCTTGACAGAAGCAGGAACGATAACTTCCGTAAGTTCTTGCTCCTCAAAAGCATAACTATCGATAGAGGTAATACTATCGGGGAACGATACAGAGGCGATTTTAATGCTGTTATTGGCTGTCCATGCTGGGTACTTATATAACTGCATTTTGCCTTTGCCCGTGATGTCGAGATGGCGGTTTTCGGTATCAAATGACCAATACAGAGAATCACCACATTGACCTGTGATAGTGTCTGCCATCGCCAAGGAAAACGGCAGGAGAAAGAGTAATATAGTAGAAATTCTTTTAAACATGTCTTTAGTCTATTACAACAGCACTACCTAAGCTCTGGTATGCTATTCGGGGTGAGTTATTGCGGGTGTAGATGATGCCACAGCGGGTAAATTGAGCTTGCTCAATGAGATGAATCATGCGTTTGTTGTCTTGGTGTGTGTCAATGCGGATATTGCTGCATAGTGCTGAGCACCAATGGAGTACGGTGCGGAAAATGCCTCGTTGCTCTCCATTAGAGGCAATGCGATGGATTGTGCCATAGAGTTGGCTGTCGTTCAGCCATTCTCCGTCCTCTATATAGTGATAGGTAGGGTCTTCGCCTATAATAAAAACGAAGGTGGCGCAGGGATGCCCAGCCTTCTCAACAACATAGCTCACACCGCGCTGGATGTCGCTCATGAGTTGTTCACGAGAGGGATAGCCATCGCCCCATTGCGTAGGATTGCCATCGGCAGCCATCTGTGCACGAGCGTAGGCGAAAATAGCCTGTAGGGCATCAATGTCAGCGTATGTAGTAGGACGGATAGTCATGTGGATTATTCGGCTTGCAAAGTTATGACGGTTATTTCTGGTGGTACACCGATACGCACGGGTAGGGTGCAACCAAGTCCTGTATTGATATGGAGGGATTGGGTGGCGTGGTGTAGGGTGGTATAGGATTGTGTAGTGTTATTTGGTGTTGTGTGGTACCATCCTTCGGACTCGGTGAACATAAGCGAGGAGATAGGATAGCCGAAGAGGCGCACCTGCCCCGCGTGGGTATGTCCGCTAAGGGTAAGTGGGATATCAGTCGTTGGTACAACCTCTCCTCGCCAATGCGATGGGTCGTGCGTCAGCAATATTTGCAATTTCTCGCCTGTAGCCTCATCGCCTAATTGCCTTATCGCCTTCATAAGATCTCCACGGGAGATGGTTTGGAATCCTTGGCCTTGGCAAGAGGTGTTGTCCACGCCGATGATTTGCAGATAAGCACTATCGCGATGAATGAAATACGACTGATTGCGAAGCAGTTGCCAACCCAATGTGTCGCGCTGGTAGGTGGTTAGTTGATTGACTTTTTGCTCTTTCTGCCTATCGCTTAGTTCGTGGTGGTAGAGTGCAAAATCGTGGTTGCCGAGTACGCTCATAATGCCGTCCTTAGCGTGCAGTTGGCGGAGTATGTTTGTGAAAGGCAACGCCTCTTCTACGCCAAAGCCGACAAAGTCACCCGTGAAGCAGATGAGGTCGGGTTGTTGGGCGTTGATGGTGTCGATGATGCGTTGTAAGAACGTAGATGATTCGGCAAAAGATGATAGATGTAAGTCGCTGATATGTACGATCTTGTAGCCATTGAAGACTGCGGGTGCCTGAGGTGAAGTATAGGTGGTTTCAGTTACGCGCAACTGCTTTCGTCCGAACCAATAACCATAGAGCATGGTACCCATGAATAATACCACGAGTGTCAGCCCCGTATATGCAAACGGCGCAAAGGGCATGCTGTGATGGCATAGACGTGCTATTAGCCAGCAGATCAGCCATAACAGAGTAGGGCAGAGCAATAGCACGACGGCGCAGAATATGAGGAAGGATGTAAACATGTTGCAAAAGGCGTTAGTTTGATGTTCCTAATTTCGCCACAAAAGTAGTACTTTTTTTTGATATGTGCAAGAAAAATTGCCTTGGAGGGTGTTTTTTCTGGTGTAAAGTGTAAGGTGAAGAGTGTAAAGTGTAAAGGCAGGTGATATTAGGTGGCAGATAATAAATGAGATCGATTGTTTTCAAAAATAATGTACTCGGCAGGTAGGTGGCATACAAAGGAAGAACAAAGGGAACAGGAGAAGAAAAAGAGGTAAAATATGACTTTTTCTTAAAAAAATACGTCTCGCGCTTGCATATATGCGAAAAAAGTAGTACCTTTGTCGCGAAAATGTGCGTTTGGACAAAATGGCAAACAAAAAAGCACGAAAAACTGCTAAAAAACATAAATAGGAGTGAAACAATTAAGTACCGATTATGAAAAAATTGAATATCGCTTTAGTTGCACATGATGCCAGAAAACAAGAGTTGGTAAAATGGTGTACATTCAATTCGAGTATTCTGAAACATCATAATTTGTTTGCTACAGGTACAACAGGTAGTCTCATTGCAGGTATTCCAATCGATTCGGAGAATAGTACCTATCCTCTCAAAGACATCCAACTGCTTAAGTCAGGACCTTTGGGTGGTGATCAGCAGATCGGCGCTATGATAGCTGAGGGAAAATTGGATGTGCTGATATTCTTCTGCGATAATCTGATTACGCAGGGACACCAGCAAGATGTAGGAGCACTAACGCGTTTGGCATCATTGTACAACATAGCTTTTGCTACCAATCGCACGACCGCAGATATGATTATTACCTCTTCTCTCTTTGGTAGCGAAGAATACGAACGCGTTATTCCTCAGTCCATCAAATCATACGAAAACAGAAAATTAACATTTAAATAAACAAAATACTAACTTTCTAAAATCATGGCAGAAGAAAAATTGAACATGTTAGCCGAATTTCCAGCCATCTCCAGCAAAGCTTGGAAGGAGAAAATCGTAGCTGACCTCAAAGGCGCCGACTTCGATAAGAAGCTCGTTTGGCGCACTTCAGAAGGCTTCAACGTACAGCCTTACTATCGTCAAGAAGACCTCAAAGGTCTTAAGACTACCGTATCTGCACCAGGTCAATTCCCTTACGTGCGTGGTACTAAAACCAACAACGAGTGGGCAGTTCGCCAAAACATCTGCGCTTGCAAGAACGCACGCAAAGCTAACGCAAAAGCTTTGGACGTACTTGGCAAGGGCGTGAACGCACTCGGTATCTGCTTGGACGCAGAGAAACTCTCTTATCGCTACATCAAGACATTGCTCGAGGGTATTGCACTCGACAAAGTAGCATTGAACTTCAACGTATGCGCATGCAAAGCTCCTGAATTGGCAAACATCCTCGTTCGCCTCGTAGGACGCAGCGGATATGACTTCAAGGCTGTGAAGGGTACTATCAATGTGGACCCAATCAAGAACATGCTTTTGAAGGGCAAATTGCTCAGCCGCGAGCAAGTAGCTGAGAAGATCGTAGCTACCGTGAAGGCTGCTAAGACCTTGGTGAACTTCCGCGTGGTAGGTGTGAACTCAGTTATCCTCAATAACTCAGGTGCATACTGCGCACAAGAGTTGGCTTACGCATTGGCTTGGGGTGCTGAATACATGACCATGATGACCGAGGCAGGTTTGCCAAACTACTTGGCAGCTCGCGAGATCCGTTTCAACATGGG
This sequence comes from Paludibacteraceae bacterium, assembly GCA_045119955.1. Lineage (GTDB taxonomy): Bacteria > Bacteroidota > Bacteroidia > Bacteroidales > Paludibacteraceae > Colicola. The sequence goes on from JBGVEG010000014.1 coordinate 8,783, forward strand.
TATCGGTGGCAACTACTTCATGGAGTTGGCTAAGTTCCGTGCTGCACGTCTTCTCTGGGCTAAGATCGTAGAGGCATACAAAGCTCCTATCTTCACCGCTGCCTTGAAAGAGGCTGCGAAGATGAATGTTTGCGCTGAGACAAGCCGCTTCAACATGACTATCTTCGACGCATACGTAAACATGCTCCGTACACAAACCGAGACTATGTCTGCTGCACTCGCTGGTGTGGATGAGATCGTGGTTACTCCATTCGACGCTACCTACGAGCAACCAACCGAGTTCGCTGAGCGTATTGCTCGCAACCAACAATTGCTCTTGAAGGAAGAGTCACACTTCGACAAGGTGGTTGACCCAGCTGCTGGTTCATACTATATCGAGAACCTCACCAACGCTATCGCCGAGGAGGCATGGAAGCAATTCCTCGCTATCCAAGAGGCGGGTGGTATGTACGAGATGGTAGCCGCAGGTAAAGTACAAGAGGCTATGGCTGCTAACTTGAAGACTCGTTTGGCTGATGTGGCAAAACGCAAAGAGGTATTGCTCGGCTCTAACCAATTCCCTAACTTCACCGAGAAGGCAGGTAAGAAGATCAAAGAGACAGCATGCGGTTGCGGTTGCTGCAAGAAGAACGCTGAGACTGCTATCCCAACCTTGCCAGTAGCTCGTGCTGCTGAGGAGTTTGAGACCTTGCGTCTTGAGACTGAGGGTGCTAAGAAGCAACCAGTAGCGTTCATGTTGACCATCGGTAACTTGGCTATGCGTATTGCTCGTGCACAATTCTCTTGCAACTTCCTCGCTTGCGCTGGTTACAAGGTGATTGACAACAATGGCTTCAAATCAGTGGCTGAGGGTATCAAGGCCGCTCGCAAAGCAAAAGCAGACATCATCGTGCTCTGCTCAAGCGACGACGAGTACGCTACATACGCTCCACAAGCATGGTTGCAACTCGAGGGCGCTAAAGAGCTCTTTATCGTGGCTGGTGCTCCTGCTTGCGCAGAAGACTTGCAAAAACTCGGTATCACCAACTTCATCAACGTACGAAGCAATGTACTCGAGACCTTGAAAAAGTTTAACGAACAACTCCTTAATAAGTAAACAGCTTACTAAACAGGGATTATTTTTCACAACAAAAATTATAGAAAATTAAACCAAAAATTATCTAAAATTTTCATTCCTTGTTGGTGAAAGAAATATTATAACGAAGATTGATAAACATTATTCAAAATTAAATGGACAACACTCAGACATATGACGCTTTGCTTTACAAGATTGTAGGTGCTGCGATGGCTGTGCATTCAGAGTTGAAATATGGACTCTTGGAGCCTGTATATCAAGAAGCATTATGCATGGAATTGGAGCAGCGTGGTGTGGAGTTTTGTGCAGAAGAACACATACCAATATATTACAAAGGTGTTTTGATGAAGAAACAATATCGTATGGACATCGTCTGTGGTGATATTATTGTAGAATTGAAATCAGTTGAAGAATTGCTCCCAGAGCATCGTTCGCAACTATTTAACTACCTACGATTGACTCAAAAACCAGTTGGCATGTTAATTAATTTTGGACAACCAAGTCTTCATTTTGAAAAATATTATTTCGACGCCGAAAGTAATGAAGTAGTACTCTATAGTTACTACAAAGAAGAAATGATAAATAATTTTTGATAATTTTCGGTCAAAATTTTGAGTAATTTTTGTTAAAAAGATAATACCTGGTTCTTGGCTCAAAAAAATGAAAGTTATGAAACCAAATTTTAAAGATATTGATATCAAGAAAGTGGCTGCTTCGCATGTAGAAGGAGCTAACGAAGCTAACTGGAAAACACCAGAACTCATTGATGTTAAGCCAGTTTATACCAAAGAAGACCTCGAGGGCATGGAGCACCTCAACTACGCTTCAGGTATCCCACCATTCCTCCGTGGCCCCTATAGCGCCATGTACCCATTGCGTCCTTGGACCATCCGCCAATACGCAGGTTTCTCTACTGCAGAGGAGTCTAACGCGTTCTATCGCCGTAACTTAGCATCAGGTCAAAAAGGTCTGTCAGTAGCATTCGACCTTCCAACTCACCGTGGTTACAACGCCGACAACATGCGCGTGGTAGGTGATGTGGGTAAAGCCGGTGTATCTATCTGCTCACTCGAGGATATGAAAGTATTGTTCGCTGG
>JBGVEG010000015.1:0-1973 GCA_045119955.1 Paludibacteraceae bacterium
CCGTATTCAAAGCAAATCTTACAGTCCGTTACGTTCCAGCCGAACAAGCCCTGCTCCAGCCCGTAACGGATACCATCCCTGACAGCGTTTTGAAAACTCTGGTTCAAGTATCCCAGCGAAACCCGGCTCTCGTATTGTACGCCGGAGCCAAGCGGGAGTGGTGTAACAGACAGTCCGATAGATGCCCAAAACGGGTTGGGCGGCACCTCGATATGGATGGTGTGGCTGGCTGCTTTGAGCGGCCGCTCCATATAAATGACGGTGGGTTCCTTTACCACTGTTTCAATCTTGTATTTTTCCGACAGCAAAGCGGAAACGACCTCCAACTGCACCCGGCCCAAAAAAGAAAGAATGATCTCATGGGTGATGGAATCCACTTCGCAGCGCAAAAGCGGGTCAGTATCCGCAAGTTGCGTAAGAGCGTCCAGCAGCCGTTCTCTTTGCGCTGCCGTTTTCGGCGCAATCGTCGTCCGCAGCATGGGGAGGGGGGCCTCGCGCCACCTTTTACGAGGGAGCCGGGTTTGATCCCCTAATACATCGTTTAACCTCACGCTGTCGCTGGGAAGGATAACAATTTCGCCCGGATAAGCGGTGTCTGTCCGAACAATTTCCCCTTTGGATGGAATACGCATCTCTGTGATTTTCAGCTTTTCTCTCCCGGCCAGGGCCACCGTATCCCGCAGGCGCAGCGTTCCGCTGTATAGCCGCAGATAGACACGCCGCTGGCCGCAATCGGTGTACTCAACCTTGAAAACGCTGCCGCATAGGGCGGCGCCCCCCTGTTCCCCAATCGGTTGGAACAGCCCTGTCACCGCATCCATCAACGGTTGAATGCCAAGGCCATTTTTGGCGCTGCCATGATAGACTGGGAACAGGGAGGCGTCTTGAACCCGCTGCTGTTCCTCCCGCGCAAGTTTTTCCCGGCTGATTGGTTCTCCTGCGATATACTTTTCCAATAATTCATCGTTATTTTCGATGACCGCATCCCATGCTTCTATGTCGGTATTTTCCTCCAGGACTATTTCCGGGGACAGCGACACCGTCTGCTTGATGATAATATCGGCGGAGAGCTTATCCCGAACAGACTGAACCACGCTCTGCAAATCAACGCCAGCCTGGTCGATCTTGTTGATAAAGATAACGGTGGGAATGTTCATTTTCCGCAGGGCATGGAACAGAATACGGGTCTGGGCCTGCACGCCATCTTTAGCGGAGATCACCAAGATGGCCCCATCTAAAACAGCCAAAGAGCGGTACACCTCCGCCAAAAAATCCATGTGGCCGGGCGTATCCACAATGTTAACTTTACATCTGTGCCACTGGAAGGAAGTGACTGCCGCTTGAATGGTAATCCCACGCTGCCGCTCCAAAAACATGGTGTCCGTCCTCGTTGTCCCTTTTTCGACGCTCCCCGGTTCTGAAATGGCTCCGCTGGCATATAGCAGGCTCTCCGTCAAGGTCGTCTTTCCAGCGTCTACATGGGCAAGAATTCCAATATTGATTATTTTCATGTGATTGTCCTCCTTTTACAGCCCCAAAAGGGCATAAAAATCCCCAGCAGTAAAATACTTTTACCACTGGGGATTATAATTTGCGGACATACACATATACAGCATACACCTGTTTGTGATTGCTGTTTTTCGGATATGTCAAAATTGATAAGGCAAAAGTATTCTTAAATTGGGTACAAAAAACCAAGCCCCCACAAAAGGAGCTATCATAATTCTTTGTTCCCACTATTTGATTATAGTTTTATTTAAGAATACCTTGCCGCATATTTTTTACTCCTTTTCTGGAATGAAGCTATTATATCACATCAGTTTGAAATTGTCAAGATAAGTTGACACTTTTTTTACAAGGATTTTTTCTTAGTAACATTTTCAGCCCCGAAGGGGCCGATCTGAAACCACTGAGGAGCGTAGCGACGGGGAGTGTTGCGCAAACCGTGTAAATAGAATAATCTTCTAAACAAT
>JBGVEG010000016.1:0-13208 GCA_045119955.1 Paludibacteraceae bacterium
TAAGAACATTGCCCTCATGGGTGGCAGTGGCTCGGGTAAGACTACCCTCATGGAATCCATGCTCTTCGAGTGCGGGGTCATCAAACGTCGCGGATCTGTTGAAACACAATCTACCGTCTGCGACTATTTTCCAGTAGAAAAAGAATATGGCTATTCAGTCTTTTCTTCAGTATGTAACATCGAGTTCAATAACAAAAAACTCAATATCATCGACTGCCCAGGTTCAGACGACTTCTGCGGTGGTGCTATCACAGCCCTCCACGTGTCTGACACCGCTATCATTACCCTCACCGCTAACGGCGGCGTAGAGGTGGGCACACAAAACAACTTCCGTCGCGCTGAGAAAGCTAAGAAACCTATCGCTTTCGTCATCAACAAGTGCGACCACGAGAACGCTGACTTCGAGCGTACCTTCAACGAACTCAAAGAGGTGTTTGGTAACAAATGTACCCTCTTCCAATATCCTATCAACGCAGGTAAGGACTTCAACGCTGCCATTGATGTGCTCCAAGGCAAAATGCTCGTTTGGAAAGCAGAAGGTGGTGCGCCTGAAGCTAAAGATATCCCAGAGAGCGAGAAAGCTACTGTAGAAGAGATTCGCGCTCAACTCCTCGAGTGGGCTGCTGAGTCCGACGAGACCATTATGGACAAGTACTTCGAGCAAGGCACTCTCTCTGACGACGAGCTCATGCAAGGTCTGCAAACCGTATTCGCAGAGGGTAGCATGTACCCAGTTATCTGCACCAGCGGTCTCAAGGACATGGGTATCCGTCGCCTCATGGGCTTCCTCGGCGAGATGACTCCATCTGTTGCTGATGCTCCTAAACCTCTCACTACTGAGGCGAAGGAAGTAGCGCCAGATCCTAAGGCTCCTGCTTCTGCATTCATCTTCAAGACATCGGTTGAGCCACACATTGGTGAGGTGAACTACTTCAAGGTGATGCAAGGTACCCTCAAGCCAGGTGATGACGTGGTGAACGTGGACCGTGGCACCAAAGAGCGTATCTCTCAGCTCTACTCTGTAGCAGGTAATATCCGTACTGCTGTAGAGGAAGTTTCTGCTGGTGATATTGCTGCTACTGTGAAACTCAAAGACACACGTACTGGCAACACCCTCAACGCAAAAGATTGCGACAACCAATATCCAGCTATCTCTTATCCAGATCCTAAATACCGCCGTGCTATTAAGCCTGTGAACGAGGCAGACTCTGAGAAACTCTCTGCTCTCCTCACCCGTATGCACGAGGAGGATGCTACTTGGGTAGTAGAGCAATCTAAAGAGTTGAAACAAGTGATCGTTAGTGGTCAAGGTGAGTTCCACCTCCGCACCCTGAAATGGCGTTTGGAGAACAACGACAAGATGATGATCACCTACGAGGAGCCTAAGATTCCTTATCGTGAGACCATCACCAAGTCTGCTCGCGCTGACTATCGCCACAAGAAACAATCTGGTGGTTCTGGTCAATTCGGCGAGGTACACCTCATTGTAGAGCCATACGTAGAGGGCGAACCAGTTAAGGAGGTTTACAAGTTCGGTAACCAAGAGTATCGTATCAACGTAAAGGATACCCAAGAGATTCCACTCGAGTGGGGCGGCAAGTTGGTGCTCATCAACTCTATCGTGGGTGGTGCTATTGATGCACGCTTTATCCCTGCTATCTTGAAGGGTCTCATGGATCGTATTGAGCAAGGTCCTTTGACTGGTTCATACGCTCGCGATGTGCGCGTTATTATTTACGATGGTAAGATGCACCCAGTAGATTCCAACGAAATCTCCTTCCGTCTTGCTGGCCGTAACGCATTTGCCGAGGCATTCCGCAACGCTAATCCAAAACTCTTGGAGCCAGTTTATGAGGTAGAGGTATTCGTACCAAGCGAGATCATGGGTGATGTGATGTCTGACATCAACGGTCGCCGTGGTATGGTGCTCGGTATGGAGACCGAGAAGAACTTCACCACTTTGAAGGCATTGGTTCCTTTGAAGGAGATGAGTTCTTACTCTACTACATTGTCTTCTCTCACGGGTGGTCGTGCTACCTTCACCATGAAGTTCAAGAGTTACGAGCTCGTTCCTGGTGATGTACAAGACAAACTCATCAAGGAGTACGAAGCAACTCAAAAGGACGAGGATTAATTCCGCTATTTCTACTAGTACGACTAGCACACATAGTTCTGCTAGTCCAACTAACCCCCAGCGAGACTGCCACACGGCAGTCTCGCTTGTTTTGCAAAGAAGTCACAAATTACCGAATGAAATTTCCACAAATTACCGAATTAGTAAAATAAATTTGTGTATATCCCTATTTTATTGTACCTTTGCAGAGAAATGCTGAAATCGCTAAAATATATATGGTCAAATGCATGCAGATGGGTCTGCATGCTGGGTTTGATGTGTGGCTTGGCATGCGGTATGAGTTCTTGCCAGTGGCATGAAGCAGAGGCAGTGATTGCTTTGGCGGATAGTATCGATCAGACTGAGCATGTGATATACGATGATACGGTGGCACTGCGCAATGTGATACAAACACTAAACAACCCCTTGGGTAGAACCTTCAAACGCAGCACGCTGGGCAAAGCGTATTACTATATGGGGCGTAACTTGGAAGACAATTATAGCCAAGTGGAGCGTGCTGCGGAGTGTTACGTAGCAGCCGACTGGCTGAAAATTGATGACCCTATTTATAGGGGAAGGGTCAATTCGTGCATGGCAGGAATATGTAGGGGGTATAATAAAGATAGTTTATCATTATTGTTTTATGAACGGGCATTAGAGCAATTTGCATTATGCAATGATACAATGTATTATGCGAGAGGTTTGCTCAATGTCGCAACTTCGCTTGATATATTACAAGATTTTAGAAAAGCGGATAGTGTATTGAAGTTGGCGGCACAATATCAGTTGACGGACGGCTATCGCTATTCTGTGAACGATGCTTTTGCCAATCATTTCTACCGATTAAAATCTCCCCATTCGCCAGACTCAATCATCTATTATTTACGAAAGAATCCAGTAACAGATTCTTGGCGAGCAAGTTTCTTAGCAGATGCCTTTTACGATTTAGGTCAAATGGATTCTGCTGTGTATTATGCAACGAAAATTGTACGTGATTTTAATATACCTGCTCATAAAGTAAGTGCCTATTATATTTTACACAAATATGTTGTGTTGAAAAATGATATTGTAGCAGCAGATAGCATCGCTGGTTTGCGTATGGATGAGAAGCGCAAAGCAGAAGTGAAGAAGGAGGACTCTCTGGAGGGCGTACAAGTCTTTGAGGAGTATTTGGCATATTGCGAGGTATATCGTTGGCGCATGTTGCTATATTGTTTGGCTATTGTGCTGGGTTTGTCAGTGGTAGTAGCATTGCTGTTGTATTGGCGAAGGGAGAAACGAACAGTGGCTGAACAGGCAGAGGCGGTGCAGATAGCGCAAGAGGCATACCAACAGACATTGGAAGAGCAACGGAAACAGCGATTGCAGGCACTGATGCAGCATGTAGAGCAATCGCACACACGCTATCCAATGCCAGATAAGAAATGGAATGACTATGAAAAGTTCCGCAATGAATTAAACCAATTGCTATTGTGCTTATTTGACAAGTTGGCAGAGTATAAGTTATCGGAAAAAGAGATACGCTTGTGTATTTATTGCTTGTTGTATAAGGAGGCAAGTACAAAGATTTTGGCGAAATACATGATTTATTCGGCAGTGGGTATTCGCACATTCAAACAACGTACAGCTCAAAAATTAGGCACTACTGCAGCCAATTTGTATGATTTTTTGGTTGATTTGGCTGTCTCGGATTGAGTAAATACAACCCCGCCTGCCAAGTCACATGGCAGGCGGGTGTGTTTATTTATGCAATTCTCCTGCTTAATCCACATTCCACAACGAACTACTGTAGTACATTACACTGGCATGGGCAGACATTTGCAACTGATCGTAAGTGTTAGCGACAGAAGTCTCTACGATCTGTAAGTATTCATCGGTATAGTTGCGCTTGGTCTGCATGTTCATCGCAGCCACTGCTGTCGTAAAGTTATCATTTGCTTGCTGCACAGTTGCGTTAATAGTGGGAGTTCGATTAGCATTTGGAGAAAGCAATGCATTTTCAGTGGCGGCGGGAATAGAACCAATTTCTTGCTCGTAGATACTGATAATCGTACTGATTAATTGCTGACGGTTCATGTTAGATACGCCATTCACCTGCAATAGTTTCTCTATAACGATATTATGATCCCTACCTAACTGAGCAAACGGATTAGTTGAACGTAGTTTCAAGATATTATTAGGATTTATGATTGGAGGGACTAATCCAGAAGGAACAGTATCGGCTTCCCTATCATATATTTCAAAAGAATACACTACACTCATTACTATAATAGAGGATTTAACTTGAACACTACCATCAGGAAACCATCTTATTATTTCTAACCATTCGACTGCTCCTCTAGCATCCTCTGCTGCATATCGACCACTTCGAGTAAACGCTAAGTTGCTCAAAAAACGTGAGCCATTTGTGGGTTTCTTAGGAAAATATTGAGCGTTCAAAGAATCCAATGCATGCTGAAAGGCAGACCAGTCTGTTTCTGCGGTGGAATACTTCTCCTGCAGTGTCAGCACCTCTTGCTGATTAGAAACTTCCTCACATTCTTCTACTTGGGAGGTACAAGCTACAACTACACCTAACACAAGGGCAGTTAGCCAAATGAAATAAGATTTTTTCATAATACTAAAAATTTGGGATTGATTATTAGATTATATAAAAGTAATGGCCAACAAGTTTATGCGAATTTTGTTTTAGTCTGTATGAAATTATTCCACCACAAACTCGCCAGCCATTACTGTACCTGATTCAGTATATATGTACAACTCATACTCTCCACTCTGTGGGATATACATAGTTGTTTCACCTTCAAATTCTTCTTCAGAAACCACATCGCCTGTCTCATTATCAATTACTTCCACATACGCGGGTGCATCTGTATCTATATACAACTCATTTTCTTGTATGAAAGCACGAACACTATTTCCATCATTAGGACGTATTATTCTATCATCATCTTTACTATCCCATGGCAGCATGTGATATACCTCTATTAAGATGATTTCTTGTGCCGTCATCATTTCGGCGCGAGCATTGCAGATGCCTAGTAAACACAATGCGAAAATTAGTAGTTTCTTCATACAGTTGAAATTTTAATTGTTTCTATTTGTTTTCAAATTGCGGTGCAAAGGTACTGCCTTTTCGGAATGTGTGCAAAAAATATAGCGCACAAAGCAAAACTTGCAATCGCCTAATTATCAAGCGACTGCAAGTTCGTCCTGCGCACAAACGCTACAAACGGACTAATTGATTCAGTTAGAGATTGCCAATTCTACCAAAAAATCGTATAAATTGGCAGCAGTAGTGCCCAACTTCTGGGCTGTACGTTGTTTGAAGGTTCTGATACCTACGGCAGAATAAATCATATATTCTGCCAATACTTTTGTACTTACATCATGGTAAAGCAAGCAATACACGCACAACCGAATTTCCCTGTCCGACAATTTGCGCTCTGCCAATTTATCCAATAAACAGAGCAATGACAGATTCAGTTCAGTACGCATTTTCTCATAGTCGCTCCACTCTTTATTCGGTTTCGGATAGCGCCTGCGGAAATGCTCCACATGTTGCACGAGTGCTTCCATGTGTTGGTTGCGTTGTTCCTCCAAGGTTTGATGGTATTCCATTTTGGCATGCTGAACTGCCTCCGCTTGCGCATGTACCTCCTTTTTTGCTCTCTGCCAGTACCATAATAATGCTACCACGATCGACAAAGCCAAGAATCCTGCTAAACAATATAGCAGAACACGCCAACGATATACCTCGCAATATGCCAAATACTTCTCAAAGACTTGTACGCCCTCCAGAGAGTCCTCCTTCTTCACTTCTGCTTTGCGCTTCTCATCCATACGCAAAGCAGCAAGACTATCTGCAGCTAATATGTCGTTATTTAAAATGGCATACTTATGCAAGATATAATAAGCATCTACATTATTCCCTGGCACTCCATTATATTCTTGTGTTACTTTTTGGGCATAAAATAAGGATGAATCCATCTGTCCCAAATCATAAAATGCACCTGCCAAGAAAATTGCTCGCCAAGAATTGGTTATCGGATTTTTTTGTAAATAATAGATAATAGAATCAGGCGAAGCAGGAGTTTTCTGGCGATAAAAATGATGTGCAAAAGCATCGTTTACAGAATAACGATATGCATAGGTTAGTTCGTATTGCGCTGCCAAACGCAACATACTATCTGCTTTTTCAAAATTGCATAACGCATCATGTGAAATCGCGACATTAAGCAATCCTCTCGCATAATATATTGTATCATCACATAATGCAAAATGCTCTAATGCTCGTTTGTAAAACAATAGTGACAAACTCTCTTGATTGTAGTTACCCGAGATTCTACCCATGCATGAATTGACCCTGCCTCTATAAATAGGGTTATCAATTTTCAGCCAATCGGCTGCTACGTAGCACTCCGCAGCACGCGCTACTTGGCTATACTTGTCCTCCAAGTTGCGCCCCATATAGTAATACGCTTTGCCGAGTGTGCTGCGTTTGAAGGTTCTACCCAAGGGATTGTTCAATGTATGAATCACATTGTGCAGTGCTACTGTATCATCGTATATCACGTGCTCGGTTTGATCAATACTATCCGCCAAGGCAATCACCGCCTCTGCATCATGCCACCTACAAGAACTCATACCGCACGCTATCCCGCATACCAAACCCAACATGCAGACCCATCTGCATGCATTATGCCATATATATTTTATCGATTTCAGCATGTATGTACTTTGATAAGCATGAATAGCGTGCAGTTTCTGTAGTGTAGAACCAATCACCTTGTTTTGGCACCCATGACATTGAAGACCTCACCATTGCGGATGATGAGAAGTTGACCGTCCTTTACGACTTTTTCTACGCGGACAGTGTCTGTAGCAATATCCTCTATGGCAGTTGGTACTACCTCAATAACCAGTCTCACCTCGTCTGCCAGATATTGTTTATCCTCATCTACAGGGCGCACACATACCGTATATGTACCCATTTCTGGTGCCTTGAAGGAGACCTCTTTGTCGGAAGTATAGAGTTTGCCTATCTGTTTGTTCTTCGCATTCAGCAGACGCACTTCCACCATAGGCGCCGCGCTCTCCCAAGCAAAAGTCACCTTCATATCCTCAATGCTAACCAGTGTCAGCGAGGTGATACTATAGTCACGTTGGGTAGATTCTTCGTGATGCTCGTATATGTAACCCTTGATCTCAGGCGTTGTGCCATTGTAGTTCTGCAGTGCACCTAACACCACCACCTCATTGCCCAGCGAGAGTTCTTCACCTGTTATATAGTCGGTATTGTTGAGCCAACGGGTGTTGTAGCAATAGAGTTGATCGGTGCTTGTGCCATCATTCGATATATCAAAGCGCGCCGACTGATATTGCATAATCTGTTCAGGGGTATTACGCATATTGGAGATTAGACCGCGCACAAAATAGGACATGACCGTTTCCTCCGTATCAGTAAAAGACTGTGCTATGCTCAAGGCGTATGTAGGCGTTAGCCAAGCGGCAAGCTTGTAGGTCACCTCACTATCATAATAGTACGCGCTATTACCCTCTCGCACAAGCCATGTAGGCATAACGGAACATTCCTCTTGAAGCACTTCTCCCTCTACCACCATGTAATATGCTACGTGCAGCGCACCATTCTCGCCCTCGCTAATGGTTAAGTGCAGTTGTTCGGGCGTGTATATCTTGATTGCTGCTTGACTGATACCTATAGCATATATGGCGGTACTGATATTACCCATTTGTCCAATCGTCGCAGCGTCCATCACATACGTTCCAATGACGGATGTTGCGCTATTGCTTCTTAGGGCAAGTTGTATACCAACATCTGTATTGGAGGGCTCTGAGGACGAGAATCCATCGGAATAGAGTGTTAACTGCCATTCTTTGGTACCATTCATGTTCATTATTTGTGCTCGCGTAATAGGTTCGAGCTCAACTGGTTCTTGCGGTATGAACGTGATTGTTGACTCGTGGATAGTCATCGGCATGCGCATAATACCTTTGTTTTTCACCAAGATGGTGCGAACCGTATTGGTTCGGTCTCTATAAACCACCTCTAAGGTATATTCACCTGCGGGCAGTTCCTTGGGGATAGCATGCGATAGTGGGACTGGCGAAGCATAGAAGTAACCCGATGCCAACTCAAACTCTTGTATCTCCACCTCACTGACAACTGCATTGTTACTATCACAGATGCGATACATGAGAACACCCGCAGCATCTACGATACCTCGACTCATGAAACCAGACAATTCGAATTTCACTCTCTCATTTCTTCCTATCTCATCCTGAGATGTGCGTTCTATGGCTGCGACACTTATGAGTGGCGAACCAACACCACCTTGATTGGGCTGAACACCCGTATATGCTGATACGCCTTTAGTAAATGCCAAGTTGCTGCTACTGCCACCCGTACCTTGTACATCAGGATCAAGCGCAGAGAATGCGTAGTAGCCATTCGAAATACCGTCCCAACCCCAGTTGATATGTAGGAAGCCGTCTTCATCCATACCATCGCACAAAAAAGCGTGTCCTTCGCCATTGATAGTACTTCCTTCCATAAACACAGGGCGACCTGCTTCCAAATCATCCGCAATCTGCCACAATATATCTATTTCATCCATATAATTTTTAGGCAAAATAGAGATATTCGCATCATAATCAAAATACGTATGCAAGGCCTTCAGCGCATTGATAGCGATAGCCCCACTGAAGTTGGGTGTATAATCCATATCCACAGCAATACCCACATGCGACATCAGCGTCGCCACTGCTGTCGCCTGCTCTTCAGAATACGCACCTGTGTAATCAGGCAGCATGTTGACCCAGTCGTATGCCGTTGCACCAAAATCTGCACTCAAGGACAGCTTGTAGGAGTTGGTCTTATAGGAGTGACTACCTTTGCCTTGCACAGGGTATTGATGCTTGTACATGATTTGCGCTATAGCGGTTGCGACACAACCTGTTGGTGTCTTGTAGCCACTAATGGTAGGGCACAAGTTGTTGTAAGGTTTGGTTTGTCCCCAACATACACCCTCCAACAATGGCTCTATCGTAGGAAAATGCGCTGGAGTGAGCGGTCTAAGCACCTGAATAGCGTTCATACCATTGGTCAGAGGCGATGCTGGAGTGAGCGTCGCCAACTCCTCGGCATACATCTTCAACCAGAATTGCATATTCTCTGGTATATTCTCCGCGTCAAAACGCCCCCTGTCTGCATATCCCAAGACTTCGCGTGCCATATCTTCTGCAGAGACCAGTACAAAGCCGTTCTCATCTGTTGCATTGAAGACATATATAGCAGGGGTCATCTTATCTACTTGGTAGTGGGTATAGACCCATTCCACAGAACGGTTGGCAGCTACGTGCTGCGCGTGCGATGCGTTCTCTGTACTACGTTGCGCGATGAAGTTGTTAGCCGTTTGCATCGCTTCTTGCAATGTGCGTGCTTGCAGCAGCATGATACTGCTCAGCAATAGGAAGGTAATGGAGGCAATCTTTTTCATAACAATCAAAATTAGCGGTTATTAATTGATTTCATCATTTCGCCTACAAAGGTACAACAAAATTGGGAGATATGCAAGTTTATTTCAAAATTCACATCAAAGTTGGATATTATATGTACACCTTCAGCATATTATCCCACTAACTTCGCTCCCTCGGTGCTCCAAAACGCATAGATATAATACGCCATACTGATTTGTATGGTAAGGGTGATTCGTTCGTCTTTGTCTGTTAGCGTTGTATTGATGATCTCTATATACTCTTCTGCATAATGGCGCAAGTCTTCTACGCCTAAGTCCATGGCTAAGTTCATAAATTGTGTTTGGATAGATATGTATTGCTTGTGCAAACGGGCAGTTTGGTAATCTTCAATCTGCATCTTCATGAGTTGGGCTTTGAATTGCTCATCCATGACACCTGTCATATTCTCCATCTCGTTCACTACCTTCTCTTTTACCTGCTCATCTGACAAACCTTGGGCACTCTTTCTAAAGTTTTTGCTAAAGACGCGTCGCAACATTTTGTACATCAACCTTCCAGACCGCGCACCCTTATACTTACTTCTTAACTCAATCTCATCTACATCGAAGATCATCACCTTACCCCCTCCCGCTATTTTCTCTGTCGCTAAATGTTCATACTCCACATTCAATTGCTCTACTTGTTGCTCCAGTTGTTGCCAACTTTCCTCATAGCTGCAATTTAATGCCTCACTTGTTGCCTCATTCTTGCAAGAGTTAAAACTCATCCCTATAGCCACTATGCCTATCAGGGAAAATACGATAAATGACTTTTTCATAATAAATAAATTTAGTTAATAAGTTGTTTAATTTGCTTTGGCACTGCAAAGGTACTACATTTTTAGTACTTTGCAAAACATAGTACTAATAAATATACTGGATTTATCATTTTTGCAAAGTCGAAGTTGCAAAATAGACTTAAAATAAGCCTTAAACACTGAACCATCAAACACCATATTTCACTCAAACATATGCCTGTCATTATGAAGCGTATTGGTATGATATTGACGGGCTTGCGTTTGGATACGACGAAGCCATTGCCTGAGCGCGTGGTGTGCTCGGAGGAGGATTTTCTGACAATGCTGCTGATTGGTCACAAACTGCTGATGCACGCGGCGATGGTGTTCCAAATGATGCCGGAGCTGAAAGCCACGCCTATGGGTGAGATAGGGGGCAATATGTTGCAACGTCAGTTCTTTCAAATGCTCCCCACTGACTTCATTAAGCAGGACGCAGTGAAGCAAGCCGAAGTCCTTGGAGTGAGCGTAAAGACGATTGAAGTCTGGTTGCAGAAATATATTCAATCTTCACATATAGAACGAGTTATGCACGGTATTTACCACAAGGCAATATGTAAAACAGCGTAAATAGGATTTATAGGTTTTATAGGTTTTTCAGGATTTGCAAAACCTATAAAACCTGAAAAACCTAAAAAACCTAATTCATTGTTTGTTCCTCTCTCGGCGTATTTGCCGAGTATCCCCTTTATCTACTCCTCCCCTTTCAGGGGGAGGTCGGGTGGGGTCGTTCCTCCCTATCTATACTATGACATTACTATGTGATTACTATGATATTATTATGTTATTCAAAGCACTTCATAGTAGAATTTGATTAAAACTGAAAAAGGTTTACCCTTGCCCTTGTGACTTATACTGCATAGCCCCATTTTGAGGCAAATGTCCTTCGGCGTTCATCTTGCGGACGAACAGGCGATTGCCACAAAGCACATACAAGTAGTTACCAACGAACGCCAAAGACTGTACCCTACCCGCAGGCAAAGACAAGATAGCGCGCACACGGCCGTTATGATCTGCCACCTGTACACCCATCTCGGTGGCGACATACAGGTTGCCCTTGGTGTCAAACGCCATATTGCCTGCTGGTTGCAGCACGCCATTGCTCAGGTCATGGAGATAATAGAAAGGTTCGCTGTGGAGCATCTCGCCCTGTTGGCTGATAATCGTACTCAGCAGATGATGGGTATGCGCTTCGCCCGTCACACAGAACCTATAGTCTGGCGCTACAGCCAAAGCACGAGAGCCCGCACTGACCACCCAGACATTGGGCTTGCTCTTGGCTCTATCGTTGCACAGAGCGAGATATTGACCATCCGACAGCACTTGCGCAGCCACTAAACCATGCAAAGCATCTGCCACTTTTGCGCCCTTGTGGTACAATGTGGTTCCGCGAGCTGTCAGGTATTCGCCTAAAAGGCGTTCGCCACTTTTCAGTTCGCTTATGCGTGTGCACGCACCTGCAGGTGATACCTTATATATAGTAGCATGCGAAGAGAAGACGATGGAGCTGTCTGCTGTAGCAAAGAGGTCGCTATCAATCGCCATAGGCAATGCAATCTCTTGCCAATCTTCGTCTTTGAGCAATATATCTTGCAGCATGCCGTTGTTTGACCAGCCCTTTTGTACACGCGCAGGGTAGCCCTTCCATAACCAACGCATGGCATCAGGGAAAGCCAATGTGCCATACTTAATGCTATGATTGCCTCTGTTCCAATGGTGGAAGACCTCGTAGCCCGCAAAATTGAAGGCGGACTCCATGAGCAGATTATACTCAAACCACTCGCCAAAAATAGGATTCCAGACATCGTACCAACCGTCTTGCATATAGATACGCAGCGGTTTGGGTTCGGTCTTGCGCACGATAGCAGGATACTCATGCCCTCCGCGCATGGCGACGAACGTGCCGACCGTGGTATATACGCGGCTAAAGAGGTCGGGGCGATTCCATGCCGCGGTAAACGCTGCTATGCCACCACTGCTGGCGCCCGTAATGGCGCGGTCGTTGGCATCGTGGGAGAGGTGAATAGTCTTTCCGCTGGCGGTCTGCATGCCTTCGACCTTGGCGAGTACCTCCGTCTCTATGAAAGTAACAAACAGGTCATCGGTGGAGTCAAACTCCTTGCAACGATTATAGCGCACCACTTCGCCCTCCTCATCGTGCACCACGCCGGGTTGGATAAACACGCCAATGGTCACAGGCATCTCGCCCGAGGCAATGAGGTTGTCCATCACCGTAGTGGCATCATAGAGTATGCCGTCCATGCAGACTAATAGGCAAGCGGGGCGCTCAGCTGTATATTGCTGAGGTACATAAACGAGTATCTCGCGCTCAGTGCCAGGGTAGCTGGGCGAGTCGCTGAGGATGAAGCGGAGCACTTCGCCACGCATGCTCTCCTCCATTTTGACCGTAGCAGGGTCAAAAGGAGCGCGGACATTGTATGCCTGCTGAGCCGAAACGCTCAGGGCGATAATGAGAAGAAGGGTCGAAAATAGTTGTTTCATGGTTGCAGCCTTATATTGTAACTGGTTTGTTTGTTGGATAAAAACGAAAAAAGCTGCGATAGAATAAACTATCACAGCATTTTCTTGGTGCGCAGGATGAGACTCGAACTCACACGGTCTTGCGACCACTACCCCCTCAAAGTAGCGTGTATACCAATTTCACCACCTGCGCGTTGTGCCCAAAACAGGACTCGAACCTGCACGTCTCTCAACACTCGCACCTGAAACGAGCGCGTCTACCAATTCCGCCATTTGGGC
>JBGVEG010000017.1:0-2538 GCA_045119955.1 Paludibacteraceae bacterium
ACCCTTTTCCCAAGCCTGCTCATAACGGGTCCGTTTTCCATCGTTTTGGGTTACAACGGAGGACTTATGGCGCTCAACGACCGTCTCAAGCTTCGTTCCATGGTTGTCGGTGAAAAGAATAATAAGGTATATATTGCAAGCGAAGAAGCGGCGATTCGCGTAATGGAACCGAACGTGGAAAATGTCTGGGCACCCGCAGGCGGTGAGCCCGTTATCGTCAATGTAAAGGAGGGCTGTTTCTGATGGCTGTAAACTTTATCTATCCGGAATTTGAAGTTGTCAGAAATGACAGCCGCTGCGTGACCTGCCGTGTTTGCGAACGACAGTGCGCCAACGAAGTACATACCTACGATGAGGAACGCAAGATCATGCTCAGCGACGAGTCAAAGTGCGTGGACTGCCACCGTTGCGTTTCTCTGTGTCCGACACGTGCACTCAAGATCGTAAAAAGCGACTGTCAGCTTCGTGAAAACGCTAACTGGCAACAGGATACCGTCAATGAAATATACAAGCAAGCGGGAAGCGGTGCGGTCCTGCTATCCTCAATGGGAAATCCCAAGCCTCTTCCCGTATATTGGGATAAAATCCTGATCAATGCGTCTCAAGTCACAAACCCGCCAATCGACCCTCTTCGTGAGCCAATGGAAACCAAGGTGTTCCTTGGAAAGAAGCCCGAAAAGGTCGAGCGAGGTGCTGACGGTAAGCTGATCTGCAAGCTTCCGCCTCAGCTTGAGCTTTCGATGCCGATGATGTTCTCCGCGATGAGCTACGGCTCAATTAGCTATAACGCACACGAAAGCCTTGCGCGTGCCGCCAAGGAGCTCGGTATTCTTTATAATACGGGCGAGGGCGGACTTCATGAGGATTTTTACGTCTATGGTGAGAACACCATCGTACAGGTTGCATCGGGACGATTTGGCGTTCACGAGGAGTATCTGAAGGCAGGCGCGGCGGTTGAGATCAAAATGGGACAAGGCGCCAAGCCCGGAATCGGCGGTCATTTGCCCGGTGCCAAGATCGTCGGTGATGTCTCACGTACTCGTATGATACCCGAAGGCTCGGATGCCATCTCCCCTGCTCCGCATCACGACATTTATTCTATCGAGGATCTGCGTCAGCTCGTTTTTTCCTTGAAGGAAGCAACCGATTACAAAAAGCCGATCATCGTCAAGGTTGCGGCAGTCCACAACATTGCCGCTATTGCCAGCGGAATTGCACGAAGCGGTGCGGATATCATTGCTATTGACGGATTCCGCGGCGGTACGGGTGCGGCTCCTACGAGAATCCGCGATAACGTAGGTATTCCGATTGAGCTTGCTCTTGCTTCGGTTGATCAGCGTTTGCGCGATGAAGGCATCAGAAATAACGTATCCCTTGTGGTAGGTGGTAGTATCCGTTCTGCCGCAGACGTGGTAAAGGCAATTGCACTTGGTGCGGATGCCTGCTATATTGCTACTGCGGCTCTGCTCGCCCTCGGCTGTCATCTCTGCCGTACTTGCCAGACCGGCAAGTGTAACTGGGGTATTGCAACACAACGTCCCGAGCTTGTCAAGCGCCTCAATCCCGATCTCGGTTATCAAAGACTCGTCAACCTGATGCACGCTTGGCAACACGAAATCAAGGAGCTGATGGGCGGTATGGGAATCAACTCTATCGAAGCGCTCCGTGGCAACCGACTGATGCTCAGAGGTGTCGGACTTACCGACAAGGAGTTGCAGATACTCGGTATATCCCACGCGGGAGAATGAGGTAAACATCATGAAAAGAGTCTATGTAAATGAAAAGTGGTGTCTTGGATGCCATCTTTGCGAATATAACTGTGCGTTTGCAAACTCCGGCAAAAAGGATATGGCAGATGCGCTCAAGGGCAAACCGATCTATCCGAGGATCCACATAGAAGGCAACGAAAAAATATCGTATGCGGTTTCCTGCCGTCATT
Source organism: Paludibacteraceae bacterium (assembly GCA_045119955.1). Lineage (GTDB taxonomy): Bacteria > Bacteroidota > Bacteroidia > Bacteroidales > Paludibacteraceae > Colicola. Next base: position 1,940 of record JBGVEG010000017.1, read on the forward strand.
GCGAGGATCCTATGTGTGTCAAAAGCTGTATCGCAGGTGCAATCACACGCGAGGATGGTTTAATTCACATTGACCAAAGTAAATGCGTGGGCTGCTATACCTGCATATTGGTATGCCCTTACGGTGCACTTGCATCAAACGAAAACGGCGTTATGCAGAAATGCGAGCTTTGCTTGCAAAATTCCTGCGGTGCTCCCGCTTGTGTAAAAGGCTGCCCGAACAATGCTATCGTCTATGAGGAAAGGGGCGATGAAAATGGCTGAATACATAATCATCGGTAACGGAGTTGCCGCTGTGGGTTGTATTGAAGGTGTTCGAAGCATCGACAAAACCTCACCCATTACGGTTGTTTCCGAAGAACCCTACCCCGTTTACGGTCGCCCTCTTATTTCCTACTATCTTGAAAAAAAGACGACCCTTGATAAAATGAATTACAGAAAGCCCGACTTTTACAGCTCAAACGGCTGCCGTGTCCTCTACGGAAAAAAAGCTGTGAAAATTGACAAGGACGAAAAGAACATTCTCCTTGATGATAGAACAGTGCTTCCCTATACCTCTGTCTGCGTGGCTACCGGTTCTGCTCCTTTTGTTCCACCGAT
>JBGVEG010000018.1:0-11027 GCA_045119955.1 Paludibacteraceae bacterium
CCTCTGAAGTTTGGATAGCTCCTAAGTTTGTTGATGAGCAAATACGCAATGTATTGCATGAAAGGAAATTGCAGGCAGAGAAAGAAGCAAAACGTCAAGCCGAAGAAGAAGCAAAGCGCAAAATAGCGGAGGAAGCAAAAAGAAAAGCGGAAGAAGAAGCAAGGCGTATTGAAGAAGCTAGAGCGCAAAGAATGGCAGCCAGAGAAGAAAGAAGAAGAAAAGCTGAAGAAGAAAAAGCTAGACTCAAGGCAGAAGAAGATGCCAAACGCCAAGCTGCGATTGATGCCTATCAAAGATTATTGCAGGACAAAAATAAATTGCAGGCTCAACGGACGATTACGATACCTGAAGGTGTTACTGCTATTGGTGCAAAAACATTTAAAGGATGCCAAGACTTAGTATCTATTTCTATTCCTAATACAGTAACGAATATAGGGTCAGATGCTTTTGCGGAATGCGGTATGCTTTCTACCGTCACGATACCTGAAAGTGTAACAAATATAGAAAAAGGGGCATTCAATGATGTGTACATTGCACGTGATAATTTTATAAACAAAAGTTCGTTGGATGCCAATAAAAATCAATATTGGGGTGCCAACATTGTTGACAAAGAAGAAAATGGAAAATTGATTAGAGAAAAGTGCTTAGTAAAATGTCGGAAGAATATGATTTCAGTCTCAGTACCCCAAGGGATAACAAGTATTCAGAAATGGGCGTTTGCGCATTGTACGAAACTCCAAACTGTTTCTCTGCCTGATACACTAAAAACGATTGGGGCCTTTGCTTTCGCAAATTGTACTGCATTGACATCCGTCACAATTCCTAGAAGTGTTTATGACATCGGTATGACTGCATTTGGAGGCTGTACTTCACTACAAACTGTCACTATGCATAATCGTTTCCAAAACGAGTATCCTCTAAAAAAAATACCTGACAATATGTTTTTTGGATGTACTGCTTTAACCCATGTAGAATTATCTGGTGCAATAGAAATAATTGGCAGGTCTGCATTTTATGGTTGCAAATCTTTAAAAACAATAACCATTCCAAAGAGTGTCAATCACATCGAGATAGGAGCTTTCCGCGACTGTAATAATTTGTCTATTGTAAAATTTCCATATCATTTGCAATATGACGATCATGAAGTGTTCGGCGAGAACTCAGATCCTTTGGTTCAACGTTATATTTGATAAATGAGATTATTATGACAACTCCAGAAATTACAAATATTTTAAAGACCTATATACAGTCTTTATCTGCCATTGATGCTACTAACCCTAATGAGTACGAAGTAGCTTTTGAAGAGGTACGCAAGCAAATGCTAACTGCTTTTGGGCAATTATCAATAGAAGATGCAGCTGTTTATCCACTTAATTTAAAAGAGATTACAGCATCTACTAGCTGGGAACATATCGCGCAAAAAGCAGCAACCCGCTACACATTACCTTATTTGCATTATGCAGCATATCGTGATACTATTCAAGGTGAAGCTTTTATTACTCCTAAATATCTAAAATGGCAAACGCCCGATCATAGACAAAAAAACATAGTTATCAATCATAATACCGAGTCAAAGACAAAGGCGATTGACATCCTAAATCAGATCGTAATGTCTATCTTATTGGCATTCCCAATCAAGAAAGTACATATCAATATCCTTAATCTGCAAATGACACAAGATTTAGGATTGCTTAGCAGTCAATTGGATGATAGTATTTGTTCGTTGATTATAGATGATGCAGGGGTAAGAAAGTTATGTGCTCGTCTGCAAAATGACATGTTAGGCGACATGAAAACCTTTAGTGGTACACAAGAACAGTACAACGAGGAACAAAAAGACATCGTAGGTCCATACGAAATTATCCTAATTCCAAATTATCCATCGCCTATCTATAATAATCTACATGACATCTTGCTACCAATCTTCCAAAATGGCAGCAATAGTGGATTGTATTTCATTCTGCTCAATGACACTACACAGGCTGGATGCTTGTTTGGGAAAGATAGTTTACTCCAATATTCCGATGTGATTCAAAATATCAATGCCTCTGAAGAATATTTGCCACAACCTGAAGATGATGCAATAATTGGTGTTAACAGTTTGTACTCCAATCCAGAGTGGATGTCCGAAGCATTTAGTTATATCAATAATACCGCTACTAAACGTGTGGAATATCATCATGATTGGCAATCAATGGCAATTGCACCATATATACCTACAGAAGGTGACATCATCGCACCTATAGGATATGATAGTGATGGGAATGTACTCAACTTTCAAATGGATGTCAATAAAAGTCATTATCATGCATTTGTAATCGGTGCAACAGGTTCTGGTAAGTCTCGATTTTTACATAATGTAATACTTAGCATGACTACCCAGTATAGTCCTGAAGATTTAGAATTATACTTGATGGACTTTAAGGGGGTTGAATTCAATTGCTATCGGCAGTTAAAGCACGCGCGAGCTATCTTGGTGGATAGAGCAGATGAACGTATTACTTACGAAGTCATTCGCGATCTCCGTACAAGAATGGAAGAGCGTCAACGTCAATTAGCAGAGGATGGCGCTAGTGATGTGCAAGAATATAATCGTAATCATCCAGAAAAACATCTCTCTCAAATCATACTAATTGCAGATGAATGTCAAACATTATTCGGTGATAGAGCAAAAAATGGAAAATTGCAAAACGAAATAGTAGATATCTTGGCTTTAGTAGCTCAACAAGGACGTGCTTATGGAGTTCATTTGCTATTAGCAACTCAATCTTTGGCAAATACGCCTCAATTAGGTAAAGAAATACTTAATCAGATTTCAGAACATTATATTCTTCCATGCTTGCCTGCTGATGCGATGCGTTTGGTTGATGACACCAAACGAAGTGCTACAGAAAAAATTGTGGCTACCATGGAGAAAGGTAAGGGACAATGTTATTACCAAGGTGCTGCAGAAGATGTATTCTTCACATACAATTATGTAGATAAGCAAACCATGCAATCAGACCTAGTAAATGCTGCAATCAAGAAGGCCGAGGCATTTAACTCTAACGGGCAAGCATTCTTCAGTGGTACACTACAATTTGAATTGAATGGAGATATTGCACAAGAACTCAGCACCAAGGGAAGGAAGAATATTGTAGCTTCACCTGGTAAAGAAATTAGTTTGATGCAACAAGCAGTAGCCATTCCTCTTAAATTAGAACTTAGCGAGAATATTCTTCTGATGGGTATCAATGACGAAGAATATCTAACACGTACAACGATGGGCATATTGACCTCGCTAATGCTATCTAACCAGCAAAAAGATTTGGGATACCAATTTATAGTATTTGATTGTCTCAACGAGGAAGAAGCTGAATATGTAGATTTATTGGACGGCTTAGAGCAAGCAGGTTGTTGCCATGTAGTATCTGCACGACGTAGGGGCGAAACACTTAAACAGTTATGCGATCAAATCGCAGAAGACAAGACTACTCCTACAATACTTTTGATTTTAGGACAGGAGAAATTCCGAGAACTAAAACTCAATCAGGAGATAGCAGATGCACCAGCAACACCAATAGCTAATGATTTCCAATCAACTTTGGATATGATGAACTCTATGTCTTTCGGAGGTTCACAATCTTCAAGTAAACCGACAATAAAAACCATTGGCGATGCGTTGCATTATATATTAACCAATGGACCAGAAGCAGGAGTACATACTATCATGCAATTGGACAAACCAGAACATTTCTTATTTCCACAAGACGGCTATTTCAGAAAACAAGAACTATTTAGTTTGTTTAAACACTTAATATTGTTGCGTTCCGACGAAATGGTTGCTAGTCAATTAATGCTTCGTGACGACATACGCCTTCACACATTGGAGCGTGACCCTCGCCGTGTACGCGCATATTACTATAATGAAGAAGCAGATAAATATACATTGCTTACTCCATATATGTTACCAGATGTAAAAACTATTATTCAACTAACTAATCAATAAAACCTATTATGGCTCAAGATGCAGGTGTAAGAAGTATTACAGAACTTCGCCAATTTGGTACCAATCTTAATCAAGCGAGTGCTGCACTCACTAACTTATTTCAGCAATTAAATGGTCAAATGCATAGCGTGTGCGACAACTGGAATGATGTACAAGCACAACGCTTTGTACCTTCCTTTGACCAAAGCAAAAAGGATATAGACAAAATAGCACAAGAGATGCAACAGTTCTCTGCATATATCTCTAAATTATGTGACGCATACGAACAAGTGACGAATATACGCTTATAATGAGAAAAGATGTAGATATATCCGAAATCAATGTCATCGCAGCATACGCCACTAAACTCAAAGACTTCCAAACATGGAATATGGGGCGATGTATATTGATTGATAGACAAATACGCAAGATTAAGGAAGATCTTGACAACAAAAAGCAAACAGCACAAGACTTTCTGCGTGTAGGAGAGGAACGTTCTAATACTGTCGAAAGGCGTTACGACTTAGCACTTCGCATGTGTAATGATGGGTGCAGGAGCAAAATCGGGAATAGTGATACCGAGATACGACAAAAATTAGAGATATTACAAATGCGATATGAGCAAATACAACGTTCCGTAGAACAATTACAACTGGTATTGGATAATGCGGGACAACGAACCAAAACATACGGACTAAACATGACTAACCTCGTTGATGGTTCTACCCAATATCTCGCCGAATTAGTAGCAGCATTGGAAAAACTAAAAGAAGTAAAGAAGTAGTATGTTTTACAGAGAAATACAAGATTTCGAAGAAAATTTTCGTCTGTTAGATCGCTTAAATGTCATGCTGCTGAATGTGTGGCGAGATAAGCAGGCAGATACTTTTCGAAATGGACAAATGCAGCAGTTGGAAATACTCTATCGTAATTACATTTCTGAAATGCGTGAGAGCAGTCAGGAGATGGGATTATTGCTTCGTCAAATAGAAGAACAAATAGAGGAGGCCAATCAATTACTAAACGATATAGAGGAGATAGAACTTCACCCCGAAATTGAAGGATGCCAATTGTATCGCGCAAATGGATTTTCTGACGAAGACGAAGTGAATGCTTGCTCGGAGAACTTTGTGATTACACCAGACGAAAGCGACCCTATGGGGACTGCTATATGCGAGTGTGAAAATATTTGTATAGTCAAAGACGTAACTTTTATATCGAATCTTTGATATTACGAAGATAACATAAATAAATGATAACATAAAATAAATATTATTATGGAACTTAATGGATTATTATTCAGTCTAAATGAAGAGACAAAAGAAGCAGTTATAACAGGAAGAACTGCAGAGGCATTAAACGAGAATGGCGAATTGCTTATTCCTGCTAAAGTGGTGTTCGATAATGTCGAATATCTCGTTACAGAAATTGGCGAGTCTGCTTTTGATGGAGATGAAGATATTACTGCTTTGGTAGTAGAAGAAGGAGTAAAAACTATTCGTGAATTGGCATTTAACTGGTGTAGTTCTCTTAAAAAAGTACAATTGCCAGCATCCATAACTACAATAGAAAATGAGGTTTTTCATGCTTGTGCTAAATTAGTTTCAGTAGTTTTGCCAGAAAACTTATCCACAATACAATACTGCACATTTGAAAACTGTTACCGTTTGCAATCCGTGACTTGGCCACATGCATTAGAATCTATTGAGAACGAGGCATTTAAGTGCTGCTATTTCTTGCAATACGAATTACCCGAAGATCAAGAAATTGAAGTCGCTGATAATGCATTTGTATGTTTTTACTTAGACAACCATTGGATTAACGAAGGCGACGGAGAAGGTTTGGCAGATGTAGATCCTGAAGATGAGGAGTGGGAAATAATCGACGAACATCATTTGGGCTTCTATTATGGTGATTGGGAAGATGTAGATGAACTACAAGAACAATTTTGTTAACTAAAAATATATGAACCCATTCGAATTAGCTGAAATTGATCACACGTGGGAAATTATTGAAAATTTCGAGATACTAGGCGATGAGGTGTTTTTCCTAACAAGTGAGGAGGCTGAACACCGCTTGAGCCAGTATGTCGTAGAACATCGAACACGTGCAATACCTATGCTCTACCTGCAAGAGCATGAACCAGAACTCTTTGAAAGTCTGGAGAATACAGACGAGGAGTATGGACCAGATGTCCGCATACTTAGTCCTTTTGATCTCAGAAACTTTGACCTTGCAGTCAAGGATCATGTGCTGGAAGATGCTTTAGACAGAATGCCAACTGACGAGTATGTAATCAACACCAATGGCGAACAAGAAATCATGCAAACAAAGCCTTTCCCTGATGTAGATATTCCAGATGTCTATGACCGCGAATTAGAGGCAATTAGTTTGTATTCTCGCAATAATGACAATTCTTGGAAAGAAGAGGAATTCATGTGTTTTCAAATGACCTTAACGGAGGATGCTATCCCTGCGTTGATACAGCACATGTATGCCTATCATACGCGCATGATTTCTCTATATGACTTACGTTTGATTGCACCAGATGTGTGTGAATCTCTCTATAACATAGAGGAAGATTGGAGCATAGATAACTATTCCGAGAAAGAGCAGAAGAACCTATATGTTGGTCTGCGAGGAGATATTGTGGAGCGAGTGTTCGACTTAATCTACGATTCGCAGTTTGTTTATTAGACGTTAAACTATTATTTAAATTATTTAACTCGTTGGCGGAATTAAATTAAGTGTTCTTTGAATAAAAATAACTAACAAAAAAAGTTGCACATGTCGTTGATTTTTAGTAACTTTGTGGTGTCCAATCATAAAGTTAACAATCTAAAAAAATCTTCATCATGCGCAACTTGGCTGCAAATTTCGGAAAAATTCTTGACATATGCAAGAAATTTTCAAAAAATCTGGTAGATGAACGTGGAAATATGCCTCGTAGAGGAGTTATCCCCCGTTTCTCTGACCTTGAAGTTATCGCACTTAGCCTTACAACTGAGAAATTTAGTGTGGATAGTGAGTCTTATCTATTCTCTTTGTTAGAAGAATATAAGTCTGACATTCCTAACCTTATTTCTCGTCGCCAGTTTAATGATCGTCGTAAGTTCACCGCCAACTTATGTGAACAAATACGAAAGAACATTGCTCTCGCGATTGATGCAGGCGAAGACATGTTTTGTGTTGATTCAAAGCCAGTACCAGTATGTCGCATCGCTCGTGCAAAACGTTGTAAATTAGGTGGAAACGATTTTGCTACTGCACCAAGTTTTGGATATTGTGCATCGCAGGACTGTTACTTCTTTGGTTACAAATTGCATGCCTTATGCGGTCTCAGCGGTGTTATACATTCGTATGATATGTCAAAAGCGAATATGCATGATATACATTATCTACAAGACATAAAACACGAATATAGTCGCATTACTGTTATCGGAGATAAAGGATATTTGAGTGCATCCGTACAACTGGATTTATTTGAAACATCCGAAATCCGATTAGAAGTACCATACCGATTGAATCAAAAGGATTGGAAACCAACTTTTACGCCCTTTGCTAAAGCAAGGAAACGTGTGGAAACGCTTTTCTCACAGATGGTTGACCAATTTATGTTATGTCGCAATTATGCTAAACAACAAGTAGGATTGTTTGCTCGTATTATCAGCAAAGTCAGCGCACTTACTATCCTACAATATATTAACTTTATTAACAATAAACCCATTGGAAGAGTCAAATATGCGCTGGTTTAATTCCGCCAACGGGTTAAAAAGATAATAAAATGATTGACAAAATCATCAAAGGTATTAAATACCTCCTCGATGAGGAAAACTTGACCGCAGAGGTCATCCAAAAGAAAGGTTACGAGGGCGATATCATTATCCCTGAGATCGTTGTGTTTAAAAAAGTGGCTTATCGTGTGACGAGTATTGGAGGGTGGGCTTTCGAGGATTGCTCCTCCCTTACCTCCATTGTTATCCCCGATAGTGTAACGAGTATTGGAAGTGGTGCTTTCTATTATTGCTCCTCCCTTACCTCTATGGTTATCCCCGATGGTGTGACGAGTATTGCATGGAGGGCTTTCAGATTTTGCTCCTCCCTTACCTCCATCGTTATCCCCGATGGTGTGACGAGTATTGGACAGGAGGCTTTCTCTGGTTGCTCCTCCCTTACCTCCATTATTATCCCCGATAGTGTGATGAGTATTGGAAGTTATGCTTTCCTTGATTGCTCCTCCCTAACCTCCATTGTTATCCCCGAGAGTGTAATGAGTATTGGAAAGGGTGCTTTCAACTGGTGCAGGTACCTTACCTCCATGGCATTCAATGGCACCATAGCGCAGTGGAAAGGGATAGAATTAGGTGATGAATGGAATGACTATGTCCCAGCTAGAGTCATCCATTGCACCGATGGGGAGGTGGAGATAAATTAGGACGCCTCATCTTATATTAACTTTATTAACAATAAACCCATTGGAAGAGTCAAATATGCGCTGGTTTAATTCCGCCAACGGGTTTATTTAATAAAAACAACCATGGAACAATTACAATTATTAGCCGATGGTACACTTATTATACCGTATGGCATCATTGAACTTGAGAGTAAACATCTTAAATCCATCAATAAGGAATTGGTGAAAGCTGTTGTGATTCCTGAGAGTGTACGCGTTATTCAATTTTCGACTTTTTCCGAATTCACAACTCTAGCATCAGTTACACTGCCAAATCAGTTAGAACGCATCGGTTCTGGGGCATTTCGTAATTGTAAAGCTCTTACCTCTATCACTATCCCAAATAGTGTAAAGAGTATAGAGGCGTATGCTTTTTCATCTACTGCATTAGAATCTATTACGATTCCCAATAGTGTAACTGAATTTGGCGAGTATGTATTTAGTTATTGTAACTCATTAACATCTGTCACACTCCCTGACAATATGACTTATATTCCTTATGGTTTCTTCAGTAGGTCTCCCATCACATCAATCAATATTCCTAAGAGTGTTACTAAAATTGGTAAACACGCTTTTTTTGAATGCCCTTTTGAATCAATCACACTCCCTGATAGTGTTACCTCAATTGGAGAAGAAGCGTTTTATAATTGTAAATATCTATCCTCTATTTCTCTTCCTGATAGTCTTACTGAAATTAAAAACTTAGCATTTAGATCATGTACTAATCTACAAAGCATTAACCTTCCAAGTCGTTTAACGAGTATCGGCAGTGGAGCTTTTTGGAAATGCCCTAAGCTTACCTCTTTGGTTATACCTAAAAGTGTGACTAGAATAGGTAATTATATATTCTCTCAGTGTGACTCTCTCAGTGAGATAATTGTGGAAGCAGGGAATCCAATCTATGATAGTCGTGAAAACTGCAACGCAATTATCAAAACAAAAAATAATACACTTGTGGCAGGTTGTAAAACATCCGCCATCCCCGATGGCGTAAAAGTAATAGGAAAGGGTGCTTTTGGGGATTGTTTTGGTCTCACATCTATTCATATTCCCGATAGTGTAACTAAAATCGAATCTGGTGCATTTTGCAATTCTCATCTAACTACGATTACTCTTCCTAGCCGTTTGAAGTCAATAGGAGCACACGCATTTGAACATTCACAATTAACCAGTATTAACATTCCAGATACCGTAAAAGAGATAGGAGAAAGAGCATTTGGGCGGTGTTTTTCTCTCAAATCCATCAGTTTAGGTAAGAGTATCGAGTATATTGATACTTGGGCGTTCCGTTATTGTACAAGCCTCGAAACATTAACTATTTCTGAAGGTGTTAAAGTTATTGGTTATGAAGCATTTTATGGTTGCGAATCTTTACTTTCCCTAACATTACCTAATAGCATAATAAAGTTAGACCTTAATTCCTTCTATGGTTGTCAATCACTCACAACTCTTACAATCCCAAAAACTATAAAAAGAATAGGAGAAGTATCTTTTAGATCAGATGAGCCAAGTATCGGATCTTCTTCATTTAATAGTTGTAAGTCATTAACAACTATCAATTATTTGGGTAAGAAAAAAGATTGGAAAAATGTAAGAAATATTCCGAATTGGAATCAGTTCGTTCCAACTAACGTTGTTCATTGTTTAGATGGTGATGTTGAAATAGAACCATATAATCCGTAGTAGAAAAAAAACTTAATTAATAATTTCAGAAAAAGGGATTATGAAATGGATTTCTGCGGACTTTTGAGAGTGTTTGAAAGTTCGCAGGAAGTCCGTAACAGTGAGGTAATAAGGTTATTAGGTAACAAAGCTAATCCGCATAATCTAAAGAAAAAGAATATATTTTTTTGTGGACAGCTGCCCAGCTGGCCAGCTGTTTCTATAACTTCACCCGCGACGCGGGTACATGTATATATTTTGAGAAATTGCTGGACAGCTGGCCATGGATTAGTCATCTGACCAGCTGGTATCCTGCCTTGTCCCGCAGCAATGCCCAGCTATTGAAAGCTATCTTACTAACCTCAAAACACCATAACGCGGCTTAAAATAGCAATATAACACAGATTTTGCGGCTAAAATCAATCTTTTTTCAAAAAAAACACACACTCCGTATCATAGAACTGACAAGTACAGAAGGCAATCTAAAAATTGTTTGAAAAAATTATAAAAAACGATTTGCATATTTCAAAAAAAAGTAGTACCTTTGCAACCCGAAATAAGGACAACAATATAACATTATATTTACATGAATTTCGGAACTCCCCTTACCTCTGTAGCCACCAAGGCACTCCTGCTCGGCAGTGGCGAATTGGGCAAAGAAGTTGCCTTGGAACTCCAGCGCTATGGCGTGGAAGTAATCGCGTGCGATAAGTACGCCAATGCTCCGGCTATGCAAGTGGCACATCGCTCACATGTATTCAATATGCTCGATGGTGCTAAGCTCCGCCAAGTGATTGAAACTGAGCAACCAACTATGATTATCCCTGAAGTAGAAGCTATTGCTACCCCTACTCTCGTCGAATTAGAAAAAGAAGGTTACCGCGTTATCCCTACGGCTAACGCGGCTTTTTTAACTATGAACCGTGAGGCCATCCGCCGCATGGC
>JBGVEG010000019.1:0-16318 GCA_045119955.1 Paludibacteraceae bacterium
ACTTGCATGTGTTAGGCCTGTCGCTAGCGTTCATCCTGAGCCAGGATCAAACTCTTCGTTGTAAAAAGAAAATTAATTTTTAGCTCAGAATAACCGATATCTATTGTGTACTTAATTAACGGGAACCGTATAATATAAAAATCGTATTACACGTTTTCAGTTTCCCAATTGAGCATTTCTTATCTCGCTCACTTGAACGATTATTTCTGCTCTCTTGTACTACATTATTGCTTCAATCTCTCAAAGATCACTGTGATTTTGCACTTGATTTTCGTTTAGTGCGAAATCGGCTGCAAAGGTACTGCTTTTTTTTGGACTGACCAAATTTTTGAGTAACTTTTTTGCATTATTTTATCACTTTCTTCGTAAGTGGCTGATTCTCAGCATTGCGTTTTCTCAGTGTGATTTTCGCCATTTTAGAGGTTCGCTAACCTCAGGCGCAAATCGGGTGCAAAGGTACTGCTTTTTTTTGGACCGACCAAATTTTTGAGTAACTTTTTTCAATAAATTTAGCACTTTCTTCGTAAGTGGCTGATTCTCAGCATAACGTTTTCGAGTGTAACTTTTGCCATAGTTGAGGTTCGCTAACCTCAGGCGCAAATCGGGTGCAAAGGTACTGCTTTTTTTTGGACCGACCAAATTTTTGGGCTAAAAACATGTTATACAACATCATTTTCTCTGTAAGCAGCTGATTGTCAATAATCACAAAGGGAGTACGTACATATAGTAATGCTCATACATACGCACGCGTATATAAATAAGGTTCGCGCGTGCGCGCGTATGTCATAAAGATTCCTTGCTTGGGATATTCATGGGGCATACGTAGAGTATTCGTGGGGTATTCATGGGATATACGTATGTATCGGGTATGTGTCGGGTATGTGTCGGGTATGTGTCGGGAAAGTGTCGAAAGATACAATGAGCGAGGAATGAGCGAGGAGGTTGCGCGATAAAATTTCGTGCAGATATTTGCAGGTTTCAAAAAAAAGCAGTACCTTTGTAGAGAATTTGGGGAAGTGTGGATTTTTGATTAAGAATTTTGAATTAAGAATTTTAAAACAAGAAATATACGATCATGAAAAACAAAAAAATCATTGAGATCTGTGGCATTTGCGCAATGCTGTTGTTTATCTTAAACGTAGTACGTATCGGCACCGCAGAGAATCGTGCTGCCGCACGCATGGAACGACAAGTGGAACGCACACTCAAAAAAATGACTACACGCGAGAAAGTGGCTCAACTCATCGTTTCACAAACGGACAGTTACATCTTCTCCGAAGGACATGCGCTCATGACAGACACATTGGTAGGAATAGAAGGCATCGGCGGACTGCTCATCATACAAGACAGTCTTCCACGTTTCCTCACACGCATGAACCAATTGCAAGAAATGTCCAAGATTCCATTGCTGGTATCCATAGACGGCGAGTGGGGACCATCCATGCGTTTTAGCGAGTACCCATTCTTCCCTCAACAAATGCAATTGGGTGCATTGCCCTCAGACTCACTGATTTACGAAATGGGTCTAGCCGTAGCGGAGCAATGCCAAATGGCGAATATCCATATCAACTACGCTCCCGTAGTGGACATCAATGTCAATCCAAAGAACCCTGTTATTCATGCTCGTTCGTTCGGCGAAGACCGTGACAAAGTGACAGCATACGGTCGTGCATACATGAAAGGTATGCAAGACGGCGGTATCATAGCATGCTCCAAGCACTTCCCAGGACACGGCGACACAGAGGTGGATTCGCACAAAGGTTTGCCTGTATTGCCATTCAGCCGCGAGCGTCTGGACTCGCTGGAGTTATACCCCTTTTGTGATCAGATTAAGCACGGCGTAGGAATGGTCATGATGGGTCACCTGCATATCCCTGCATTGGACAGCGCCGTATCATCTATCTCCTACCCTATTGTGACAGGACTGCTCAGAGAAGAGTTAGGGTTTAAGGGCATTATCGTGACTGATGCGCTGACCATGAAAGGCGTGAGCGAGAACATGGAGTCCGCAGAAATTGCATTGGCCGCATACAAAGCAGGTGTGGATATATTGCTGAAGCCAGGCGACATTATCGCCTCGATTGACCGTCTGGAGGAAGCTATGAACAGCGGCGAGTGCGACATAGAAGAACTGAACGAGCGCGTGCGCAAGACCCTGAGACTGAAAGCTCAGTTTGGCATGTTGGAGCGTAATTATAATGCAAGCGTGGACACCACTGGTATCTCTGAGCGCGTGAAGAAACCCGAACACATCGCCCTTATCCAAGAAATGGCCGACCAGAGTATGACGCTGGTGGACAATAAGTTAGGAATCATACCAATAGACATGAGCAAGAAGGTAGCGTATGTGGCATACAACGCCAAACGCATCCCTATGCTTCGCGAATATGGCGACATTGAGGGTCTGTCTGGATACAACCCCGAGACAGGTATGGTGGATTCGACCACGTTAATGTATCAGCATTTGCTGAAAGAGGCAATGAGGCGAGGAGGCGATAAGGCGAAGAGGCAAGAAGGAGACGTGCATTACTTCGCGTTGGACAAGAAGAGTAGCAAGAAGGATATTACTGCCGTTGAAAAGCAATTGTCTGATTACGATGTAGTTATATTGGCATGTCATGACCCTCGCGGACGCTCAAGAAAAGACCTGATTGCTGAAGAGCACGTGCAAGCATTGGAGAGTTTGGTGAAGAAACATCACCCCATTTTGGTACACTACGGCAGCCCATACGGACTGAGCGATCTGCCATGGAAAGAGCATTTGGGCGGTCTATTGGTGGCATACAAAGATAGCGAGAGCAACCAAAAAGCCGCTGCGAAAGTGCTGACAGGCGAGATTGAGGCAGTAGGTGTATTGCCAGTGACGGTGGAGTGATTAACGATTAATGATTAACGATTTAATGATTTAATGAGAATATATGAAAGAGATTATTTCAACAACGGAAGCACCTGCTGCAATTGGTGCTTATAGTCAAGCAGTTAAGGCAAACGGCATGCTGTTTGCAAGTGGACAATTGGGTATCAACCCAGAGACGGGAGAGTTTGCAGGCGAAGATTTTCGCAGCCAAGCAGAGCAAGCCGTAAAAAATGTGGCAGCCATACTGAAAGCCGCAGGCACTGATGCAAGCCATGTAATCAAAACAACCGTTTTCTTGACCGATATGGCGAACTTTGCCGTACTGAACGAAGTGTATTCCACCCTGTTCGCTGCTCCATTCCCAGCTCGTTCGGCAGTGGCAGTAGCCGCATTGCCAAAGGGCGGATTGGTGGAAATAGAAGTGATTGCTGCATTGTAAAATGCTAAAAACATCAAAAAAACAATCGCACATTTGCATATGTGCGATTTTTTTTGTACCTTTGCGCCCAAATGCAATAAAAACGAATTGATTATGAAAGGAATCATTTTAGCAGGCGGTAGCGCCACCCGTTTGTATCCGCTGAGCAAGGCGATTAGCAAACAAATCATGCCCGTATATGACAAGCCAATGATTTATTATCCCTTGTCAGCTTTGATGCGTGCAGGTATTCGTGAGGTATTGATTATCTCTACACCACGCGACTTGCCTATGTTCGAGGAACTACTGGGTGACGGAAAGCGTCTGGGTATGCGTTTTGAGTATAAGATTCAGGAGGTGCCTAATGGTTTGGCGCAGGCGTTTGTGCTGGGCAAGGAGTTCTTGAACGGCGAGCCAGGTTGCTTGATTCTGGGCGACAACATGTTCTATGGTCAGCACTTCGGACAAATGTTGCGTGATGCGGTACAGCAAGTCGAAAGCGGCAGTTGCGGTGCATGTATCTTCGGTTATGAGGTGCAAGACCCAACCGCATACGGCGTGGTAGAGTTTGATGAGACAGGCAAAGTGTTGTCGCTGGAAGAGAAGCCCAAAGAGCCAAAGAGCAACTACGCTATACCAGGTCTATACTTCTATGACTCAACAGTTTGCGACAAAGCAGCCGTGTTGGAGCCAAGCGCACGCGGGGAGTATGAGATTACCGATCTGAACAAAGTATATCTGGCAGAAGGCAAGTTGCAGGTGAAGCTCTTCGAGCGTGGTTTCGCATGGCTGGATACTGGTAACTGCGATAGTCTGCTGGATGCAGGTAACTTCATTGCGACGATTCAGAACCGCCAAGGCTTCTATGTAAGCTGCATCGAGGAGATAGCATGGCGTCAAGGTTGGATCAGCACCGATGAGCTTCGCGCGCTGGGTAAAGCAATGGAGAAAACGCAATACGGACAATATCTGCTGCGTATAGCGAAGTGAGGTGATGAGGCGATTGGGTATTGGCTATAGGCTATTGGTCATGGGCTATGGGCTATTGGTCATGGTGGGTTGTACGCAGCAGCCACAGCCAGTACGCCGACTGAGCGAGAAACAGGAAGTGGACTCCGCCCTCATGGCACAAATGGCATTTAACATGCAGATGGCCAGCGCCGCCGACCAAGCATGCAGCAATTGGGTGAAGAACGATAGCGCTGCATACGCATTGGATGAGTTTGGATTCTGGTACAGCAAGACCGTGAACCTATATGCAGACTCACTGCAAGCAGGCGATGCAGTTGGCATGCATCTGCAAATGGCAGAACTCAATGGACAAATGCTGGCCGACATCGAAGATATATTCACCGTGGGAAGCGGCGACCTGCCCGTGGCTATCAATCGCAGTCTCAAACACATGGGAAGAGGCGAGCAAATGCGCATTGTAGCCCCATGGTATACCGCCTACGGAACAGAAGGAACACAACTAATAAAACCCTATACAAACTTAGTTATCACACTGACAATCAACAAAGAATGAGAAAGATAAGTATTTATATTTTGCTATTGGTAGGTGCCGTATTGGCAAGTTGCAACAACAACACCTACTCCAATGCGCTCAAAGAAGAGCAGAAGCTGATAGAGAACTTCATCGCCCGCCAAGGGATAGAGGTAGTGACCGAGAAACCCACCGAATGGGGGGAGAAAGTGTATTGGAAGATCCCCGACTATGACAACTACTATTTCCATCTGGTGGAAGCTGGCGATACAACCAAACCTGCATTGGAGCCCAAAGATATAGTGCTGCTGCGCTATATCCAATACACCTTGGATGCATACGCCGACACCACACGTTTCTGGAACTCGGATGACCAACCCAAACCTACCGAACTGCAATACATGGTTTCCACCGCAGCATCATGCACAGGTTGGCAGATTGCATTGGAACATATGAAATACTCCGGCGCACAATGCAAAATCATCTGCCCCAGTCGATTGGGAAACACGGATGACAATAGCAATGTGATCCCTCGTGGTTATGACATGAAAATTCAAATTAAACGATTCTAATACTATGGCACTTGTAAAAAGTATTTCAGGTATTCGCGGCACCATCGGTGGTCGCGTAGCCGAGGGCTTGAGCCCAGTGGATGTGGTGCGTTTCACCGCAGCGTACGCTACACAGCGTAAGGCAATGATTCCAGACAACAAGACTATCGTCGTTGGTCGCGATGCTCGTCTGAGTGGCGAGATGGTGGACCAATTGGTATGCGGCACCTTGATTGGTATGGGATATGATGTGATCAATATCGGTTTGGCGACCACACCAACCACCGAGTTGGCTGTGACTGGACTGAAGGCAGCAGGTGGTATCATTTTGACCGCAAGCCACAACCCAAAACAATGGAACGCCCTCAAACTGCTGAACGAGAAAGGCGAGTTCCTCAATGACCAAGAGGGCAAAGAGGTATTGGCTATCGCTGAGGCAGAGGACTTTAACTTCGCTGAGGTAGATGACTTGGGTAAGATGACCCGTCGCGACTACTTGGAGGACCACGTGAAAGACGTGATGGCACTCGAGTTGGTGGACAAAGCAGCTATTGAGGCGAAGAACTATACTGTAGCTATTGACTGTGTGAACTCTATTGGTGGTGTGGCTATCCCAGCTATCTTGCGTGCTTTGGGCGTGAAGAATATCATTGAGCTCAACTGCGAGCCAACAGGTCATTTCGCACACAACCCAGAGCCAATCCCACAAAACTTGACCGAGATCTCAGACCTCATGCGCGAGGGCAAGGCAGATGTAGGTTTCGTAGTTGATCCTGATGTGGACCGCTTGGCAATCATCTGCGAGAACGGTGAGATGTTCGGCGAGGAATATACTCTGGTCAGCGTGGCAGACTATGTATTGAGTCACACACCTGGTAACACGGTTAGCAATATGTCATCCACCCG
The DNA here is from genome assembly GCA_045119955.1 of Paludibacteraceae bacterium. Classification (GTDB taxonomy): domain Bacteria; phylum Bacteroidota; class Bacteroidia; order Bacteroidales; family Paludibacteraceae; genus Colicola. The sequence continues at coordinate 6,216 of JBGVEG010000019.1, forward strand.
CGCATTGAGCGACGTGACCGTTAAGCACGGTGGTTCGTACAGCGCCAGCGCAGTAGGTGAGGTGAATGTGACCACCGAAATGAAGCGCACCAACGCTGTGATTGGCGGCGAAGGCAATGGTGGTGTGATCTACCCAGCGAGCCACTACGGTCGCGATGCATTGGTAGGTATCGCATTGTTCCTCAGCAGCTTGGCACAAAAGGGCTGCAAGGTGAGCGAATTGCGCGCTACTTTCCCAGATTACTGCATCTCTAAGAATCGTATTGACCTCACTCCAGAGATTGACGTGGACAAAGTGTTGGAAGCAGTAAAAGGTAAATTCGCAGGTGAGCGCATCAACGATAAAGACGGCGTAAAGATTGACTTTGCAGACGGTTGGGTACACCTCCGTAAGTCAAATACAGAGCCAATTATCCGCGTATACTCCGAGGCAGCTACCATGGAAGAGGCTGACGAGTTGGCAAAGAAAGTGATAGACGTAGTTTGGGCAGTAGTAGGATAATGGAGATACTGATCACTAACGATGACGGCTGGGGAGCCAAAGGTATCCTAACGCTTGTACGCATCTTGACCCAACTGGGGCACGTGACTGTCGTTGCCCCAGATGGGCCACGAAGCGGCATGAGCAACGCCATTACCGTGCAACAACCTATGTATCTACGCCCGCTCAACGATCCCAATTGGGGAAGCGAAGAGTGGCACAAGAATGCTACGGTCTATACCACCAACGGCACACCCAGCGACTGCGTGAAACTAGCATTGGATGTGCTGTTTGAGGGCGACCCTGCGCATGTGAACCTGCTTGCCAGCGGCATTAACCACGGTTCGAACGCTGGTATCAATGTCATTTACTCGGGTACCATGGGAGCAGTGTTTGTAGGCGCAGAGCATGGTATCCCATCTATAGGATACTCGATTGATGACCACAGCATGGATGCTGATTTTAGTCATCTGGAGACCTATATCCTCGAACTCACCCGCCATCTCTTGGAAGAGGGCATGCCATACGGCGTTTGCTACAATGTCAACGCGCCCGTGGGCGAACTGCAAGGTGTGCGCTGGACACGCCAATGCCGCGGATTCTGGCACAAGGAGATGGAGGAACGCGTGAATGAGCAAGGCGAGAAATACTACTGGCTGGCTGGAGAATTTGTAAATATGGAACCTGAAGCAGAGGACACCGACATCTGGGCAATGAATAACCACTATGTCAGCGTGCACCCCTGCACAATTGATCAAACCGCCTACGCAGAGATTTGATAAATATTGGATAGGCATCCTGCTGGGACTGGCATTGCCTGCCTTGGTAGGGTATGTATATATTGAGCGCTTCAATTTGTGGTACACATTTGAGGCGTTCAACATGGATATGATGGGTCCCATATTGGGCAAGATTATGCAAGTGGGGATATTCCCCAATTTGGCACTACTGTTTGTGTTCTACACTATGGAGGTGTGGAAACTGGCGAAAGGCGTACTGATAGGTGCACTACCCTACCTGATTGCCAGCATCGCGTTTATGGCGTAGGGGTGGTAATTAAGAATTTTGAATTAAGAATTAAGAATTTGAAATACTTTATTATAGCAGGAGAAGCATCGGGTGACCTTCACGGTTCCAATCTGATGAAAGCGTTGCGAGCGAGAGACCCGCAAGCGCTTTTTGTGGGATTGGGCGGCGACAAAATGCGCGAGGAGGGCTGCGATATTCGTGTGGACTACCGCGAGATGGCATATATGGGGTTTGTGGCGGTGATTGCCAACCTGCACAAGGTAGGCCGTAACATACGCATTGCGCAAGAGGCGCTGCTCACGGAGAAGCCCGACACGCTGATACTGATAGACTATCCATCGTTTAACCTGCGCATTGCGAAGTTCTGTCACAAGCATTTGCCTAATACGCGCATCATCTATTATATCCCACCCAAGATATGGGCATGGAAGGAGTGGCGCGTGCACCAAATAGCGAAATATGCGCACGATATATTGGGTATATTTCCCTTTGAACCAGCGTTTTATGCTAAGCATGGATACCAGTGTCAATATGTAGGCAATCCCACGGCGGACTGCATCAGAGAATTTCGTTCATCCTCTATTACCCATCGCCCATTACCCACTCCCACCATTGCCATTCTGCCAGGTTCGCGCCGTAGCGAGATTAGTCATTGCCTACCTACCATGTTGGCAGCAGCAAGGCAAGTGGCAGGCGAGAAATATCGCATTGTGGTGACCGCAGCACCAGGGATTGAGGATAGTTTCTATCAACCCTATCTGCAAGGCGAGACCCTCATGCGCGACACCTACGCATTGCTCGCAGAGGCACGTGCAGCCGTGGTCAATTCGGGTACTGCCACACTGGAGACAGCACTCATCGGCTGCCCACAGACCGCAGTCTATCACGTGGCAGGCAGCCAATATACGGAATGGATACTCAAGCCCATTATGTTCAAAATCAAGCACTTCACCCTGGTGAACATCATTGCAGGAAAAGAAGTGATACAGGAGTTAGTCGCCAGCCGATTCACACAAGACAATGTAGAGAAAGAGCTCAGACGGCTACTTCATGACACCGCATACCGCGAGCAAATGCTCCAAGAGTACCAGCAGATTCATGCCATTTTAGGCACAGAATCGGCACCCAATAACGCAGCAAGTATTATCTGTAAACAATAAAAAGAGTATGAAAAAGATCATGTACATCGCCACACTGACACTCGTTGTGGCACTGATAGCAACCAGCTGTCAACAAAAAACGGTAACTACCTATCCAGAGGATATCAAAGGATATTGGGAGGCAGCAAGTCGTGAACTAAACAAAACGTATGGGTTAGACATAACCGATGCAAACAGCGCTTCGCTTATCACGTATATTACTGAAGAAGACCCTGAGGAGCAAGCTATGTCGCTGACATATGATGCCACAACAGGCAAAGGTAAACTCCTTGGAGCGGGCAAAAGCATACAACTGAGAGCAACCTCTGACTCTACATTGGCCCTCACAATGGTGGAAGGTACCGTGCTGTTCTACCGCGGTGCTCGTCCTAAACCAACCATTAACATGGTAGGCCTGTGGAAATCCAATCGTATTGACGATATGGGTATTGACCTGCTGGTATATCCAAGAGATAGCAAGGGTACCAGCATGGTGACTATGATCACTGTAGATGAGATGTTCAACGAACAAGTCGGCTCTATGGGAACATTGACCAGTTTCAATCAAGAGACAGGAAGTGGCTTTGTGACAACAGACTACTACGAGGGCAAATGTCATGTGATAGCCAGCACCAATCCTATGACAATGACCTTGGAAAATATAGGTGAGATGTATGTTTTCACCAAACAAGCTAAGGCACAAAACATGCCTAAATCGTTGCAAGGCGAATGGAGTTGGAACGCCGCGTTGGCATCTATTACCATCGTTGTGACCGAGGAAAATAAAACAGAAATCTACTACCAAACCATTGACGAACAAGGCAATAAAAAGTCTGGAATGGTAAGAGGCGACCTACATTATTGCCAAGTAGCTGGTATGGGAGCCGTAGTACCACACAATCTTGAGGAGCACCCTGAACTCGTGCAATATATCGGACTGAACACCTGCGGTGTGTTCCAAGTGCATTCTGCGACTGAAGTGCACGTGACATTTAATGGTATTTCTTTCACTTTCGTAAAGAAATAATGAAGAATCCCCTATCTCGCCACACCTATGCTCGCATATTCTTCGTTGTAGCAGGGTGCATTGCGGTTATTTTGGGAACGATAGGTGTGGTGGTGCCTGGTTTGCCCACCACACCCTTTGTATTGCTTGCCTCGTGGTGCTTCTACAAGAGTTCACCACGGCTGCAAGCATGGCTACTACAATCCTTCTTGGGCAAATACATTCGCGATTACAAAGAGAAGGGCGGACTGACCACACGCAAACGCCTATACATTATAGCCCTAATGGCAACAATGGTGAGTATCTCAATCCTATTCTTTATTCCTAATCGCACGATAGATATAATCGTGGGCATAGCAGGACTGATAGGTTGTATCGTAGTAGGGTTTGTGGTCCCCAAAGCAAAAGAAAAAGAGAAATGAAAAAGATACTATTTGTTTGTCATGGCAATATCTGCCGCAGCGTCATGGCAGAGATGATTATGCGCCATCTGGTGGCGCAAGATGCGACATATATCATTGACTCCTGCGCCACCTCGCGCGAGGAGATTGGCAATGATATTTACCCGCCAGCCAAACGTTGTTTGTCGGCACACGGTGTGCCATTCACGCGCCATGCGGCTCGTCAGATTACGCGCGAGGATTATGAGAACTTCGATATGATTCTCTGCATGGAGGACTACAATATCCGCAATCTCCGCCGCGTCTTGGGCGAGGATATTATGCAGCGTGATGCCGATCTGCCTCAACCTAAGATTCGTCGTCTATTGAACCGAGACGTAGCCGATCCATGGTACACAGGCGACTTCGAAGCCACCTACCGCGACCTCATAGAAGGGTGCGGAGCTTTACTATAAGTTCTACACCCAACTCATGCAGATTGCCTCTCGAACGAGGCAATCCATGTAGCACACGAAAGGCGGGCGAGATAAGACGTCCGCAGGAAGCAATAGGCGTGGGCAGAAATGCCCACGCTGCTTTTATATCTTTACAAATACACCCAAAAGGGTGTGCCAGACAACTGACACACCCTTTTCATATTTCGGACAAAGCGATTGCTTATGGCAGCATCACTACCTCGAACATATTGCCTGCCTCAACCAATTTCTTCAAGGTCGCTTGAACAGTCTCCGCAGTAATGGCCTCTACAGCTGCCTTGTAGTCCGTGATATAGTTGATACCATGCTTATAGTAGTTAGTCAGCACATCTTCCCAATAACCGTTCTTCTCCAAGTCCTCCTCAAAGTCTTTGAGCATAGACTCTTTCTCCTTTTGCAAGTCTTTCGCCAATGGACCATTCTCCACGATAGTATTCACCTCCTCATGGATAATACTCATGAGTTTCTCTTGCTTCTCTGGGTCGGTATCAAACTGCATAATGAGTTGTGCGTATGGCACTGGATAACGGTTCATCCAACCTGCACAACCTACGCCATACGAACCACCCTCGCGCTCGCGGATAGACTCCAAATAGCGAGTAGAGAGGATACGACCAATCATCTCCATATTCAGGTCATTGGCCAAGGTATAAGGCATATCGTATGAAGTATATTGGATACGGTTGCTGGCTGTCTTGGTCTCCATCTTACGGGTGAAGTAGTTCTTCTGAACACCCATAGCCACGCGAATCTTATCATCGGCTGCCTTCTCCAATTTCTTAGTGGTCTTCAGTCCGCCCAACCATGTGCAAACCATAGCTTGGAAAGCAGGGTCAGCAGGATCTACATTACCCACGAAAAGGTAAGTGAAGTCCGCAGGATTAGCAAAACGTGCCTTATATACCTCCAAAGCTTTATCCAAAGACACTTTCTCCAACAAAGACTTATCCAAGATAATGGTGCGGTCAGAATAGTTGCTTGCCATCATTTGAACAGAGTCAGACCATGCTACCTTAGGGTTCTTGTCGCGGTTAGCCAATTGCGAATCCAAGATACTGAGCAGCGTTTGATAAGACTCCTCGTCGCGACGTGGAGCCGTGAGGTAGAGGTAGTTCAGCTGGAGCAGTGTCTCCAAGTCCTTAATGGTACTTGAACCACTGAGACTCTCGCCGTATGCGCTGATACTTGGGTTCAGCGAAACGCGCTTACCTGTCAATGCTTTTTGCAAATCGGTAGCGTTCATATCTGCCAAACCGCCCAACTCTACTACATCCGTAGCCAGTGCTGCAGAAGGAAGATCCGCTGTAGCCACCAATGAACGACCACCCTCAGAGAAAGCATAGAGGTAGATCTCGTCTTGCTTGAAGGTAGTAGGCTTCACCACCACGCGCACGCGGTTAGACAATGTCCACTCGGTGGTACCCAAAGTCTCGTTGTATGCAGTCTTCTTGATCTTACCTGCCTTTGGCGCTGTCTCCACGAGGTTCTCGCGAATGGCCTCCTCTACAGGTGCCTCGATCTCCGCATTCTTCACCTCAGCCAAGAGTGCTACTGCCTCTGCCTCGGTAGGAAGAACAACATTCTTGTCCTCTGGCGCTTGGAACGAGATAATCAGGTTTTGGTCGGTAATCAATTGACCAGCAATCTGATTGAGCATATCCAAGCTGAGCATAGGCAATATTTGTTGAATCATCTCATATTCCCATGCGATACCAGGAATAGGTTTGTCGCTCAAATAGTGACGGATATATTCTTGTGCGTACATGATGTTGCGCACGGTGTTGCGCTCGTTGTACGCTTTCTCGTATGCAGCCAACATCTCTTTCTTCACGCGATCGAGCTCTGCGTATGTAAAACCATAACGGCGCATCTTCTCCAATTGGGTGAGAAGGTCTTTGTATGCTGCTACCTCTTGACCTTGCTTAGCCAAATATACTGCAACAAATGCATCTTTCTCTTTCACCAATTCGCCATGGTATGAACCAGCACCCACGAAAGTTGCTTCTGGCTTCATTGCCAACTCCGACAAGCGGTTGTTGAACATATCGCAAACGAGCTCAAGAGCGAGATTTTGCAAATAAGACACATTGGTTCCGCGCAAAGGCTTTGGCAATTGATCATTCTTGAACTCCATCTCGATACGTGTGTATTGTGCCTCTTTGTCGCGCACGATAGCCACGATAGGCTCCTCGTTGTCATTCACGGAATACAATGGACGCTCGCCGCGGTTCTCGCGTGCAGGCACATCTGCCCAGAGAGCCTTGATCTTTTGCTCGATTTGATCCACATCAATATCACCTACCACGATAATCGCTTGGTTGTCTGGTCCGTACCATTTCTTATAGTAGTCACGGAGTGCATCGTATGCAAAGTTGTTGATCACAGCCGTATCACCAATCACATCGCGTTTCGCATATTGGCTACCTGGGTATTTGAGAGGGTTAATAGCTTTCCACATGCGGCGGTTGGCTTGTGCTCCTGTACGCCACTCCTCGCGGATAACGCCACGCTCTGCGTCAATCTCATCTTCCAATAGCAAGAGACCACATGCCCAGTCGTGCATCACGAGCAAAGCCGAGTCAATGATACCCTCGCGAACGGTTGGCACCTCGCTGAGACGATACACCGTCTCATCCAAGGAGGTATAAGCGTTAATGTTTCCACCGAAGTTCACACCGATAGACTCGAAGTACTCAATGATACCTTTGCCTGCGAAGTGCTCGGTGCCATTGAAGGCCATGTGCTCGAGGAAGTGAGCCAAACCGTTCTGGTGGTCTTCTTCGAGGATTGCACCTACCGCTTGCGCGATATGGAACTCAGCACGTTGCTTAGGATATTCATTGTGACGAATGTAATAAGTCAGACCATTCTCCAACTTACCCACGCGAACTGCCGAATCAATTGGCAGTGGCTGTGGTTGTTGCGCTACCGCTACGAGCGACAACGCCAGCACGAGAGTGCTTAAGATAAATCGTTTCATAACATTTATATTATTTAGATCGTTTCACTGTTAGAAGTTAGATCGCTATCGCTGTCAGAACGCTCGCTTTGCTCGCTGTCAGATTTAGGAACAGTATTCTCAGTAGCAAGAGCAGCCTCCTCTTTCTTCTTTCTCGGAGCGCGTTTCTTCTTGGGTTTCTCTTCCTCGCCTTCTCGCTTCATCGCCTCATTCGCCTCAATGATCTCATCGGTGCGACTCACCCAAGGGCGAGGGCCAAGGATTGCCTCCACATCGTCGGAAGTAATCACCTCTTTCTCAATCAGCAGCTCTGCCAACTTATTGTGTCCATCTGCGTTCTCCTCGAGAATCTTCTTCGCACGCGCCATCTGCTCAGCAATGATAGCACTCGTCTCACTATCAATCACTTCGGCCGTCTTCTCAGAATAAGGTTTCGCAAATCCCATATCGTATCTGCCTGTCGAATCGTAGTAACTGATATTCTTCAACTTATCGGACATACCGTAGTATGCCACCATGGCGTATGCCTGTTTGGTCGCACGCTCGAGGTCATTGAGTGCACCCGTAGAGGTCTGTTGCAAGAACACTTCCTCCGCAGCACGACCGCCTAACAAAGAGCAGAGATTATCCATGATATGGTCTTTGTTGGTCAGCTGTCGCTCCTCTGGCAGATACCAAGCTGCACCCAGCGCCATGCCACGAGGGACAATAGTCACCTTGACGAGCGGATTACCCCAACGCAACAGCCATGAGATAGTCGCGTGACCTGCCTCGTGGTAAGCCACCGAGCGTTTCTCCTCCTCGGTCATAATCTTGTTCTTGCGCTCCAATCCACCTATGATACGGTCCACCGCGTCCATGAAGTCCTGTCGAGTAACAGACTTGTGGTCATTACGCGCCGCAATCAGAGCTGCCTCGTTGCAGACATTGGCAATATCCGCACCCGAGAAACCTGGCGTTTGCTTAGCCAAGAAATTAATATCCAAGTCCTTATCTATCTTAATGCCTGCTATATGCACACCAAAGATTTCTTTACGCTCTTGCAAGTCAGGCAACTCCACATGTATCTGTCTGTCAAAACGACCCGCACGCAATAGCGCCGCATCCAAGACATCGGCGCGGTTAGTCGCTGCGAGAATAATCACACCCGAATTGCTACCAAAACCGTCCATCTCGGTGAGCAACTGGTTCAGCGTCGATTCGCGCTCATCGTTACCGCCACCCATCATATTGTTGCGACCGCGGGCACGACCCACAGCATCGATCTCATCGATAAAAATGATAGCAGGTGCTTTCTCTTTCGCCTGACGGAACAAGTCGCGCACACGGCTGGCGCCTACGCCCACGAACATCTCCACGAAGTCGCTACCCGACATCGAGAAGAATGGCACATTCGCCTCGCCTGCCACGGCCTTAGCGAGCAATGTCTTACCCGTTCCTGGAGGGCCTACGAGCAACACACCCTTTGGAATCTTACCACCCAAGTTGGTGTATTTGGTAGGGTTCTTGAGGAAGGAAACGATCTCCTCTACCTCCTGCTTTGCGCCTGCCAAACCTGCCACATCCTTGAAGGTGACTTTATCTTTCTTGTCCTTGTTTTGCACTTCTGCTTTCACTTTGCCCACATTGAAGATACCGCCAGGACCGCCGCCCGCAGCGTTGGCCATACCGCGGCTCATCCATACGAAGAAGAGTACAATCAGCAAGAAAGGCAATATATTCACCAGTATGAGATACCAGTCGCCTTTGGACTTGGCGTAGCTGACATCGATTGCTGCTTTGCCTGCCTCTTTGCGAGTAGCGTTCACGCCGTCGATATACTTAGCGAACTCCTCGACAGAAGGCACATGCATCTTCAGTTTGCCGTTGGCGTTTTCGCCTTTCTCTTGGTTGTTGAACACCAAGACATATTTCTCAGGACGAATCTTCGCCTCGGCGGTATTGTCGTCATATACTGTGACGGAAGCCACGGCATCGTTCTCCACGTATGCAGTAAACTTGGTATAACTCAGGTCTTTGTCTATACCTTGCTCTCCACCCATAGGGTAGAAGAAAAAGATCAGCAGACCTATCATGATAGCATAATAGAGCCAAGTCAGCGGTGAGCGCTTTGGCTTCTTGTTTTGGTTGTTCGTTTGGTTAGGTTGTTTAGGTTTCTGTTCTGCCATAAATATATTGTTTTGTTTTATTCAAAATTGTTCAGTATTGTTCAGCATTGTTCAACTGTTGAACGCGCAAAGCACATTGAACCATATTGAACAACTATTGAACCATGCGGATGTCAAATATCCGCAATCTCAGTAATCTTGCCATCCGCCCACAAGTGCTCAATGTCGTAGTAGGCGCGTGGCTCACGTTGCATGATATGTACGAAGATATTGCCATAGTCCAGCACAATCCACTCTGCATTGTCGCGTCCATCTACGAACAATGGGTGTACATGGGTCACGGTGCGAACAAAACTATCCACCTCGTCTGCGATAGCTGCCACTTGGGTGTTGGAGCCACCTTCGGCAATGATAAAATACTCTGCTGGAGCCACAGGCAACTTACGCAAATCCACAGTCACAATGCGTTGTCCCTTACGATTTTGAATACCTTCGATAATCGTC
>JBGVEG010000020.1:0-3130 GCA_045119955.1 Paludibacteraceae bacterium
AATAACCCCATGCTCGGCATGACCGACTTCTCGATGATACCATCCTATTTCGTAGATGATGCCTCGTTGTTGCATGGCACCTCTTCGGTGAACGAGACAGGTGGCGGACTAGGCGGCGCGGTCAAACTGAGTACCAAACCCGCCAACGCAGATGGATTTGGATTACAGTACATACAAGGTGCAGGTTCGTTCAAGACTTTTGATGAGTTTCTGCGACTCACCTATGGTAATGAGCATTGGCAAATCTCTACACGTGCGGTCTTTTCCTCGTCCCCCAATGACTACAAATACCGCAACCACGACAAAAAGGAGAATGTCTATGACGAGGATATGAATATCATTGACCAGTACTATCCCATAGAACGCAATCGTAGTGGTGCATTCAAGGACTTCCACCTCTTGCAAGAAATGTATTACAATACGGGTAAAGGCGATCGCTTTGGACTGAATGCGTGGTACCTCTACTCCAACCGTGAATTAGCCATGCTAACCGTTGATTATGGCGATGAAACGGACTTCGAGAATCGCCAACGTGAGCACACATTCCGAGGCGTGTTTTCATGGGATCATATCAAGGAAAACTGGAAATTGGGTGCCAAAGCAGGCTATATCTACACATGGATGGCATACGACTACAAACGCGATGTAGGCAATGGTACTATGGCGCATATGACACGCTCCAGAAGTCGTATCAATACTTTCTACGGACAAGTAGATGGCGAATACTATATCGGCAGAAAATGGCTCTTTACAGCCAATCTATCGTTGCATCAGCATATTGTGGAAAGCGAAGATAAGAATATTATTCGTCAAGATGGCAACAAAGCCATTGTGGGTTATCGCCAAGGACGACCCGAGTTGTCGGGTTCTATTTCGGCAAAATGGAAACCTATCGATCGTTTAGGACTATCCGTTGTAATCCGCGAGGAGATGTATGGCAAAGAGTGGACACCTATCATACCTGCATTCTTTGTTGATGGTGTACTTTCTCAGAAAGGCAATCTGGTAGCCAAGGCCTCCGTATCGCGCAATTTCCGTTATCCTACGCTCAACGACCTATACTTTTTGCCCGGTGGAAACCCCGATTTGAGACACGAGAGTGGTTGGACATACGACGCTGGTCTGTCCTTTGCTGTAGGCAAAGAGGGAGTCTATTCGCTGAACGGCTCTGCCACTTGGTTTGACTCCTACATCAAGGATTGGATCATCTGGTTGCCCACTACGAAGGGATTTTTCTCGCCCGAAAACATCAAAGATGTGCATGCTTATGGCATCGAACTCAAAGCCAATCTGGATGTGGCATTAGGCAAGACATGGCAGTTAGGACTCAACGGCACTTTCTCATGGACACCCTCCATCAATATGGGTGAACCACGCACACCAGCCGACCAGTCGGTAGGAAAACAGTTGCCTTATGTACCCGAACTATCCTCATCGGTTACAGGGCGCCTCTCTTGGCGTAGATGGTCGTTCTTGTACAAATGGTGCTATTATTCAGAGCGTTACACCATGTCTTCCAACGACATTTCTTTGACAGGAAAACTACCTCAATACTTTATGAGCAATATCTCGCTGGAGAAGGTATTCGTATTGGATTGGTCAGACTTATCCGCCAAAGCAGCTATCAACAACCTGTTTAATGAAGAATATCTATCCGTTCTATCGCGCCCTATGCCAGGTATCAACTTCGAGATCTTCCTCGGCATTACGCCCAAATGGAGAAAATAAGACAAATAAATATATTAATCCTTTAAAACAACAAACAACATGAAGAAATCTATTTTGCTTGCGGCTTTATGCCTGATGAGTGTATTCCTCATGGCGCAGGACTACGAGTTGCGCGTCTTAACCTTTGAGGACGAAGATGCTCAGTTTAGTGAGTACACACTTGATTATGCTGATGATTGGTCGGGTCGAACCATCACCACATGGTCAGACCTCATCGATGACCCACAGTATGGCGGCCCATTGACCTATGCGGACTATCAGAGTGCCAAATACCATTGGTATGATGAGGGTAATACCGAGTTGGCTCATACCTTCCCTGACAACTATGCCTATTGTTTCTGGGGTGGTGGTCATGCGATCTCTAACTACTGGGGCGAAGGATGGAGCGATGAAGATCGCAACAAACACATCGCGAAATACTATGGTGAAGATTATATTGAAGCGAATGCAGGCAACGATGCCGCGCTGGGCTGGTTTAACGTTCAGATGATGGTGCCTGTTCAACCACATTCGGGCGAGAATTTTGCTGTGCATTACGGCTACAAGGACTTCTTTACGTATATAGAAAATCTGCCAGAACTACGCTTTGAAGATGGAGAGAAACGTGTGATTGATCACATGTATGTCACCAATACCAATTATACATTGAACCAATTGTACAATGGTGTGAAGAGCGAAGCTGGTAATAGCTTTGGCGGTAATTGGGAGGGACTAACCGAAGATGCTTGGCTGAAGATTGTAGCGTATAGCTTTGATGATGTAGATGCCGATGCCTATGCCGAACCTATTGACTCTGTAGAATTCTATTTGGTACAAGGCGAAGATGTAGTCACTGACTGGCAAAAGTGGGATTTATCTGCATTGGGTGAAGTAGCCAAAGTGCGTTTCAACTTCCTTTATTCCGACGAGATGGGTGGCAAATATGGATTTACTATCCCAGGGTATTTTGCCTACGATGACGTAGCCGTTCGCTTCCCAAAACAGAGCACTGCCCTTGAAAATACTCAAAGCCACACTAGCCACGCACAAAAGATTATACGCAATGGTCAATTGCTGATTATCCGCGATGGTAAGGAGTATAATATGCTTGGACAATAATAGTCATAACTTAGTTTTAATCAGAATATTACACAATGAAACGAATTACAACATTGGTATTATACCTCGCTTTCACAGCAGGCGTATTTGCCATTCCTTTTGAAGCAGCTTTTTCTGTTAGCGCAGACAAGCAAGTCGTTTTCTCTATGGGTAACTTGCAGCACCATCCTAAGAATGGCGAATGGCGTTTTGCCGCAAACCAATACGATTATCTATCTGGTGCCAACGCTAATTTAGCTGCAGACTATGATGGTTGGGTGGATATGTTCCGCTGGAGCACCGACAACCCTGCTGCGCCTTGGGG
>JBGVEG010000021.1:0-84212 GCA_045119955.1 Paludibacteraceae bacterium
CAATCCCCAACCCGTAATCGTAGCGATATATGGTATATAGGCATACGAGAACTTCTGATGACCTATATAGTTAGGGTGCATGCTTGCGCCCAGGTCCTCATCCGTAGAGAGATGCAAGGTAGGACAGCATGCCATGAAGTGCACATTAGGCATAGGGCAGAACTTCACCATATCGCGCATATAATCCAACAAAGTGCTATGCGCCTTGGAGGACACACAAAGCACTGGGTGATCCTCACCATAATAGTCCTTAATGGAACGAATCAGGCGATAATAGCCATCGCGGAACTTCTCGTAGGATGGTTGCATGGCTACAGAGAAGTCGTTTCCGCCCAAATAAATACATGTGATTGCAGGACGAATGTCCGACTCCGCTGCATTCCAACGCGTAGCCGCCGTAGAATCCATATCGAAGGTCTGGAGATAGCGATCTGGCATGTGATAGCCCGCAAACTTGGAATTATAGTTGCGCGCAGCACCCATACCCGAGTGCGCAATCACCACATAATCCGCATCAAAATAGCGAGAGAGGATAGCACAGAACGAGCGAGATGCATTCTCAGTCTCAGGGGTGAACTTCGCTAAACGGCTGGTGTCATCTACACCAAAACCGCAGTCGTAACTGGCACCAATGAACTCCAACTGGCGTTGGCGAATAGGTTCTGCTTGATAAAAAGCGCCCTTCGCGTCGGTAGCGAACTCATGGATAGTCATCTTGCCCTGCTCACCCTCGGTGCGTTTTTGGACAATGACTTGGTGCTGCTTGATCTTGGAAGACTTCAAGTAAGCAGGGTCTATCAACTCAATAACCGTATCGGCACTCGCCACTTCTATGATACGATGAGGTTCAGCGCTCATGGGCGCATCAATCCACACATTATAATAATTGTGGCGCGTAGCCGCCATCTCAGGGGTAGCATCCCACTTCGTATCAGAGGCACGCATAGTTAATGACTTACCCGAGAAAGAAAGGCGAAAATAGGTAGCCGTCCAGTCGAAGGACACATCATTGCCCTCTACCCATGTACGACCAACGTATGTCACACGCGCGTCGCTGGCAGGCATCGTTTCTGCAAAAGAAGCAGTAGTTAGCAGCAATATGGCTGCAAGGAAAAATATCTTTTTCATAAAAATTGGTGTTTGGTGTAAGGTGTATAGTGTAAAGGCAAGGATATGCAGCTCCGCCGCCCAGCCTTTAAACTTTCCACTTTAAACTTTAAACTATAACTACTTAACAGGCATATCCTGCAATCCCCAGCCCGTGATGGTGGCGATATAAGGAATGATGGAGTATGCTAATTTCTGTTGTCCATTGTAGTTAGGATGCCAACCTGCACCCATATCCTCATCGGTATGCGTGTGCTGAGAGGGACAATAGCCCAACCATTCCACGTTCTTCAGTCCACAATTGCGCACCACATCGCGCACATAGCGGAACTGATAGTCGTTGGTCTTAGATGCCACACAAAGCACAGGATGGTCCTCGCCATAGTTCTCCTTCACATAGCTCAAGAGGCGCATATACCCTTTGCGGAACTTGTTGTAGTCAGGCATCATATACGATGAGAAGTCATTGGTTCCCAAATAGATAACCGTAATATCAGGACGGAACGCCGATTGCTCCACAGACCAACGCGTGGTAGAGTCGCGGTCAATGGTGTATTGATAAATATCAGTCATGACTTCCCATGGGATATTGGAACCCGCATTGCGGCAGATACCACGTCCCGAGTGCGCGATGGCCATATAATCGGCATCGAAATAGCGAGAAACAATGCTGGCATAGGTGCGAGATGCATTCTCTGTCTCATCGGTGAAAGGATCTGTGCGGCAGGGAGCATCCACACCATAACCGCAGGTATAACTATCGCCGATGAACTCAATCTGGCGCTCCTTGAAAGCCGGTGCTTGCAGGAAACGGCCATCGGTGATGAACTCATACACCGTAGTCTTACCACAACCAGCCTCGGTGCGTTTTTGAATGACTACCTGATGTTCTTTAATCTTAGACTTCTTCACATCAGCAGGCAGGATCAGATTGATAATCGTATCATTGCCCTTGACCTCTACGATACGTGTAGGTTCAGCACTGGTAGGAGCATCCAACCATACGGCATAGAAGTCGCGTTTGCTATCCGACACACGCATGGACAGGGACTTACCCGTGAAAGATACGCGGAAATAGCTGGCTGGGAAATCAAAAGTGAGGGCACCATTGCTCTCCAACGCACGGCCTACGAAGGTAAGACGTGAGTCGGTGGCAGGGATAGTCTCTGCCATCAAGCGAAGAGGCGATAAGGCGATAAGGCATAACGCCAGGAAAATACTCTTTTTCATAAAAATTGGTGTTTGGTGTAAGGTGTATAGTGTAAAGGCAAGGATATGCGGCTCCGCCGCCCAGCCTTTAAACTTTCCACTTTAAACTTTAAACTATAACTACTTAACAGGCATATCCTGCAATCCCCAACCCGTGATAGTGGCGATATAAGGAATGATAGAGTATGCTTTCTTTTGTTGTCCGTTGTAGTTAGGATGTACATCGGCACCCAGGTCCTCATCGGTATGGAGGTGTTGTGCAGGGCAGTAACCCAAATAATGTACATTCTCCATATCGCAGTTATTCACCAAATCGCGCACATAGTTGAAGAGGTACTCATGTGTCTTGGTTGCTACACACAGGATAGGATGGTCTTCCCCATAGTTAGCTTTGATATACTTGAACAGACGATAATAGTGTTTGCGGAAGTCCTCGTAACGTGGTGCCAAGGCAGTTGAGAAGTCGTTTGCACCCAGATAGACGATAGTCATAGCAGGATGGAAATCAGACTGCGTAGCATCCCAACGTGTTACTTGGGTTGAATCCTCATCAAAAGTTTGTAGGTAACGGTCTGGCATCCACCAGCCCTTGAACTTAGAGTTATAGTTGCGCGCGATACCCATACCCGAGTGCGCAATAGCCACATAATCAGCACCAAAATAGCGTGAAACGATACCCGCATACGAACGAGAGGCATTCTCTGTCTCTGGCGAGAAACGCTCTTTGCGACTCAGGGCATCTATACCATAACCGCAGGTGTAGCTATCGCCAATAAACTCCAATTGGCGCTCACGGAGTTTCTCCGCAGGGAAGAACTGACCTTTGGCATCAGTGGCAAAGGCATGAATAGTGGTTTTGCCCTGCTCACCCTCAGTGCGCTTTTGTACAATCACCTCGTGTACCGCACGACGCGATTTCTTGAGGTAGTCAGGGTCAATGAGTTCTATAACGGTGTCATTACCAGCCACTTCAATAATACGGTGAGGCTCCGCACTGGTAGGTGAATCAATCCACACATTGTAGTAGTTGTGGCGAGTAGCTGCCTTCTCAGCATCTGCATCCCACTTGGTGTCAGAAGCACGCATGGTCAAGGATTTACCGGAGAATGCAATGCGGAAATAGGTTGCCGTCCAGTCGAAGGACACATCCGTACCCTCAACAAGTGTACGCCCCACATACGTCACGCGCGAATCATTAGCAGGAATAGTTTCTGCAAAAACAGCAGTTGTCAGCAGCATCATGGCTACAAGGAAAAGAAGTTTTTTCATAGAATTAAAAGTAAGGACTTTAAGGTCATTAAGGACTTTAAGGTCGTTAAACATAATATTTCAAAAAAAGCAAAGGCGTAAGACCAATAGTCTTGCGCCTTTACACGATTTATCTATTATTCGAATGCACCCATCTGCAACATCGCTACTTCTTTAGGGGTCAAGAAGCGATATTTGCCACGTGCTACATTCTTCTTGGTGAGTCCAGCAAAAGACACACGGTCCAACTTGGTCACCTTATAGCCCACCTTCTCGAACATACGGCGCACGACGCGGTTTTGTCCAGAGTGGATCTCTATGCCGATATGCTTGCGGTCCTCTTGTGGGAACTCCAATGCATCAGGAGCGACCTTCTCATCCTCTATCATCACACCAGCGCGCAAGATAGTCTCATCGGCCTCCTCCAAATCGCGATCCAATGTCACGGCATAAATCTTCTTCTTACCAAACTTAGGGTGAGTGAGTTTAGCCGCCAAGTCACCATCGTTGGTCAGCAGCAGTACACCCGTCGTATTGCGGTCCAATCGACCCACAGGATAAATGCGCTCCGCGCACGCGTTACGCACGATATCTAATACGGTGTGACGCTCTTGTGGGTCATCAGTCGTAGTCACGGTGTTCTTAGGTTTATTGAGCAAGATATACACCTTACGCTCGCGACGAACAGGTTGATTGTGGAACATCACCTTGTCGGTAGGTAATACCTTAGCACCGAGGTTGTCCACCACTTCTCCATTCACAGTAATAACACCTGCGAGGATAAAGTCATCGGCTTCGCGGCGCGAACAGATACCTGCATTAGCCAGATATTTATTCAAGCGGATTGGCTTGGTTGGATCTTCGTAATTCTTAACATACTCTTGGCGTTTGCGCTGTGAATATACGCCCGGATTGTGTTTTGGTCTTGGTCTAAAGCTGCGTTCAGCATTAGCTTCGCCTTCAGGACGGTAAGATGGACGTCTCTCCACTTTCTCTACACGTACAGCTCCAGCGGTGCGTGTGAAACGTTGGCGTTGTCTTCCACCTTCGCGAGTAGGACGGTCAGTTGGGGCATTAAAGCGAGGACGGATGGATGCTCCGTCGGCTGAGTAGTGTGCGCCATTATGCTCACGCGGATTCGCATCTTGCGAGTAGCCACCACGGCGTGGGGTGCGGTTGTTTGGATCAAACATAATTTTTGTTAATAAATGATTGTGGTTTAGTTAGTTGGTTGTTCTTTCCACGAAAAGGTCTTGGTTGATTTCCAAAATATAGGCTCCGAGTTGCGCTCAGAGCCTATATCTGCTGTGTTCAAACGTAGCATGTCCGTCTCTCGACGTCTCATGCGGAATCGCTACACTTAGGCTTCTGCAGCTTGCTCTACAGCCAATTTACCACGATAGTATCCGCAAGTTGGGCAGATAGTGTGATAGATGTAGTGAGCGCCACAGTTAGGGCAAAGTGCCAATGCAGGCATTTTAGCTTTGTCATGAGTACGACGTTTCGCTTGTCTGGTGTGCGATTGTCTTCTTTTTGGATGTGCCATAATTCTTTATTTATTTTATTAGTTATTTTAATTTTCACTAAGAAGTTGTCCACAATATTACCATGCCACGCAGAACGACAGGTCCTACCGTGTCTCACCTCTCTATATCATTCTTCATCGTCCAACTGCGTGCAGAGGTGGTTTTGGAGAAGTGCATCCATTTCGGGATTGCAACCACCTTCTTGGTGACTATGCACCAGTGGGAGATTCACTATGATCAATTCGTATGCTAACCATGCCAGGTCAATCTGCTTCGTGTCTTCCTCAAACTCCAATTCCTCTTCATATACATCCACCTCAACGTCCATCGCATCCAAACATCTATCACAAGTCACTTGCACTTGCCCCAAGATGTCAACATCCACAGAGAAATCATCTTTGCGAAGATCAAGACGCGCCTTCACATCTACCATACCACCCAACAACTCCGAGTTTTCAATAGTAGAAAAATAAGAACTATCCAATTGAAAATCAAACAGATGCTCCCCTATCTCCAAGGTATCAAGTTGTACAATATGCTTTGTGCTCTCGCTCATTTCTCCACAATTCTGCAAAATCAGCGTGCAAAGGTACTGCTTTTTTTTGAGATACGCAAATGTTTTCGCGTTTTTTTGTAAAAAAAAGATTTATCGCACCTAAATACGGTATGTTACTACCCTACTGTCACGTTGGAATTAATCTTACGAATCAGTCCTTTCAACACATCACCAGGACCAAACTCATAGAACTCGTTTGCTCCATCAGCAATCATCTGTTGCACACTTTGTGTCCAGCGAACTGGGGAGGTCAATTGCTCCAACAATTGTCGTTTAATTACATCTTTATTCTCTTCCGCGCGCGCAGTTACATTTTGATATATTGGAAATTCAGGCGCATAGAATGTTGTATCCATAATCGCTTTTTGCAAACGCTCTGCCGCAGGTTGCATCAATGGCGAATGGAAAGCGCCACCCACAGGCAACTTTAATGCTCGTTTAGCACCTGCCTCTTTGAGCGCCTTGCACGCTAGTTCCACTCCACTCATCGAACCTGAGATAACCACTTGACCAGGGCAGTTGTAATTGGCAGCCACTACCACATCTTCCACACCCGCACACACTTCTGCCACCTTGTCATCTGCTAATCCCAACACCGCAGCCATTGTACCAGGTTGGAGTTCACACGCCTCCTGCATGGCCAACGCGCGCTCGCTTACCAGACGCAAGCCATCACCCATGTCCAACGCACCTGCTATCACCAAAGCCGAGAACTCGCCCAAGCTATGTCCTGCTACCATATCCGGACGCAGTTTAGTCATCAAGCGACATGCTACTACCGAATGCAGGAATATAGCAGGTTGCGTCACGCGCGTTTGACGAAGGTCTTCATCAGAGCCCTCAAACATGACATCCGTCAGCGAGAACCCTAACACTTCATTCGCGTGCAACATTAACTCGCGCGCCAATGCATAATTATCATATAATTCCTTACCCATGCCCACAAACTGAGCACCTTGACCTGGAAAAACAAACGCTTTCATACCAATTTACTATAATCAAACCAATTTGGCTGCAAAGGTATAAAAAAAATACGATTTCACCAAACATATACACTATTTTCCATACTATTTAATAAATTAAAGCAAAATATTTGCATATTTGAAAAAAAAATTGTACCTTTGCCGGCTGAAATAAAAATCACGCAAAATAGAATATTAACACTATAAAAGATTTTTTAAGAAATGGACAACAAGAAACGAGTTTACACCTTCGGCAATGGTAAGGCTGAGGGTAACGCTTCAATGCGAGAGACATTGGGCGGTAAAGGCGCTAACTTGTCTGAGATGAACTTGGTGGGTGTACCAGTACCTCCAGGTTTCACTATCATCACAGACGTTTGCAACGAGTATTATGAAGTAGGTCAAGAGAAAATCGTTGAGGTTCTTGACAAGGAAGTGAAAGCAGCTGTAGCTCACATTGAAAGTTTGATGAATAACACCTTCGGCGATCCTAAGAACCCACTCCTCGTGAGTGTTCGCTCTGGTGCTCGCGCATCCATGCCAGGTATGATGGATACCATCCTCAACCTTGGTTTGAACGATGAGGTAGCTGCTGGTCTCGTTGAGAAGACTGGTAACCCACACTTCGTATACGATAGCTACCGCCGTTTCGTACAAATGTACGGTGACGTAGTTCTCGGTATGAAGCCAGTGAACAAAGAGGATATGGACCCATTCGAGGCAATCATCGAGGAGGTGAAGGAGATTCGTGGCGTGAAGCTCGATAAAGACTTAACCGTAGATGAGCTCAAGCTCCTCGTAGCTCGCTTCAAAACAGCTATCAAGGATCAAACCGGTCACGACTTCCCAACCAACCCAGTAGAGCAACTCTGGGGCGCTATCTGCGCTGTGTTCCGCTCTTGGATGAACGAGCGTGCTATCCTCTACCGTAAGATGGAAGGAATTCCAGATGAGTGGGGAACAGCCGTAACCGTTCAATCCATGGTATTCGGTAACATGGGCGAGACATCTGCTACAGGTGTATGCTTCAGCCGTGATGCTGCGACAGGTGAGAACCTCTTCAATGGTGAGTACCTCGTTAACGCACAAGGTGAGGACGTGGTAGCAGGTATCCGTACTCCACAACAAATTACCCTTGAGGGTAGCCGCCGTTGGGCAGCGCTCCAAGGTATCAGCGAGGAAGAGCGTGCAAGCAAGTATCCTTCTATGGAGGAGGCCATGCCAGAGATCTACAAAGAGCTCGACGCTATCCAAACTAAGCTTGAGAACCACTACCGCGATATGCAAGATATGGAGTTCACCGTACAAGAGGGTAAACTCTGGTTCCTCCAAACACGTAACGGTAAGCGTACCGGTACTGCTATGGTGAAAATCGCTATGGACCTCGTGAAAGAGGGTCTTATCGATGAGAAGACCGCCATTAAGCGTTGCGAGCCACAAAAGCTCGACGAGCTTCTCCACCCAGTATTCGATTCTAAGGCATTGAAGGCTGCTAAGGTGATTACCCAAGGTTTACCAGCCAGCCCAGGTGCTGCTTGCGGTCAAATCGTATTCCACGCTGACGATGCGCAAGAGTGGGCTAAGGACGGTCACAAAGTGGTGATGGTTCGTATCGAGACCAGCCCAGAGGACCTCGCAGGTATGTCTGCTGCTGAGGGTATCTTGACTGCTCGTGGTGGTATGACCTCTCACGCTGCCGTAGTGGCTCGTGGTATGGGTAAGTGCTGCGTTTCTGGTGCAGGTGCTATCGTAGTGGACTACAAGGCTAAGACCTTGACCGTTGAGGGCGTTACCTACAAAGAGGGTGACTACATCTCATTGAACGGTTCTACCGGTCAAGTATATGCTGGTCAAATCCCAACCAAGGCTGCTGAACTCAGCGGTGACTTCAAAGAGCTTATGGATCTCTGCGACAAATATACACACCTCCAAGTTCGTACCAATGCGGATACTCCACACGATGCACAAGTGGCTCGTGACTTCGGTGCTAAGGGTATCGGTTTGACCCGTACAGAGCACATGTTCTTCGAGGATAAGAAGATCGTGGCTATGCGCGAGATGATTCTTTCTAAGGACGCTGAGGGTCGTGAGAAAGCATTGGCTAAGTTGTTGCCATACCAAAAGGCTGACTTCAAGGGTATCCTTGAGGCTATGGACGGCTATCCAGTGAATATCCGTCTCCTCGATCCTCCATTGCACGAGTTCGTACCACATGATGCTGCTGGTCAAGAGACTATGGCTCAAGAGATGGGCGTAAGCGTACAAGAGATCAAGCAACGTGTAGATTCTCTCGCTGAGAATAACCCAATGCTCGGTCACCGTGGTTGCCGTCTCGGTATTACCTTCCCTGAGATCACCGCTATGCAAACTCGCGCTATCTTGAGCGCTGCTTGCGAGCTCAAACAAGAGGGCAAGAACCCAATGCCAGAGATCATGGTTCCACTCATTGGTATCCTCTATGAGTTCCACCAACAAAAGGAGATCATCGAGAAGGTAGCTAAAGAGGTATTCGCTGAGTACGGCGTAGAGGTAGAGTTCGAGATCGGTACAATGATCGAGATCCCACGTGCTGCCCTCACCGCTGACCGCATCGCTACTGAGGCTCAATACTTCTCATTCGGTACCAACGACTTGACACAGATGACCTTCGGTTATAGCCGCGACGATATTGCAAGCTTCTTGCCTGTATATCTCGAGCAAAAGATCTTGAAGGTAGATCCATTCCAAGTATTGGATCAAAACGGTGTAGGTCAACTCATCCAAATGGCTGTCGAGAAAGGTCGCGCCGTTCGTCCAGGATTGCGCACTGGTATCTGCGGTGAGCACGGTGGTGAGCCAAGCTCAGTTAAGTTCTGCGCTAAGGTAGGTATGAACTACGCAAGTTGCTCTCCATTCCGTGTGCCAATCGCACGTTTGGCTGCTGCTCAAGCTGCTGTAGAGGAGTAATTGTTCAACCTTGTCAGACGAGTTCAACTCGTCTGACTCTCCAATAAACAAAAAAAAGAGTTGCCGCACTGGCAACTCTTTTTTTACACCTTAATTATATTAGTATATTATCGGCGTGTACCACCGCCGCCACGAGAGGAACTACTGCCTCCCGATGAGCGCATGGATGAACTGCCCGATGAATAACCACCGCCTGACGAACGCATGCTCGAACTGCTACCTGCTGAACGAACTGCCGAACTGCTGCTGGAACGCATACTCGAACTACTGCTGCTCGAACGCATAGTCGAAGGACTACTTGATCGGCTTGTTGATGGAGCAGTCGAACGCACGGCCGTACTGCTACTGCGCGTAGGCGTAGCTACTGTACTACTACTGGTGCGCGTGGATGCTGAGCGTGTAGCTGTAGACACGCTGTTGCTGCGCGAAGCGCTTGTTCCGCGGCTAACAGATGTACTGCGTGTTGCGGTACCACGTGTGGCAGTACTTTCTCCACGACCGCTGGCTGTACGCACATTGCTGCTACCAAAGGTACGTGAAGCTGTACCCGCACTGCGCGTAGAGACGCGAGTCGCTGATGCGCCATTATCTGTACCTACACGTGAAGCACTACGCACTGCCGTTTGGCGATTGCGGTCAAAACTACGGGCGTTGCTATAGTTACGTGATGCGTTGCGTGTCGCGAATGAACGCTCTGGGTGACGCGTAGCATAGTCCGTGCGGCTCACGCGCTCACGCATAGGTGCATAGTGAGGATGGTAGTGATGACCTGTACGATAGGTGCATATAGGATGGTAGTGGTGGTGCCAATAGATATGATCCCAGTATAGGTGATGGGCTATGCAGTGGTATGGATGCCACCATGTAGGCCAATAGTCCCAGTAGAAGGGCGAATGCCAGCATACCCATGATGGTCCCCAGAACCAGTCATAGATCATTGGACGGTAGATATATACGGGCTCAATGATATAGTCTGCACCATATATATATTCATCGCCAATCACTTGCACAGTCACCGATTCTGACTCAGGGTCTTTCTCGACAAAAATGGAAGCTACATCTTGATAAATATCCTTTGCCAAAACGGCTTGGATAACCACCAAGTGGCGGTCCTGGTCGGCGGTCTCTATCACGCGCAGGTAGTCCACATTGCCATCGCCATTCAGGTCGAGGTTAGAGAATGCAGAGTCTGGGTTATTGAGCATCTGCTCGAACTGCTCAAGATCTTTGGCTTGTCCGAAGAGGGTTGCTACGGTCTTGAGGTCAAGGTCTTCCGAAATATCCGCATTGGTCGCTGTTACAGTTACTGTTTGGTCGGCTCTCGCAATCGACAATTGTCCCATGCCGATGGTCGCCAAAATGAAAAATACAATTAATCGTCTCATGTTACACTAAGTTTAGATTGTGATACATTTTCTCCTTTTTCGTTTGCATATAGCGCAAGTTGTAGGGGTTAGGAGCTATCTCTATTGGTATATTCTCTACAATTTCTATGCCAAAACTCTCCAGTCCCACTCGTTTCACGGGGTTATTGGTCATCAGTCGGAGCTTCTTTGCGCCCATCATTTGTAGGATTTGCGCCCCTACTCCATAGTCGCGTTCATCGGGTTGGAAGCCCAAGTGGATATTGGCCTCCACGGTATCTTGGCCCTGTTCTTGGAGCTTGTATGCGCGTATCTTATTCATGAGTCCTATGCCGCGTCCCTCTTGATTGAGATAGACGATGATACCCTTACCCTCTTTCTCCACCATCTGCATGGCTTTGTGCAGTTGCTCGCCACACTCGCAGCGTTTCGAACCAAATATATCGCCTGTCATACACGAGGAGTGTACACGACACAGAATAGACTCGTCCTCTGTCCATTCGCCTTTTTGCAACACGATATGCTCCAGTCCGTTGCTCAATTGGCGAAATGGCGTCAGCATAAACTCGCCATATTCGGTAGGTAGACTCACGGTCTCGCCACGCTCTACTAATCCACCTTGCCTAATCGCCTCTTCACCTTTCGCCTCATCGCCTTTCATGCGATAAGCAATCAGGTCTTTGATAGACACCAGACTGAGTCCATATTTCTCTGCCACAATCTCCAAGTCGGGCATACGAGCCATAGTTCCATCCTCATTCATAATCTCAATGAGTGCTGCCACAGGTTGCAATCCTGCCAGACGCGCCAAGTCCACGGCTGCTTCCGTATGGCCTGCACGCTTCAGCACACCACGCTCTTGCGCATATAGTGGATTGATATGTCCGGGGCGACCAAAGGTCTCTGGCTTAGACTGTGGGTCTGCCAAGGCGCGGATAGTCGCAGCGCGGTCTTCCGCACTCACACCCGTCGTGCAACCTTCCAGTTTATCCACGGTCACCGTGAATGGTGTACCCAACATGGAGGTGTTGTTCGACACTTGGTGCACCAAGTCTAACTCCGCGCAGCGGGTCTCTGGCAGGGGTACACATAGTACGCCACGCCCATGTTGGAGCATGAAGTTCACCTTCTCGGGTGTTATCTTTTCGGCAGCGATAATAAAATCGCCCTCATTCTCACGATCTTCATCGTCAACGACAATCACGAATTTACCTTCGCGAATATCTTCAATTGCTTTCTCAATAGTATCCATATTTTATATATCAATCGTTTCAGTTTTCCAAATATCTTCATCCATGCCTCTGGGTTAAATAGTGTCGAATCGGTAGCGGCCTTGTAGGTCAAGAAGATACCTATTGGCAACAGCACCATCGAGCTGAGCCACATACCCGCCCAGCAGGGCCATAGTGCCTCACGTGCCATCTTGTAACCCGTATTGTCAATGATATAATACACAATGAACATGACCACCGAAATCACCACAGGCATACCCAGTCCGCCTTTGCGCGTGATGGCACCCAAGGGGGCACCAATAAAGAAGAACACCAAGCACGCAAAAGCCAACGTGAACTTACGGTGCAGTTCTATCTCATGTTTGCGGATATAGCGTTGATAGTCATCCAGCATGAGTGCGTTATAATCCACCTGATCGCGCTGTGTCTTGGCCTTATCCAGCGCTGTCGAAGCGGCGCGATAGCGTTCTTCGGGCGTCAAACTGGCTAATAGGGTATCTACATTATATACCTTATCTTTAGGTGCTTCACTTGCCTCCTCTTCCAACATCCGCCCTGCCTTACGCTCACGAGCAAAATAGCGATTCTCCACAATCACCGCGCTCTGCTCTTCGCTTCGCTGGTGCGCCAACACTTGTACCGAATCGATCGAATAAATCAGTTCGCCCACATTCTTCGACACATGCTGGTCGCTCAGCACATCTTCGTCATAACGGTTAAACTCCATATCGAAGTCTATCAGCAACTGTTTCTGCTTAAAGGCTTCGCGTCGATAGGGGATATTCTTCTCCGATTTCGTAGCACGTTTCTGCTGACGATCGAGGTTCTCAAACGACTCTCCGCTATATAGTCTCAGCAGTAGGTACTTCTTATCCTCGGTAAAGAACAGTTGCCCCGAGTCTGCCACCATGACTGTCGCGTTCTGAAAGCCCTCCGAATAGTCATAGATCATCATATCGTAGAGCATGCCTATTTTCGGATTCTTATGACGCACATAGATATTGTAGCCGTCTATGCCATCATAGAACTCGCCCTGCGGAATCTCCAATTCAGGCGATTTCTGTCTCAGTGAGAAGATCAGCGCCCACAGTTTGACTTGTGAGACGGGCAATACATAATTGGAGAACAGGAAGGCTCCGCCACAGATGAACATGATGGATATTGTCAGCGGACGCATGATACGAAATAGACTAACGCCCGCTGCTTTCATGGCGGTGAGTTCGCTTTTCTCACCCAGGTTACCAAAGGTCATCAGCGATGCCAATAGAATAGCCAAAGGCAATGCCAGTGGTACAACCGATGCCACCGCATAGATGAAGAACTCAGCCAACACACTGATTTCCACACCTTTGCCCACCAAGTCCTTAATGTGCATCCACACAAACTGCATGAGCAGAATGAAGACGCAGATCATAAAGGTCATTGCCAGCAGCCCAAGGAAATGCTTGAGCAGATAACTATCTATTTTCTTTATCAGTCCCAATCTCTCTATTTAACCAATCAAGAACGCTTAATTCTTAATTCAAAATTCATAATTCCCTCTATCCTTTCAGATTTTCTGCCACGAAGTTGAGGGGTAGCAAGTCTGCCGCAGAGTCAAACACGTAGCACATATCCTCCCCGTACAGTATCACCTGCATCGGTTTACTAAAGCGATGCTCGGTCTCCAGCATCACCTGTCGGCAAGCACCGCATGGACTGGCTGCATCCTTCGTATAATGCCCTTGCGTGTAGCACGCTATTGCCAATGCCTCTACGGGCGTGTTAGGGTTATTGGCATTCGCTGCAAACAGCGTGGTACGCTCTGCGCACAGTCCGCTGGGATAGGCAGCGTTCTCCTGATTACTACCTGCAACTATCTGACCATCAGCCAATCGCGCCGCAGCACCCACATGAAAATGCGAATATGGGCAATAGGCATTCTGGGTCATCGCTTTGGCTTTCTCCACCAGTTCGCGCATTGAGGGTTCCATCTCCTCAAGGGTACAGGTTGTCACCTTCGTTTGTAAAATCAACTCTTTCATAATCGAATCTTCTTGGCATTTTTATCCAAAATAGCGTGCAAAGATAGTGAAAATATTTGACATATGCAAATATATTATACCTTTTTAATTTTTTAGTCTATTTTGCTTGCGTATATGCTTTTTTTTCTGTAACTTTGCACGCTATTTTGTCATAACTAAAAACTATACGATATGAAAAGCAAAATCTTCACACTACTCATGGTATGCAGCTTAGGTCTGCAAGCCATGGCTATTGACAAACAAGCACTGTCAGACACCCTGACTGCTTTTGTACACGAACGCGCGTTTGCTGAGTCGGTTAAGGTCAGCAATATCCGCGTCAAGAATCAGTATGTAACCATCTACACCAACAAGGCGCTCAGCGTTGTTTCGCTCAGTGAGCAAGAGGTACGCGACCTCCGTCTGCTGGTCAGCCAAATGGTATTGGGTAACAACCAAGGTCGTGTGACCATCTACACCGATGGCTACGAGATAGGCGAGTTGGTGACATCACTCTATCGCCACCGTGCTAAGAATGCGCGCTATACCCTACCCGCTACTACCCAATGGGTGACCAACACCTCTCGCCCATACGCGGCTAAACAAGGTTTGGACGGCAAGCATATCGCCCTTTGGGGTAGCCACGGACAGTATTTCCACCAACCTACCGAGTCTTGGCGTTGGCAACGTGCCAAAGTATGGACTACAGTAGAAGACCTCTACACCACCTCCTACACCATGCCTTTCCTCGTGCCTATGCTCGAGAACGCAGGTGCCGTCGTAGTACAACCACGCGAGCGTGATACACAGGTGATTGAGCAAGTGGTGGACGACTCTGAAGCCACTATCAGTGGTCAATGGGCTATCGGCGAGGGTGCTGGTTGGGCTACTCCAACCACCCATCTGCTTGAGGGTGACAACCCATTCGCCAATGGTCGCTATACCGCCGAGGTCAAATGCAACGAGAAGACTCGTGGCACCATCACCTACACCCCATCGCTCCCTGCGGGCGACTATGCCGTGTATGTGAGCTACAAGACCCTGCCTAACAGCACCACCAAGGCGCAATATACCGTCATGCACAAAGGCCAAAAGACCACTTTCTCTGTCAATCAGAAGATGGGTGGCGGCACATGGGTATATCTCGGTACTTTCGCTTTCGATGGCGATAAGGAGAATAACTATGTCAGCGTAGCTGCTGTGGCCAACGGCAAGGAGATTGTCACTACCGATGCGGTGAAGTTCGGTGGCGGTATGGGTTCCGTAGCACGCTACAAACAGCCCGACAGCTTCGAGAACGTTCCTTCCTCTAAGGATCTTCCTGAGAACGATGAAGCTATGATTGACAGCGCTCAACTCTTGGCTAATCAAGCCAATGCAGTCACCAGCGGTCTGCCACGCTATATAGAGGCAGCACGCTACTGGATGCAATATTCGGGTATTCCTGATAGTATCTACAACTATACCGACAGCAAGAACGACTATGTGGACGATTACGCTGCTCGCGGTATCTGGGTGAACTACCTCGCAGGTGGTAGTGCAGCTAATCCTAATGAGCCTGGTCTGGGTATTCCGCTCCATGCCAGCCTCTCTTTCCACACCGACGCAGGTGTGAAGGACGAAGTAGTCGGCACGCTCATCATCTATAAGGACTACGATGACGAGAAGAACAAGAACTTCCCTACAGGCAAGAGCCGTATCATAGCACGCGACCTCGCGGACTATATGCAAACCCAGATCGTGGAGGACATGCGCGCCATTTATGCACCAGAGTGGACACGCCGTCAGCTCAACAACTCCTCTTACGCCGAGGCACGCCATCCTAAGGTGCCTGCGGTACTCCTCGAGCTCCTCTCTCACCAGAATATGACCGACATGAAGTATGGTCTGGATCCACGCGTGCGCTTCACTATCTCACGTGCGATGTACAAGTCCTTCCTCAAGTTCATCCACGAGCAATACGGCACCGAGTACGTAGTACAACCTCTGCCAGTGCAACAAATGTCCATGCTCCGCACCGACAATCAGGTAACCGTTAGCTGGCAAGCTACTGAGGACGCACTCGAACCAACCGCTACTCCTACCTATTATATCGTATATACCCGCACGAACGATGGCGACTGGGACAATGGTACCCGCGTCACCACTCCAGCATACACCTTCACCCCTGAGAAGGGCACACGCTACGACATCTGCGTAGCAGCAGGTAATGCGGGTGGTCTGAGCTTCAAGGGCGAGACCCTCTCTGCTTATATTGCGCCTGAAGAGAAAGGCAAAGTGCTCATCGTCAACGGTTTCACCCGCGTGAGCGGTCCAGAGTGGTGGAGCGATAGCATTTACGGTGGTATCCGTCCTATGAGCCACACCGTACCTTATGGCAAGGGTGTGAACTATATCGGCGAGGTATATGACTTCGATAGCCGCAACGCGTGGAAGACCGATGACAACTGCGGTTGGGGTATGTGCTATAGCGACCACATGGATCACCCTACCGTGGGTAATACCTTCGACTACCCTGCTCTCCATGGTAAGACACTCGCCGAGATGGGCTACTCCTATGTCAGCACCAGCGTAGCGGCCATCACCTCATCGCCTGATAGCCTCATCACCTTATCGCCTCAAGATTACGACCTCGTAGATGTCATCCTCGGTAAGCAAAAGACCTACATCATGGGCCACGACACATCCTTCCACTGTATGCCAGCTCAGTTGCAACATGCACTCACGCACTACCTGCAACACGGCGGTCGTCTCCTGCTCTCAGGTGCACATATCGCTAGCGACATGCAAAGCAAAGAGGATGCTGCCTTCACCAAGAACCTCTTGCACTACGAGTTCCGTACCACTAATGCATCCAAGACAGGTAAGATTCGCATTGAGCGTCAGTTGCCTAATGGCGTTTATACATTCCGCACCGAGCCAAACGACACCATGCTCCATACCGAGAACGCAGATGGTCTCTTCCCAACCGAAGGTGGTATAGTAGTCGCTCGTTTCCCAGAGGCCAATGTAGCAGCGGCTATCGGTCACGATGCTACTGCTGAAGGTGGAAGCAAGACTCTCTGCTGGAGTATCATGCTCGAGAGCGCACACAACTTCCCTGCTCTCTACCAACAAAGTATCAACTGGTTAATGAAATAAAATGAAAAAGAAAAAGAACTTACCATTACTACAGAACATTGAGATCACCGGCATCGCGGCTGAGGGCAAGGCCCTCACCCGCGTGGACGATATGGTGCTTTTTGTACCCTACTGCGTGCCTGGCGATATTGTCGATATACAAGTGACGCGCCGCAAACACTCCTTCATGGAGGGTCGCGTGGAGCGTATTGTGAAACCATCGCCTGTGCGTTGCGAACCTCGTTGCAAGCACTACGGCGAGTGCGGTGGTTGCAAGTGGCAGATTCTCCCTTACGAGGAGCAACTCCGCCACAAGCAACAGCAGATCATCGACAACCTCACCCGTATTGGTAAGGTCGAACTACCCGAGATTTCCCCTATCCTCGGTAGCAAGGAGATTTACGAGTATCGCAACAAACTGGAGTTCACTTTCTCCGACCGCAAATGGCTCAGTTGGGACA
This sequence comes from Paludibacteraceae bacterium, assembly GCA_045119955.1. Lineage (GTDB taxonomy): Bacteria > Bacteroidota > Bacteroidia > Bacteroidales > Paludibacteraceae > Colicola. The sequence continues at coordinate 17,735 of JBGVEG010000021.1, forward strand.
CCATCCGCGCAGCAGGCGGATTGGAGAATGTGGACAATACCCATGGACTGGGTTTCCATATCCCTAACTGCTTCGACAAGGTGCTCGACATCACCGAGTGCCACCTCATGCCAGACATCAACAACCGCATACGCAACGGCATCCGCGAGTACGCACGCCAGTTGGGTATCACCTTTTATAGTGAACACGCGCACGAGGGACAACTGCGCACCCTCATCCTGCGCTCCAACCACAAGGGCGAGATCATGCTCATTGTCGTGTGGGCAGACGAACCCGATATGCGCGTGATGGAGTATATCCGCGACTCCTTCCCCGAGATTATCAGCTTGCTGTATGTAGTCAATCGCAAATTCAATGATACTATTGGCGACCAAGACGTGCATGTCTTCCACGGACAAGACCATATCATGGAGCAAATGGAGAACCTCCAGTTTAAGGTAGGACCTAAGTCTTTCTACCAAACCAACACCTTGCAGGCATACGAACTGTATAAAGTAGCGCGCAAGTTCGCAGGTCTGACGGGCAACGAACTGGTCTTTGACCTTTATACAGGTACAGGTACGATTGCCAATTTCGTAGCGCACCAAGCACGTCAAGTGATTGGTATAGAGTATGTGCCAGAGGCAATTGAGGACGCTAAAGTGAACGCGAAGATCAACAATCTGGACAACACTCTTTTTTTCGCAGGCGATATGAAGGATATCCTCAACGAGGACTTCATCGCGCAGTACGGTCGTCCCGATGTGATTATCACCGACCCTCCTCGCGCGGGTATGCACGAGGATGTGATTAATACGATATTGTTTGCCGAGCCTCAGCGCATTGTGTATGTGAGTTGCAACCCTGCTACGCAGGCACGCGATTTGAATATGTTGGATAGCAAATATCGTGTTGTGAAAGTGCAACCAGTGGACATGTTCCCCCACACCCACCACGTAGAGAACGTAGTGCTGCTGGAGAAACGATAGGCAAGGAAGTTTTCCCTATCTCTACTATGAGATTAGTATGAGATAACTATGATATTACTATGTGATTCAAGGCACATAGTAATATCTTTTTTATGCTGTTATCCTTAGTCTATGCTTTCTCTTGCCTTTAGTCTATGCTATCTTTTACGGGTTCATAACGGGTTTTTGACGGGTTCATAGTGGCACATCGTAGGCACATCAGTATCACATCTCTGTAATAATACTAACGTGAGTCGACCGTCAATTATCTATTTCTTTCCCTGTCGCTCACCAATGTTGGGTAAGCGAAATGTTGTTCATGTTGTCTTGATATATAGAATTAGGATTTTTAGAATCTTTAGAAAACTTAGAAAACTTAGGATTCTAAAGATCCTAAATTTTCTAAATCTCCTAACATACATATTGATTGCTTTTAATACAACAACAATCCGCATAACCGATTCTTTTTCTATCGATTATACGGATTTACCTAATAGCCCAATAACCTCATCATCTCACTTCCACGGACTTCTTCCTACCTATCTTCAGACCTCCTCTTCCGCGTCCGTGGAAATCATCAGTATGCACTTTTCATTTCCCAAAGGGATAACGCCCCCCTGCCACAGGAGCGCTTGAATACGAGCATTGATACGAGCAAGAAGAATAACGAGATAAAAACTTTCTTTATGTGTTACAAAAAATGAGTGACACATAGCCTTGTATCTGTGTCACTCAAAGAATCCACGATAATGGTCTTTCGATGCATTTCTGCAGGTTCTCATATTAAATTCTTATCGACGATTTAGAATTTAATATGGAGCGTTTTATCTAACTGGCTTTCTACGCCAATGCGCCCTCACTGGTATCCATACACCCTAACGATTTCGTCGTTGGTGTGCACGAACAAAAACACAGTATGCTCTTGCCTACATAATTTTTCATTCTATACAGATAGTTTTAACAAGGCACAACTATTTGTGGTTAATACATGGATTTTTCACATTTCCTCTATGAAATGCGGCACTAAGGCATTTTATTCACTTTCAACTAATACGGGACGGATTGGATAGCCTGCATAATAGTTAAACCAGATAATTTCGTATCTTCCAGAATAATGATAAGAGACATATTGAGCCAACCACGGTAACATACTCGGGTCGGATTGTGGAGTTGATTCATAATCGTAGTTCCCATTACATAGACAGCAAACATATTGCGATGAATTTGAATATAGATGACTAGAGGACAAGTAGTGTAAAAATCCTTTAGAACATATACTAGATCCTACTGCTGGCAAGAAAATTGAATTACCATTTGGTCCACTTATTTTCCAACCTTTTATGTCATTATAACTAGTGTATGTCCAATTAGCCCAATGAACTAACTCCTCCCAATGCTCTTTCGTTGGTATTGCCCATTTGCTACCCCAATTTACAGTTGCTGCATCATATTCTGTATGGTAAATAGTAATAGGAAGTTCTGCTTTGTTTAAAGTATATGATGCTTCGTCATATACACTTTTTCTTGCTGTTTCGCCCCATGCGAAAAAATATCCAGGACCAGCTACAAGATTAGATCCAACATTACAAGTTGCCCACTTTGTTCCACTTGGCAAATCTAAATCAACATAATAATATCCGTCTGCTTTTCCAGAAGTTACATATCCATCCCCCATTGACGATTGATTACCACTTCCTTTAGGAATTTTTATTATTGTACCGTCTGATAGAGTAAAATAGACATAATTATCATCTTCTGTTACAGATTCGAATATAGAATCGCCATCTTTTCCGTCCTTACCATCGGCACCATTTTGTCCGTCTTTTCCGTCCTCGCCATCTGCTCCGTCTTTGCCGTCTTCACCTGTGGCTTTGCCAAGTTGAGTCCAAGTAGCACCATTGTCGTAGGAGATATACCAATAACCCTCCTCTATTTTAAGTTGTGGCATTGTACCATCTGCTCCATTTTGTCCGTCTTTGCCCGAAACAGGGAGTTTGTTGCCGTTGTCATCCAATATCCACTCGCCATTCAATGTCCAATAGTACACGCCATCAGTATCTTGTGCCACACCAATCACAGGAGTATTGGCAGAACCGTTTTGTCCGTCTTGACCGTCTTTTCCATCTGCTCCGTCCTTACCATCTTGTCCGTGATAAATGGTAATTGGATCGTGTTTACCAAAGGTAATGGTATAGCCAATTACTTCACCGTTTTTTGTAACTTCTACAACACCTGTGATGTAGTCATTGGATTGCAGTACATTTACGATTGTTTGGAGCGAAGTGATGTTGGTATTCATCTCTTTGCAAAGTTCTTCGAGTTTGGTTACACGACCGTCCAAGTCATCAATGGCATTCCAAATGTCATCGTGGCACGCTGTAAAGAAACAGATTGTCAGCGTGAGTAGGAGCAAACTAATCTTTTTCATTGTTATAATAGTTTTGTTTTGGGAAGTTGGCTCCTAACTGCCCGTGAGTATAAAAGAAAAAGCGTGGAACCTTACCTTTGCTTATTCTCTGGTTCGAGGTTCCGGAAAGACCCTATACACAAGAATAAACAATGAATGCCCACGCCGATATGTTCATCGTTGCAGAACGCAACGAATTAACACACCAAGGGGCATTTATCGCTCTCTTGCTCTGGGTGTATGAAATTTTCCGGATTTCGAACCACCAAAACAAGCGCCAATAAACGCCTTTTATTATGTCTGCTACCCTCCGCCGCTGATGTGCAGACATCCCCAGCGCAGGTTCACGGTGCAAAGGTACTACATTTTTTTCATTCGTGCAAGGTATTGCACAAAAAAATCGCCATTTATTGTTTAGAGAACGCGGCAGAGCCGCTACTATTTAGGGTTTTGAGTTATAGGGAAATATTAACAAAACGCACTTTTTCGGTCTTGGCTATCTCGGGGAGTTCTCTCGGAGTTCTCAGGGTTGTCGCTCGGTGAAATTGAGCATCCTATGGCGAAACGAAAAGAGAAGGAATCTTAAGAAAACGCACTTTTTTATCAAAATAGCACTTAAAAGCAAACTTTCGCGTGATTTTGTTGCAAATGTGCATTTTTTGTTGTACCTTTGCAGGCATAAATGCTCACACAACTACTCACCATATTATTTGCCTTCTTTGTGCAGTTTACGGACAAGGCTGGGAGCGAGCAGATTGCGCTCAGTCAGGCAGCTCTTGACAAGCGAGCCGAACGCAACATAGCCATCGACTCCTTAGATTATGCCGTATCACCCGTGTATATGGATAGTTTAGAGGCTTTAGGCGTGCATATCTACCACACCTCACGTTGGCTGAACGGCGCCACCATCGAAACAGACCAATACACCGCACAGAATATCGCAGAATGGGCTTTTGTGGACACTATATATCTCACCAGACAACTCCGAGATGACAACCTGCACGAAGGCGAAGAAGACCCCTTCGGTATCCCTTCGGTATCCCTTCGGAAGCAGAAAGCAGAAAATAAGGATACAATAGACAACTCAAACAACTATTCCGCAGACCAACAACCTCTACAACAGAGTCCCACTTGGCTTTCTGACCCACAGACGGAACAACTCCAGTTGCATCTGCTACACGAAGCAGGATTCCACGGACAAGGTATCACCATGGCCATTGTAGATGGCGGTTTTCAGAACGTGGACACCCTCAGCGCTTTTGATGCCGTGCGTGATCAGATACTTGGCATCTACGACACCACCGATGACAGCGACCCCATAACAGGTAGCACAGGCAATCATGGCGTGAAATGCTTTAGCACCATTGCCGCCATCACCGCCGACTATCAGGGTGCCGCCACCGCTGCCAACTACTACCTCATTCGTAGCGAAGAGCACCAGACAGAAAGCCCCAAAGAGATGGACAACTGGGTGGCAGCCATAGAGTTAGCCGACTCATTAGGTGTGGATATTCTATCCTCCTCCTTGGGCTACGCCATGTTCGATGATGACCGCCACACGCTCACCTATGCCGACATGAACGGACAAACAACTCGGTGCTCGCGTGCCGCCAATATCGCTGCCGAGAAAGGCATGTTGGTCATTGTAGCAGCAGGCAATGAAGGCAACAAAGCGTGGCACTACATTAGCGCACCTGCTGATGCTGACAATATACTCACCGTAGGAGCCGTGAACATACACGACAGCATAGCCGCTTTCTCCTCATGGGGACCTACCGCCGATGGCAGAGTTAAACCCGAAGTGTGTGCTACAGGTAGTCAAACGGCACTCATCAACCCACTGAACAACAGCGTGATATATGGCAACGGCACCAGCTTCGCTTGCCCCATCATAGCCGGTATGGCTGCATGCTTATGGTCTGCCATGCCCCATGCTACGAATATGGAGATACGTGAGCGTATCATACAATCGGCAGACCGCTACACTATGCCCCATGCGCAATACGGCTACGGCATACCCAACGCATGGCAAGCCTACGAACAGACAACAGACCTACCATCCATACCTAATAACCACGTACCTACAGCACAAAAAGTACTCATCAATGGCCAGCTATGGATCCTACACAACGGCGAGAAATACAACGTAATGGGGAATAAGGTGATGAGGTGATAAGGCGATGAGGTGATAAGGTTAAAGGCGAAAGGCAGGGGATAAAAAAAGGGTAAGCTGACTACATCGCACCGCTACAACCTCTTACCCTTGCTTCGGTCAGGACCTGGGGGAGTTCAGAGGGAGCTGGTCGTGTAGGACTTACCCTAAGACGCTGCAAAGGTACTGCTTTTTTCTGAAACTACCAAATTTTTAGTGCATTTTGCTCGAAAATTTTATAAAAAATAGAATAATTAACGCTTTACCCTTCTCTCCGAACGAAGGGCAAGGGGAATTATTGCACCTACTCACCCAATTCATTCTCTCCAAAAAAGCACAAAAAGCATTCGTGCTTCGCGGTTACGCCGGTACCGGTAAAACCAGCATCATGGCTGCCGTAGTCAAAGCTCTGGGTGAACTGAAGCAACCCGTCATACTCCTTGCCCCCACTGGACGCGCAGCCAAAGTACTGGCACGCTACGCCAACAAACCTGCCTTCACCATTCACAAATACATCTATCGCCAAGACAAATTAGGCACAGACTCTTTCTCTCTCTCCGATAACCTGCACAAGCACACCTTGTTCATCATAGATGAGGCATCCATGATCTCGGGACAACAAGAGAGCCCCACCTTTGGCACAGGCGTCCTACTCAAAGACCTCATCAAATATGTCTATGCTGGCGAGGGGTGCAGCATGCTCCTATTAGGTGACGATGCGCAGTTGCCACCTGTAGGTTCGGAACTCTCACCTGCTCTGGATGTGGACTACCTGCTTGGCTTTGGTCTGGACATCACCTCCTACACCCTCACCCAAGTGGCACGACAAGCATTAGACAGCGGCATATTGAGCAACGCTACCGCTATCCGCGAGAAGATAGAGGACATTCGCAATCAGGCATTTGAGTACCAATACACCCCTGATGTTCAGGCATTTGAGGGAGGAGACTTTGTAGAACTGCTGGAGCAATCCTACCGCGAAGTAGGGCTGGAAGAAACTATCATCCTCACTCGCACCAATCGCCGCACCCTATTATATAATCAAGGAATACGCGCGCGCATACTATGGAAGGAAGATGCGATCTCCTCGGGAGACAGGTTGATGATTACCAAAAACAACTACTTCTGGACCAAAGACTACGAAGGCATACCCTTCCTCGCCAATGGCGATATGATGGAGATAGTGCGCCTGCGCAACCAACGCGAGATGTATGGTTTTCAGTTTGTGGATGCCTCCCTGCGCTCGTTGGACTACGATTGGGAGATCGATGTCGTACTCTGGTTAGACACCCTCACCACCGACTCGCCAGAGGCCAACCACCTGCTACACCGCCAACTTTTTGACCGCATTAGCGAGGACTATCCCGAACTACAACATAGCCGCAAGAAACTGGTGGAAAAGATCTATGAATCACCCTATTACAATGCCCTACAGATACGCTTTGCCTACGCCGTCACCTGCCACAAAGCGCAGGGCGGACAATGGAAGCACGTCTTCATTGACCCCAGCAATATTCCCCCTGAAGAACGCGACAAGAACTACTACCGCTGGCTCTATACAGCCATCACCCGTGCCACTGAGCAAATTTATTTATTAAAATATTAATAAATATTTGCACATGTGCAAAAAAAGTTGTACCTTTGCAAGTTGATTTTTTCGGAGGAAATATTTTAATCATCATATAACACATTGTTAGTATTATGAAACAATTTTTACGTACAATTATCCTTTTAGGTATTATCACAGCGGGTAGTCTTATGACGAATGCGCAACAGGTAAACACACTCTATTTTTTGGAGAATGCTCCTATGCGACACACCATTAACCCTGCAATCCAACCTGTACAAAGTTTCTATATGGCATTCCCTGCCATTGGTTACACCAGCGCATGGTTGGGCAACTACGATATGACCCTCAACAGTTGGGTGTACAAGAACAAAGCGGGACAAGCTACCACAGTCTTGAAATCCACAGAGATTGCAGCATGGAACAAATTGCCCAATATGATTATGCTCGATAAAGATGCTACTATCAATATCTTCAGCGTCGGTTGGGCAGTAAGAGAGAGAGGATTCTTCCACATTAACGCCACGGAGCGTCTAACCAGCACCATGAGAGCACCTAAAGCTATTTTCAGTGGTGACGTGAATGAAGATATTTTCATCAATGACAAGTTCAACGTCATCTCCTCATCTGCATACGCAGAGGTAGCCTTTGGCTATTCACACTATATCAACGAGCAATGGACTGTGGGTGCTAAAGCCAAACTGCTATTAGGTCATGGCTTTATGGACGCTACTGTTGATAACTTCACGTTCCGTTCTTCAGCAGACGAAGTCAGTTTATTTGCCAAAGGAACCCTCCGTGAAGCGGGTATCATGAGAGACCTAATAAAGCAAAACTTTGGTAGCCAAACATGGTCCTATCTTATGCCATCAGGTTATGGTGCAGCCTTTGACCTCGGTGTAACATACAAACCTATCGAGATGCTGCAAGTTAGTGCTGCGGTAACCGACCTGGGTTTCATCAAATGGACAGGACAATTGGGTAAAGGCAAGGATTTGAAGCCTATAGAGGGAGGCAAACTCTCTATCAACGAAACCTATAGCGGAGCTGGTGAGTTGGAGTACGACAACTACATCCAGAATGGTAAGTTCCAAATGAGCGACCTCGAGGCTGACCTGAGAAATAACTTGCAACTCTATCAAGAAGATTTTATGCAGTACGAGCCTACCAAGATAGCTCCTGTCACCAAGATGCTTCACGCGAACCTGAATATAGGTGTAGATGCCAACTTCTGGGAGAACCGCGTTGGAGTAGGTGTACATTCGCACACACGCTTCATGGCTGACACAATCACAGAAGAAGTGACACTGGGTGCCGCTTTCCGCCCATGCCACTGGTTCAACATAGCTGCCACCTACTCTTTCCTCAATGGTAAAGGAGGTAATATGGGTGCTGCCTTCGGATTTGCGCCATACGATGGTTTCATGCTCACACTGGCTGCCGACTACATTCCTTTGACCTATGTAGAGGGAGAGAAAATCAAGTTGCCATACAATACAGCCGGAGTGAACTTGGCTGTAGGTATCACCATTGTAGCAGGTACCAACAATCCTAAGAAGACTATCGACAAAGATAAAGACGGTGTCTTCGACTACCGTGATGGCTGTCTGCTGACTCCTAAGAATATCAACGTAGATGCATTCGGTTGTCCTATTGATACGGATGGAGATGGTGTACCTGACTATATGGACGAATGTCCTAATACCCCATCTCGTGCTTATGGCTTAGTGGATTCTGTAGGTTGTCCTATTGACACCGATATGGACGGAGTACCTGATTATATAGATGAATGTCCTAATACTGCACCTGAGGCACGCAATTATGTAGATGATACGGGCTGTATCATGGACAGCGATGGTGACGGCATAGCCGACTGGTTGGATCAATGTCCAGGCACACCAGCAGCCGCATACGCCTATATCGACGAGTACGGTTGCCCACTCGACAGCGATGGTGACGGTGTAGCAGACTATATAGACCAATGTCCTAACACGCCAAAAGAGGCCAAAGGCAGAGTGGATCAGTTCGGTTGTCCGTTGGATACAGATAAAGATGGCGTAGTAGATTATCTGGATCAATGTCCGAATACACCAGTAGCTGCACGCAAGCACGTGAACGAGTTTGGTTGTAACCTGGATACAGACAATGACGGAGTACCTGACTACGAAGACCTCTGCCCTACCCTGGCAGGTGACCCCAGCACATCAGGGTGCCCAGAGGTGAAACGCGAAGTGCGCGCCATCCTCAACAAGGCTATGCAGGGTATCCAATTTGAGAATGGCAAAGCGACTATCAAGAAGACCTCTTATGCAATATTGGATCAAGTAGCCAAGGTGTTCATTGAGAATCCAAGCTACATGATTGAAGTACAAGGTCACACAGATAATGTAGGTAACTACCAACAGAACCTCACGCTATCCGAGAAACGTGCACAAGCCGTACGCGACTACTTGGTAAAACATGGTGTGGATACCAACCATATCACAGCACACGGATATGGCCCTGATCGCCCTATCGCAAGCAATAACACCAAGGAAGGACGCGCTCAAAATAGACGCGTAGAGTTCAATATCACCTTCGAGGAAGTTGTTACGGAATAAAGAGTACAGCAAAATAAGCAAATATATAATATAACATAACATTCTATTTAAACTAATCAAAATTACATTATGGGAAGAGCGTTTGAATATCGCAAAGCGACCAAACTAAAACGTTGGGGTCACATGGCCCGAGTATTTACTAAGTTAGGCAAGGAAATCACCATGGCAGCTCGCGATGGTGGTCCAGATCCTGATAGCAACCCTCGTCTTCGTACATTGATGCAACAATGTAAGAAGGAGAACATGCCTAAGGACAACATCGAGCGCGCTATCAAAAAAGCAACTGACAAGTCATCTGAAGGTTATAAAGAGATCTGCTACGAAGGATATGGTCCTCACGGTGTGGCTATCTTCGTGGAGACAGCTACCGACAACAATATGCGTACTGTAGCTAATATCCGTAGCTACTTCAGCAAACATGGTGGTAACCTCGGTACACAAGGTTGTCTGCAATTCCTCTTTGACCGCAAAGCATGCTTCACCGTTTCTGCGAAAGACGGTATTGACTTGGACGAGCTGGAGTTGGAGTTGATTGACTTCGGTGTGGAGGAGCTTGGTCATGATGAGGAAGAAGGCACTATCGTTATCTACGGCGACTTTAACCAATACTCACAAATGCAAAAGTACCTCGAGGACAACGGCTTTGAGATTCAGTCTTGCGAGTTTGTGCGTATCCCTAACGACACCAAGACACTGAGCGACGAGGAGATGGAGAGCGTACAAAAACTCATCGACCGCATTGAGGAGGACGAGGACGTTCAGAATGTGTTTACAAACTTAGGTTAAAGGTTAGAGGCTAAAGGCTGGAGTTATGACTGAAGCTATTAATCCATTGGATATTGCAGGTGTAGAGTGCATCAGGGAGCATTTCTCCCTGACGCCTCTGCAGGTGCAACAATTCGCAGCACTGGGGGCCCTGTACCGCGAGTGGAATGCGAAGATCAATGTCATCTCACGCAAGGACATTGATAATCTCTACCCACACCATATTATCCACTCACTGGCAATCGCCAAAGTGCTGAACTTTCAGGCAGGCACTACCCTACTCGATGTAGGTACGGGAGGAGGATTTCCTGGTATCCCTTTGGCCATCCTATTTCCTGAATGTCAGTTCACATTGATTGATAGCATCGGCAAGAAAATCAAAGTAGCGAGCGAGATTGCGAAAGCCATTGGTCTCAAGAACGTCACATGCATCCAAGAGCGTGCCGAGATGGAGCGCGGTAAGTTTGACTTCATCATTAGTCGCGCTGTTATGCCGCTGGGCGACTTGGTTAAACTCATTCGCAAGAATGTGAGTACCCAACACCATAACGCCATGCCAAACGGATTGATGGTACTGAAAGGTGGCAACTTGGATGGCGAGACACAGCCTTACCGCAAGTATGTGGAGATCACCGATATATCCAAGATCTTCGCAGGTGACTGGTACAAAGAGAAATCGGTGGTTTATTTGCCTTTATAGGGTATTGGCTATTGGGTATTGGTTATTGGATATTGGGTATTGGCAAGGAGGTAAAAAATGACATTAAAGACGTTTTATTTCAATCCCTATCGCGAGTGTACGTATGTGCTCTCCAATGAGGCGGGACAAGCCGTCATCATAGATGCGGGTATGTATGAGGAGCGCGAACAGCAACGCTTTGCTGAATATCTGACAAAACAGAAGTTACAACCTATCGCTCTGCTCATTACGCATGCGCACCCTGACCATGTGTGCGGCATAGACTACTTGCAGCAGACATATCAGCTCACTGCTATCATTCAGCCCCAAGAGGGCATTTTGGCATTGCCACAAGCGGATTGGCATATCGAGGTGATTGCTACCCCTGGGCATAAGGAAGACTGCGTATGTTATCACCTACCTGCTGAGAAAATGCTCTTTACAGGCGACACGCTCTTTCAGGAGTCTATAGGACGTACCGACCTACCGGGTGGCGATATGGCCACGCTGATACAATCGCTGAAGAAGTTAGTTCTTCTACCCGAGGACACACAAGTGTATCCTGGTCATGGCTACCCTACCACCATTGCTCACGAGAAACTATACAATCCGTACTTATAATAGAAATACAGCATCTATAATGATATAGACACTGCATTTTATCCACAATAGCCGCACAAAGGTCGTTGATTGGATACAATAGAATAGCTACTGACAGTTGGCTATTCTATTTTTATTATGGCCTTCTTCAGACTCTTGGCCATAGCGGTCAGCGTACAATTACCCTCGATTATAGCCGTCAGTTCGCCGGAGAAGGCATGGTGCTTAGGCAAGTGGAAGAGGTGAATTTCATGGTTGTATTGGTTAATTGCCCGCAAAGTTACTACTTTTTCTGACATGGACAAATATTATTTGACGATAGTTCAGTTTTTATTTTTAGCGTACATATGTAGAGATAAAAAACGCTGCCCGATTTCTCGGGCAGCGGTGTGAAAAATTATTTCGTAATCAAATTATTGATTCTCTCTTTTCACGAATTACTCCTCAACAGCTTTAGTCTCTGTATCGTTAGCTACAAGGCTCAAAGGCATGTTGTAGTTAGCAGCAGAGTACCATTGCCAGTTGCCGTCACCAGCCTCGTCAACCAAGTACTTGTATTGGAAAGTAGCAGGAACATCCAAAGTGAGAGTAAATTTGCCACCACCCAAAGCAGTCATAACGTGCTCTGTTGGAGGAGGGCAAGCCCATGCACCAGCAGCAAGACCAGAACCAGCGATAGCGAATTGAGCAGTTGCTGGGAAGTTAACAGCGGTCAAGTTGAAAGTAGCAGTACCAGCCTCGTTAGTCTTCTCGCAAGCGTTGAGCTCCCACTCGTAAACTGCGATGTAGATAACTTGGTTGTCAGAGTTGATAACCATATCTTGGGTAATACCATCGTTAGGAGTTACATCACCCTCGAGAACCTCACCACTCTTAGCTTGGAAAGACCACTCCCATGAGCCATCAGCTTTAGAGTGAGCTACCTTGAACGCTTTGTCTTGACCCCAATCGAAAGTAGCAGCATACCAAGTTTTGGTACCCTCTACCAATTGAGTAGCTTGACCTTTCTCTACAGCGACACCTGTACCCCAGTCTGTCAAAGAACCTGGGATAACTACCATAGAACCCTCGCAGAGGATCTCAGGAACTTGCACGCAGATAGTTACTTTGCCTGCACCTGGAGCCTCGAGAACTGGTTGCTCCTCAACGAATTTCTCAACAATAACTTTAACAACAGCTACTTGACCCTCGTAGGTAGCAGTTACCTCGGTAGCACCCTCAGCAACAGCCTTGATCAAACCAGCCTCAACAGTTGCAACAGCCTCGTCAGCAGAAGCCCACTCAGCAGCTACAGCAGCGCCATCCATAGTAGCCTCTACTTGGATTTCCTCGCCTTCGTACATTACAACTTGATCCATTGAAACAGCAAACTTAGCAGCTGTTTTTTGTTCACATGCTGTGAAGATAGCCAATACGGCGCACAGCATCAATGCAATTTTTTTCATTTGTTTTTAAAATTTTAAATTAATAATAGGGTTAATTATAAAAATTGTTGTTGGTTGTTATTCTGCATATCCCTTATTTTGGGTAAAGCCGTTAGCCACCACATAGTCTGGCAATGGGAACACCTTCATATAATCAGGAGTTTGGAATGGCTTTTGACCTGCAAGGTCATCGGTAGCCTTATCGTCTGTATATTTCAAGATCCAGAGGTTAGCTGGGTCGTTGTCGTTTTGTACAGACTTAGCACCTGTGTAACGACCGAAACGGATAAGGTCTTGACGACGGTGACCTTCCCACATCAACTCGCGGCAACGCTCGTTGCAGAGCTCATCGAGGGTGAGAGTAGCCTCGTTGTAAGCCATTGCGCCAGCACGGAGGCGAACCTCGTTAGCAGCAGCTACAGCAGCAGCGTTAGCCTTGCCACCATTAGCGCGCATCAAAGCTTCAGCCTTCATGAGATATACGTCAGCCAAACGATAGATAGGGAAGTCGTTGCTCATGTGGTCAGCTACGCCCTCTTGGATTTGGAACTTCACGAAACGAGCACCCTCGAATACGTTGTAGATCTTATAACCAGCGCTGTTGGTGAGTGTAGTCACAGTGTCGGTGAAGACAGCTGGGAAAGTATAAGTCTTAGATTGTACTTTACCCTTAGCATCACGACCAGCATCAGCTACGAATGCCTCGAAAGTAGCAGGCCAGTTCTTAGGCTTGCGCACATACTCAGGCATTTGCACATAAGTAGTACTATCTACAGCAACGTCCACGGTAAGCGCAGTACCTTGCTTGTCATATTGTTGGCCACGCTCCCAGCAGTTGATACGTGTATCGCCCTCGCCATAGAGGCCAAGCACTTTGTGGGTGGTGCAATAACCGTTCCAAGGTTGGTTCTTCAAACCGTAAGAGTTTTGAGAAGCATAGTGGAGGGTCATCATGTGGAACTGCATACCCTTAGAGAATGAAGCATCGTAGAATACGCACCAGATGTTCTCAGAAGAACCTTGGTTCTCCACCATGAAGTTATCAAAGTAGTTAGGAGTGAGTTTGTATGCACCAGAAGCGATGATAGAGTCGCAATAGAGAGCTGCTTTCTCGTAGCACTCCTTAGCAGACTTAGCAAATTCTGATTTGCCTACTACGCCCCATGCCTCAGCGTTGAGGTACATCTTAGCAAGTACCATCCAACCTACGTGTTTGTTCACGCGAGAGTAAATCTTGGTCTCAGAAGCTTGTGGCACATATTTGTGCAAGTCAACCATAACAGAGTCAAAGATTTGGTGGCGCTCACCTTGTTGAGCTTGGTAGCCGTTGTCGCCCAATTGAGAAACGAATTGTACGTTACCAAAGTTATCCAACATGAGGTAGTGATACCAAGCACGGAGGATATAGAGCTCAGCCATCTCAGCAGGACGGTTAACGTCAAGGTCGATAGAGCGCATCCACTTCATCATAGAGTTACACTTAGAGATACCGCGGTAAGCGAAAGCCCAAGCGTTGTTACCAGCTTGACCGTTACCAGAGATCTCACGTGTCTTAGAATCATAACGGTGATTGTGGAGGGTCCAGAAGGCACCACCATCGTACCAGTCACCCGCAAAACGAGTAGGAACGATACACTCGTCAGTAGTATTCTCTTGGAGTGACCAGAAACCCTCGCGGTACGCATAACCGTACTCACGTTGGAGGTTCACATATACGTCACCCAACTTAGGGTCAATAGCGGATTCACTTTGCTCAAATCCTTCGCGATCATACTCGCTATAGATTTGAGGATCCAAGTCGCAAGCATTGAATGCAAAGAACATACTAACACCTGCTAATAAAAACATTATCTTTTTCATATTCTTTTTCAAAAATTGATTGTTATACATTTAACAGTTATTAGAATGCCAAATTAACACCCAACATGAATGTGCGTGGGATAGGATAGTAGGTTACACCCTCCACACCTGGCTCAAGACCTGACATATTAACTGCCTCAGGGTCGATACCAGAATAGCTGGAGATAGTAGCCAAGTTTTGACCTGTGATATAGATACGTGCGTTGGTCAAGTACTTCTTAACCTCATCATTGAGCTTGAAGGTGTAACCGATAGTTACGTCACCCAACTTAGCGAATGTACCGCTCTCGAGGTAGTAGTCAGTCATTACCTTTGGAGGAGTGATACCGTTATCTGGGCTGACAATCATGTTACCAGAAGCGAGTGAAGAGTTGTTACCGTAAGCAAGACGCTTGGTGTTCAAGAGTTGGCCACCAATTGCACCACGGATGTTGAATGAGAAGTCCACATTGAAGAATGACATGCTTGAGCTGAGACCCCAAGTAACGATAGGCAATGCGTTGCCAAGGATTACTTTGTCTTTACCCTTCAATTGAGAGAACTTCTTCTCCAAGCCGTTGCTATCCCAACCATAGAAAGTACCATCCTCACCGATGCGAGAGAACTTGTAGCCGTAGAAGTTACCTACAGACTCACCTTCTTCAAGGATTTGGAACTTCTGTGAAGTCCATCCTACTGAACCATCACCTACACCACCACGTTGTTTGTCAGCCTCTGGGAAGATGAACTCATCGTTACCAAGAGAGAGCACTTTGTTCTTGTTATGTGCCATAGTCAAACCGAGGTTCCAAGTGAAGTTCTTGCGATCAACAGCCAAACCAGTGAGCGCGAGCTCCACACCTTGGTTTTGCAAAGAACCCAAGTTGAGCAACATAGAACTAGCCTCGTACTTAGATGCATCCACAGCGTACCAGTAGAGCAAGTCACGAGTAGTACGGTTGTAGTAATCAACAGCACCAGTCAAACGACCCTTCAAGAATGAGAAGTCGATACCCACGTTCACCTCGTGCTTGGTCTCCCATTTGAGGTTAGGGTTTGGAACGGTAGAGAGTGACCATGTAGCCACCTTGCTGTCACCGAAGTAAGCGTAATCCTCGTTCTTGTTCATACGACCAATCCAAGGATAGCAATCGCCAGGCATGTTACCTGTCACACCATAACCAGCACGGAGTTTGAGGTCTTCAACTACCTCTTGGCTGCGCATGAAGTCCTCATTGGTGATCAACCAGCTTGCAGAAACTGCAGGGAAGTAACCCCAGCGGTTGTTAGCACCGAACTTAGAAGAACCCTCAGCACGGATACTTGCGTTGAGGTAATACTTTTGGTCGTAGTTGTAGTTGATACGAGCGAAAGCAGAAGCGAGTTTCCACTCCTCTTTCCAAGAACCCATACCGATACCGTCTTTAGAACCGCCGTTGGTGAGGTTGTTCAAACCTTCGCCAAGACCGAGGTTGTTGTAGAGGAAGTCGTCGGTTGGGTACATGGTGTTGCTTGCGCTGAGACTCTCAGAAACGAAGTCTTGGTAAGCATAACCCACCAAAACGGTGAATGCGTTGTTGTGAATCTCGTTGGTGTATTGAGCAGTAGCCTCGAACATACGAGTAGTATTGAAGTCATTAGACTTAGAAGCTTGGCCACCCATACCATTACCAGATACAGAGTTAGAAGGCAAGTATTTGCCAGTAGAACGATTCCAGTATTGATAAGAACCGAAAGCGCTAATGCGGAGACCAGCTACAGGTTTGAGAGTAGCGCGGATAGAACCTAAGAATGTTTGGTCACCACCTTGGTCAGTAGGTTGCATGATAATTGCTACTGGGTTTGAGAAACCAGACTTATCGAAGTTTTGATAGTAGCCACCGTACTTGATGTAGTTAGGATCAGAAGGATCGCTATATACAGGCATAGTAGGGTTGAACTTCATAGCTTGTTGATAAGCATCGTGAGAAACCCAAGAAGAGTTAGTTTTAGAGTAAGAAGCGTTGTAGTTGAACTCAAGGAGGTTGTTGAGCGCAGATTGGTTAACGCTTGCACGTGCCATAATCTCTTGGTAGTCAGAGTTCTTAGCCAAACCTTGGTTGAGCTTATAGTTGATAGAAGCACGGTAGTCCACGTTCTTCATACCACCAGAGAGAGCGATATTGTGCTCGGTAGAAACAGGTACGCGGGTAATCTCTTTGTACCAGTCAGTCTCATGTCCGTAGTCCACACCACCTGCTTTGAGGAAGTCCTCACGACCAAACAACTTGATGTAACCAGCGGTATTAGCAGTGCTAACAGTACCAGAGTACTCCACTTGTGTCTTGCCCTCTTTACCTTTCTTAGTAGTAATAATGATCACACCTGCGTTCGCACGTGTACCATAGATAGCGGCAGCAGAACCGTCCTTGAGAACGTCCATAGACTCGATGTCGTTAGGGTTAATGTTGTTCATACTTGCACCAGGTACACCGTCAATGATATACAAAGGAGTGGTAGAACCAGTAAGCGAACCAGCACCACGGATTTGTACACTAAAGCCACGGTTAGTAGGGTCACCACCACCATCTTTAGACATGGTCAAACCAGCTACCTTACCTTGGAGAAGACCTTCAGCACTGTTGAAAGCACCCTTGTTGAAGTCATCAGCCTTTACGCTGGCAACAGAACCAGTAATCTCTTTCTTGGTCTGTGAACCATAACCCACTGCCACTACCTCTTGAAGCATGTAAGTGTCTTCAGCGAGTTTAACCACCATGCCGTCTTTCGCAGCCAACGTTTGTGCTGCAAAACCTACGTAACTGATTTGGATTTGTGCACCTTCAGCCACGTTGAGCACGAAATTACCATCGAAATCCGTAATCACACCATTGGTAGTGCCCACTTCAACGACACTCGCACCAATAATAGGAAAATCGGTCGATGCTTCCAAAACGGTACCTGTAATCTGAGCAGACATTGTCATAGAAAATGCTGCGAACAGAACAAGTAAAAATGTCTTGTTTTTCATCATTTTTGATTTTGATTTTAATTGTTAATTGATTGTTATATAGATTATTTGTTTTTGCCTTCTTTAATGAGAATAACGCTCACAGCACCGAGAATGAGGAGCACACCTGCTGCAGCCAACATACCTACTTGCGAGCCCGCGCATATATATTTAAGGATAGAGCCACCAATGATAGCAGCCACGATTTGTGGCAAGCAAATGGTGCAGTTGAAGAGACCAAGGTAGTAGCCCATATTGTCACCCTTTAGCGAGTTGGTGAGAATAGTGAATGGTACTGCCAACATAGCTGCCCATGCCGCGCCAATGAAGGCGTAAGAAACGAGCAATACGAATTGGTTAGTCACAAACAAAGTAGAGATAAAGCCCAACGCACCGACAACCAATGAGATAGCGTATGCGCCTTTGTTATGGAAGTATTTCTCGAGGGTTGGCATAATCAATGCCCAAAGCATAGAACCTACCGCTTGGATAGCGAAGCAAACGCCTACCCAGTTACCAGCGTTTTGGAACGCTGTATCAGCTGTATTCACACCGTCCCAACCAAAACATTGGGTAGCGATAGCACCATTAGAATAAGTCCACATGAAGAGGAAGGCTGCCCAGCAGAAGAACTGTACAAGACCTACTGTCCAGAAGGTAGATGGTGCGTTAACGAGCAGTTTGATGAAGCTTGGATCCTCTTTCTTCTCGTCCTTCTTAGTCTCAAGACCGTGGAACTTAGCATACTCCTCTGGGTTCAATTCCTTAACAGTCACGAAGGTATAGAGCACGCAGAGCATGAGAATAGCGGCACCAATATAGAAACTCCACTTCACAGAGTCTGGAATAACGCCTTCTGGCGCTGTGTTAGCAATACCAATCCAAGTAAAGAGAATTGGGAAAATGTAACCAGCGAGTGAACCTGCGTTGCAGAGGAATGATTGGATAGAATAAGCGAGACCTTTTTGCTCCTCGTTCACCATATCGCCTACCATCATCTTGAATGGTTGCATAGCAATGTTAATAGATGTATCCAAGAACATGAGGGAGAAGAGTCCAAACCACATAGCTGCGTTGAGACCCAAGAAAAGAGATTGGGTAAAGGTGAAGTTACCTGCGTTAGGCAAGAGCAACATCACAGCCACCGCGATGAGCGCACCTACAATGAGGTAAGGTTTGCGACGACCAAGGCGATTCCAAGTCTTGTCGGAATACTTACCCACGAGTGGTTGTACAATCATACCCATCAATGGAGGGAGTACCCAGAAGAATGAAAGTTGGTGAGGATCAGCGCCAAGTGTGGCAAAAATACGAGAGATATTAGCACTCTGAAGTGCATAAGCGATTTGGACTCCAAAGAATCCAAAACTGAGGTTAAAAAGCTGTCCAAAGGACAAGTTGCGTTTTTCTGTCATGACGTGTATTTTATCGATAAATATTTACGTTGCTGCAAAACGGCGACAAAGGTACTACTTTTTTTTCACACGCGCAAGAGAAAAGAGCAAAAAAGTGCATTTTTTAGAGTGCAAACGTTTTCGGAAACAAAGGAGTGGAAGTGAAAATTGGGTAAATGAAACATTTGCCAGACCACTGGCAAAAGCAAAACAGACGACAGCAACACGACGAACCAGCGCCGTGCACAGAACAGCCAATAGGGAGGTAAGGGTGCTGCTCAGGGTCTGAGATTCGTTTATCAACATTTTAGGAGGCGGTTAGTAAGCGCTTTGGGGTATTCGTGGGGTATACGCGGAGTATTCGTGGGGTATTCACGGAGTATTCATATGTATCGGGTATGTGTCGGGTATGTATCGGGTATGTATCGGGAACGTGTCGAAGGGGACGGGGCGCGAGGGGGGAGGTATGCCAACCACCGACGAGCACGGATGGACACGGAAACACGGAGATCTAATTAACGACAATATCGACAACTTGCGCCCAAATCAATATCCCTTGGGCGCTACTCGGGGGAATATTATCAACCACGGATGAGCACGGATAGACACGGAAAAAAGGAATATAGACATCCTTGCTCGCAAGCTCGCAGAAATCTAAATAAAAGAAGTGAGCGTACAAAGAGGAGTGAGTGGCTAAAGAGGAGTAAGTGGCCAAAGAAGAGTGAGTATCAATGGATTAAAGAAGAGGAAGAGAAAAAATAAATATTTTTTTAAGAAAAGATTTGCATATGTCAAAAAAAGGTAGTATCTTTGCACTCCTTTTATCGGGAAGAGCAATGGAATCGCGGTGGATAAGAAACAAAACCACGATAAATGAGAAACAAAATCGCGGCGGAGATGTCAGACCATCTCGAGCAACAACAATAAAAACAATTACAACAAGACCAATACAATAAAAAATATACAATCGAAAACAATAAAAATACTCAAAGATATGAAAATCAACGTATTATTAGCACAAGTTTTGCTGTGCGGCACCTTAATCAGTTGCGGGGGCCCTATTACTGGCAATAACCCTGACGTAGATCAAAACGAGACAGACACTGTACCAACAGTCAATGACACCACAAACAACAACGTGCCTACAGACACGATTGATCCAAATATGCCAGAGACATTAGCACTCGATTCGACTTGGGCACGCAAAAGAGCAGGTAGCGCCAAAGGAAGCGATTTGGCAGAGATCTCGGGTATGGTTTGCAGCCGCGTCACACCTGGATACCTGTGGGTACAAGGCGATGATACATATAAGGTACGCGCTATGACTGCAGAAGGCAAGTTCAGCACCACAATCAGACTGCATGATAGTTATCGCGACTGGGAAGGCCTCAGCGGCGGTGTATATAACGATACTAATTACCTATTCGTGGGTGTGTTCGGCGACAACGGTTTGAGCTATAAAGACGACTACTATATATATTACTTCGAAGAGCCCGAAGTGGTGGATGGCGAAGTGAAAGTAGAGAAGAAGATTATTCATTTCGGCTATCCTGATAGCAAAGCGCACAACGCGGAAGTCATTATGTATGATAATGTAGAGAACAAAATCTATATCGTCGATAAATGGAATACATTCAATAGCACCGGTATGGTATATAGTATGCCATTCAGTACAGACATGAATTTGGACACCATGCACGTGCTGAAAGAGGAATGTCAGTTAGGCGGAAGCGATATGTACATCTTAGGCGCCAACGGCAAAGCAGGTTTGTTCCAAAACCCAACAGGTGGTGATATTTCCCCAGACGGTAAATACATACTGATAAAGAACGAGGCCTTTCTGCTAACTTGGACACGTGAGGAAGTAGATGGTCGGTTGGAGAGCATAGGAGAGACATTGGCTCGCCGTCCAAAGAAAATAACCGCCTACAAAAAAGAGCCACAAGGCGAAGCCATCGCATGGCTGGATAACAACACATTCTACACCACCAGCGATGTTTATAGTAGCGATGTGGCACCTATATGGGTATATACCAAAATAGAGAACACAGAAGAATAATCAATAAACAACACAACAAAAAAAATAAAACAACGAAAAGTACTGTTCGTATGACACGACATGAACAACTAATTGAAGCCCTACAACACAACTTTGGTTTTGATACCTTCAAAGGGAATCAAGAAGAAATCATCAACAACCTGATGGACGGCAACGACACCTTCGTGCTGATGCCAACCGGTGGCGGTAAGAGTCTCTGCTACCAGTTGCCATCGCTACTGATGGAAGGTGTGGCTATCGTCATCTCGCCGCTGATAGCATTGATGAAGAACCAAGTAGATGCCATGCGCAACTATTCGGAAGAAGACGGCGTGGCACACTTCATCAACTCATCGCTCTCACGCCCTGAGATTAATCAGGTGAAAACGGATGTGCTGAGCGGCAAGACCAAACTGCTCTATTTGGCTCCCGAATCGCTGAACAAAGAGGAGAATGTGGACTTCCTGAAAGGCGTGAAGATCTCGTTCTACGCGGTAGATGAGGCACACTGTATCTCAGAATGGGGACATGACTTCCGTCCTGAGTATCGTCGTATCCACCCTATCGTGGAACGCATCGGCAAAGCACCTATCATCGCACTAACCGCTACCGCGACCCCAAAAGTACAACACGATATACAAAAGAACTTGGGCATGCTGCATGCACAAGTGTTCAAATCTTCGTTCAACCGCGCGAACCTATATTATGACCTACGCGAGAAAACAGAGGAGGTGGACAAAGACATCGTTAAATATGTTCGTCAGATGGGCGACAAGTCGGGTATCATCTACTGCTTGAGCCGCAAGACCGTAGAAGACTTGGCAGCTACGCTGAACGCCAATAATATAGCTTCCCTGCCCTACCACGCAGGTATGGATGCTGCGACCCGCAGTGCGAACCAAGATGCATTCCTCATGGAGAAAGTGCAAGTGATCGTGGCAACGATAGCATTTGGTATGGGTATCGACAAACCCGATGTGCGCTTTGTGATACACTACGATATACCTAAATCCTTGGAGGGATACTACCAAGAGACCGGTCGTGCTGGTCGAGATGGCGGCGAGGGACAATGTATATGCTACTATTCGCCCAAAGACATTGAGCGTCTGCGTAAGTTCCAACAAGGCAAACCGATTGTAGAACAGGAGATTAACAACCTGCTATTGTTTGAGACACAATCATACGCAGAGAGTCCAATCTGCCGCAGAAAACTGCTGCTGAACTACTTTGGCGAGGAATACAAACAAGAGAAATGCGGCAACTGCGACAACTGTAAGAAAGTATATCGCATGATGGACGCCACCGAATTGCTCGGACTGATGTTGGAGACTATTCACCAACTCAACGAGAAATTCCGTTCGCGCCATATTGTGGACATTATCAAAGGTAATGAGACCTCCACCGCTATCTCATACAGACACAACGAGTTGGAGAACTTCGGCTCAGGCGAAGATGAAGATGAGGCAACACTGCATGCAATCATTCGTCAGGCATTGCTGAAAGGATATATCAAGAAAGATATAGAGTCCTACGGCGACCTGAAGCTGACCCCAGAAGGAAGAAAATTCATGCGCCGCCCCACCAAGTTCGAAGTGCCAATTGAGGTGCACAACGATGAGGAAAGTGCAGATATGGAAAGCAGCGTGGGCGCATGCGCCGCAGCCGATGATGTGCTGTTCTCTATATTGAAAGACCTGCGCAAGAAACTCAGCAAGCGCATGAACGTACCTCCATTCGTGATATTCCAAGATGGTAGTTTGGAAGCCATGGCTACCAGCTATCCTATCACATTAGAGGAGTTGCAGAACATCCCAGGCGTGGGTGCAGGTAAAGCCAAACGGTACGGCGATGAGTTCATCAAACTCATCAAGAGCTATGTTGAGGAGAATGATATTATCCGTCCAGAAGACCTGCGCGTTCGCACTGTGGCGAAGAACTCGGCACGCAAGATAGCTATCATCCAAGCAATAGATAGACGCGTGGCATTGGATGACTTGGCAGAGCGACTGGGTATGTCCATGGAGGAGATACTGGAAGAGATAGAAGCCATCGTATATTCGGGCACGAAACTGAATATCAAGTACTTCATTGAGGAGGTAGTTGATCCAGATGAGGAGTTTGATATTTACGACTACTTCCGCCACGCGGAGAACGATAGCATCAAACTGGCTATGCAAGAGTTGGGCGAAGATGACTACGATGAGATCAATGTCCGACTGGTGAGAATTAAGTTCCATAGCGAACTCGGAAATTAAGACCGCTACGCTGTTAGAAGTTGGACCGCCTTCGGCTGTTAGACCGCTACGCTGGTAGAAATGAGAAAAGGAGAGATAGATATTATCACATTGGGTTGTTCGAAAAATCTGGTGGATGCAGAGCGACTGATGCGCCAATTGGAATTGGCAGGGTACCGCTGTGTACACGATTCGGCTAATCCCAAAGGCGAGATAGCTATCATCAATACCTGCGGATTCATCGGCGATGCCAAAGAAGAAAGCATAGACATTATCCTGCAATTTGCGGAGCGCAAGACAAAAGGCAAACTGCGCAAGTTGTACGTCATGGGCTGCCTATCACAACGCTACAGAGAGGAACTGCCAGCGGAGATTCCAGAGGTGGATAAGTGGTTCGGGAAGTTCGATTATATGGGGATTGTCAATGAGGTTAAAGGCGAAAGGTTAAAGGTTAAAGGCGAAAGGTTAAAGGCGAAAGGCGCGGATTATGAACGGAAGCTCACAACGCCGAAGCACTATGCGTATCTGAAGATTGCGGAGGGGTGCAATAGGTACTGCTCGTACTGCGCGATACCGCTGATTACAGGCAAATTCACGTCACGTCCGATGGAGGAGATATTGGATGAAGTGAAGTGGCTGGTCAGCGAAGGCGTGAAAGAGTTCAACGTGATAGCGCAGGACTTATCCAGCTATGGATTAGACCTTTACGGCGAGCACCGATTGCCACAATTGGTCGATGAGATGGCGCAGATTGCAGGCGTGGAGTGGATACGATTGCACTATACCTACCCTACGGATTTCCCATACGACCTGCTGCCCGTGATGGCGAAGCATAAGAACGTGTGCAAGTATATGGACATTGCGTTGCAACACTGTTCGGACAATATGCTCAAGAAAATGCACCGACATATCACCCGCGAGGAGCAAGATAAGGTCATTGCACGCATACGAAAAGAAGTGCCTGGGATATGCATCCGCACTACCCTATTGGTAGGACACCCTGGAGAGACGGAAGAAGACTTCAACGAATTGTGCGAATGGGTGAAGGAAATGAAGTTTGAGCGACTGGGTGCCTTTGCCTATAGCGAAGAAGAAGGCACATTCGCAGCAAAGCACTACACGGATGATATTCCGCAAGAGGAGAAAGAGCGCCGCGTGGACACATTGATGGCGATACAACAGTCGATTTCATCGGAGATATTGAGCCAAATGGTGGGCACGCGACAACGCGTGGTGATTGACAGAGAAGAAGAGGCGTACTACGTGGGACGTACGCAGTATGACTCGCCTGAGGTGGACTGCGAGGTGTTGATAGAGAAAGAGGCGAAAGGCGAAAGGTTAGAGGCAGGAAATTATTACGAGGTAACTATCATAAAATCAGAGGACTTTGACCTCTATGCACAATTATGAAGACGAAAGAACTAATCCAACACATTGCGGCAAGTAGCTCCATGACCAAGACACGCGCAGAGGAGCTGCTCAGTGCAACCGTGGCAGTACTACAAAAAGAACTGTTAGGAGGTAAGAATGTACAGTTGCAGAACTTTGGTACGCTGGAAATGACACGCAAGAATGCGCGCACGGTGGTACACCCTAAGACCAAAGAACTGACCACCATCCCAGAGAAAATGCAACTGAGTTTCAAGGTCAGCAATACCATTAAAGAAGAACTGAAAAACGTATAATCTATGGCAAACGATAAACTGACATGGACAGAACTGCGCAAAGCAGTGGCTGAATACGCCAACACTTCGGAACAAGAAGCGGGGCAGTTTCTCAATGCCCTATTGGAAGGCGTTGTGGAAGGACTGAAGACTGACAAACAGGTCAAGATCAAAGGATTAGGTAGTTTCTCGCTCAAAGCTGTCGCACCACGCAAGAGCGTGAACATCGCCACAGGCGAGACCTTCACCATTGAGGGATATAACAAACTGACCTTCAACGCAGAATCTATGCTCAAAGAGAGCGTGGAGAAACGCCTGGAACAACCTAAAACAGAAGCAGTAATGGCAGAAATCAATAACGACCCTATCAAGAAATTGGGCGAACAAGCGACCGAGATTGTCGATATATTGGCAGAACTGGGGCAAGCAGTATCCAAACCAGTTAATGAAGGTTTGGAAGTTGAAAAAGTTTTAGAAGTTCCTAATGTTTCAAAGGAAGAGATAGAAGAGACTACTGAAGAACCTGCACCAGAGCCAACAGACGAACCTGTGGAGGAAGTGGCAGAGGAACCTGCGGAGGAGGTTACCGAGGAGCGAGTTGAGGAGCCTGCTAAGGAAGAGCCAAAACAAGAACCTACATGCAAACCTGCATGCAAGTGCCACAAGTGGGTGTGCTGGGTGATTGGTGCGCTGCTGCTGTTGGGTGTCGTGGGAACGGGTGTGTATTTCCGTGCCACATTAATGCAATGGTGGCAATGTATGCAAGACTGTCAGCCAACCACAGAAGAAGTGACCGTAGTGGAAGAAGTGGTGGAGGTGAAAGAATTGACTTTGGCAGAGAAGCCACGCGAGTATGTGAACTTCATAGGTATCGAACAAGTAGGAAAAGACAGTCGATTGGCATGGATAGCGTACAAGTATTATGCGCAAAAAGATTTGTGGGTGTTTATCTATGAAGCGAATAGAGACATCATTAAACATCCATCACATGTGCGTGAGGGTCAGGTGATTCGTATCCCTGAACTGAGCGAGGAGTATAGGAATCTGTATAACCCCGAACTGAAGCAATTGGTGGATAGTTTGGCAGTGGAATACTTGAAGAAATAGGTTAGAGGTTAAAGGCAAGAATATTTGAACGAAGATGTAATACATATTCACAGAGCACGGACGCATAACCTGAAGGACATAACCGTAGATATACCACGCAACAAGTTGGTCGTTATCTCGGGTGTCAGCGGTAGCGGTAAGTCTTCATTGGCCTTCGACACATTGTTTGCCGAAGGTCAACGGCGTTATGTAGAGAGTCTGAGTTCGTATGCACGCCAGTTCCTCGGGCGCATGCAGAAACCCGATGTAGACTTCATAGAGGGTATTCCTCCCGCTATAGCCATTGAGCAGAAAGTGACCAATCGAAATCCACGTAGTACAGTGGGCACAGTGACGGAGATTCATGAATACCTCAAACTATTGTTTGCACGTGCAGG
The DNA here is from genome assembly GCA_045119955.1 of Paludibacteraceae bacterium. GTDB lineage: Bacteria > Bacteroidota > Bacteroidia > Bacteroidales > Paludibacteraceae > Colicola. The sequence continues at coordinate 44,518 of JBGVEG010000021.1, forward strand.
CAAGACCATTTCGCCTGTGAGCGGCATGGAAGTGAAACGCCACAGCGTACATGATGTGGTGGAGTGTCTGCGAAGGCAAGCGATAGGAACAAAAGTGTTTCTGCTCTCCCCTATCGTTGCGGAGAATATAGAGGAACAATTGGGTATTTGGCAGCAACAGGGTTTTGCGCGTTTGTACCGATTCAAAGAGGATGGAACGGGGGAGATGATTCGGATAAGCGAAGTTATGGGCAATCGGCAAGGGGCAATAGGCGAGTTATACCTGTTAGTCGATCGCTTGATAGCCGATGGCGAAGAGAGTACGCTGAACCGCTTTGCAGACTCGGTACAGACAGCATTCTTTGAGGGAAAAGGCGAATGCAGGTTGGTAATAGAGTTACCAAATATAGATCGCTGCGCTGAAGATCGCCCTACGGGCTGTAGATCGGCTTCGCCTGAAGATGGAAGAGAATCTAAGATCATTACATTCTCGCAACGCTTTGAGGCAGATGGGATTACGTTTATGGAGCCCACGGAGCATTTGTTTGACTTCAATAGTCCCTTGGGCGCTTGTCCAACCTGTGGCGGATATGGTAATGTGATTGGCATAGACCCAGACTTGGTCGTTCCAGACAAAACGAAAACGATATACGAAGGCGCCATAGCATGTTGGAAAGGCGAGAAGATGGGGCTATGGAACGAGGCACTGATCTATGCAGCGGATAAGTTTGACTTTCCAATACACACACCATACTACGAACTGACGAATGAACAGAAGCAGTTGCTGTGGATAGGTAATGAATACTTCCACGGACTGAACGACTTCTTCCATGAACTGGAGAGCAAACAATACGCGAAGATTCAGTATCGCGTTATGCTCAGTCGTTATCGTGGTAAAGCGATATGTCCTGACTGTTTGGGCAAGCGATTGAGAAAGGAGGCAGAATATGTGCTCGTGGGCGGGAAGTCGATAACCGAGCTGAATCAGATGCCGATCACGCAATTAGCGGAGTGGTTTGATCAATTGGCTATGGGCAATAGGCAGTTGGATGAGGCGTTCGGTATATTGCTGACGGAGATTCGTTCGCGGCTTCAGTTTATGCAGGATGTGGGCTTGGGTTACCTGACCCTCAACCGTATGTCCAGCACTTTGTCGGGTGGCGAGGGACAGCGTATCAATTTGGCTAAGTCATTGGGCAGCAGTTTAGTAGGTTCGTTGTACGTATTGGATGAGCCCAGTATCGGTTTGCACCCAAGAGATACACAACGACTGATACATGTGCTGAAGCAATTGCGCGATTTGGGCAATACGATAGTGGTCGTAGAGCACGATGATGAGATACAGAAAGCAGCGGATTACTCCATCGAGATTGGCCCCAAAGCAGGTCGCCACGGCGGCGAACTGGTATATGCTGGGGCGCCGAAAATAGAGAAATTCACCTATTCTATTCCGCCTTATAGGCGTACATGGAATAACTATATAGAGGTTATCGGTGCGACCGAGAACAACCTCAAGAACATTAACGTTCGCTTCCCGCTGAATGTAATGACGGTGGTGACGGGTGTCAGCGGCAGCGGTAAGTCTTCGCTCATCACGAAGGTGCTGTACCCTGCGCTGAAGAAGCATTATGGCGGTATAGCCGAACGAACAGGTGACTTTGGTAGTCTAAAGGGCAGTCTGCAGCTGATTCATAACGTGGAGTTTGTCGATCAGAACCCATTGACGAAGTCCTCGCGTTCGAACCCTGTGACCTACCTGAAGGCATACGACGAGATACGTAAGTTATACGCAGAGCAACAGCTGAGCAAACAGATGGGCTTCACGCCATCGCATTTCTCGTTCAACACCCCAGGCGGTAGGTGTGAGGCCTGCCAAGGAGAGGGAACGATAACGATAGAGATGCAGTTCATGGCGGATGTGGTGTTGGAATGTGAGCACTGCAAGGGCAAACGCTTTAAGCAGGATGTACTGGATGTGCAGTATCGAGGCAAGAGCATATACAATGTACTGGAGATGACAGTCAATCAGGCGATAGAGTTCTTCGCCGAAGATACGGCATGCAAGAAGATTGTCAATAGGTTGCGGCCGTTGCAGGATGTCGGTATAGGGTATGTGAAGTTGGGTCAAGCAGGTAGCACCTTGTCGGGAGGCGAGAGTCAGCGTGTGAAGTTGGCATCCTTCTTGGCACAAGAGAACGCTACGCCTACCCTCTTTATCTTCGATGAGCCCACGACGGGCTTGCATCACCACGATGTGGCAGTGCTGCTGAAAGCGCTGAATGCGCTGATTAGCAGAGGGCATTCGGTATTGGTGATAGAACATAATCCATCTGTGATATTGGCAGCCGACCATATCATAGACTTAGGACCTGAGGGAGGCGATGAAGGAGGAAGGATAGTGGCAGAAGGCACGCCAGAGGAGATTATGGAATGTACGAATAGTTACACAGGAAGAGCACTAAACGAATTGAAAGACAGTTTTATACCTAACACATTATAATAGAATACGAAATGATCTCCGTAGAACATCTCAGCATAGAATACTCATCACGTCCGATATTGGACGATATAACCTTCTTGATTAACCCACGCGATAGAGTGGCGTTGGTAGGAAAGAACGGTGCAGGTAAAACGACCTTGCTCCGACTATTGGCAGGGGTGGAGACACCCTCCTCGGGACGTATCAATAAGATGGGCGACCTGACTATCGGTTACCTGCCACAGGTGATGATGCACGTGGATGGCAAGACGCTCAGAGAGGATGTGATGTCTGTCATCGCTCATAAGAGCGATAGTTTAGAGAACGCTTCGCTACAGGACGGCGCAAGCGCCTACAGCTTAGAGGCAGGAATATCAGGCGATGAGGCAAGATTTATCGCAGAGATGGATCGCACGATTATCGGTTTAGGCTTTGAACGAAAAGACTTCGACCGTCCATGCTCGGAGTTCTCGGGTGGCTGGCGTATGCGTATAGAGTTGGCGAAGATACTCTTGCAACACCCTGACCTTTTGCTATTGGATGAGCCGACCAACCACCTCGATATAGAGTCAATACAGTGGCTGGAGGACTTCCTCAAGAACAACGGCAGCGCGCTGGTGTTGGTGAGCCACGACCGCGCCTTCTTGGACAATGTGACGACACGAACGATAGAGATTACACTCGGTAGAATATACGACTATAATGCTCCATACTCACAGTTCAAGGTGCTCCGACAGGAGCGTCACGAGCAACAGGTGCGCGCCTATCAGAATCAACAGAAGATGATTCAGGAGACCGAGGACTTTATCGAGCGTTTCCGCTACAAGGCAACCAAAGCGGTGCAAGTGCAGTCGCGCATTAAGCAACTGGAGAAGTTGGAGCGATTGGAGGTCGACCTGGAGGACAACTCACGACTGAGTTTGCGTTTTCCACCTGCGCCACGCAGCGGCGACTTCCCTGTGATAGTGGAAGATTTGCGCAAGGACTTTGGCGAGCATACGGTGTTTCAAGACGCGACCTTCACTATCCGTAGAGGGGAGAAAGTGGCGTTTGTGGGTAAAAATGGCGAAGGAAAGACGACATTGGTGCGTTGTATCATGGGCCAGCTGGATTATATGGGTCAATTGAAGATTGGGCATAACGTGAAGATTGGGTATTTCGCACAAAATCAGGCGGCATTACTCGATGGCGAACTAACTGTATTCCAGACGATAGACAATGTGGCTGTAGGCGATATCCGCACACAGATACGCAATATATTGGGCGCGTTTATGTTCGGCGGCGAGGCATCGGAGAAGAAAGTGAAAGTACTATCAGGTGGCGAGAGAAGTCGTCTGGCAATGATTCGTTTGCTGCTGGAACCATGCAACCTATTGATTCTGGACGAGCCCACGAACCACCTTGATATGCAGTCGAAGGATGTGCTGAAAGCGGCGCTGAAAGAGTTTAACGGTACGGTGATTTGCGTGAGCCACGACCGTGACTTCCTGGATGGACTGGTGGACAAAGTATATGAGTTTGGCGGCGGAAAAGTGCGTGAACACTTGGGCGGAATATACGATTTCTTGCGCAGCAAGCGAATTGATAACCTCCAAGAATTGGAGAGGAAGACCGATGAGGCGATGAGGCGAAAAGGCGATGAGGCGAAAGGCGAGATTACTTCTGCGAAGTTGGATTATGCGGCGCAGAAGGCAGCCGCAGCAGCACGTCGCAAGAAAGAGAAACAGATTGCGGATGTAGAGGCAGCCATTGCGAAATTGGAACAAGAACAACAAGCGATAGAGACACTGCTCACCGATGTAGCACAACAAACGGCGGAGAATTTCCAACGCTATGAACATATCAAGCGCGAAATGGAGCAACGCCTCTACGAATGGGAAATACTCAGCGAGGAAGAATAATATGAAAGAGATTGTTGATTACATTATCCAGTTCTTGCTCTACGGCAATGAGGAGGCAGCCAAGCAAGTGGGATATACGGCGAACGAGGCGGAGTGGCAGAACTACCGCGTGGTGATTGTGCCTAATGGACAGTTGGGGAAAGAGATTGTGATGCCTGATTTTAGTGAGGCGAAAGGCGAGAGATTAGAGGCGAAAGGCACAGAACAGCCAACCTGGATTATTCGCACGGATATTGTCTATAATACCTTCTTCTTTATCTCGCGGGCGGAGGAAGTAATTAACACACAGAGGGATGAGCACGGGCGATTTGCTGCAAAGTATTCTATCTTGGGTCAGAATAACCGCTTGATGATTCCTACGGTAGATGAGTATGCACGCATGCTGATGAAGCTATTGGATTTGCCGCTGCCTACCCCATCGTTTAGCCAAATCTATCTGACGCACGATGTAGATACCATTGCCCACTACCGTCACTTGCGCGGAGCAATAGGCGGTATCGTGCGCGGAGAATGGCGCAAGGTGATAGCGTCGCTCAGGGATATTCACAATGACCCAGCCTTCACCTTCTCGTGGCTGATTGCGCAAGATAAGAAGGTGGAAGGAGCGGAACGTATTTACTTTGTCAAAGATACCTTGGGCAAAGGGTATGATTATCCGCAATACAAGCTTGATGGCGAGGACTTTGAGACCGCCGAACAGTTAATAGAGAACAGCGGTGCTAAGATAGGATGGCATGGAAGTTATTATGGAGGCGATAAGGCGAATAGGCAATTAGGCGATAAGGCGGGATTACATCGCAGTCACTATTTGCGTTGCTCGATAGACCAAATGCAGCGATTGGCAGAAGTGGGTGTGACCGATGACTTCACAATGATGTTCCCGGACCAAGTTGGTTTCCGTTTGCAGACCACCCGACCAGTACGCTGGATTAATCCGAAGACCATGCAGCTCACTGACTTGGTGCTGCATCCGTTGACAGTCATGGACTGCACATTGAGCAACAGTAACTATATGAATCTCAGCGAAGACGAGGCCTACTTTGAGTGCCAACGATTGTTTGAGAAAGTGCATCAGAACGCAGGGGAAGTGGTAATTTTGTGGCATAATACGACTCCTGCGGGGAATACGTACCACCGCAGTTTGTATCCGAAGTTATTGGAGATTATTTGTAGTTTAGAGGTTAAAGGTTAGAGGTTAAAGGCGAGAGATATATGAAACTGAATATTCTGATAGTAGCAGACCCATTTGGTAAGCCATCCTACGCTCCGAGATTGCGCTACTTGTGCGATTATCTCGTTCGTCAGGGGCACCAAATTGTGGTATATACGGAGCAGTTTCAGTCCTACGATTTTCCGCATGCCTACCCTATCATTGAGAAGCCCATCGCCTACCACAACACTTGGCAATGGGCATGGCAATCGCTATGGTCATTACTGACTGACTGGCGCAATCGTCGCTTCTCACAATGGGTGAAAGAGCAAGTGAAGGAGCACCAGTTTGACTTGGTTTTCTGCACCACATTCTCTACTTTCCCGCTACGCGCAGCATACGAAGTGGCTCGCGAGAAGCACATTCCGCTTATCACGGATATTCGCGATTTGGACGAGCAAGTACCTGGTGCTCAGTACCAACACCATCGTCAATGGTGGGCGCGCCCATTTAGTCATTGGTACAAATGGACAAACATCCGCCGCCGCAACCGCGTATTACGTGCTGCCGATGCAGTCACAACGATCTCGCCATGGCATGTAGCGTTTATCCGTTCATATAATAGCCAAACGCACCTTATCTACAACGGCTACAACCCCGCGCAGTTCTATGCGGAAGACACACCAACCGATGTGTTCCGCATCTCATATATAGGACGTCTATACGAGTTTCAGAGTACCGCGTTGGTAGAGCAAGCCGTCCGCGAATTGAATCTGCCCCATGTAGAGCTCAAAATCCATACGCCTGATTGCCGTCCTATTCCACTTAGTGCAGTGGGCGATGAACTCCGCCGCAGTAGTATTGCGTTGGTGCTGACCAACCCTGATGCCAAAGGTATGATGACTACGAAGTTCTTTGAGGCACTGGGTTGTGAGAAGCCTGTGCTATGCACGCCTTCGGACAACGGTCTGTTGGCGCAGACTATCCGCGAGACCAACGCAGGATTGGCGTCATCTGACATTCATGAGATAAAGGCGTTTATTTTGGACAAATACCACGAGTGGCAGCAAAACGGTTTTACCCGTCAAGCAGTCATCAACAAAGAGCCGTTCTCGCGCGAGAGACAAGCCCAGCAATTCGAACAACTATTCTTTGAGACCTTGAAACATTGAACACAATATCCGTCATAGTGCCCATCTATAATGCTGAAGCATATTTAGCCAAGTGTATCGAATCATTGATACACCAGAGTTATCGTGCTTTGCAAATCATTCTTGTGGATGATGGCTCAACGGACAAGAGTCATACTATTGCTGCCCAATATGCAGAGCAAGATACACGTATTGCACTCTACTCGCAACCGAATAGGGGACAGGCCGCAGCACGCAACGAGGGATTGCAACACGCTACAGGAGAATGGGTTTCGTTTGTGGATGCAGATGACTATTTGGATAGCGATTACTACGAGCATCTGCTTCAATATAGTGCCAATAATGACTGTGTGCAGATAGGTTACAGGCGTGTGACAGCAGATGGAGAGATTTTGGAGGAGAAATACCCACGCCATTTTTATCAATTCACTTCGCCATGCATGCGTATATACCGTCGCGAGGTATTGATCCAGCACCATCTCACCTTCCCAGAAGGTATGATATACGAAGACGTTATTTTCTCGCTGGACTTTTGGGCGACTTGTCCTACGTATATCAGTCTCCCATATACGGGTTACAATTACACCTATAATCCACTCTCCACGACTGCCAAGCGCAATCATGCTAAGGAGAAAATACTATTTCAACTATTGCACCAGCGACTTCACCATGCCGCTAATAGTAGACTATGGTGCATCACCCTATTAACCATTATCCGACTAAAACTTCATTTCATGCGATATGACTAACTCCGAAATCCTTCAACTACTCCGCTCAGAGGTTATTCCAGCTATCGGTTGTACTGAACCCATAGCGGTGGCATTGTGTACAGCTCGTGCCAAAGAATTGTTAGGTGCAGAACCTGACGCAATAACAGTTTACCTATCGAAGAATGTTTATAAGAACGCCCTTGCGGTGGGTATTCCCAATACGGGTATGACGGGTCTGCCTATCGCGATTGCCCTTGGTGCTACAGTTGGTAAATCCGAGTATATGTTAGAGGTGCTACGTGACACGACACCCGAAACGGTGGCATATGCTAAGCAGTATATGCTCAGCGTACCTGCTCAGATTCATATCAACTATGAGGCGCCCAGCATCCTCTACATCCATGTCGAAGTGCGCAAAGGCGAACAAATGGCTCAAGCCACTATCATGGATGAGCATACGAAGTTTGTGGAGGGCAATGAGGCGAAAGGCGAGAGGCGAGAGGTTAAAGGCGAGAGATTAGAGGCTAAAGGCGAAGCATTAACTCTCCATCGTGTGTATGATTTTGCCATGGAGGTAGATACCCATGATATTACTTTCCTAGAGGAAGGTGCAGAAATGAATACAGCAGCTGCAGAGACATCTTTTGCTGACCAATACGGTCATGGGTTGGGACGTTTGTTGCGAGCCAATACGCTGACAGCAACGCCAGAAATGGAAAAGTTATTTGGCAACACCTTGTTCACCAAGATTATCAGTTACACCTGCGGCGCATGCGACGCGCGTATGTCGGGTGCAATGGTACAAGTGATGAGTAACTCGGGCTCAGGCAATCAGGGTATTTCTTGCTCTATTCCTGTGTATCTGTACGCGAAGGAGAACGGTTGCAGCGAAGAGCGCACGCTTCGCGCTTTGGCGCTCAGCAATCTCACCGTTATCTATATCAAGCAGTCGCTTGGTCGTTTGTCGGCACTATGCGGTTGCGTGGTGGCAGCCACAGGTTCGGCAGCAGGTATCACTTACCTCATGGGCGGTAACTACGAGGAGATTACCTACGCGATTAAGAATATGATTGCCAATATATCGGGTATGATTTGCGATGGCGCCAAACCTGGTTGCGCATTGAAGGTCACCAGCGGTGTAGCAACGGCTATCTTCAGCGCCTATCTGGCCATGCAACACTCCTATGCGGACTCTACCGAAGGTATTGTGGAAGACGATATTGATCGTACGATCCGCAATCTCACCCGCATTGGTCACGATGGCATGCAAGTCACCGATGACCTTATCCTCGATATTATGACACATAAGCAGTAATTTAGTGGAAAGTTTAAAGTGTAAAGGCAGGGCGGCAAAGCCACATATTCTGCGCTTTTACACCTTACACAAACAATTATACATAACACAATGAAGAAATTTAAGAATATACGCGCATATTACTCGGGGTGGATTCTGCCATTGGTGGACTTCTTGATACTCTATCCTATCTTGTTAGTCATGCGCCGCAAAACCACGAAGGGAATCCAGTTGCAATACCACGGAGATAAGAAACAAATAGAGCAGGACATCCGTCACGGCGCGTTCTTTATGACCAACCACCGCGATATAGTCATGGATGCTACATGGCTCACATTCTTGTTGCGTGTTCGCTATTTTATTCACCCGTATTTCGGTATTGGCAACAATCTGTTTGGCAAATGGTGGATCGAACATGTGGTGCGTTTCTTGCGCGCTTTTGTCGTGATTCGCAATGGTGGTTTTCGCGACCAAGTCAATAATGCCACCACGCTCTCGCAGTATATCCGCCACTTGCGCAAGCATCACAAATCCATTTGGTTAGCGCAGCGTGAGGGTCGCGCCAAAGACGGCAACGATGTCACTCAGCCAGGCGTACTGAAGATGCTCACCATAGATGCGGAAGACTTCTTTGAAAGCGTTAAGGAACTGAACATCTGCCCCGTCAGCATATCGTATGAATATGACCCCTGCGACTACCTCAAAGCCCGCGAGATGCAACTCAAACGCGATAATCCAAAGTGGAAAAAGTCGCGCAAAGATGACTTGGTGTCCATGTCCGTGGGTATTAAGGGGCAGAAAGGCCGTATTGTCTATCGCCTCACACCATCCATCAATCATGATATTGACCGCGCGCTGGCGGAGAACCCTGCGCTGCGCGATATGAGTCGTAACGAGCAGATTCAGTTTGTCTGCCAAATCATTGACCAACATATTCATGCGGCGTATGAGATCTACGAACGCGGCGAGGCATTTGACGCATATATTGAGAGCCGTTTGCAACTCATCAACCTCTCCAACAAGGACACAGATTTCCTCCGCGACCGCTTGTATGAAATGTATAACTACCCCGTTATCAACTATGAAAAAGCTTGCTCAATGCAAGAACAGAGGTAAATATGCGGGCAAAATAGGATATCCATCACCTCACTTTCAAGCGCACTTGAGTGAGGTGATGGATATCGTATGCAGATAGATTTAATCTATCTTTTTTGCAAATATTGCTCGCTTTACTTGCGTATGTGCATTTTTTTTAGTACCTTTGCGCCCAAATTGGGAAAATTGAGCATATATGATAACTATAGAACAACTAAAGGAAATTCAACAACGCGCCGATAAGCTCAAACAATACTTGGCTATCGACGAAAAACGCGTACAACTCGAAGAAGAAGAACTCCGCACACAAGACCCTGGATTCTGGGAAGATGCCAAGGCTGCTGAAGCACAAATGCGCAAAGTGAAAGGCATCAAAGCATGGATTGAGGGTTACGAAGGCGTGCGCTCCGCTACCGAAGAACTACAACTCGCCTTCGACTACTGCAAAGAAGAACTCGTCACCGAAGACGAAGTAGATACGGCATACGCCCACGCTGTCAAAGAGGTAGAAGCCCTCGAAATGAAAAATATGCTCTCGCACGAAGAAGACCAAATGCCTGCGGTACTCAAGATTGTGTCTGGTGCGGGCGGTACCGAAGCACAAGACTGGGCAGAGCAACTCATGCGCCTCTATCAACGCTACTGCGAGAAACATGACTACAAAGTGACCATCGCCAACCTGCAAGAAGGCGATGAGGCAGGTATCAAAACCGTCACCTTCAATATCGAAGGCGATATGGCATACGGCTACCTCAAATCCGAGAACGGCGTACACCGCCTCGTGCGCGTGAGCCCATACAACGCGCAAGGCAAACGTATGACCTCCTTTGCGTCCGTATTTGTGGTGCCACTCATTGATGACACGATTGATATTCACGTAGATCCTGCAGGTATATCATGGGACACCTTCCGCTCATCAGGTGCAGGTGGACAGAACGTGAACAAAGTGGAGTCTGGTGTGCGTCTGCACTATAAGTTCATCAACCCACTCACCAACCAACCCGATGAGATTGTGATTGAGAACACCGAGACACGCGACCAGCCCAAAAACCGCGAGAATGCCCTCCGCCACTTGCGTAGCCAACTCTACGAACTCGAGCTCGAGAAACGTCGTCAAGCACAAGCCAAAGTGGAAGCAGGCAAGAAGAAGATTGAATGGGGAAGTCAAATCCGCAGTTACGTCTTCGATGACCGCCGCGTGAAAGACCATCGCACCAACTACCAGACCAGCAATGTGAATGCCGTGATGGATGGCGACATCGATGAGTTTATCAAGGCATATCTCATGGAGTTTCCAGATTAAATAACCTGACTAGCCCAACTAGCATAACTAGCATAACCAGAATAACTAAATTAACTTGATATGAAAAAAGTATTTTTATCAGTACTACTTGGTGCATTTGCACTCAGCAGTATGGCACAGGAGGTTGCACCAACAACCAGCGATTCCACAGAGGGTTTCCGCTTCACCACAGGAGACAGCATCGCTATCACTCCAGTCAAAGACCAAAACCGCAGCGGAACATGCTGGAGCTACTCAACCATCGGTTTCCTCGAAAGCGAACTTCTGCGTATGGGCAAAGGCGTATATGATTTGAGCGAAATGTTTGTCGTTCACCACACCATGCTTGACCGCGCGGAGTACGTGGTTCGCTTGTATGGCAACGCACAGTTTGCTCCTGGTGGCTCAGCATACGACGTGATCTACTGCTTGAAGAACTATGGTCTTGTACCACAAGAGGCTATGCCTGGAATCCAATATGGTAGTACCCCAGCAGACACATTGCCCGTTCATACTGAGTTGGATGCTGTGGCAAAAGGTGTAGTGAATGCGGTATCAAATAGCGGACTCAAAAAACTGACTCCAGTATGGAAGAAAGCTCTCAGCGCTGTATATGACACCTATCTTGGCGAGTGCCCTGAGACCTTCACTTACAATGGCAAAGAGTACACACCAAAGTCTTTTGCAGAGATGTTGGGACTGAATGCGGATGACTATGTGAGCATCACAAGCTATACCCACCACCCATACTACACCACTTTCGCCCTCGAGGTACCAGACAACTGGCGTATGGATCAGATGTACAACGTGCCAATGGACGAGATGATGGCTATCATTGACAATGCACTCGCCAATGGCTACACCTTGGCTTGGGGTGCTGATGTGAGCGAGATATGCTTCACCCGCAAGGGTCTGGGCGTAGTGCCAGAGGAGGAAAAAGCAGCTGACCTCAGCGGTAGCGATGCAGCTCGTTGGTTGGGTCTCTCTGCGACGGACAAACGCGAGGAGCTCACCAAGAAACCATTGCCTGAGAAAACCATCACCCAAGAGATGCGCCAAGCAGCATACGACAGCTGGGAGAACACCGATGACCACGGTATGCAAATCTTCGGTACAGCCAAAGACCAAAACGGTAAACGCTACTACATGGTGAAGAACTCTTGGGGTACCAAGAAGAGTGAGTACAAAGGTATATGGTATGTATCAGAGGCATATATGCAATACAAGACCAATGATGTGCTCGTACACAAGAATGCCATACCAAAAGAGATTCGCAAGAAATTAGGAATCAAATAAAAACATAACAATACACCTTATTATATATAATATAAGAAACAATGAAGAATTTTGTAGATGAACTGCGCTGGCGTGGTATGTTGCAAGACATGATGCCAGGCACTGAAGAACAACTCCTGAAAGAACCTACTGCTGCATACCTCGGTATTGACCCTACAGCAGATAGTCTGCATATTGGCCACCTCTGCGGTATCATGATGCTCAAGCACTTGCAAAACGCTGGCCACAAACCTATCGCGCTCATCGGTGGTGCTACAGGTATGATTGGTGACCCCAGTGGTAAGTCTGCCGAGCGTAACCTGCTGGATGAAGCCACTCTGCGCCACAACCAAGAGTGTATCAAGAAGCAATTGGAGCGTTTCCTGAACTTCGGTGAAGGCGAGAACGCAGCTGAACTCGTGAACAACTACGACTGGATGAAGGACTACACCTTTCTCGATTTCGCACGCGAGGTAGGTAAACTCATCACCGTCAACTATATGATGGCCAAAGACTCTGTGAAGAAACGCTTTAACGGCGAGTGCAGCCAAGGTATGTCTTTCACCGAGTTCACCTATCAGCTCTTGCAAGGTTACGACTATGTGTATCTGAACAAGCACAAGAACTGCAAACTGCAAATGGGTGGTAGCGATCAATGGGGCAATATCACCACAGGTACCGAACTCATCAAGAAGATGGGCGGTGGCGAGGCATTTGCACTCACCTGCCCTCTCATTACCAAAGCTGATGGTGGTAAGTTCGGTAAGACCGAGAGTGGCAATGTATGGCTCGACCGCAAGTACACCAGCCCTTATCGCTTCTACCAGTTCTGGTTGAACGTCAGCGATGATGATGCGAAACGTTATATCCGTATCTTCACCTGCTTGGACAAAGAGACTATCGATGCGCTGATTGCAGCACACGATGAGGCACCTCACATGCGCAGTCTGCAAAAGCGTTTAGCAGAGGAAGTGACCGTCATGGTACACAGCCGCGAAGACTATGAAGCAGCCGTAGAGGCAAGCAATATCCTCTTTGGTAATGCTACCCACGAGGCACTGAGCAAACTGGACGAGGAGACCTTCCTGCAAGTGTTTGACGGTGTAGATAAATTCGAGGTAAGCCGCGAAGACATCGGGGCAGGTATTCCTCCACTCGATCTGTTGGCAGAGAAAACCAAGATTTTCCCATCTAAAGGCGAAGCGCGCAAAATGATTATCGCCAACGGTTTCTCTATCAACAAAGAGAAGTTCACCGATCCTCAAAAAGCTATCACCGCAGACATGTTGCTCAATGGCAAATACCTGCTCTGCCAAAAAGGTAAGAAGAACTACTCTATCGTTGAGATTATAGGTTAAAGGCAAAGGTAAGGGCTGTTTTTGAGGCAAAAATGCAGAAAAATGCATAAAAATTGCACTTTTTTGCCAAAATATTTGGTCATGTCAAAAAAAAGCAGTACCTTTGCACTCGCTTTCGAAAAGGAAGTGTAATGGTGACCAATGGTATAAAGGCTATTACGTCAGATTTTGGTTCTGAAAATCTTGGTTCGATTCCAGGTTGGTCAACAAAAGAAGCCCGCATGTCGGGCTTTTTTTAGAGAGAAATCTCACGTGTGATGGGATACGGGCAGCCACACAGACAGCACCAAGGCGATTAGGCGAAAGGCTATGAGGCTAAAGGCTGGAACATTGCCCTATTATTGAGTAACACTTTATAAAAGAAATGAAAACTTTTGAATTGGTAGGTACTCCACGTAGCGAGTACGGCAAGAAAGCAGCTAAGGCTTTCCGCAAAGAGAACCTCGTTCCTTGCAACCTCTATGGCAATGGCGAGAACATCACTTTTACTGTAACTGTTGACGACGTTCGCAAACTCATCTACACTCCTGACACTATGGCTGTAGAACTCACCATCGGTGATGTAAAGAAAGTAGCTGTGGTAAAAGAGTTGCAATTCCACCCAGTATCTGAGGAGTTGTTCCACATCGACTTCTTGGAGGTAACAGAGCAAAAACCTGTAACCGTAGCTATCCCAGTACAATTGACTGGTCACGCAGAAGGTGTGAAAGCCGGTGGTAAGCTCTCTCTCGAGATGAAGAAACTCAAAGTGAACGGTATCTATACACAAATTCCTAACCGCGTAGAGATCGATGTTACTACCCTCGGTTTGGGCAAGAAGTTGTACGTAGGTACAGTAGAAATGCCAGAGGGCTTGAAGCTCATGAACCCTGCTGACGCTTGCGTTGCTCAAGTTAAAGCAACTCGTGCAAGCCAACAAGCTGCTGCAGCTGCTGCTCCAGCAAAGGGCAAAAAGAAATAATCACACCACTCTCATTAGAGCGGTAAAAGAAAAGAGTGGAAAAGGTTTCTTTCCACTCTTTTTAGTTTAGAGGACCCTCCCAACCTCCCATTAAGGGAGGAGAATTATAGATAATAACACATGAAATATCTAATAGTTGGATTAGGAAATATAGGCGATGAGTATGCCAATACACGCCATAATATCGGCTTTATGATGCTGGATGCTTTTGCAGAAAGCAAAAACGCTGCATGGGAAGACAAACGCTATGGCTTTGTAGCTCGCTGTCGCGCTAAAAGTGCGGAGATTATCCTGCTCAAACCTTCTACCTATATGAACCTCAGCGGCAATGCCGTTCGCTACTGGTTGCAACAGGAGAAGATTCCCGTAGAGAACATGCTCGTGTTAGTCGATGACCTCAACCTTCCTTTTGGCAGTATCCGTATGCGCAAACAAGGTAGCAATGGCGGACATAACGGACTGGGACATATACAGCAAGTACTTGGTACACAGAACTATGCACGACTGCGTTTTGGTATCGGCAATGACTTTAACAAAGGTGCACAATGCAACTTCGTGCTCGGACAATGGAGCGAGGAAGAACAGAAGGTCCTACCTGATCGACTGAAACTCGTCAGCGAAATCATACCCTCCTTCTGTCTGCAAGGCATGGACAGAACGATGAATCAATATAACGGAAAGTGAAACAACTCTTCAAACATCCGTGGATAGTGGCAGCATGCAACTTGCTGCTGGTGATGGTGTTGTACACCATCTCACGTTTATTTTTCTATTGGGTAAATATTGACCTTTATCCCAATGTATCCGCGCAGCACCTACTGGAGATACTAATTGGCGGCATGCGATTTGACCTCACCGCCATGCTCTATCTCAATTCCCTGTACATACTGCTCGCACTCCTGCCCCTTCCCGCCCATATACGCAATCACCAAGCATATATCCGCGCCAGTAGATGGGCTTTTTGGCTACCCAATATCCTCGGTTTCATCGCTAATTGCATAGACATCGTATATGTCCGTTTCACCGACAGACGCACCACCTGCAATATCTTTACCGAGTTTCAGAACGATGGCAATATCGTTCAGATCATGGGACAATCCATGCTGCAGTACTGGTATGTCACGCTGTTTAGTATAGCCATTATCGCCCTATTCATCACATGCACACGCCGACAATGGCAAGCCCCTTCTCCTCGCCAATCGTACCTGTACTATGCGCGAGAAAGCATTATTATGATAGCGAGCATCTATTTCGTGGTAATAGGTATCCGCGGTGGATTCGGCAAATACACACGCCCCATCACCATCTCCAATGCCCTGCAATACACCAACACGCCCCAAGAAACAGCTATCCTGCTCAACACGCCTTTCTCGCTCATGAAGTCGTTGGAGAACACTACCTATCTCCATCCACACTACTTCAGCAATGAGCAGGCAGAACAAATATTCTCGCCTATACATACAGATGAATTCGAAGAAAACGGGCGATTAGGCAACACCAATGTGGTGATACTCATATTGGAGTCGTTCTCCAAAGAATATATCGGTTTCTACAACCAGCATATTGATGGATACACGGGCTACACTCCCTTCTTAGATTCGTTGTTGGCACATAGTGTGACCTATAGTCACTCGTTTGCATCAGGCAGAAAATCGATTGACGCTATGCCATCGGTGTTGTCCTCTATCCCCATGCTCATCGAGCCATACGTTGTCACTCCCTATTCTACCAATGCCGTCTCTTCGTTGGCAGCATGTCTGCGTGACGAGGGATATGCCACTGCCTTCTTCCACGGCGCACCTAACGGCAGCATGGGCTTTCAGGCATACGCGCGTTCAGCGGGTTTTGAGCAGTATTTTGGTATGGACGAATACGATGGAATCGAGGCTTTTGATGGAACATGGGCTATTTGGGACGAGGAGTTCTTGCAGTACTATGCGCGCACGCTGAACCACATGCCACAGCCCTTTATGACTGCCGTTTTCACCGCATCCAGTCATCACCCCTTCCGTGTACCCGAGCGATACAAAGGCGTTTTTCCGCAGGGGCAACAAGCTATCCACCCATGCGTAGGCTATACCGATCATGCACTACGACAGTTCTTTGCATACGCGCAACAACAAGCGTGGTATGAGAACACCCTCTTTGTTCTTACGGCCGACCATACCAACCAAGTTACCTTGCCCGAATACGCAACCGCCAAAGGACTATTCGAGGTGCCTATAGCGTTCTATTCTCCCCGATGGAATCAGGGAATGCTGCACACACAAGGAACTGTCAGTCAAACGGATATCATGCCATCGGTATTGGCATACTTAGGCTACAGCAAACCCTTCTTCGCTTTTGGAGAAAATGCCCTGACACAAGCCAAACAACACCCATGGGCAGTCTGCTACAACCACCCTGTATATCAGTTGCTAACGGATAGTCTGCTGCTGCAATTTGATGGCAAGGAAGTACGAGCAGTATACGACTACCATAGTGACCCTATGTTACAACACGATATTGCCGACATGGCAGACACAGAGGCGTTGCAGACCTATCTGCGTGCCTATATACAACAATATATTTACCGATTGACAACCAACCAATTAACCGTTGAAACCGATGGAAGTAAGAGTAGATAAATACCTCTGGGCAATGCGCATCTATAAGACGCGCTCTATAGCCACCGATGCGTGCAAGTGTGGGCGGGTAAAGATGAATGGTGTAGAGGTGAAACCCAGTCGCAGTTTTCATGTGGGCGACGTGTTCACCGTGCGCAAAGGTCCTATAACCTATACTTATCGTATATTGCAACTGGCTAACAACCGATTAGGAGCGAAGATGGTGCCTGAGTACTTGCAAGATATTACTCCAAAAGAGCAACTGGAGTTGCTGGAATTGGCACGTTTTGCGGCTCAAAGCGGACGTGACCGCGGTACAGGTCGCCCTACCAAGAAAGATAGACGAGAGATAGAACAGTTCTTCTCGGATGACTATAACATTTTATTTGACGACTACGATGATTTTGAAGAAGAATAACATCGCCGAGTATATCCTATATCTCTGGCAAATAGAAGATTACCTGCGCGCTTTCCCCCAGCAAGCAGAAGCCAACCAAGAGCTACAAGACCTGAGCAATATGATGCACCAAGAGAATATATTGGAGCATGGTCACCTGCAACTGGCGAATAACGCCCTCGCTGAGTTAGAAGACCTACACAATGACCTTCTGGACCAAGAGGCCACTTACCGTGCGGCCATGATTCGCCTCACTCCTGCGCTCAATCTACTCAAAGCCAAGACCGACCGTCCGACCATGAGCGATGTGGAGGCATGCTTAATCTTGCTTTACCAGATCATGCTACTCAATCTGAAGAAAAGCCCCATTTCATTGGAGACACAACAGGTACAACAACAAGCGACACAGGTGCTGCAGTATCTGAGCAAGACCTATAAAGAGCAATAGACCCTACCCGACCTCCCCTGAAGGGAGGAGAATATTAAAAGTGATGCGTACAAAAGAGCGATATGAGCGAGCATTGGCGTGGTTCGAAGCGAATATGCCCATAGCTGAGAGTGAACTGCATTTTGAAAATGAATACCAATTGCTGGTAGCCGTGATGCTATCGGCTCAATGCACAGACAAACGTGTGAATATGGTCACTCCTGCGTTGTTTGCGGCTTATCCTACCGTTCATGCCTTGGCCAAGGCAAGCGTGGAAGAGGTGTTGGCGTATGTCAAATCAGTCAGTTATCCCAATAGCAAAGCCGAGCATTTGGTTCAGATGGCAAAGCGGGTGGTGGAGGTATATGATGGTCAAATTCCTGACACACGCGAAGCATTGCAGACTTTGGCTGGCGTAGGCAGAAAGACAGCTAACGTGGTGTTGGCAGTATGGTGGAATCAGCCGACAATGGCGGTGGATACGCATATTTTCCGCGTAGCAGAACGGATTGGTTTGACAACCCGAGCCAAAAATCCATTGGATAGCGAACAGCAACTCATCAAGTATATCCCCGAATCGGTTATCCCGAAGGCACACCACTGGTTACTATTGCATGGTCGCTACACTTGCCAAGCCCGCAGCCCCAAATGCGACCAATGTGGTGTAAAAGAAATATGCCGCTACTTTCATAAATACGCAAAGAAATAGCACAGAAAGTAAACTTTCTGCATTTTTACTTGCGTATATAAGAAAAAAATAGTAACTTTGCGCGGAATTTGTATATACACTTCTGTGCAAGAACAAAACAACACACATATCACACACAATAATCCACCTGCAAGCGGTGAAAACGGCGATATTACGACTACAGGAGTAATCACTCCTGGACAAAAAAGCGATGCACCTAAAAAAGGTGGCAGAGCCAAAAAGGTATTCGCTATCATCACCCTCCTATTGGGTTTCCCCTTATTATTGTTAGTCGGTAGCACAATGCTACTACAGATCCCCAAAGTGCAAACATACCTCATCGGCAAACTGACCACCAATCTCTCTGAGACTCTCAACGCCGATGTACATATACAACACATACACTACAGGCCACTCAATCATCTCACCATTGACAGTCTATACATCAGCGATCAACAGCGCGATACACTCGCCTTCATCGAAAAGACCTATATCCACATAGACCTATTAGCATTCGCCGATGATCGCCTGGACTTCACAACCATCGAGTTACAGCGTCCCTATATCCGTGTGCAATCACTCAATGATTCTACTCTTAATTGCGATTTTCTCTTTACCAAAAAGCAACAACCTAACGTTATCGCCCTGCCAAGAGTAAACATCGATCAACTGACACTCACCGACCTACGTTTCCGATACAACCAATATATCGTCAGCGACTTGGACCTATCACTCAATATGCCTGTCCTCACGAGCGACTCACTGGATATACAAGTTGAATCCCTCACACTCGATGCAACCATTGACCAAATAGACGTCAATCTTCACACACAATTGCGCGGCAGTTTAGACTCCATCTTCGCAGACGAGATACTATTGGTATATCAAAACAAACGCATTTTTGCGGGTGACATAGCAGTATATCACCCTATGCGACTGGATTCGCTCTACATGGAAGCCAACTGCACCGACCTATACGCCACCTACCACAGCCTGCAAGAAGTGCTTCAACAATTGCACATTTCCCCCTCTGTTCTACCCAAAGAAGTAGCACAATTGGGCAATATACACTACCGCGGATCCATCGAGGGCAGACTACAACATACCAATCTACATGGCGTACTCACTACTGCATTGGGCAACGTGCAGGTTAATGGTTCTGTAGAAACAGACACCACCTTGCAAGACATAGATTTCAGTGGACACATCTCTACTGACAATTTCCTGCTGGGTAAATTGCTTAATAACCCTGACATAGGAACCATCGGCTTCCAAGCACACTTGGATGGAGACATAGACTCCACTCAACTAACAAAATGTATAGCCGAAGCCAACATACAACACATAGAATACCGCGGTTATCCCTATCAAGACATCAACCTAAGCGGAACGATAGGCGTGGAGGAGGTTAATGGAACACTCCAAATCAATGACGAGAATATATCGATGGCTATCAACGGATTAGCCGTATGGTCGCTGCAAGACAAAGTATTGGACATCAACGCACGCATCAACCATCTCAACCCCCATGCGTTGCATCTGACCGACCAATATCCCGACCTTAACCTCAGCGCAATGACCTACATTAGTCTATTCACTTCTGGTACACAGGAACAGATGTTGGATAATCTGTTTGGATACATGATTATTGATACATTAGCAATCAACAACGGTGACAAACACGCCACGATGGAGCAACTGAAATTGGATATCGAAAGCGAATGGCAGAACCATAAACCATACCACAAGCTACACCTACAATCCGACTACCTGACAGCCGACATATCTGGTAACTTCCGATACAACACCTTACCGAATACGTGCCAACGAATACTACATACTTATTTCCCAAGTATGATAGATGCGCCAAGAAAAGCCAACAAACAAGCTAACCAACTCGATTTATACGCCTATTTCCGCGAGTTAGATAAGATAACAGAAGTGATGGAGTTACCAATGAGTTTCCCATCCTACCCCACTATCAAGGGATTTATAAACGAGCACACTGAACAAATAGGATTACAGGCACATATCCCACATATACAAACCGCAGGTACACAGATAGATAATCTAACTGTGGCGGTAGATAATTACCAAGATAGTTTGGACATCGCTGTCTATATGTACAACCGCCTACCTAAGGATAATCCTACAGCTGCTAAGATTGGCGATGTGAAAGCACGCATACTACTCAATGCCCTCAACGACCATATAGATACAAAAATTCAGTTGGATAACACAGATAGTATTCGCAACGAGGGTACTATTCATATCTCATCGCTCTTACAGCAAGAGAACAACCAACCACTATTAGCGGCTCACATACACCCCACCCAAATCGTACTCAATGACTCCGTTTGGAACATCAATGATGCTTACATTAACTATAGTACAGCAAACAAGAAGGTAGAGGTCAACCACTTCGGACTAAGTACTGATTATCAGTCTATAGCCGCCCATGGAACGGCTTCGCCCAATGCCGAAGACTCTATCAAGATAGACTTGCGTAATATGGATGTGCAGTACCTATTGAGTTACACTGAAGCAGGTAATGCAATTTCTGTACAAGGTCCGCTCACAGGTTGGGCGACTCTATACGGTCTCTTCACACAGCCTATGGTAGAAGCTCAGGTAGCTATTCCCAAAGCTGGACTCAATGGTGCCTATCTGGGTAACCTGACCGCTAACGCCTACCTTGATAGAGAGGAGAAAACCATCATCATCGAAGGTCAGGCCATTGACTCTACAGATCATCAGGTAGTCGAAGTCAAAGGCAAAGTGATACCAGCCAACAAATGGTGGGGACTGGATATACATTGCGATAGTGTGGACATCGGTCTCATAGACTTCTGGACTCATACCTTCTTCAGTAATCCACAAGGACGTGCCTTTGGCGATTTGCAAGTCTTCGGACAAGAAAGAAAAACGTGGGTTACAACCGCTATGTTCGCTAAAGATGTACAACTGACCATACCACAAATAGGAGCAACCTTCTACTTTAGCGATTCTATCTATATGGACTCCACCGCTATTAGAATCCCCCAAGTCAATCTGCGCGATGCAGAAGGCAATAGAGGTGTATTTAGCGGAGAGATTACGCATACCTATTTTCAGAACTTCCAATATGACCTCAATGCACAGGTAGATAACCTCTTAGCATTGAACCTTCCATACAACCCACAAGCAATGTTCTACGGCAGGGTTTATGGCACAGGCAATGTGAATATCAAAGGTGACGACTATGTATGCCGCATTGGCGTCAATGCGCGCACCGAAGCAAACTCCAAATTCTATCTAAGTGTCAACACGGCTTCAACAGCATCTAATGCCTCGTTCATCCAATTTGCAGAACCTGATACAACCAGTCACACGCTACTGAACCTGCTGACAGAACCAACGAAGAAAGTGACAAAGGCAACCAAGAAACAAGCTAAGTTACTACTATCGCTACAATTAGAAGCAACTCCAACAGCTGACATCAATATCAAACTGGGCGGAGACGATGGTATTCGCGGACGCGGTGAAGGTAACCTCAAAATTACCTACGACGACTCAACCGAAGATGTACAAATGTTAGGTACCTATACCCTCCAGTCGGGCGTATTCTCCTACTCACTGGGTAATATAGTGCGTCGTTCGTTTGACATAGCCGAAGGCAGTTCTGTCACATGGAGTGGTGATGCACTCGCTCCCACCGTGGACATCACGGGACGCTACCACACAACAGCATCGCTGCGTGACCTCTTCGGCAGCGAAATATCGCAAGTTGCCACCAACCGCACTTCGGTGCCTGTGAACTGCGTACTGCATATGACAGACCAATTGTTTAATCCTCTGCTGAAGTTCTCCATTGAGTTGCCTCAGTCCGATGAGTCTATCCAGAGCCAAGTCAACTCAATCATCAACACCGATGAGATGCTGATGCGCCAAGTATTGTATCTGCTGGTTTTCAATCGATTCTACACGGCAGATTACCTGCAAAACACCCAACAAACAGTCGGCCTCAATGAGACGTACTCCCTACTCTCATCGACCATCACCAATCAAGTCAATTCATGGTTGAGCAAACTGACCGATGTCTTCACGATGGGCTTTAACTTCCGTACTGATGGTGAAGGCGAGGCTGCCAGTCAAGAGTATGAAGCCAATTTCCAAATACAACCTATCCGCCAATTGGTTATTAATGGCAATTTTGGCTATAGATACAACGACCTGAGCAACCGCCCATTCTTTGGCGATCTGGATATAGAATACCTACTCACCCCGAACGGTAAACTACGTGCCAAAGCTTACACCCACACCGTGGACAAATATTCACTCCGCCAAGCCAATACCGTGCAAGGATTAGGTCTGGTATTTAAGCATGACTTCAATTGGAAGAAAAAAGCGAAGAACGTACACGCAAAGGAGAAAAAAGTCAAGAAAACAAAAACAAAGAAAGACAAACAATAACACCCCCACTCGCACTATGTTGATCAAATGCTACGGAGCTGCACCACAAGGCATTGATGCCGTGATTGTCAGTATAGAGGTACATGCCGTACCAGGATTCGAGTTCACACTGGTCGGACTACCGGACAATGCTGTCAAAGAGAGCCACGAGCGTATCATTGCGGCACTGACGGTGAACGGATATGGAAAACCACGTCATACCCTGACCATCAACATGGCACCTGCTGATATCAAGAAAGAAGGAGCAGCCTATGACCTCCCTCTCGCCATTGGTATGCTGGCGGCAGAGGAGGAAGTGAAGACCCAAAACCTGGAGCAGTATCTCATCATGGGCGAATTGTCGTTGGACGGCTCATTGCAACCTATACAAGGTGTATTACCCATAGCGCTGGCAGCACGTAAGGCAGGTTTCAAAGGTATTATCCTACCAGCCCAGAATGCACGTGAAGCCGCTGTAGTAGAGCAAATAGAAGTCTATGGACTAACGGGCATACAAGAAGTCGTGCGATTTCTCAACGGCACACAGGTCTTTGAACCTATGCGTGTAGATACTGCTGCCGAATTTCGTATGCATGCTTTCAGCGCGGACCTTGACTTTTCGGATGTGCGTGGTCAGGAGAATGTGCGCCGTGCGATGGAAGTCGCCGCAGCTGGTGGTCACAACATGCTGATGGTAGGCCCTCCCGGCGCTGGCAAGAGTATGATGGCAAAGCGCCTACCCTCTATCCTACCTCCACTCACATTGGAGGAAGCATTGGAAACGACGAAGATATACTCTGTAGCAGGCATGATGTCCCGCCGCAAGGAGGAGAATGGTATGGCCAGTGCATTGATTGTGCAACGCCCATTCCGCAGTCCTCACCATACGGTGACGGACGTCGCACTCGTGGGTGGCGGCAGCAACCCTCAACCAGGTGAGATCAGTCTATCACATAATGGAGTGCTCTTCCTCGATGAACTACCAGAATACAAGCGAACCGCGTTGGAAGTGCTACGTCAGCCATTAGAGGACAGGCGAATTTGCATTACACGTGCTAAACATAGCGTAGAATACCCAGCAGGATTTATGCTGGTGGCCGCCATGAACCCTTGTCCCTGTGGACACTATGGTGAGAATAACCCCGCACATCCATGTACCTGTACTCCCGCACAGATACATCGCTATATGAGTCGTATATCGGGGCCACTACTTGACCGTATAGACATACAGTGCGATATACAACCTGTACCATACACGCTCCTCAAAGAAGAACAACCCAGCGAGAGTAGTGCCGCTATACGTGAGCGTGTGATGCGTGCAAGAGCGGTACAACAACTTCGTTTCGCGGCATACAACCAAACGGCTAAGACACCTATCCACTGCAATGCACAAATGACACCTAAATTGGTGCGCACCTACTGTCCTCTGGATGATCAGAGTGACAAACTATTGGCATACTCAATGGAGAAGTTAGGATTATCAGCCCGCGCGTACGACCGTATATTGAAGGTAGCACGCACGATAGCCGATTTAGCAGATGCGGAGAATATCGCCGCTAATCATCTAATGGAAGCCATCTCCTATCGCAATATTGATAGGGAAGATTGGTTGTGATACGCCAACAGGCAATCTATTACAGACTTAGGACATAGAGGATATTGGTTACAGCGCAAGGCGGAAACCAATATCTATCTTTCGTTCGGTATCTACTTGACCATGGCGCACAGACACACGACAGTTGTTAGCATTAAACGCCCAACTACCACCACGGATGACACGCAGATGTGTTTCAGACTCCGCTGGTCCTGTAGGATTGATTTGTGAAGTAGGTTCGTAATCTGCGTACCAATCTTGGCACCATTCCCAGACATTACCATTCATATCGTACAAGCCGAGTTCATTAGGTAGTTTAAGTCCCACAGGGTGTGTAGTCAATAGACTATTATCGCGGAACCATGCCACATCATCCGGTTTGTCGGCTCCTGCACACTTAGTGCCCTTCGTATTGGTACCACCACGGGCTGCAAACTCCCACTCTGCCTCGGTAGGGAGACGGAAGGTAACACCGGTGAGTTTATTGAGGCGTTGGATAAAGATTTGACAGTCTTCCCAACTGATATTCTCCATTGGATTTGTCGGAGCATTTTGGAAAGCGCAAGGCACAGTATCCACACCCATCACTGCCTTCCACAAGTCCTGCGTGACTTCTGTCTGTCCAATATAGTAGTCTCCTAAGGTGACATAATGCTTCGGTTTTTCCCAATCATATACCCCAGTACCCTGCTCTTCGGTCGCTCCCATCACAAAGGAACCGCTTGGCACTTTGACCATTGTGAAGGACACATTGCGCACCTCAAATCGAAGTGTAGGTTCTTTCCTATTCACCTCTACTTTCTTGACGGGTATATGCTCATACTCATTCTCTGATCGTACTAAGCGGAATCCCAGGTCAGCAAATGCATCAGCGACCGCATATCCATCGCGAGAAGAGACACGGTTCATGCGACTTGGAAGCATAGCACTACCACCTCGTGTAACACGATAGACACCCACTTGAGGACCTTGTGGATTGGTAAGCACATCACCCTCATAGGCACCAAACCAGTCATGACACCACTCACGCACGTTACCACTCATATCGTAGATGCCCAATTGGTTAGGTTGTTTCTGTCCGATAGGTTGCACTTGACGTTCGCTATTCTCCGCATTCCATGCTACTTCATGAACATTGTTCGAACCCGCAAATTTGGTTTTGGTAGTGAGTTGTCCACCACGAGCGGCATACTCCCACTCTGCCTCGGTAGGGAGACGGAAGTGCTGTTGGGTGAGTTCGTTGAGTTTGGTAATGAAGCGTTGGCAGTCTTCCCATGACACATTGGTCACAGGATTGATATTATAGGTCGTATCTGCGCTTGGATTGGTACCCATGACCGCTTGCCAAAGCGCTTGTGTCACCTCTGTCTGGCTAATAGCATAATTAGATAGGGTAACCTTGCGTGTTGGACGTTCGCCTCCGAGAGCATCCACTCCTTGTTCAGGTGTAGCACCCATCATAAAGGTACCACCTTCCACTGGTATCATACTAAAGGATACACCTGCTACCTCAACGATATTCGTAGAATCTGTCATAATAGGTGCCACAGGTTCTTTTCTCTCACCCTGCGCCATTGACACCTGCTCGGTGGAAATGGTGGTGAGTGCTAAACGCAAACCAATATTATAGTTACTGAAGGTAGGAGTATGGTAATTGCGCTTCGATACTCGAGCATAGCGCGCATCAAAATACCAGCTACCACCACGATATACCTTATATGAACCATTAGCAGGCCCTTGTGGATCTTTCTGATTAGACATCTCGTATGTGCCATACCAGTCCTGACACCACTCACAGACATTACCACTCATGTCATAGATTCCTAATTGGTTAGGCGATTTGGTCGCTACGATATGGGTAGTGGCCATACTATTATCCACATGCCATGCCACATTATTCGGGATATTATCTCCCGCATATACATAGTCAATGGTGTCTGCACCGCCACGGGCAGCGAACTCCCATTCCGCTTCAGTAGGCAGGCGGAAGGATTGACCAGTGAGTTGGTTTAGTTTGCGAACAAAGGTCTGGCAGTCCTCCCAACTGATATTCTCTACAGGATTGGATGGATTAGAGGGGAAGGCACTGGGGTTATCGCCCATGACTGCCTGCCATAGGGCTTGTGTCACCTCTGTTTGTCCCATATAGAAATCGGAAATAGATACTTGGTGAATAGGTATCTCATTATCGTTCATATCCTCACGCTGTTCTTCGGTAGCGCCCATGATGAATGTACCTGCTTTCACTTTCACCATTGTGAACGTAACATCTTTTACATGGAAGGAGTGTGTCTCTGAGGTAGGAAGAGAGAGGGTTGGCATATTGCTGTGTACGACTCCATCCGCCTGATTGAGCGTATAGGATAGGTACTTATCCTGGCCATCCTCTATGGCCACCAACTGTTCGCTAAAGGTGAAGCCATCCTTGGCAATACGCACCTTGTGCTCACCTACGAGAATGCGGTTGAAGACCATCGGTGTGATACCTTTTTGTTCATTATCAATCCATATCATCGCATCTGCTGGGTTACCATCCACGATGAGTGTACCGTATAGCGGTGTAGGATGATTGAGGGTATATGCCACATTGGCGTCACCTGCCGAGATGGTTATATCGGTAAACGCGGAGTGGTGGCTCTGCTGACGTGTCTCTACACGATAGGTACCATATTCTAAGGTACCATGCCATTCGCCTTTGCCGACTTTGTTTCCATCAATATAGATCTCTGCCATAGGTGTGGTAGAGAGGGTTACGGAGGAGTAGTTGGATGCAAGAACGGGGCGTATAGCTGTATTTTCTGCTTCGCGTATTGTAACAGTAGCGTGGTATTCCTTATATTTCTCTTGTAATATGACCAATGCATATCTGCCCGGATTGAGTTCGACGCGTTGCAAGGGGATATTTCCTAAGAGGGAAATTTCCTCTGTTTCCATATTGATAGCGTACACGTGTGCGCCATATATCTGTGTATCACCATCTACGGATAGCCAACCAAACTTAGGTCGCAGAGAGACTTGCAACTCGGTGGAATGCGGCATGACAATCATACTGCTCTCCTCTGGGTAATAATTCTTGGCAGAGATACGATAACGATAGTTACCACAGTTAATCATCTTGGTGGCTACACCTTGGTGCACAGGCCAAAACTCTCGTTTACCATCCACAAACACCTCAACGATGGCATTGCTCGGACTGACGGAGAGTTGGAATTTCTGTCGTGTCTGCATGATTTGCCCAGGAATATCTGCCATGGGCACATAGTGTACACGACCATAATGCACCTTATTAGAGGTCAGTGTAGCATTATCAAAGAGGATCTGTGAAGCACAACCGTCGCCACACTGTATCTCTATGCGACGCGCACGCTTGGGTATGAGGAAAAGTAGTTCGTCATTGGTACTACGGTCAATGGCTTCCACGGCAGTCTGGGTGCCCATATTTAGTCCCAACATCTGTTTCGCTTGGGTAATTTCCTCGGTGGAACCATCAAGGCCCACACGAATCAAGACGAAGGGGAAGGTGTCGTCTAATGCAGGTTTTTGCCATTTAGCAAATTTATCGCCATAGGCGGATAATACAGTGGTATTGGGTACTTCTTGAAAAGCTTGTGTTACAACCAGCGACTGAGCAACACTATGTACGGATATACCCAACAGCAGCAATAGTAGCAGAATGCGTACTCTCATCATCGTATATTCTCTCATCATAAAGTATTATCGGTAGCAATAGGAAGAAGTTCGATATTTATTTCGCGTGACTCATCAGATACTACGATTTCTCCTTCTTGGGGAACGTATCCTTCCGCACTCACCTTGTAGGTATATGAGCCGTGTGGTAGCATCTTATAAGCCAAATTATCTTTCGTAGTCCAGGTGTCCCAGACGCCATCTACCAGTACGCTGACAACAGCGTTGGCGGGGTTGAGACGAAATTTGAAGAATTGGCGCATAACTACTTCGGAAGTAGATGTAGTAGCGACAACAATCTCCTTGGGCTTGTAGTGTACGCGCCCTATATATACAGTATTACGTTCAAGGGGTTTCGTTCCATCCATAATCAGCTGTGCCACACATTCAGAGCCACAGGTCAAGTTGACCTTTTGCGCAGCAACAGGTACCAGGAAAAGCAACTCATTTTGCATGGCTTTATAGACAGATACTTCCATGCCCAAGTCGCCTAAGTCTAAGTGTAGAAGTTGTTTAGCGGTAATAACATCGTTGGCATTACCCTCCAGTCCTACACGAATAAGTGCATATGGGAAGCCATCGGCTTGCTCCCATGAGCCGAATTGATTTTTGTAGGATGCTAATACCGAACTATTAGGTATAGCCTGAAAAGATTGTGTAATTGTCAATGATTGCGCAGAGGCAATGCTTGTTAAGAATAAAAGAGTGTTTAGTAGGAGTAAAAGTTTCTTCATCTATTGTCCTTATTATGGTTAATCAATCACGATTATTTTAGGAGTTGCTCCTACATAGTAGCTCATATTGCGTCCGATAGGACCATTCTTCAATGTAGGGTCACAGACCATATACCGTTTGTCATTGTACATCACATACTCACCGGGTTTCTCCTCTACGGGTATATGCACAGCGGTTAATAAATGCTCTGGGTTATCAAAATAGAGCAAGACCACATCAAGATTCAACACCTCGCGCACCAATGTAGAGAAGAGGATAGCTTTATCCTCGCAGTCGGAATTAGGGTAAAACAGTGTCTCTGAGGGGAAGAATACACGGTCATGCCCCCATACGTCATCATCGTATGCATACTGGAATCCTGTTTGTACCCAGTTGAGGAGTTTGGCGACAGCTTGCCATGGGGAGAGACCTTGTATGGCTTCTTGTACTTGGGGATAGAGGGTACTCTTGGTGATAGAGTCCAGGGGGGTCTTGACACATATGAGCCATTTGCTACTCTCGTCTCCGAAGAATAATCGGCCTGCAGGATAATCCTCGAAGAAGTGGATAATACTCTTATTAACTTGATAGGACAGACTGCACCCCTTCGCCGATGTGACTACTAAGGTATCCGAGGCATCATAATCCATACGTTGTTCCTCTGTTATAAGGAGGGAGAAACGTTGTTCTTTCTCATAGCCGACTTCACTGATATAGAAACTACCAGAGAGTCGACTATCGAGAATGAAATAACAATCATCTTCAAGCATAACCTTCTTCATACCATAAATCTCGTGGTGACTGGCAAAGAGCATAAACACATACTCATCTTTGAATGCCAATCGAATCTTATATCCGGACTGTGCCATGATGTAGGAAGCAAAGATGACTGCCTCGTTGGTATCTCCATAGCGTTTTTTGGATATAGATTGTACGAGTCTGAGGTATGCCCAGTCGCAGAGTTTCATATCAGCACGGTGTTGCAAACAAGAGGTAATGGTGACGTCAAATCTACTTGGCACAACGGTATCAGCTATTTGCTCCCAGAGTGAGGCGATAGCATCTTCATCCACACGTTTTAGCTGTAAGTCGGCATCTTGTGGAAAAGCGACTGATACCAATGTACCGTATAGCGATATACTCACGAGTTCGACATCTTCCTCCATTGGCTCGATATTTGCCATAGGTTGTGGTTGAGGGGCAGGTTCTGGTATATGAACGATTTCCTCAATTGGTACTTCTACAGCAGCAGTGTCAGGTGTGGGCATTGCCAGCGTATCAAGAGGAAGAGTAGTCGTCGTATCGGGCACTACATTTAGGGTATCACACAGAGGTAGTGGAACTTGCGCTCGAATTTCTGCTATCAATCGCTCTATATCATCAATAGAGTCCACTACAAGAACAGTGTCAATCGTTATGGTATAGACAGAATCCTGCTGAGTAGGTAGTGGATTAGTGATATCCAGCGTGACATCGCTAAACGCCTTGGTATCTAACTCAGGGGAGAGAATTTCGGATTGATATAGTTTGAGTTTTACTGTATCCTTGCGTGGTGCTTCCACCACTTCGTCTATCACCTCATATTGTTTCCACTTATTGCGCAGTTGGCGCACATAACGCTCGTTTTGTTTGCGGCGGAACTCATCGAAGCGTTTCTGTTGCTCGGAACGTTTGCTATCGTAGCGCGCCCTTCTCTCTGCGCGACGCTCTTCAAAGCGTTTGCGCATATCGTTTTGCGCTTGCCCTACGCCTACCAACATGAGCAACATCATGAATAAGGACAGGTATCGTTTCATTGCCTTATGATTTTAGGTGAATGATTATAGTAACGGTCTGTCATTAGACCTTTGATATTGAAAAAAGAGGGGGTCTCACACGGAGACGCACCCTCATTATAAACGCAGTGATTATTGAGCGACTTGCATATTGCCAGTCTTCATCTCTGCAGCCTTCTTCTCAGCAAATTTGCGGAACTCTTCACGGTTAATCTTGACATCCTTGCCGCTCTCCTCGAGTTGCTTCATAATATCGTCGATGATTTGCTTCTTAGGAATAGCGATAGCAATCCAAGACTCATACAATCCATCTTTTGATACGAACATCTCCTCACAGGTTTGCAAGGCATCGTTGAGGTTCTTCTCAATCAATGTTTCAAATTCGCTTTCGAATACGCCCTCTACATCTGAGGCCTTAGCGTTGGTGCGCAAGTTACCATTGTAATCAGAAGTCAAACCTGATACGAAGCCGCCCAACTTCTCATGTACCATAGATTTCGCATTTTCCAATGCTGCACGACGTGCACTCTGTTGGTTGAGGGCAGAGGCAGTACCTGTTGCACGAAAATAGTTAGCATCATCAAAACCTTCTTGCTTGCATGGGATCTCCACTTTAACGCGCTCAAAGCCATACTCAGCCACTTTCTTACTTGCGCAACCTGCGCACAATGCTACGATGAGCATTGATAATAGAATCTTTTTCATTTTGATAAGTATTTAATGGGTTAATTATTTGTTCCACGTGTCAGTATATCATACTCCTCCATGGAGAAAGGCATTACATCTTTGTCTATCTCAGGCTGCCACATGCGCACACGAATCAGTGGGTTCTCTCTGTCGCTGGCATCAATAAGCAAGAAGAGGTAACCATGGTCGCCATAGTTATTGGAGAAGTAGTCTTGTACGAGGCGCACACCGAAGGTGTTGGTTTGCAAACTCTGGTCGATGGTAGTGCCACCAAACTTGATATTAATCCACTCTTTGGAGGCAAAGGAGTTCTTCAGTCGTTTGATATAGTGTTCTTTGGACATACGGGTATAGAGTACATTGCCGTGTACTACTTGGTTATCCATAGTCTGCTGAATATTCTTGAACTCTTGTGTCTGTTCGGCAGTGCGCAATACGCGTCCGGTGATGATGACAGCATCGTCAGAGAAGATAGACTCTATGTAGTCAAGTCGTTTCAGAGCGAAAGCCGTCTTATAGTTCTCAAGGAAGTTAATCAGTGTCAATCGTGACAACTCATCTATGCTCACGTCGCCCATCACATTGCGGGCAGAAGCCTCCTCCAATGCAAACTGAACGCCATCAATCTTGCCGTAGTTATTGAATGTGAAGACCACGTTCTCGAGTTGCTGTTTGCTCTTAGGGAAGGTGAAGCTCATCGGTATGCTACGGCATTGAATATCAGTACCTATGCGTACGTATCGACATGCATCGGTGGTGATGACACGTGCTTTGCCATAGGCGATGAGTTTCTGGAATTGGGCATAACCGTCTTGCGTAAAGAGGGAATATACCGACTCATAAGCGCCTGACTTAATGGCCTCGCATACTTGCAATATACGGCTATGGTATGTAGTAGAGTCCATATGGGAAACCTTATGTGCATCATCTTCCACATTCTCAGCCACATAGTTTTGCGCGATACTGGTGGAGAACTTGTTGGTTGCAGTATTCGCAGCTCCACCTATTCGTATGGTTTTGGAAACGACAGAGATAATGCTCTTAGCATAGGTGTCGTAATCAAATCGCGTAGCGTATTCCTCCATGAGTGCGGGCAACTCGGGATCAAAGTTTGCCTCATCTGCGTAGCGATACTCTATGCGTATGTGCATGGTGCTGGGTTTGTTGTTCTCTTGCAGCACGACGCTTGACCAACCATTGGTAACTGGGAAGAGGTCACTCCAGCCCATATTGGCATTGTAGGAGAAATTGAGGTTAGAGATAGGTTCGCCCGCATAGCGGAAGCTGAGTTTCATCTCTGTTTGACTACCTGGCATATAGCCATCGCAGATGACCTGAATATTCTTGAGTACCTCTGTAATCTTGGTATTGAGATAGGTGTTCGCACTCACCTTGCGTCCATCTTCATCTATGGAGATGTGCTCATTGTTCTCTATATCCGCCAAGAGGATTTGAGCCGCATAGAAATAGCGTAGCGCATCACCTACCATATGCTTCTTCAGCATATCGCGGGCGGTTTGGATAAACTCAAACACTTTTCCCTCGCGTGCCTTGTTGGTATTGCCTTCGGTTAGGAGCAACTTCATGCGAACTTGTTTGCTCAGATCTTTGATTTCCTCAATAGCGCGTTCAACCGTGCGGTTGGAGGAATAGGCATTCATGAAGCGCACCATGGGCTTCATGTTTTCGAGTTGTTTTTGTACGCGCAGGTATCCGGCCTTAGCTTCGGCTGTGTTACCCTCTTCCAGATAGGTATCTGCATTCTCAGCCAGCGAGTAGCATAATTCTACTTCTTCATCTATATCATCGCTGTACTTGTCGATTACCCACTCTCTGTTGATATATGCTACAGCATGTCCTTGCCCCTTGAAGCATTGCGACTCGGACTTGATCATATCAATAAGGGTACTATCTTTGAGTGCGATATTGTTAATCAATGATTGTCTTGCTTGTGCCTCTAATTGGGTTTTGAAGGCCATTGCATCCACTCCAGACTCCATCTCTACATCCTCGAATGCAGAGAAATAGGTATCCATCTCGTATAAGCTCCATGCGTCTGGACGCAGGTTCACTTGTCCGCTATAGGCATCGCCGTCGTTGCCGCAATTGCGAAACTCTTCGAAGCGTGGGTCCACATTACCAGCATTAGCCACTTGGCACAGCACATATACACGCACAGCACCATTCTCCAGTCCTTGACGATAGTGACAAACCACATTGACAGGTATTCTCCACTCGGCCATCTTACTCTGCAAGGTACCTGTGCTGATAGCCGTTTCTACCTGTTTGGAGTTAAAGGGCAAGCCCAGAGACATAATAGACTCTTGCAGCACCTTGCCCAGAGCCTTATTAAACGCCACATCTTCAGAAGCCGCCGTAGCGTCCTCCTTCACGTAGCGGTAATTATCATTGCTGGCCTTCGGTAACTGACGCATCCAGCGTGGCGGAGCCGCGCTGAGCGTAACGGTGGACAAGAGCAAAATGATGCAAACAATGGCACGAAATAAACGATGAATAGAGGTAAAAAGTGTCATATCCAATCTCTAAAAATTACGATGTAACATCTGTTATTAAAATATTATTTTTCAAACTACATATACAATTACGTATGAAAGCGCAAAGGTACGCTTTTTTTTTGATATACACAAGTTTTTGCTAAAAAAAAATTAACATTCCCTACATTTCGTACTCGTAGCAGCCCGCATCTGGGTGTGATTTTCGGCGAATGCCCAGACGGTCATAGGGGTATTTGAGGGCTGCGACGGAGTCGCCTATAGCGCGTGCTGGCGACAACGAATCGAGTTGAAAATCGTAGTACTTATACTCCTCGTATAGGTAATAGATATTGCGGAAGACCGTAGTATCCGAATCGCTGGCATAGACATTGTGCTCAGCAAAAGTCTCCAATAGTGAGTCTGCGCGTAGGTAGTTGCCCACAAACTCACCCTCGTAATAATCGGGCAATGGAGTAGCCAGGACCACATTATTTTTGCGAGCACCAGTGACGATACAGTTGTAGAAAGAGCTGATAGTCGGTGCCATATTCTTGCTCAAGTTGTTGATATACACCGCAGCCACATCATCTCGGAGGATATTGTTGTGGATATTGATGGTGGTATATGGGTAACCAAAATAAGAGGCGATGGTATTGTGTACAAAATCGTGGGTACCACCTGACAGATAGACACAATAGGAGGCGCAGTTACTAATCTCAGTATTGACCACCTCGGCATCAACGTTCTGCAAGACCAAACCATAGATGGAATGGTTGTGAATACGCGCATTCTTGAGGGATAGTTGGGGACGCCTATCGGCGTTCTCAGACTGCACATACAGACCTATTGTACCAGATAGAATATCCACATAATCAAGCGTATAGGTAGGCGTACGCCAACCATTGAGATGCACCAGATAGAGACCATCCCATTGACCTGAAGCCACACGATAGGGAACAGAATCAAAGAGCATATCTGTCCTGTCACCTCGTATAATAATAGGTTGTTCCTGTGTACCTCGTGCTGTCACATTGCCATAGGCATATATCATGGCTCCCGTGTGCATATAGAGCATAGCTCCTGGGCGTATGATCAGGTCACCTGCCACGACGATAGTGTCGTATATGAGATAGGGTTTGTCGTTCTCGACAAGCCAGCGGTCATACTGCACAAACTTCTCTGGACTATTAATGAGATGGACATCTTGTCCATATGCCTGCAGATAGATTTTTTGTTGTTGCTGATTGACGTGAAAGATGATGGTATCTTCCACCAGCACAGGCGTATTCACATCTTGTGGGTCAATCTCTGCCCGCACGAAGAGGAAGAGGCTATCTCCGCCGCGCAGGGTAATATCACGCATGTTCTCTATTTGGTTCTCGCCATCCAGATTGATAAAAAAGGACTTACCGCTCTTCATCTCCACTCGGTCAATGAGCAAGGCATGCTTATTCGGGTTATAGACCATCATACGCTTGGTTGATGAACCGAAGCTGGTAAAGACGGTGTCAAAGAGTATGGAGTCGTGTGAGAAAGTCAGTTGTAGCGAGGGGTTAGAGGAGAGAATATCTTCCTGACAGCCAGTCATGGTCAGACATAGCACGGCGCAGCACCAAAGGATGTGCTGCCACAAGTGCGACCATATGCCTGATAGTCTGCGCATTACTCAAAATTGAATACCAATGATATTTGTTGATTGGTCAAACGTGATAGTGCATCGGTATAGAAGTAATCGCCTGCAGGCAACCTCCAATCCTCTTTTTCGCAATCGGCGGTAGGGGTCAACATATTGTTGAAGCCCAATCGATAGCGCAGCTCGGGCGCTAACTTAAACCAAGGGAAATACACATCGCAACCTATACCGACCTCAAAGAAGTAGTCCATTGTCTTCTGCAAGATCACTTTCTCCTTGTTGCGTCCCAGGTCGAAGCTCACACCTCCACCCAGTGTCACGAATGGGCGACAGTTCACCTCGCGCTCGGAAGACCACTTGAGATAGAGTGGTATGTCTATGGGCAGAGACAGGACAGATGGTTTATTGTTTGGACAAGCAACACCTTTGATCTCGTTGTCTGGAATAGTTTCGTTCTTATAAGTAAGGGTACGTTCGCCGAAGTGCATGCCTGGACAGAGTCGCAAACTCAGATAACGTGTGAGTCGCAGGTCTGCAATGAAGCCCACGGAGAAGCCCATACCCATGTTAGAGGTTCGTGCATGGTAAATAGTACCATGTTGCACCAGCTGCAACGAGTCGCTGGCCTCTTCTACGCCGTAGGACAAGAAGTCCATGCCTAAGGAGAAACCAAAATGCAGGCGTTTATCATCTGCATACGGATTATTTTGCGCCTTAGCTGGTTGCGCCACTATGAGTAGTAGCACCAGCGATATGGGAGATAGTACTAATCTTAATAGTTTATTCATCTGTATGTTGGGTTGTTCGGTTCAAAATCCATTCTACTGCTTGTCGATAGCCATCTGTCCCCTGCCCTATCACACTGTGTGCACAAACATCGGTGAGCAGACTGATCTGTCGAAACGGTTCGCGTTGCATGATGTCGGACACGTGCACTTCGACTACGGGTACGCGGCTGCATGCTACGGCATCGCGCAGGGCGATGCTGGTATGGGTATATCCGCCAGCGTTGAGTACGATACCATCCACCTCTTGCCCTTTGCCAATCGCCAATCGCCAATCGCCAATCGCCAATACCCCATACTCCTGCACCCAGTCGATGAGGTCACCCTCGTGGTTGGACTGATGGTACGCTATGTGGAGTTCGGGATAGGCATGTTGGATATCCAGCAGCACTTGTTCCATGCTGCGTGTACCATATATCGCGGGCTCTCGTCGTCCCAGCAGATTCAGGTTCGGACCATTTAGTATCACTATCCTCATCACCTATATCCAATAACCAATAGCCAATAGCCAATATCCAATAGCCAATAGCCAATAACCTTACCTCATTCCTGTCACGGTCAGCAGAAACTCATCGTTATCCTTGGTGCGTTCCATATAGGTCTTGAGTTTCTCCATGGCCTCAACGCTGTTCATATCGGTGAGTTCTTTGCGGATCATCCACATGCGGCTCAGCACGTCAGCAGGTACGAGGAGGTCATCGCGGCGGGTTGATGAAGCAGCAATATCCACGGCAGGGAAGATACGTTTGTTGCTGAGTTTACGGTCGAGCTGCAACTCCATGTTACCTGTACCTTTGAACTCCTCAAAGATGACATCGTCCATCTTGCTACCTGTCTCGGTCAATGCGGTAGCGATGATGGTGAGACTACCTCCGTTCTCTATATTACGCGCAGCACCGAAGAAGCGTTTGGGTTTGTGAAGCGCTTGTGCCTCCACACCACCTGAGAGCACTTTGCCGCTGGCTGGTGCTACCGTATTATATGCGCGCGCAAGGCGTGTGATACTATCCAGTAGGATGACCACATCGTGTCCGCACTCTACCAGTCGTTTGGCTTTCTCGTGCACGATGTTTGCTACCTTCACATGGTTCTCGGCTGGTTCGTCAAAGGTAGATGCGATAACTTCGGCGTTCACCGAGCGTGCCATATCGGTCACCTCCTCTGGGCGCTCATCGATGAGCAGAACGATCATATATACCTCTGGGTGGTTCTTAGAGATAGCGTTGGCTATATCCTTGAGCAGTACGGTCTTACCTGTTTTGGGTTGTGCTACGATGAGTCCGCGTTGTCCCTTGCCAATAGGTGCAAAGAAGTCTATGATACGCACGGACAGAGGGTCGCTCTTGTCGCCTTTGCAGAGTTGGAATTTCTCATCTGGGAAGAGAGGGGTGAGGTTCTCGAATGCGATACGCTCTTTTGCCAAGGCAGGGGATATACCATTGATACGGATAACCTCTTTCATTGGGAAATACTTATCGGTGTCACGTGGTGGACGGATAGTACATTCCACGGTGTCGCCAGTCTTCAGACTGTATTGGCGAATCTGCTGTTGCGATACGTATATATCGTCTGGCGAAGAGATGTAGTTGTAGTCAGCGCTTCGCAGGAATCCGTAGCCGTCAGGAGCGCACTCCAATGTGCCAATGGCAGTGATGGTGTCGCCAAATGCCTCCACGCCCTTGTTGAGCATTTCTTCTTCAGGGGAGAGTTGTGGTTTGGGCTGTGGTTTCTCTTGGAGCGGGGTTATCTCTTCGCCGTTGGCTATTTGCTCTTCGCGTTTAGCTATTTGCTGGGTGATTTGAGCTATGCGTGCATTGACACGTGCTTGGCGTTCCTCTTTGGTTTCGTTCTTGCGGCTTGGGGTATTGGGATTCTGCTCTTTATTGACTACCGATACTTCTTCCGTCTCACGAACCTCTTGTTTGGTAGTGGCCTCAGCCACCACTTCGTTCTCCTTTATGGGCTCCGCTGTGGTAGTTGTTGCCTCCTCTTTCGTTGTCTCAACTGGCTCTACAACCACTTTTTTAGGACGTCCGCGTTTCTTGGATTTAGGTTGCTTATCGGCTTGGTTGGTAGGCTCTGCATCCTTTTGAGTAGCCTCCTCATGCTCTATTGGATTTTCTGCAAGAGGTTCTGCAGTTACCGTTTCTGTCTTCTTTGCCTTATGATTCTTCTTCTTTTTCGCAGGTTGTTCAGTTTCTTTGGTCTCTACGGCTTGAGGTTGTTCTGCCATTTTCTCTTCGATGACGGATGCAGAAGCCTCAAACAAAGAAGGTTGCACACCAGAGACTACAGGTTTTGGTTGTGGTTGTTTGGCTTGTTCTTCTTTGATTTGCCCCATGGTCTCCTCTTTGCTGCCGACGGTAGCGAGTACGCGATTGCTCTTGAGGTTATCGGTATTCACTTTTTGCGGAGCGGTTTGGATGCGCGTGCGTTTGCCTTTGCGTCGCTCCTCGCGTGCCTCAGCGCGTGCTTGTACTTCAGCGCCGTGTCTATCGGCTTGTGCATCTAAGATTTGGTAGATAACAGATTGCTTGTCAGCATTCTTACTAACTTTCAAGTCGAATGTCTGTGCAATCTCAGTGAGTTGTTCGAGCTCCATTTGCCCGAGTTTTCGCATATCGTATTGCATATAAAAAATGTATGTAAAAAATCGTATTTAAGGGAATGATTTTAAGGGAAAAAACTGACACAACTACATGTGTCACATCAAGGCATCTATGCATTGACGGTGCAAAGGTACAACAAATATTGCACATATGCAAGAAAAATGCGAGAAAAAATGATTCGTATGTGATTTTTTTTGGCTGCGGAGCGGTAAGTGGATGATTGACGACAATATGGACAATTTGCGCTCGAATCAATATCCCTCGAGCGCTTAAAGGGTATGTGATAAGACAATAAAGACGTACGATTTTGATTTAAGACAAATGGTGTCAATGGGGTTGTCAATTCGTGTCAATTCAAGGATATGGGGTTGGGAGAGTTTTTGGATGGGTTAGAAATGCAGTAATAATGCAATTCATAATTCACCCATCAACGTATTATACTAACTCTCCTCCTTTTCGGTGACAATATTCGCTAATGTCGTTAACCATTGATTGGAACGATTGCGTATGAACATAATCATAGTGCTTATCT
>JBGVEG010000022.1:0-24560 GCA_045119955.1 Paludibacteraceae bacterium
GCTAACGGACTGATAATTAATAGAAAGACGGTTGCCCGTCTAATGCATAAGATGTCGCTATTTGGTATCACTCCGAAGCGTCATTACCGCTCCTATAAGGGTGCTGTAGGCAAGATTGCCCCCAATATACTTAATCGTGAATTTAGAGCGGATGGACCTTATAGGAAACTAACTACTGACATATCGCAGTTTGTTATCGGCGACCGCAAGTTATACCTATCTCCAATACTAGATATGTGGAATGGTGAAGTGATTAGTTATACCATCTCTCATAGTCCTAATTTGGCTTTGGTGATGAAGATGTTAAAGAAGGCTTTCCGTCGCATAGGCACTACAAGAGAAGGGGTTTTGTTGCATTCCGATCAGGGCTGGCATTACCAGCACGCTCACTACCAATGTGCGTTACGCGAACATGGTATCATACAGAGTATGTCACGGAAAGGTAACTGTTTGGACAACTCCGTTATGGAGAACTTTTTTGGGCTGTTAAAGAATGAGTTTTATTATGTGAATCAGTTTAGTGATGAGCAAAACTTTTTGAAAGCTTTGGCAGAATACATTAGGTACTATAATAATGATCGCATCAAACTGCGTCTTAATATGAGTCCTATCCAGTATAGACAAAATTACATGAACCACATGTCAACCAACGTGCATACTATTAACAATATTTACTAACCTTGTCCAACAAAATGGGGGCACCTCATTGCATACAAAATAGCACTTGAGCGTAAACTTTTTATCCATTTCCTTGCATATGTGCATTTTTTTTAGTACCTTTGCGCGTTTTTTATGTAATAAAGCGAAAAGACCAAAATAGTACATTGTAAATAGTCAAATTGTAAATCGTATTATGTCTGTTAAATTTTACAAATCAGAGAACCAAGTGCCACTGGAGATGCACAAGGTACGCGTGATTCAGAAGCTGAATCTGTTGCCCGTGGATGAGCGCCTGCGCGCTATCCAAAAGGCAGGTAATAACACCTTCTTGTTGCAAAACAAAGATATTTATCTCGATATGCTCACCGATTCGGGCGTGAACGCCATGTCCGACCGTCAGACTGCTGCTATGCATATGGCAGATGACTCCTACGCGGGTAGCGAGACCTTCGCCCGTCTGAAAACAGCCATGAAAGAGGTGTTTGGTACCGACAATGTATTGCCTGCGCACCAAGGTCGCGCCTGCGAGAACATTTTAGCAGAACGTTTTGTGAAACCTGGCACGGTGGCTATCATGAACTTCCACTTCACCACCACCAAAGCCCATGTGACCCGCTGCGGCGGCGAAGTGGTAGAAGTACTACACAAGAAAGGTCTTATCCCACAATCAGATGACCCCTTCAAGGGCGATATGGACCTCAATGAGTTGCGCCGTATTATCAAGGAATACACCCCTGAGAAAGTGGCATACGTGCGCGTGGAGGCAGGTACCAACTTGATTGGTGGTCAGCCCGTGAGTTTGGAGAATATGTTGGCAGTAGCCGACATTTGCCACGAGTTTGGCGTGCCAAGTATCTTGGACGCTTCCTTGCTGCAAGACAATATCTACTTCATGAAGACCCGCGAGGCACAATGCAAATATATGACCCCAAAAGAGATCTATCACCTCTTGGCGGGCAAGATGGATATTATCTACTTCTCGGCGCGTAAGTTGGGCTTCGCACGCGGTGGCGCTATCATTAGTCACAATACCGAACTCATTAAGAGCATGATGGAGTATATCCCCTTATACGAGGGCTTCCTCACCTACGGCGGTATTGATGTGCGCTCCATAGAGGCGATGGCAGAGGGATTGTACGAATCGCTCGATATGGACTACCTGAGCCACGGACCTGAGTTTATCAACTACTTGGTGAACGAGTTGGACGCCTACGGTGTGCCAATGATCAAACCTGCGGGTGGATTGGGTGCACATATTGATTGCCAAGGGTTTGTGCCTGACATGCCACACGACCAATACCCTGCTGCTGCGGTGGCAACAGCGCTATATATCGCAGGTGGTATCCGTGGCATGGAGCGCGGAACGCTCTCTGAGCAACGCGAGCCAGATGGCACCGAGCGTTTTGCGGAACTGGAACTGATGCGACTGGCTATGCCTCGCCGTGTATATACCTTGTCCCAAGTCAAATATGTGGCTGACCGCGTGAAGTGGCTATGGGATAACCGCCAACTGATAGGTGGACTGAAATGGGTGGAGGAACCACAAGTGCTGCGTTTCTTCTTCGGACGACTGAAGGAGATTGGCCACTGGCAAGAGGAACTGGTGTCGAAGTTCAAAGAGGACTTTGGCGACAGCCTGTAGGAGTGTTTATAGGACGCCGCTTTGCGGCTATAGTTTAGTGTTTAGAGAGTATAGTGAATATATATTTTTGGATATTGCGATTGGCTGCGGCGCTTGGACATAAGAAAGCGCGCAAGTTGGTACAGGGGCAGGCTCATGCCCTGGAGGAATTGCAGGCATGGGCGAAGACTATCGGCGGCTGCGAGGTGCTGTGGTTCCATGCTGCCTCAGTAGGTGAGTTTGAGCAAGCACGTCCTATCATAGAGCGCCTACAGAGCGAACTGCCCTTCCGCAAAGTGCTGCTGACCTTCTTCTCGCCTTCGGGCTACGAGCTGCGCAAAGACTATCCGCTGGTGGATAAGGTGGCGTATCTGCCTTTTGCCACCAAACGCAATGCAAAGCGACTGCTGGAGATACTACCCATACAGACAGCCGTGATGGTGAAATATGAGTTTTGGCCTGCATACCTCAAAGCCCTCAAAGCCAAAGGCGTAGCTACCTACCTCATATCCGCTATCTTCCGTCCGGGGCAACTCTTCTTCTTGCCTTGGGGCAAGGGCTACCTCAAGCTGTTGCATACCTTCAAGCGTATCTTCGTGCAAGACCAAGCATCCGCGTCGCTCTTAATGAAACATGGGGTGACAGAGGTAGAGGTGGCAGGCGACACACGCTTTGACCGTGTGGTAGAGGTGCGCAAGCAGGCGAAGGATTTGCCTATTGTGGAGGGTTTTGTCGCTGGAGCGGAGCGCGTGATAGTGGCAGGTAGTACATGGCCCAAAGATGAGGAACTGCTGGCACGTTATATGGCAGAGCGCGAGGGCGTGAAACTGGTGCTCGTGCCCCATGAGATAGACCAAGCGCACTTGCATGAGATATTCCAACGCTACGAGGGACGCTATGTGCGTTACACGGAGGCCACGCCGCAGAGTGTGGACAAGTGTCGCATACTGCTGGTGGATACGATAGGCGTGTTGTCCTCTATTTATCGCTACGGACATGTGGCATACATAGGTGGCGGCTTCGGCGTGAGTATCCATAACACTCTGGAGGCAGCGGTATATGGCATGCCCGTGGTGTTTGGTCCGATCTGGCAGAAGTTCCGCGAAGCGCGCGGGCTGATAGAGGCAGGCGCAGCTATTAGCGTGAAGAACTACCGTGAGTTCGCGGAGGCGTTGGACAGAGCGTTTGCTGAGCAAGAGCAGATGGGACAAGCCGCGGCAGACTATGTCCAGAGCGAATGCGGCGCCACGGAGAGGATATATCGGGAGATCTTCTAATGGGCCCCGGCAGCCGGCCGCCAACACCAAGAAATAGGCCCCCGGCTCCCGGCAGCCGGCCGCCAAAAAACAGAAAATTAAAAAACAGACAATATGGCACAGAAACCAAGTATTCCAAAAGGTACGCGTGATTTTTCTCCGCTGGAGATGGCACGCAGAAATTATATTTTTGACACCATTAAGTCGGTGTTCTCACTCTATGGCTTTCAGCAGATAGAGACTCCAGCTATGGAGAACCTATCTACGCTGATGGGTAAGTACGGCGAGGAGGGCGACAAACTGCTCTTCAAGATCCTTAACTCAGGCGACTGGAAAAGCGCCATCTCCCACGAGGCACTGGACCAAGCCAGCATAGGTGCATTGACCACCAAGGTCAGCGAGAAAGGCCTGCGCTACGACCTGACCGTACCTTTTGCGCGCTTCGTGGTGCAACACCGCGAGGAGATACAGTTCCCCTTCAAACGCTATCAGATACAACCCGTATGGCGTGCTGACCGTCCACAGAAAGGTCGCTACCGCGAGTTCTATCAATGCGATGTGGATGTGGTAGGCACGAACTCTTTGCTCAGCGAGGTGGAGCTCATTCAGATTGTGGAGGAGGTGTATCGCCGCCTCGGTATCCGCGTTTCGCTGCACATTAACAACCGCAAGATTCTCGCAGGTATAGCCGAAGTGATTGGTCAACCCGAGCGCATTATTGACATTACGGTAGCCATAGACAAACTGGACAAGATAGGCATTGACAATGTAAACAAAGAACTGCTGGAGAAAGGCCTGCCAGAGGAGGCAGTGAACGCCTTGCAACCTATCCTGAACCTCAGCGGCACGAATACCGAGAAACTCGACCAATTAGCGCAAGTATTGGCTAACAGTGAAACAGGTCTCAAGGGTATCGAGGAACTGCGCACAATCTTCGCACTCTATGCGGCAAGCACGCAGGACGGGAATCTGGGCACCTACGAGCCAAGTAGCTTGCAAGTGGAGTTAGACCTCTGCCTTGCGCGCGGACTCAACTATTACACAGGTGCTATCTTCGAGGTGAAGGCACTTGATGCACAAATAGGTAGTATCACC
Organism: Paludibacteraceae bacterium; assembly: GCA_045119955.1. GTDB lineage: Bacteria > Bacteroidota > Bacteroidia > Bacteroidales > Paludibacteraceae > Colicola. The sequence continues at coordinate 4,633 of JBGVEG010000022.1, forward strand.
GGTGGCGGACGTTACGACAACTTGACGGGTATCTTCGGTATGCCAAATGTGTCGGGTGTGGGTATCTCCTTCGGCGCAGACCGCATATACGATGTGCTCTGTGAACTCAATCTCTATCCAGAGAACTTACAATCCACGACCCAACTGCTCTTCGCTACCTTCGGCGAGCAAGAGCTGCTCTATGCCTTGCGTTGGGCAAAAGCGCTGCGCGAGAAGGGCATGAGCGTAGAGGTATATCCCGAACCCACGAAGATGAAGAAGCAGATGGGCTATGCGGATAGCAAGAAGATTCCGTTTGTGGCTATCGTGGGTGGCGACGAGATGGCAGCGGGCAAGGTGATGCTCAAGGATATGCAATCCGGCGAGCAACAACTGACGACCCTCGAGGAATTGATGGCGAAAATTTAACCCAAAATTATGCGGAAGATATTTACAGTACTACTGGTCGCTGTGAGCGTTGGGATGATGGCTCGCACGCCCGAGCAAGCGGCTATCATTGCCAGCGAGTTCATTACTCAATCGCAGACGAACCCCGTGCAACGCGTGAAGCGTGCAGCGGCTGCCACAACCCTCTCCCAACCTGTGGAGTGGGTCTATACACAGTATCAAATGAATGAGACGATCCCTGCGGTCTATGTCTTCAATGCGGCTAATAACAAGGGCTTTGTCCTGGTGTCCGCTGAGGACAATGCGCGCACCGTATTGGGCTATAGCGACGAGGGTAGTATAGACGCTGAGCACCTGCCTGCGAACATGCGCGCTTGGTTACAGATGTACGCCGATGAGTTGGCGCGTGCAGCCCAGTTACCAGCAGCGACAGCGGCACAACGTGCGGTGGACCTCTATCCAACCGTAGAGCCCCTCTTGGGCAATACCTCATGGAACCAAGATGCTCCCTACAATAACCATTGCCCTATCGACCCCAAGACCCAAGAACGCTCCGTGACGGGCTGTATGGCTACGGCGACAGCGCAAGTGATGTATCACCATAAGTACCCTAAAACGGGTACAGGCAGCTACTCCTACTGGTGCGGCTGGGAGACACTATCGGTGGATTACTCCAAGGAGACATACGACTGGGACAATATGCTACCCTCCTACAGAGGCGACTATACGCAGGTGCAATCGGATGCCGTGGCAAAACTGATGTACCACGTGGGCGTAGCATGCAATATGTGGTACGGCTCTAATGCCAGCGGCGCAGGTATGGGTTCGGGCATGCAAGCTATTGTGCGAAACTTTGACTACGACGCTGCTATCCGCGTGCTGATGAAGGACTATATGGATGAGGAGACGCTGATGGATGTGATAGCCGAGGACTTGCAGGCCAGCCGTCCTATCATGATAGAGGCGCTGACCAAACGCCAAGAAGGACACGCCTTCGTCTTAGATGGTATGAAAGCCGATGGCTATATCCATATCAACTGGGGCTGGGGGGGCTATGGCAACGGCTACTTTGCGCTCTCGGCAATGAACCCTGAGAATCAGGGTATCGGTGGTGCCAGCGACAACGGCGCTTTCACCGAGTATGTGACCCTCTACACGGGTATTCAACCTAACCAAGGGGGACAAACAGTGCCATACATAGTCTCCAGCAACATCGAACTGACCAGCAAAGCGGCTATCGCCAAAAGTAGCAAGGTGGCGGTGAAGATTTATGATTTCCAGAATGCAGGTATAGCCGAAGAGAGTGGCAAGATAGCATACGTACTCTATCAGAATGGTGAGAAATACCAGACCATTGCTACTGGTCGAAATTGGCAACTCAAACCCATGTACTACTATAGTATGGACGCAAGTGCCAGTCTGAGCCAACTCCCAGAAGGCGAGTATGAGATGTTGGTGGGCATAGATGTCACCAACAAAACGCAATATCCTATCTATACGTACGGCATTGGCGAGAAACGCTACCAAGTGACAGTGACCAACGACTCCATTTTCCTCAAGGAGATCATTAAGAAGCAAGAGTACTACGGCACCGAATTTGCCCAGATGCAAGTCACTGACCTCTCTGCTAAGACAGGCACCAATAACTTGCGTGTGGTGGTGCAGACCGAGGACTTTGCGTTGACCAACAAAGGGGCTGTTAAGAGCGGTAGTGCCATGGCGCTGGACCTCTTCCCTCAGGATGTCAATTCCATTATCGGAAGTTATGCAGTAGATGCTGCTAATGCACAAGCAATAGGCACTATGTCGCCTGTCTATACCAAACTGATGGCTGTGGAGGATGACAAACAGGTAAATGAGGTCATGACCGAAGGCATTGTGACCATTACCCAAGTCATAGGCGGACACTACGCCATAGACTACCACTTGCGCAGTCAAACACGCGAGTTTGTAGGCAAATGCAAGATACCTGCCAACGCCATTAAATGCTACCGACAAGAGGGTTCGGCCAACAAGAACTTCACGCTCACCAATGAGACTTTGACCCCTGCGCCTGTGGGGCTCGTATATGATTGGGTGAGCCACTTGCAGACTGCAGAACCCACAAGCCAGTTTGTCTATGTAGTGGGACTTGTGGCGCAGATTGATGCCATAGCCACGACAGCAGGCGATGCTACGTTTAGCATATCGACGGACGGCTCAAAAACCAATTCGCTCTATTGCCCGCAAACCAAGTGGATGGCTGAGGCCGACTTTGCGACAGGCGAGGAGTTGGCACTGCGTGACACCGTGGTGATGTGGGGCAATATGCAGTTGGCAGATGGAACAACCCCTACGCTGATAGGTTACGTACACGACTACCGCAAGGGCGAACCAGAGGTGAATACCGATGTGCTCTCGCCTCTCGCCTCATGTCTGATTTCCGTGCAGGGAAAACAGGTACAAATCGTGAGCGCGCACGCGTGCGATACCTATATATACAATCTCGCAGGCGAGGTCGTAGCGATGGCTCCTGCGGCGGAGCAACAAACACTGCTCCTGCCACAGACGGGCTGCTACATTGTGCGCCATGGCGATACCGCAAAGAAGATAATAATACAATAAAGATATGAAGACTCCAGAGCAATTTGATATTATTGCAGGCAAATGCCGCCGTATTTATGAATTAAAGATGAAGGACTATGGTCCAAGTTGGCGTATTATGCGTCCACAGACCGTCAATGACCAACTCTTTATTAAGGCAAAGCGCGTCCGCGAGATTGAGCAGACAGGCGTGAACATGGTCGGTGAGAGCATACAGGGCGAGATGATGGCTATTGTCAACTATAGCATTATCGGTCTGATACAACTGCACGAGGGCTTTGCCGACTCGGTGGATATGACTGCCGAGCGTGCTATTCAACTCTATGACTACTATATGGCGGAAGCCAAAGCGCTGATGCTCCGCAAGAACCATGACTACGGCGAGGCATGGCGCGATATGTTCGCTACCAGTCTGACGGATATTATCCTCACGAAGATCAATCGCAATAAGTCCATTGCTGCTAACGACAACCAGACCCTGATTTCTGAAGGCGCCGATGGCAACTACTTCGATATGCTCAACTATGCTGTGTTTTACCTTATAAAAGAGATGGAAAATGAAGCGCAATAACCCCGCCTTTCGCCTTTCGCCTTATCGCCTTATCGCCTCAATCTCCCGCACCCTCTTGGGGCTCGTGTTTATCTTCTCGGGCGTGGTGAAGGCCATTGACCCTCTGGGTACCGTGTATAAGATTGAGGATTACCTCAAGGCCTTTGGCGGGTTCTTCACCGAACTGCTGCCTATGGCAGAGGTGGCAGCCTGGGCATTGATCATACTGGAGCTCCTACTCGGTGTGTGCATGGTGCTCAATATCCGCACCCAGTGGACGGCCTGGGTGTCGCTCCTCTTCTACTTCGTGATGACACCGCTGACGCTGTATATCGCACTGACCAACCCAGTGAGCGACTGCGGCTGCTTTGGCGATGCTGTGGTGCTGACCAACTGGCAGACCTTCTGGAAGAATGTGGTGCTGATTATATTAGCAATCATATTGGTGGCATGTCGCAAACACACCCGCCAACTTTGGAGCAACTGGATGGAGGTGGTGCTCACTATACTGACCATAGTAGCTGCGGTGGCGTTCATGACATGGACACGACTCCATTTGCCACTCAAGGACTTCCGTCCATATAAGGTAGGCAACCATTTGCCTACGCTCATGGAGTACCCCGATGATGCGGAGCCCGATGTATATGAGTATTCGTTTGTGTATGAGAAGGATGGAGTGGAGCAGACCTTCACCTTGGAGAACTATCCAAAGGGCGATAGCACATGGACCTTCGTGCGCTCGAACTCCAAACTGATCAAGAAGGGCTATGAGCCACCTATCCACGACTTTGAGATTATCAATGCCGAGGGTGAGGACCTGACATGGGATATATTGGAGAGCGAGGAACCAGTGACACTCGTCGTGATGTACGACCTCAAGAAAGCCGACAAAAAGCAGATGGCTAAGGTGGAACCCCTTGCCTCTAACCTTTCGCCTTTCGCCTCATCGCCTGATTGCCTGATCGCCTCATCGCCTAATTTCTATATCCTCACGGGCTCAGGCACGGATGATATAATCAACTTCTGCTTGGAGTACCCTGCGCTGAGTGACTATATCTGCACGTGTGACCCTGTGACGCTCAAGACCATTGTTCGCGCTAACCCAGGCGCAATAGTCGTGCAAAACGGCACCGTTATCGACAAGTATAATCTCCGCGATAGAGAATAGCCCTGCTAGCCGCACTAGTTCAACTAGCCTAACTAGCCTCACTAGTCCAACTCGCCCAACTAGAAAAAATAGTATTAACTAAAAATATTTAACGATTATGAGAACAAAAATGGTTGCAGGTAACTGGAAGATGAACATGACCCTGCAAGAAGGTGTAGCATTGGCTACCGAATTGAAGAATCAAGTTGCTAACCCTGCATGTGCTGTCGTTATCGGCACTCCTTTCATTCACTTGGCTACTGTAGCTGAGCTCTTGAAGGACAGCCCAATCGCTGTGGCTGCTGAGAACTGCGCTGACAAGGAGAAAGGTGCATACACTGGCGAAGTAAGCGCTGCTATGGTGGCTTCTACTGGTGCTGAGTATTGCATTCTCGGTCACTCTGAGCGTCGTGCATACTACGGTGAGACCTACGAGATCTTGAAGGACAAAGTGGAGCTCGCTCTCGCTAACAACCTCAAACCTATCTTCTGCATTGGCGAGGTAAAAGAGGAGCGTGAGGCAGGCCAACAAAACGAGGTAGTGAAAGCACAACTCGAGGGCTCTGTATTCCACCTCAGCGCTGAGGACTTCGGTAAGATCGTATTGGCATATGAGCCAGTATGGGCTATCGGTACAGGTCTGACCGCTACTCCAGAGCAAGCACAAGAGATCCACGCATATATCCGCTCTCTCGTAGCAGAGAAGTACGGCGAGCAAGTAGCAGACGATTGCACTATCCTCTACGGCGGTAGCTGCAACGCTAAGAACGCTGCTGAGCTCTTCGCTAACCCTGATGTAGATGGTGGTCTTATCGGTGGCGCTTCACTCAAGGCTGCTGACTTCTGCGCTATCATTGCAGCACGCTAATTATGGCTCTGATTGTTCCTGTACGCGGATTTACTCCGCAAATAGGCAAGGACTGCTTTTTGGCAGAGAATGCAACCATTGTCGGTGATACCGTCATTGGCGATGGTTGCTCCATTTGGTTTAACGCCGTCTTGCGCGGCGATGTCAATTGGATTAAGATTGGCAATCATGTGAATATCCAGGATGGCTCTGTATTGCACACGCTCTACGAGAAAAGCACGATCACCATTGGCGACTATGTGTCTGTCGGTCACAATGTGACTATTCATGGTGCGGATGTCCACGACTATGCGCTCATTGGCATGGGTTCTACCTTGCTCGATGGCGTAGTGGTAGGCGAAGGCGCTATCGTGGCTGCGGGCTCGTTGGTACTCAAGAATACACAGATCGGCCCCTACGAAGTGTGGGGTGGTGTACCGGCTAAGTTCATTAAGAAAGCCGATCCAGAGCAGACCAACGAGATCAATCGCAAGATTGCGCACAACTACGCCATGTACGCCTCTTGGTACAAGCAAGACGAAGAATGATGTCACCTGAGATACAATCGCTCCGCCGAGACATAGAACAACGCATGGGGGTTGCTTTGCAATCCCCTGCTGATTTTGAGCGACTGCTTCAGCAGATTTGGGACAAGCAGCATAGCGTGCTATCCCTCTCTACTATCAAACGTGTCTGGGGATATGTAGAGAGTAGTGGTGCACCTCGTATCTCTACGCTCAATACCCTTTCACAGTTCCTGGATTATCCCGATTGGAACGCCTACCTCGTGGCGCTGGAGCAGCGCAAGGAGAGCGAGAGTGGCATGTTTATGGGCGAAGGGGTACGCGCATTGGATCTGCAAGTAGGCGAACGCTTAGAGGTGACATGGCAACCCAATCGCCATTGTGTGTTTCGGTATATGGGTGATAACCAGTTTGTTGTAGAGGAAGCTCAGAATGCCAAACTGCAAGAGGGCAATACCTTCTATGCCGTATGTTTCATGATAGGTCAGCCCATGTATCTGGATAATCTCCTCCTCGCTGACGGCACTCGCACCTCCTACGTCGCTGGCAAACGCCATGGTCTCACCTCCGTCACTAAAATCTAACTACAATAATTTTGGATAATTTTGTATAATAGACTATCATTTTGGTAGTGTTATAATAATTGGAATTTATATACCTGTTGACACCTTTCTGTGTGTACTGCTACATTTACTTAAGATTCAGCGGTTGAGCGAAGCGAGAGTTAGCGGTGGCAATTTATTACGGAGTACATAGGGCGAGTGCAACGAGCGAAATAAGATTTATAAGATTTCTGCCCGATAGGGCAAGGAGATAATTTGGTGTCAATATGTATATATTTCCCTAATAATTTTAGTAGTGTAATGGACATTTCCGATTCTGGCTTCATATCTCCCGAGGCATTCTCTGCCGACTGGCAGGATATTGCGCTGCTTCAGCAGCGGTCGCACAACTGCCTCTACACTGCTTCGCGCTACGGCAAACGCTATGTGCTGAAGGGACTATCGGCTGATTGCCAGTCGCTCACGGACTTGCTTTTGCTTCAGCAGAAAGAGTTCTCCTTGGGCATTGCGCTCAGCCATTCCAATATAGCGGAGACCTATTCGTTGGAAGAGGTGGAGGGCTGCGGCAGGTGTATCGTGATGGAGTATGTGGACGGAATGACTTTGGCGGAGTGGCTGAGTACCAATCCTTCGAAAGCGGCACGCCAGCGCGTGATGTGGCAACTGCTGGATGCCTTGGAGTATATCCATTCGCTCCAATTGGTGCACCATGACCTCAAGAGTAGCAATATCCTCATTACCCGCAACGGGCAGAATGTTAAGCTCATTGACTTCGGACTAAGTGAGCTGGATACAACCAACCCGCAGAACGATTTGCAACACGATATACTGAAGTTCGGGCAGCTATTGCAACTGCTTTTTCCTACTCGCTACAGGCGCCTCCGCTTACAATGCCAAAGGGGACAATTTGCTAATATGGCAGCTATCCATTTCTCTATCGAGAAGCGCCAACGCCGCCAAAAACTAATTCCCTATCTTGTAGCAATAATCATATTGATTATCAGCGTATTGCTTTCTATTCGTACCTATCAACTTTATCAGGAATCGGAGCAGATGGCGCAGGTAGCGAATGCGTATGCACAAAAGCAGCAGCGAGAACAAGAGATGATTGAGCAGATACATAGATTGCTGGATGCTGAGACCGAAAAACTGCAACATATAGCCGATAATGCTACGTCGTATGTGGCATTCAATCAAGAAGTCTTACATTTTTGGAAAACACATGCTCAGGTGCGCGATTCGTTGGCGAATTGTTATGCCGATGATACGGACTTGAAGTATCAGTGCGTTGAAATCTGGACGCAGGAGTTCGGCACGCGCATGATGCAAATCGACACCCAAGTCAAACAAACCAAACCTCTTCAGTAACACGGAATATCAGTGCATATCAGTGTAATCAGTAGGAGAATATATACTCTTGTTTCCGTGCATTTCCGTGTAGTTCAGTGGTTAAAACATAACCACGGAAGGATGTCTCTCAGCGGGAGATATTACCAACCACCGACGCGCACGGATTGACACTGAAACTCGGGATATATGTCTTCTACTCCCATTGTCGCTCTAAAAAATCGCACTAAAATACGATTTTTCTTGCATATCTGCAAAAAAATGTGTACCTTTGCGCGTTGAAAGGGTGGAGGCTACGCCTCGCCTGCCGCAAGCGTGCAGCAGAACCCAATCATGCCTTTTTTTTGTGCCAAACTGCCAAAGACGGCACGAAAACCATGCCAAAACACCCATGCTAACGGCACTCAAATGCAAAAGAACCAACAAGAACCAAACGATTTCTTGCCCACCCAACAAAAAAGCACTACCTTTGCAAAGCAAAACAACGAAATAAAAAACACACATGATGAAATCAAAAATTTGCTTAACCATCTTGCTCCTATGTAGCATGATCACCTTTGCCCAAACAGCAAAGAAGCCCACTATCATGGTCATTCCGAGTGACCACTGGTGTTCTACGCGCTATTTCACTACGGTTATTGAGAACCAAGGCAAGAAAGTGACAGTCAATGACTACGAAGCAGCCTTTCGTGAGGATGCGGAACTATTTTTGGTTGCCAGTAAGATAGGCGAGATAATGTCCAACCGCGACTATCCAGTCAAGGATTTTATGCAGGAATATAAGTCCCTAATTGATGAAGCAGTTGAAGAAGAGGTTACGCAGAGTAGTATGGGCGCAATGCTGACGGAGACACCATTAGACATGTTGCGCCGTCGTGTGAAATACGACATAGAGTTGCGTGTGGACTGGACGACAGCCAAATCCATTGGTAGCACTTCCCTCTCGCTCAGCATTGCTGCTATTGACACCTATTCCAACAAACAGGTGGCGGCTGCCAACGCGGTGGAGATAATGGATAGTTTGCCTATCGCGCTCCAGATTGATAAGATGCTGACCAAACAGATGGATCAGTTCTCGCGCCAACTCACTTCGCATTTCTCTGATGCCCAAGCGCATGGACGCGAAATAACATTGCAACTGCGTATTTGGGACAATAGCGATATAACCTTAGAGGATGAGTACGATGATGAAGAACTGATTGATGTCATTAGCGATTGGATGGTGCGCAATACCGTAGATGGCTCTTTCAATCTAAGTAGCAATACAGAGATGCGTGCTAAATACGAACAAGTGCGTATCCCTATGTTCAATGACAAAGGTCGCGCTATGGATGCCCGTATGTTTGCTACCAACTTGCGCAAATTCCTCAAACAACAATATCTCATTGAGAGCAAAGTGATGAACAAAGGTCTCGGAGAGGCAGTCGTAGTGATAGGAGAGAAATAGTATGAAGAAGTATTTTTTAGCATGTCTATTAGGCATATTCAGTCTATCTGCGTGGGCGCAGAACGATGCGGGTCGTCTGTCTATCAGTGCAGTACAACCTGAGTACGAAAACATTCCCGAGGAAGCGCGCGCTAATCTGGAGACGAAGATGCAGCGTCTCCTATCGGCTTGCGGATTGGTGAGTACAGAGGCCGATCGCTTTATCATGACAGCGCGTGTAGATATTACTACGCGCGAGGTGAATACCGCAGGCATGATTGTGCAACGGATGGATATTACCTTTATTATCGGTGATGTGGTAGAGGAGAAGATATACGCCACTTCCACTATTCACACATGGGGCATAGGCGAAACAGAGACCAAGTGCTATATCCAGGCCTTCAAGAATATCAAGACCAACAATCCTGACCTCGTAGCACTGGTCAATGACACCAAGGATGAAATCATATCCTATTATACCGACAATTGCACTTTCCTGCTCCAGGAAGCAGAGCGTCTGGCGGCTATGCAGCAGTATGAGCGTGCGATTGCTAATCTGGTGACTGTGCCTGCTGTCTGTGCCGATTGCTATACCACTTGCCAGAATAAGGCAGTAGAAATCTACAAACAGTATATTAATCTGGAGGGCAAAAAACTCATTCAGAATGCGCGCAGTGCATGGCTCGCTCATCGCGACTACGATTCGGCTACAGAGGCACTCAGCATTTTGGCTAAAGTAAACCCTGAGGCACAATGTCAGACCCAAGCCAATGCGCTCATTAAGGAGATCAATACCCAGCTACGTCGCATAGAGGCTGCTAAAGCAGCGGCGGCACAAGCAGAGTGGGAGTTTAAGATGAAGAAGTATGAAGATGAGATGGAGCTCAAACGCCAGAAACAAGAAGGATGGAATACTCTTGCCAATCGCTTTGGCAGAATAGATATTGGTTACAAACGCGAACGAGCATTCAAATTTGGTTCTTCAAGCAAGTAATAACACAATAGACAATATGAAAAAGCACCTACTCTATATACTCTTGATATTTTCGGGAATGAATATCTATGCGCAAGGTGTAGATAGCGTAACATTGGTTATGTCAGGTATTGGTGTGACCAAGCAGGAAGCTACGCATGCAGCTCTGCGCAATGCGATAGAGCAAGCGTATGGCGTATTCGTTTCTGCGAATACAGAAATTCTTAACGACTCACTGGTAAGGGATGAAATTATCACCATTGCTTCAGGTAATGTCTATTCCTACCACGAATTGGGTGCTTCTGTTCTGCCCAATGGCAATCACGAGGTAATGTTGCAAGCTACCCTCTCCGCAAAAAAGATGGTGACTTATGCGCAGAGCAAAGGAGCAGTGTGCGAACTGGTAGGCGGCGCAAACTATGCATCTAGCATTACTGCCAACTTACAATTGATACGCCTGAACCAGATGAACACACGCATAGCATTCGAACATCTCAAGAAACAACTATTGCAGGTGGCAGCTCACTCTGAAATGGTGGCTTTTAAGTTGCATGTGGAAGAACCTGAATTGGAAGATCCTAATGCAGAAGAACTGTATTGCATAGTGCCTATTCGAATCGAGGCATATTGGGGACAAGGGGCACTGCAATTTGTGGAATTGATGAGCAATACATTGAATGCGCTACGTCTAACATCAGAACAAATAGAGCAACTTAAACACTATAAAATACCCTATTATTCTGCTATCTATAACACCCTCAAAACGACCATCGATGGCGGCAAGGAAGTAGGGGTAACCTCTGGTAATTTTTATGCAGAAATAGATTTTACAGATTTTCTCACACCTATGATGAATAGTCTGCTTAATCCTTATTGTGTAGTGGATAATCGCAACACTAAGTGGGGGGTAAATGTCGCGTACACGCGTTGGCATGATGTTCTATTTCAAGATCAGATGTTCTCATGGGATGCATCGCAACTGACTCAACCATATTTAGGACTTATTACCCAGAGAGAATGGAGATTAAGGATTAGATTGGAAGACTTGGCTAAGGTGACAAATTTTGAAATAGTGAAATATAATCCTTCTCAATACAAGGACATACGCATTACAGTACCTGCAAAATCTTTGCGAGCAACAAAACTATCGGATGGCACCTACGCTCCATCGGGTGATAACTATTGGTTATTACAAAACGAATTTGGTACTTTTGGTCATGTTTGGTTACATATTTCAGAAGGATGGAACTATATGCCGTGCGTTGATATGAGTATTTATATTGATGATGTTTTTCAGCATAGTGGTGTCATTCAAGTGGTGGTGCCAGTAGCATATGAAACATTAAAAAAGTATCACCAATTTCATGAAAATATATCAATGAAAGCATTGAGTAGCACGAGTACGTTGATGACTTTTAATCCTTATGCAATTATCCACAGCGGTATTTCTGGTGGTATTTATAATACCAGAGAAGATCCTCAGTTCTCAATACGCATAGTTCTCAATACTTTATTTCCAGAATGGAACGGAATACTTTTAGAATAAACGACTTATGAAGAATATTGTATCAACACTTGTTTTTTGTATTTTTGCCATTGGGTGTTATGCGCAAAATTTCAATGCTGACAAAACGGCATTGACCAACTTTCTCATTCGTATGTACAAGCATGCGCCCTTTGATGTGAAAGTGGTGAACGACTATAGTGATAACTACTTAGTGTCAGCTGTTGTGCTTGATCCCGCTAAATATGGTGGTAATGAAAGTACAATGCTGCGTGTAGCAAGTGTCAAAGCCATGTCGCAAGCGAGTCGCTATTTCAACGGCTCCAGTATAACGGCAGATTTGCTTATTACAACCAAGGAAGATGCTGATGGTAATGCTAATACCGAAATCATTGAGAAGATAAAGGAGAATACGGTTGGCTATGTCAATCAATTGGAACACTTGTCCAACTTCACAAACGATGAGGGAAAACAGGTCTTTTTATATGTCAAACAAATTAAATAGTATCATTTGGAAAAATGAAAAACAAACTTACATCCATTCTCATTTGTGGCATTGCCATGATGATGGCTGCTTGTAGTAGTTCGTATAACGGCAGACCTATGTCAGGAACCAAATTAGCAGAGTATAACGAAACGGTAACAAAGGTTCAAACCATCGAAAATTTACTCTGTGAGGTCAATGGCATGGAAGCCAGCGATGCGCTCCAACTTTCGCAGTTGGCTGACCAACTATATTACACATATGATACCAATGGTTTAGATTCTGCCTCTATTGCCAATTGCCAAGCGCTCCAACAACGCATAGAGCAACTCAAGCAAAACATCCACCAAACCATCAAGGACAATATGCACAATATCTATGTGCCAGTTGTGAGTGATGATGATTGTCTGGTAGAGAAGAAAACTGCATACCCCGTTTATCTCAAACGTGGTGAAAAACTCTATGTGAATATCAAGACCAAACGCGCTGCCACACTCAAAGTCTATAACTACGACTCACATTCCACGCTCAAAACCATTGCAGACAAGACGGCTTTCAAGTTCAATATGGAGATTGAGAATAGCGCTATCTACTTGGTGGAACTCAACCCTGGCGCAAGCTCACAATATGCATCAATCCATATCACTTACACTACCAATCATCTTGATCGCCTCACCCCTATAACAGTCAATGAGCGCACAGTTGAAGCCAAACAGGGTGACTTCCGTGCATGGTCGGTGAAGGGTATCAAGATGACACCTATTTTGAACGAACCTCGTAAGTTCACTCTCCGTGGACAACTGAAAGCTGAATTTTCGGGCTCCTGTCGTGGATTGGTGGCTGTTGAAGTGCCTGCCGGGGCAACAGATATTCTCTATAGCATGCGTATTTCAACCAATGAAGCTGATCGCAGAACTGATGGTGAATTTAATAAGAATATGAATACTTCATATCACAAGATTAAAATGCTTGGATTACCTGTATATGAATCCAATAGAAGTGTAGGGATTATCAATACTATTTTAGGCGAATATACTCCATTGCGTGAAGAAGATGCATATATCAATATGTTTGTTTTTGGAAGTTCGTCACAAGCCAAGAAGTTCCAAGATCGCACAGCTACAAGCAAATTAAGTTACGATGTCAATAGTTCGATTATGGGCATGCAGTCCAGCAATGGTCGTATTCCTGTGAAGGGGAGAAGTGTTATTTACCTTGGCTTTGAGAACGAGCGTATGCGTTACAACAACTATGTATGGATTGAGGTGTTAGCTTCTTCCCCAACCAATGAATATTACAAAACAGAATATTATACCAATTAGAATACAATACTACACAACTCTAAACAATACAATTATGGCAAGAATTCCAGGACTCAGTTTTTCGCTTAAGCGAGCAGTAGGTATCTCGGGCTTGAAGACCAAAGTAGCCCGCGCAGTAGGTATTCCCACCACCAAACAAGGCCTCGAGCGCAAAATCGGTGGCGCTATCCTCAACGGCCTAACAGGCAAAAAGAGAAGATAAACACCCTTACAACTTTTAAAACTCTTAAAACTTTTTTAACTTATAAGATTATGGGACTTTTAAATTCAATCAAAGACCACTTTACGAACGCAGAGTTCTCAGTGGCTCCAAACAAGAAAGTTAAAACTATTTGTGCAGACTTCAAGAAAGCTTTTGGCTGCACTTTGGCAATCTACAAAGGCAAGCAATTGGCTGATGGCGACTTGACACTCAACCAACTCAACCAAAAGACCAGCAAGGATGTGAAGACTGCCGCTGCAGGCGAGTTGAAGCTCAAAGCATCGATGAAAGTAGGTGATGCAGAGAAACTCTTTGATGAGATGTATGGTCTTACTGTACAAATCAAAGATCCTGCAGGTAAGACTTGCGTGGACAACAAACTCACCATCGGACAAGCAGCCCGTGGCGAGTAATACGCCTTTAAGGCATAGGAGTTTGATCGCTCCTATGCTTACAAGAAAAAAATCAAATTATTGCTATGTCCACCTACAATCGAAAAGACGACTTATCTAAAGCTTTCAATGATTTTTGGCAAAAGGCTTTAAACTCCAAGGAAGACTTTTATTCTAAGTTAGCCTTACAGGAGTTTGTTATGCTTAAAAAGGCTATTACCAACATCAATAATATTGTCACAATGTTAGCAACAGAGGGATTTATCCATACTTTGAGAAATGATGGAGTTATTTCTTCTCGGCAAGAGGCAGAGATGTTACAACAACTCTTAGCTACCCATGCTAATACAAATGGTTTTGATGTCGAATATAACAAAGAAGTTAAGATTGTAGCGGAAGTAAAATGTAATATTCCAGTCAATGAAAAGTCTTTTGGTGCTGCTCAAGAGAGTAGTATCATGGATGATGTGGAGCATCTATTTAATAGTAAAAAGAAGTCCGACTTGACGCAAAAAACTATCAAGGACTATTACAAATTTATGGTCTTTTTAGAGGAAGAAAATGTGCGACCTTCAGCCCAAAAACTCATCAAGAAACTGACTAATAAAGGGTTTCAGGTTAAGGAATACGCCCCTCAGACGACACTTCAAAAAGACACTGTATATTTCATTTACATAAGTACAACCCGAAAATCATAGGACTACTAAATGAAAACAGAAGTTACTCAGGTAAAACAAGATATTCTTGATACGATAGATGCAATTATCAAATGCGAATTAAGCCAAAAGGATAATTGCAGTAATCGTCAACCAATAATAGATGTTTTTAACTCTACCAAAGAAGATAAATACAACAGATTAGGCATTATTACGCGTCTTGTGGTAATAGATTCTATTTATGCAACCAATGCAGGATATAGCTATTACTCTTTTGAGGAAATGGCAGATAAGATTTTGTCCCTTGGCAACGAGAGTGATGCTATTAAGTACTTTCAAGCGCTATCTTCTACACAAGATGAGGAAAAACTTGAAGTTAGCAAGAATAAGGATTTTACCACTAACACCCTTTTCGACGAACCATATGGCATACAAAAAAACTTATCTGATGGCGCCAAACAAATCTCGTTGATGTCCAAATACGCATTTTATCAATTGTTGGAAATTCAAGACGATGGAATAGGATTCTCTATATATGACCGATTGGCAAACGACGCATATCCAATTGTATGTGATATGCTGAAAATAGATAAACAACATCGACAAGATCCTTGTAAGACTATTGCATCGCATATTGCAGCCTTTGATGAATTGAGAAAAAGCATTTTTGGTAAAAGTACTAAGCGATACAAAGGTTATCAGCAATTTGACTTATTGGATGCATATTTATGGCGAATGAGTAAATTCACAGGAGGTAATATACCATCACTTAGCAGGGAGGATTATACGAAGTTTATTACCAACCTTGGATTGGCAGCAGAGAAAAAAGATAATAAATGGGAAACGGCTACCGCTTACAAGCAACGATTAGCCCAAAAATCCGACTTTAGTAGCATAAAGAAGACGAAACAGAAAGTCACAAAGAACGAAACGATTACTACTAGTGAAGTAGATATTAATCCTGCAATCTTAGAATTGCTAAAAACAAAGGCAAGTCGCAAAATCTTCAAATCGCTTAAGGCGGAGAAGTATATGACTATCTTGCATCAACATTGGTTAAAATATTTTAAAGTTTAACAGTTTAATAATAATTACAACTATGGCAACGACATTTATTCAAGGAAATTTCAGATTTGAAATTATTGATGAAAAAGAAAAAACTGTAAAGATTATGAAAAAGGATCGTTACACCGAATATAATGGGAAACTAATTATTCCGTCTTCAGTTGAACATGAAGGAGAAACCTACTCTATAGTTGAAATAGGAGGAAGAATCAGTTGGACAACAAGAGAGTACAAGCGTGTGGAAGATAAAAGAAGAAAGGGAGGGTATCGTGAAGAACCCTATGAAAAAGAACACAGTACATATGGCTTCAGAGAGACAAAAATTTCCGAAATCGTAATTCCATCTTCATGTGAAAGAATTGGTGATTGTGCATTTTGGGGATGTACGAAATTAAAAGAAATATCTATACCTGGTACAGTGTCTAGGATATCCTGGAGAGCATTTGCAGAGTGTAGTAATATAGAAAAAATAATAATTCATGATGGTGTAAAGGCTATTGGTTATTCTGCATTTTGGGGATGTAAAATAAAGAATATATCTATTCCCGCATCAGTTGATGAGATTGATGACTCCGCCTTTGGGCACTGCAAAGAGCTAAAAGAAGTTATAATTGATGATAGTGACGGAATCATTTCAATTAGTGAGAGAGCTTTTGAGGGTTGTCCAAACTGCAAAATTAAGTATAAGAGTCAAATGAGATTTTTTGAAAAATTATTTCACTAAGGACCCAAATCATAGGACAACGCTCGCAGTCCTAAAGTTGCGGGCATAATTGATCAATTATTAAAAATTTTACAACTATGGCAGAAATTAAATTGACTGGCAACATGAAGGTTAAATCCCTCAAGGCTGATTTCAAAGAGGCATTTGGTGCAACTCTTCGCGTGTACAAAAGCGCATCTTGCAAAGGTGGTTTCGCTGATGACAACGCTACTCTCGCATCTATCCGCGCTGAGGGCGCTAAGGGTGGCGAGTTGAAGATCGTTGGTCACATGCAAGTAGGCAACTTCGAGAAGAAGATCGCTGAGATGTACGGTATTGGCGTTCAAGTAGCTAACGCTGACGACAGCGCATTGGCTGACAACGGTGTTACTATCTGCGCTGCTGGTCGCGCTTAATCCAAGTGACCAAATAACAAGGCAGAGGAGTTTGATCGCTCCTCTGCTTACAGACCCCTCCTAACTCCCCTAAGGGGAGGGATAAAATGAGGAAAAGTGTTCTTTGACGTATTGTAGAGAAAAGTTAAAAGTTATTTCTTGGTCATAGACTTATAATTAATGAGGTGTGTTTCACCAATGGACTTTTGAGGACCAGTATAGATGATGTTCATGCTCAATAAATCATCTTTGAGCAGACTTTTGAGATAATCCAACGAATTCAAAAAGTCAGGATGAAAACGCTCCGCTGACTTGATTTCGTATGCATGTATTTTGCCTGCCTCTTCTTGCAATATATCTACTTCTCGCGATTTATCTCGGTAGAATAAGATATTCTTTTCCAATCCTTGGTTATAGCGCGCTTTCAACATATCACAAACTACCATATTCTCAAATATCGCACCGCGCAAAGGATGATTAGCCAACTGCTGAGCCGTCTCTATTCCCAAGAGATAACATACCAAACCTATATCGTAGAAATACACCTTAGGTGTTTTAGTCAGTCGTTTACCTATGTTGCGATAAAACGGATGTAGCAAAAATGCTGTATATGAAGTTTCCAATATACTCATCCATGATTGAATGGTCTTGTGATCTATAGCCAATTCCGTACTTATAGATGATGCGACAAACTCCGTACCCACTCGAGAAGCAAGAATAGTCAAAAAGCGACGAAAAAGACTCAAATCTTTGATATTCACTATCTGTCGTACATCCTTTTGGATATAAGTAGCCACATAACTATCATATACTGTGTGCGGGTCTTTCTTGTCTCCCCATATAGCAGGATAGAATCCTCGCCACATCAGTTCATTGACATCTATATCCGCATCATCACCTAACTCTGGCAAACTCAAAGGTAGCAAGCGCATAACAGCCACACGACCTGCTAAGGATTGAGATATATTTTGCATCAACAAGAAGTCACTGCTACCACTTAGCACATAGCGCAATGATTTGTTTTCATCGACTACCACTTGTAGAACAGAAAACAATTCGGGCATGTTTTGAGCTTCATCTATAATCAATCCATTGGGATATTGTAGCAAGAAGCCCTCAATGTCATGTTCAACTAATGCTCGGGTTGTAGCACGCTCCAAATTGACATATTCGTAATCTGGAAATGCCATTTTACACAATGTAGTCTTACCTGACTGGCGTGGTCCTGTCACCGAAATGATAGACCAATGCTCGCTTAACTCTAAAAGTTTGTTTTGTAACTCTCTGTTGTACATATTATTATTGTTGGTTTGGACAAAATGGGAGTTGTATTCCCAATTTGTCCGCAAAGGTACAACATTTATTTCACATACGCAAGCATTTGGGCAAAAAAACGACATTTTTCTCTACAATACTGCAATAGAACTAATTAATATGAACAATATAACAATACGATGATATAAACAACTAATACAATACACAAAATTATGGCAGAAGTCAATGGAATGCGTATTGCTGTGTTGAAGCGTACCGCAACAGCAAGAGTAACAGGAATCGTTAGAGGATTCCAATATCAAAGTGAGTTTACTATCCCTACTCAAGTAGAGGAGAAAGGAATGACTTTCCGAGTAACAGAGATAGATGATGCCGCTTTCAGAAACTGTAGTGCACTTACCTCTATTACTATCCCAGAGGGTGTTGTGAGAATCGGAAAACTGGCATTCGCCGAATGTTCCAGTCTTACTTCTATCACTATCCCTAAAACCGTAACACAGATAGAGAGTGGTGAGATATGGATAGGAGACAATTATTACCACGGACATCTATTTACCAACTGCCCATGTCTTACATCTATCGTCGTGGAAGAAGGCAATCCAAGATACAAGAGCATACAAAATGGTAATGGTATCATCGATAAAACGACTAATACCCTAATAGCAGGCGATCAAACGACCATTATTCCTGATAGCGTAACGAGCATTGGAGAGTCTGCTTTTCGTAATTGCGATGCTCTCACCTCTGTTACCATCCCTGATAGCGTAACGAGTATTGGAGGATGTGCTTTCTTGGATTGCGATGCTCTCACCTCTATTACCATCCCTAACAGCGTAACAAGCATTGGAAGGTCTGCTTTCTTGTATTGCAATGCTCTAACCTCTGTTACCATAGAAAATGAGGAGGGCAAAGTAGCAATTGGTACGTATGCATTCCTTGATAAAGCTAAAATCACCTATGTAGGTAAGCCAAAAGAGCAACCTGCGAAACCTGCAGAAAAGGAAATAGCGCAAGCAAAACCAGAAGCGCCAAAAGCAACTACTCCAACCAATCCTGGTTTGGTAATTGATCTCGAGAAACTGATGGCTGCGGCATTGATAGATGGTGTGGTGACAGACAAAGAACGCGCTATTCTCATCAAGAAAGTGAAAGAGGCAGGCGGAGATGTGGATGAGTTTGAGATGCTGCTTGATGCTCGCATATACGAGGCACAACAAAAGCAAGCGCAACAGCAACCAGCACAAAAAGCAGAACAACCAACCATTACTGCTGAATCAGCAGCCTCTAATCCTGCACCTGAACCAGAAAAAACGCAGCATGGCAGAGAAGCATGGCAGGACAACAAATGGTTGCCAATGGTGGATCAAATAATCAACTCGTTGGACTTTGTCAAGAACGGACAATACGCTGCTAATTATGGTGCAAAGGATTATATTAGCTTTGCCGATACCAATGCTAAGCCAAGAAATTTTTCTATATTCTTTCCCAAAAAGAAAGAACTGCGAATTGGGTTTTGGTGGATTCCACAAAATCAAGAATATGAATCATGGTTTGAAGCAGTAAATCTTCCTTACAAATTTGAA
>JBGVEG010000023.1:0-14601 GCA_045119955.1 Paludibacteraceae bacterium
CTTGGGTTGCCATAAATACCGACACTGACCCGCACAAAAGATTTGCGCAGGTCAGTGAGTTAGGTATGATACGTTTAATTTGCATCTATAGAAAAATTATTTCTTACCGTAGTTAGGATTTACTTTGCGGCGAGCAAGGAAGGTGGCAAGGATGGTACCTACACTACATGCAATCACCATCCAGAAGAAGTTTTGATAGCCAATAGCTTCTTGGATATAACCTGCTACCAAACCAGGGAGAATCATACTGAGTGCCATGAAACTGGTACAGATAGCGTAGTGAGAAGTCTTGAACTCGCCCTCTGAGAAGAACATCATGTACATCATATAAGCGGTGAAACCAAAGCCATAGCCAAATTGCTCGATAGCAAGAGCGATACCGATATATACCATGTTCTCAGGCAAGTACGTGCTCAAATAAACGAAACTCAAGCATGGCAGGGTCATAGCGAGAGCCATCCACCAGAAGGCCTTCTTCAATCCTACGCGAGAGATATAGAAACCTCCGAGGATACCGCCAAGGAGCAAGAAAATCACACCGATTGCGCCATATACAACGCCCAATTCCTGCATGGTCAAGCCCAGACCGCCAGTCTCGCGCGCACCGAGAAGGAATGGATAAATCATCTTCATGAGGAAGCCCTCTGGCAAACGGTAGAGGAGCATAAAGAGGATAGCTATCCAAAGACCAGGTTTGGTGAAATAGGTGGCAAAGGCCTTGCCGAAACCTGAGATAATATCCTTCACAGAAGTTTCTGCATTAGGTTTATCGGCATCAGGACGTGGTGTGAAGAACATATGCCATACAGCCATGAGCGCAAAGATAACGGCTGTGATAACCATAGTCACTTTCCATGCGAGAGGCATGTTTTGCTCGCCTTGCTTAATGGTCCAATCGTAGATGATACCAGGGATAGCGATAAGCACAGAGTTGCAGAATACGTTGCTCAGGCGGTAGAATACACTACGCCATCCGATCATCTCGGCTTGTACACCAGAGGAGAGTGCCAACATATAGAATCCGTCAGCAGCAATATCGTGAGTAGCACTAGCAAACGCCATGATGATGAAGGCAATCAGCACACCCATGAAGAGTTTTACCTCTGTACCCATAGCCGCGATGGTAGCAGGGTCAGGTTGAGGAATGGAGAAAATGGTCAGCACTGCCAGTCCCAACATGAGGAACTGCATGGTGAGGAACCACCAACGTTTGGTTCTGATCAGGTCCACGAATGGAGCCCACAAGAACTTCAATGCCCAAGGGAAGTAGAGCAGTGTGGTGAAGAAAGACATCTCGCCGTTGGGCACACCCATCTGGTTAAACATAACCATGGAGATGTTGTTGACTAAGAAGTAAGGAATACCCTGCAGGAAGTACAAGGTAGGTACCCAAAGCCAAGGATTAATGCTTTTCAATGATTTCATGATTTAAAATGTTTTTATAGTTTTGAATAATATATCATCTTCCATTCAGCGCACAAAGGTACTGCTTTTTTTTGAGATATGCAAATATTTGCATAAAAAAGTGCCGAGCAACATGCTCGGCACTTAGTATATCGTCTTATAATGCGTGTCGGATTATTGGAAACGTGCGCGGTTGTCCTCCACCTCAGCGTTCTCCTCAATCAAAGCTATAGCTTGATAAGGAATGGTGTAAGCGCTGCGCATGTTCAGGTTGCTGATCTCTTGCTCAGCGTTGAGTTCGCCCTCAGCTACTACCTTCTCGCCAATACGAACCATATACACACCGATATTGCCCTTAACAGGAGCAGAGGTAGCATTGTTCTCCAACGCAAGTGCTGCACCGATCACGGCTGGCTCCATACCTGCTGCACCCAAACGAGCAGATGCCAAGCTGATGTTCTCGGCTGTTTGAATCTCAGCACCCAACAACTCAGCTGCCTCCTCCAAGGTAGAAACGCCCTTGAGTTGCGCCATGATGTACTCAGCTTTCTTGTCAGCAGCTGCTTGCATTTGCAACTCCATGCGAACCTCCTCCAGGGTACGATAGTCACCCTCGTTCACCTCGGTCAGAGCGGCAACGATGAATTGCTCACCGCACTCAAATACGTCGCTCAATTGACCCTCTTTGGCCTCGAATGCCCAACGAACGATGCCGCGGCTGTTCTTGAGGTCGTTGATCTTATCTGCGTTGATGTTCAAGCCGAATGCTGGAGTTACGTTCAGGCCTTGCTCTTGCGCTGCTTGACGGAGCAACTCTACAGTACCGTTGTTCACGATGAATTGCTTAGCCTCGTTGTAGAGCAGACCATAGGTCTTGCTGCTTGGGGTTACCTTGCGGCTGAGGATAGCCAGTTTCACCTTAGCGGTAGGTTGGCTCTTGTCAGCAATCTTGAATGTTTGCTCGCCCATGCCAGTAGAAACGGTGAACTTGGTACCTTTCTTGCCAGCAAATGCAGGGTCAGCGATGGTCTTTTGCAACTCGTGTGCCTCAAACCAACCAAGCTCTACATCCTCGGTGTTCTCGTCGTTAGCAACGAGTACGAGTTGTACAGAGTCAGACTTGGTATAACCGCAGTCCATGATACGTGCCATAGCGTAGGTACCATCGGTATAGGTGAGCTCGGTGCATGCGCCCTTCTTAACGCCCTTGCCGAAAGCAAACTCCTTATACTCAGCAGGAATAGTAGTCTCTGAATAGTCGCGACCATCGTAGAGGATGTCAGAGTTGCCGTTAACCACAGCGGTGATGTCCTCCTTGGTTTGGAAGTCGTTCTCCAAGCTCTCCATGAGTTTCTTTACCTCTGCGTTGTCTGCCTCAGATGCTACGATAGGGAAGCTAACATATACGATAGAGCGGTTAGGAGTACGCTTGTATTGCTCTTTTTGAGCGTTGTAGAGTTTCTTGATGTCAGCCTCGGTAACCTTAACCAATGAGTCTGCCACTGCGAAATAAGGTTTCTCTACGAACTCTACGTTCACGCTGGTTTGAGCTGCCTCAAATGCATATTTAGCATCCAAGTTGTTGGCAGTCACCAACTTGCCCATGAGATCCACGTATTTCTCTTGGAGGTAGGTGAGGCGCACGGCGTTCTCCCAGTACATCCAGTAGGTCTTAGCTTGTTGCATACCAGCTGCTTGCTCAGCAGTCTCTGGCTCTTGTGAGATTGAGTTGAGGAAGTTCACAAGCGCAAAGCGGTTGAAGTTGCCTGTCTCGTCATAGAAAGCGCGACGTTGACGGATGAGTTGGTGAGGATTAGCACCGATGCACAACTCGCTGAGCTCATCAGCGGTTACCTCCATACCAATCTTCTCAGCTTGCTCGCGGAGGGTATAGTCCATCATCAGCATTTGCCAAACTTGGTTGCGGATTTGGATACCGAGCTCCTCGTTGATGTCGTTGCTACCACTCTCGATCTTGTACACTTCGGTCAATTGGTCTTTAGCTGCCTCATACTCGGTGTAGTGAACCTTGTGACCTGCTATCACACCCACATTCTCGCGGCTGCGATTGAAAAAACTACTACCCGAGTTCAAAAAGTCGCCCAAAATGAACGCCAACATAGCAATACCCACTACTACGAGCAGGATAACGCCATGATTTCTAATTCTTTGTAATGTTGTCATAATATTTGTTTGTTATTTATTTCTTGTTGTTCAGCGTACTTTACGCCAAAATGACCTGCAAAATTACAACTTTTTATTGAATTGACCAAATTTATTTTGATTTTTGGGCAAAAAAAGTGCATTTCTTACATATTTGCGTTGTAATAGCGTGGATTTCCTGTGACTTCTTCGCCTACGAACGATGGTTTTTCGTAAGGATAGTCTTCGCGCGGCAGTTCCAGTTCTGCCAGTACCAGCCCCTCCAGGCGACCATGGAATTCGTCCACTTCCCAGGTGAGGTGAGGCGATTGGTTATTGGTTGTAGAGGCAGGGATGAGCCAACGGGTTTTGTGGATTACGCCAGGGAGGCAGAGCTCCATGAGCTGCTGGGCATCAAGGACGGCAATCTCCTTCTCCCACTCAAAGCGCGAGAAGCCCATAGCGTTGGGTTTGGACTTGATGGTCAAGTATGCCGTACCCGAACCATCCGCCTCGGTGCGAATACGCACGCGCACAGTACGGTCGGGCTCCTTGCAGATATAGCCCTGCTGAATGGTATAGTGGCTGGTCGCCAACTGCTTATAGTCCTCGTTCAGCACGAGGAACTTGCGTTCAATCTCGATGTTGTTCATTGTTCTGTTGTTTTGGCTGCCGGCAGCCGGGAGCCGGGGGCCTGTTATTTCTTTCTTGCGCTTGCGCACATATTCACCAGGTGGGCTATGCTATGGTACTCAATGCCCGAGTGGGTGGAGAGACCAATCTCGCATGTGCGCGAGTTGCTGATACCCATAGTGGCACCTGCTTTGTCAATCTGCGGTTTGAGTTTGCGTAGTGCCCACTCGTTGAGTTCGGGCTCGGTGAAGCCCTTGTCGCCCGCGAAAGCGCAACAACCAATCTCCTCGGGCACTAATACCTTATTAGCACACGCATGCGCTACGCGCACGAGAGTGTCTGCCAAGCCCATTTGGCGTGTAGAACAGGTGATATGCATCGCGATACAAGCATCCAATGGCGTGATTTCCAGTTCGCTAAGGACGAACTTATCAATGAACTCTGCAGGCTCGTAGAGGTGCAGGTGTTGCATGGTATGGCGCATGCGGTGGAGGCATGGACTCTGGTCGCAGAGGACAGGGAAACGGCCGTTCTCGCTGGCCTTGAGCAGGGCGAGCTCGAGTTCGGCTGCCTTGCGTTGTGCCTCATCGGGCATACCTTTGCTCTCCCAGATGGTACCGCAACAGAGGTTCTCCATATCGGCAGGGAAGATAACCTCGAAACCCGCCTTATTGAGCAGTTCGGTCATATCGTTCACGAGCGGTTTGCCGGGTGTGCTGAGACGCTGGTTGAGGCAGGATGGGAAATATACTACGCGTTTGTCTTGCAGTCCCTTGAGTCCGTGGACTACGCCATAGTCTTTGGCGGTTTGAATATCCTTCTTAGTCACTGGTTTGGGCAGCGATGGTGTCCACAGTGGCACCAATCCGCCTGAACCATAGTGCATGGCTTTGCCTGCAAGGGTGGTGAGTTTATCTCCGATAATGCTCTTGGCTACATGGGCTGCGCCCAAGATAGGGGTGAGCGTTTTGCCAATGGAGGCGAGGTTCTTGCCTGCCCAATAGCCAATAGTTTTGCCCGCTGCGCCCATATCATGTTCGCGCACGAGGTGGATATAGTCGCCCACATTGATCTTGATAGGGCAGGAGGTAGAGCAGAGCCCGTCGCCCGCGCATAGGTCACGACCGATGCGCGCAAAGTCCTTTTGGAGTTGTTTGAGCAATGTTCTTGCCTCTCGCCTCATCGCCTCATCGCCTTCTCGCCTTATAATCTCCTCCAAACGTTTCATCTCGCGTTGTACAACGATACGCTGACGGCTGGAGAGCGCATAGCCACATGCCACGCAGTTCACCTCGCAGAAACCACATTCGATACAGCGGTCAATCATGGCATGCACTTTGGGGCATGGTTTGATGTGTTGCAAGTAGGACTGTGGGTCTTCGTTGAAGATGACGCCTGGGTTCATAATATTGTGTGGGTCGAAGAGTTGTTTCACTTCGCACATGAGTTGGTAGGCATCATCGCCCCATTCGCGGCGCACGAAAGGTGCCATATTGCGTCCCGTACCATGCTCGGCTTTGAGCGAACCGTGGTATTTATCCACGACCAAATCTACGACAGCGCGCATCATGCGGTCATACTGCTGGATGGCTTCGGGTGTGTCAAAACGCTGGTTGAGAATAAAGTGGTAGTTGCCCTCGAGTGCGTGGCCGTAGATGACCGCCTCGGGGTAGTTATGCTCGTGGAAGAGTTGTTGCAGGTCGAGTGTGGCTTGTGCCAGGTGCTCGATAGGGAAAGCAATATCCTCAATGAGGCAGGTCGTTCCCACTTCGCGTGTTCCTCCCACAGCAGGGAAGATACCTGAACGCATAGCCCAATACTTGCTGGTGAGGGCAGGGTCGCTGGTGAAAGCGGCCGCTTGGCAGAGGGTATAGGTATTGAGTACCGCTTGCAGGGTGCTGTTCTTCTTGTCCAGTTCCTCTTGGGTAGTAGCATCGGTGCGGATAAGCACGGCACCTGCATCCGTAGGTAGTCCTTGTAGCTCAGGGAAGTCTTTCTCCACGGTCTGCATGGCCTTGCTGTCGAAGAACTCTGCCGCAGAGAGCATGCCTGTGGCTTTCATCTCGGTGATGGCCTCACAGGCAGACTTGGTGGTAGGGAAGAGTAGCAGCGCCGAGGCGGAGTAGGGAGTGATGTCCGCCGTAGTGACGGTGATAGCGGAGAGGAAAGCCAATGTGCCTTCCGAGCCGACCATGAGGTGGGCAATGATGTCAAATGGGTCGCTATACTCCACGAAAGGCAGTATGGTCAGACCTGTGACGTTCTTGATGCTATATTTGCGTTTGATACGTTCGACGAGGGCGGGGTTGCTCAGCGTCTTGTCGCGCAGCTCCTCTATCTTGCGTAGGAACTGTGGATGACTCATGGCGAAGGCGGCGCGGCTCTTCTCGTCGCCCGTGTCAAGCAGTGTGCCATCGGGCAATATGATACGCACCGATTGGAGCACACGGTAACTATTGGCGTGTACACCGCAACACATACCGCTGGCGTTGTTCATCACGATGCCGCCGACCATAGCCGACTTGAGACTGGCTGGGTCAGGTGAGAAATACTTGCCGTAAGGGCGTAGGATCTCATTGACACGTTGTCCCACAATACCCGGTTGCAGGGTGATGGTCTTGGCATCTTGGCCGATGGTGTATTGCTCCCACTTCTTGCCGCATACCACCAGCAGACTGTCGCTGATGGCTTGTCCGCTGAGCGAGGTGCCTGCTGCACGGAAAGTGATATGTTTGCCCTCGCGGTGCGCGCGGTGGATGATGGCCTGTACATCCTGCTCATTGGCAGGGTGAAGCACTTCTTGTGGGATAAGACGGTAGAAACCTGCATCGGTTCCCCACGCCAATCGTTCGATGTATCGTTTCATTGTTCTTGAGGTGTAGGGTGTATAGTGTAAAGTGTAAAGTGTAAAGGCACGGATTATGCACCTTGATGCCCAGCCTTTAAACTATAAACTATCAACTTTACACTACTTATAAAGGTAATACTTGCTACTTGCTTTGCGGTACCAGTCTACATCTTTGTACCAGTAGTCGCGTATGTCTTCCCAACGGTAGTTCTTGCCAAAGGCCTCGCGGATATGTCCTGTACCGCAGACTTTGTCAAACATGTTGAAGCGTTTTTGGTTGCAGAGCTCAAACCAGTTGCGCTCTGGCCAGAGGCGCATCATCTCTTGTACCACGAGGAACTGCACCTCGCTGAGGCGAGCTACCTTATAGTCGAGGATATGGATTTGTACGCCCTCGCAGAGTTCGCCTTTGAAGACACTATAGTAGGGCTTGAAGTAGATAGGACGGAACTCAATACCTGGCAGTTGGAGCGCATTGAGGGCAGTTGCCAGACTGTCGGCGTTGATCCATGGTGCACCCATAATCTCAAAAGGCAAGGTATAGCCCACACCGATATTTACATAGCCAAACTCACCGAAGATACCTGTCACGCTGTAGAACACAGCAGACTTGCCTTGTGGTACGTGTGGCGATGCTACGATCCACTCCAGACCCGTCTCGTCCCAAGTCATGGAGCGTTTCCAGCCCTTCATAGCCACGACGTGCAGTTTGCACTTGCTCTCATAGTCGGTAGCATTGAGGTAGAGCGCCAACTCGCCTGGGGTTTGACCATATACGTAGGGTATGCGGAACTGGCTCACAAAACTCTTGTATCCATCTTCCACGACGTTGCCTTCGATCTTCTCGCCACCGAGTGGGTTAGGGCGGTCCAGCACTACGAGCTCTTTGTCGAACTCAATGCAGGCCTCCATCAGTTTGCCGAGGGTAGAGATATAGGTATAGCTGCGGCAACCATTGTCTTGGATATCATAGACCATCACATCGATCTCGTCCATCATTTCCTTGGTGGGCTTGCTGGTCTTGCCGTAGAGACTGTACATCTTCAGGCCTGTCTTAGGATCAACATCGTTGTCCACATGGTCGCCTGCGTGCACATTGCCGCGCACACCATGCTCTGGACCGTAGAGGGCCACGAGATTAACGTTTTTGGCTTCCCAGAGGATGTCAATGGTGGACTTGAGTTGGCTATCCACGCCAGTAGGGTTAGTGGTCAGACCTACGCGTTTGCCTTCCAGAAGTTTGAAGCCGTCTTCGCGGAGAACCTCAATACCTGTTTTTACTTTCGCTGCGCTCACACTGGTGGTGAGAAGAAGTAGCATGGCTACAATGATTGAAGGGATGTGTTTCATGTTCGTATTTTATTTTTGCTGCAAAATTACTACTTTTTTTCGAAATACGCAAGCGAATCGACAAAAATACCGCAATTTCTTGCGTATGTGCTTTTTTTGTTGTAACTTTGCAGGCAGAAAACGAAGTATCATGGAAATATTACTATCTATTATCGCAGGAATTATCATCGGGGCAGGTGTCACTGCTTTGGCGGCGTGGTTGATGATTCGCAATGAGAAACAGCAACATCAATTGCTGCAAACCCATCAGCAACAGACTTTCCAAACGGAACTTACCCTCGCGCGTGAGAACATGCGCGCGCAATTTGAGAAGGAGATGATGGAGCGCACGGAGCAGCTCAAACGAGCCAATACGGAGAATATGCAGCAGGTCGTTTCGCCTCTCAAGCGCGAACTGGACTTACTACGTGAGTTGGTGGCACAGAGCAAGGAGAGTAGCGATAAGAACACCGCTTCGCTCGCTCAGAGCATCAAGTCTATCATTGAGCACGACCAGCAGCGTGACAAAACGACACAGACCCTCGCGAATGCCCTCAAGAATCGTGGCAAGGTGCAAGGCGATTGGGGAGAACAGGTGCTGACTAATATACTGCATGACAGTGGCTTGCGCGAAGGAGCGGAGTATATGGTGCAAGATAATGTGAAGGATGAGGAAGGCAGAAACCTGCGCCCTGATGTGATTGTCAAGGGTGCGGATGGTACGCGTATTATCATTGATAGCAAGGTATCGCTGACGGCGTATTCGGACTACGTAGGCGCGGAGGATGATGACCAACGCAAGGCGGCCATCAAAGCCAATCATGAGTCTATATGGAAACATGTGGAGGAACTCTCCAAGAAGAACTATGCGAAACTGGTGGATAACGCCGTGCCAATTGTGCTCATGTTCGTGCCTAACGAGGGTAGTTATATTCTCGCCATGAATCATGACCAAAACTTGGGTACCAAGGCCTACCAGAAGGGGGTGCTTATCATTAATCCGACCAATCTGATGGTGGTGCTACGACTCATCTTCCTGACATGGCAGAACACGCGCCAAGAGAAGCATTACGAAGCCATCCGCAAGGCGGCTGCGGGAATTTATGAGAAATATGTTACCTTTGCGGAGAGCTATGTGACACTGGGTAACCAACTCAATACGCTGCGGGGTACATACGAAAAAGGTGTGAGACAATTGCGCGAAGGTCGTGGCAATCTCTCCAGCCAACTGGAAGCACTGTTGCAATACGGCGTGACGACGACCAAACGTCTGCCAGCAGACATGACACCTATTTTAGGCGAGGAGGAAGCGAATGAAGATGTATAAGTTGGTTGTTTTTGATTTGGACGGCACATTGTACGACAAACGTGGTTTGTCGCTGCGTATGGTCTTGCATGCGCCCTGGGACGTTGTGAAGATGCGGGCTGAACGTCAAACGAGAGCCTACATGAAGGGACTATGGTTGGGGGCAGAGAACTTCGCCCAGACTTACAACGAGCAGTTGGCTCAGCGCATAGGGTGCTCTCCATTGCAAGCGAAAGAGTGGTATGAGCAGCGCTATATGCCATTGATGGTCAAACTGATCGGTCAGTATCAACCCTTGGGCGACTGGGTGCTACCTTTTGTGCAGGACTGTCAGCATAAGGGCATTAAGATGGTGGTGCTGTCTGACTACGGTTTTGCCAAAGAGAAGTTGCAGGCATTGGGTTTGGAGCCCTCACTGTTTGACTGGGTAGTTTCGGCACCAGAATTAGGCGGACTAAAACCTGCCGCTGAACTCATGCACCATGTGGCGGAGCGTATGGGCGTGGCGGTAGAGGACTGCCTGATGATAGGCGACAGAGAAGATACCGATGGCGAGATGGCACGACGTAGCGGAGCGCAGTTTCGCAAAGTGAAATACTGACATTTTGGCAGAGAAGGACGCAGATTCCTACTTTGGCACAAAGTTTGATAAGTACCCATTGGAACTTTTAAAACGAATAAAATTTTTTAACTTTAATATAACTATGAGTAAGATTCAACCATTAGCAGACCGTGTATTGGTAAAACCAATGGCTGCAGAAGAGAAGACTATCGGCGGTATCATTATCCCTGATAGCGCTAAAGAGAAACCACTCCGTGGCGAAGTGATCGCTGTGGGCGAGGGAACCAAAGACGAGAAGATGTTGCTCGCTGAGGGCGATACCGTGTTGTATGGCAAGTATGCAGGTACCGAACTGGAGTACGAAGGCGAGAAATACCTCATTATGCGCCAAAGCGATGTGCTCGCAATCTTGAAATAACCCTTGCCTTTAAACTTTAAACTTTCAACTTTAAACTTACAACTACAACTACTATGGCAAAGAATATTACATACAATGTAGAGGCGCGTGATGCCCTCAAACGTGGCGTGGACCAATTGGCTAACGCAGTGAAGGTGACCCTTGGACCTAAGGGCCGCAATGTGATTATTGATAAGAAGTTTGGTGCTCCACATATCACCAAGGATGGTGTGACCGTAGCCAAGGAGATTGAACTTGCAGATGCTGCGGAGAACCTGGGTGCACAACTCGTTAAGGAAGTAGCCAGCAAGACTGGCGATCAAGCAGGTGATGGTACCACTACAGCTACTGTCCTCACCCAGGCGATTGTCTCTGTGGGTCTCAAGAACGTGACCGCAGGTGCCAACCCTATGGACCTCAAACGCGGTATTGACAAGGCGGTAAGCGCAGTCGTTAAGAATATACAGGCGCAAAGCGAGGAGGTGGGCAATGACTTCGACAAGATTGAGCAAGTAGCAACTATCTCTGCCAACAACGATGCGGAGATTGGTAAACTCATTGCAGACGCTATGCGTATGGTGAGCAAGGATGGTGTCATTACGATTGGCGAAGCCAAAGGTATGGATACGACCATTGATGTGGTACAAGGTATGCAGTTCGACCGTGGTTATATCAGCCCTTACTTCGTGACCAATACCGAGACAATGGAGGTGGAGATGGACCGTCCATACATTTTGCTCTACGATAAGAAGATCAGCAACCTCAAGGAGTTGTTGCCAGTACTCGAACCAGCCGTACAGAGTGGCCGTCCATTGCTCGTGATTGCAGAAGATGTGGACAGCGAGGCATTGACCACTTTGGTGGTAAACCGTCTGCGCGCACAACTCAAGATCTGTGCTGTGAAGGCACCTGGCTTTGGTGACCGTCGCAAAGAGATGTTGGAGGATATTGCTATCCTCACTGGCGGTACTGTCATTAGCGAGGAGAAAGGCATTAAACTCGAGGCGGCTACCGTGGATATGCTGGGTACAGCGGAGAGCATTACCGTGAATAAGGATAACACCACTATCGTGAATGGTGCGGGCGACAAAGAGGCCATTGCGGCTCGCGTGGGTCAGATCAAGGCTCAGATCGCTACTACCAAGTCCACCTACGACAAGGAGAAACTGCAAGAGCGTCTGGCTAAGCTCGCTGGCGGTGTAGCACAACTCAATGTCGGTGCTGCTTCTGAGGTAGAGATGAAGGAGAAGAAAGACCGCGTCGATGATGCACTCAGTGCTACTCGTGCGGCTATTGAGGAAGGTATCGTAGCCGGTGGTGGCGTGGCATATATCCGTGCGCAAGCAGCTCTCGAGGGTCTCAAAGGTGAGAACGAGGATGAGCAAACGGGTATTGAGATTATCCGTCGTGCAATTGAGGAACCACTTCGCCAGATTGTGGCTAATGCAGGCAAGGAAGGTGCGGTAGTAGTAGATAAGGTGCGCGCGGGCGAGGCTGACTTCGGTTATAATGCACGCAAGGATGTCTATGAGAACCTCAAGACTGCAGGTGTGGTAGATCCAGCTAAGGTGACCCGCGTAGCATTGGAGAACGCAGCCAGCATTGCAGGTATGTTCCTCACCACCGAGTGCGTCATTACTGACATCAAGGAGGAGACCCCTGCTCCTGCTATGCCAGCAGGCGGAATGGGCGGCATGATGTAATCCCTGTGCTAAAAAAATGCCGCAAATTGCAACATAAATGTGACAAATAGCAAAAAAATTTTTGTATATGTAAAAAAATGTGTAATTTTGCAGCGATTTTGATAGAGTAGGGGCATATCACAAACCCCTCCCTAAGAGGAAGAGCTTTCAAAAAGGAAACAATAAAACAAAATTAATATTAATTTTTTAAAAACTTTTACAACAATGACAAAAGTAGGTATTAACGGTTTTGGCCGTATCGGACGCTTCGTTTTCCGTGCAGCTATGAAACGCAATGACATTGAGATCGTAGGTATCAACGACCTCTGCCCAGTAGATTATTTGGCATATATGCTGAAGTACGACACCATGCATGGTCAGTTCGAAGGAACTATCGAGGCTGATGTTGAGAACAGCAAACTCATCGTTAACGGTAAAGTTATCCGCGTAACTGCAGAGCGCAACCCAGCTGATTTGAAGTGGGATGAGGTAGGTGCAGAGTACGTTGTTGAGTCAACTGGTTTGTTCCTCTCTAAGGATAAAGCACAAGCTCACTTGGAGGCAGGTGCTAAGTATGTAGTTATGTCTGCTCCTTCTAAGGACGACACTCCAATGTTCGTTTGCGGTGTTAACGAGAAGACTTACGTTAAGGGTACTCAATTCGTTTCTAACGCATCTTGCACCACCAACTGCTTGGCTCCTATCGCTAAGGTGTTGAACGACAAGTGGGGTATCACCGACGGTTTGATGACTACTGTTCACTCTACTACTGCTACCCAAAAGACTGTTGACGGTCCATCTGTTAAGGACTGGCGTGGTGGTCGTGCAGCTGCTGGCAACATCATCCCTTCTTCTACAGGTGCTGCTAAAGCTGTAGGTAAAGTTATTCCTGAGTTGAACGGCAAATTGACCGGTATGGCTATGCGCGTTCCTACTTTGGACGTTTCTGTTGTTGACTTGACCGTTAACTTGGCTAAGCCAGCTACTTACGCTGAGATCTGCGCAGCTATGAAAGAGGCTTCTGAGAACGAGTTGAAGGGTGTACTTGGTTACACAGAGGATGCAGTTGTTTCTGCTGACTTCTTGGGTGACACTCGCACTTCTATCTTCGATGCTAAGGCTGGTATCGCACTCACTGACACCTTCGTTAAGGTTGTTAGCTGGTACGACAATGAGATCGGTTACTCTAACAAGGTTCTCGACCTCATCGCTCACATGGCTACTGTTAACGCTTAATCCTTGTGATAAGATAATGAAAAGAGACGCGCGAGCGTCTCTTTTTTTTGTATAAGCACTGATAAAAGGGTGTAGAGTGTAGGGCGTAGAGGCAAGAAACAAAGAGACACCCCGTGAGGAGTGTCTCTTTTATTGGATATAGGACGCTGCGCTATAGGACGGCGCAAACGCCTATTTTACTTGCTCAATGCAAGAGCTACGTTTACAGCGCAAGCTACGGTACATCCAACCATTGGGTTGTTACCGATACCGAGGAAGCCCATCATCTCAACGTGAGCAGGAACGGAAGAAGAACCAGCAAATTGAGCATCAGAGTGCATACGGCCCAAAGTATCAGTCATACCGTAAGAAGCAGGACCTGCAGCCATGTTATCTGGGTGCAAAGTACGGCCTGTACCACCACCTGAAGCTACTGAGAAGTATGGCTTGCCAGCCAATACGCGCTCTTTCTTATAAGTACCAGCTACTGGGTGTTGGAAACGAGTTGGGTTGGTAGAGTTACCTGTGATAGATACATCTACGTTCTCGTGCCAAAGGATAGCTACACCCTCACGTACATCATCAGCACCATAGCAGTTCACCTTAGCGCGTGGACCGTTGCTGTATGCTTTTGTCTTCACGATATTCAACTCGCCAGTAGCGTAGTCAAATTGTGTTTGTACGTATGTGAAACCGTTGATACGGCTGATAATCATAGCAGCATCTTTGCCAAGACCGTTGAGGATGATACGAAGTGGTTTTTGGCGCACTTTGTTAGCCATCTCAGCAATCTTGATAGCACCCTCAGCAGCAGCGAAAGACTCGTGACCTGCCAAGAAAGCGAAGCACTCGGTCTCCTCGCGGAGCAGACGAGCTGCCAAGTTACCGTGGCCAAGACCTACGAGACGGTCGTCAGCTACAGAACCAGGGATACAGAAGGCCTGCAAACCGATACCGATAGCCTCAGCAGCGTCAGCAGCGTTCTTGCAACCTTTCTTAATAGCGATAGCGGTACCTACCACATAAGCCCACTTAGCGTTCTCAAAGCAAATCATTTGGGTCTCCTCGCAAGTCATGTAAGGA
>JBGVEG010000024.1:0-1669 GCA_045119955.1 Paludibacteraceae bacterium
GGACCGACACGGCGAGGTCTGCCCGTTTTTGCTCCATACTCAAATCCTGCTTTGCGAAGCTCATCTGCTTCGTCACCGAACATCTCACAAACAAACGGTCCCTCTCCCACGCAGGTGGAATATGCCTTGACCACACCAACCACTTCATCCACCTTGGCGGACGGAAGTCCGGAACCGATCGGTGCGTATGCCGCTGTTGTGTTAGAGGAGGTGGTATACGGATAAATACCGTAATCAAGATCGCGCAAAGAGCCGAGCTGTGCCTCAAAAAGGATCTTCTTGCCCTCTTTTTGCGCTTCCTTCAAAAACAAGCCTGTGTCGCACACATATGGCTTAATCTTTTCGCAAGCATCAGAGAGCCACGCTTCAAGCTTTTCCATCGTATAGGGCTCTGCCCCGTAAACCTTTGTCAAGGTCAGGTTCTTCCATTCAAGCAGATCGGCAAGATGCGCTTTTAATTCTTGGGGATAGAATAATTCTCCCGCAAGAACGGTCTTTTTCTGATATTTGTCCGAATAGAACGGCGCGATACCTTGTTTGGTGGAGCCGTATTTTTTATCGGCAAGTCTCGCCTCCTCCAAAGCATCAAGATCGCGGTGCCAAGGAAGCAAAAGTGAAGCTCGTTCACTGATTTTGAGATTATCGGGGGTGAGAGCAACGCCCTTTCCCATTACATCCTGCATCTCAATCCACAAATTCTCGGGATCAAGTGCCACACCGTTGCCGAGTATATTGACGATGCCTTCTCTGAATATTCCCGAGGGAAGCAGATGAAGCGCGAATTTTCCGTATTCATTGATGACGGTGTGACCTGCGTTGCCGCCGCCTTGATATCTGACGACCACATCGTAGTCCTCTGTGAGAAAATCGACCATTCTTCCCTTTCCTTCATCTCCCCAGTTGATTCCAACGATTGCACAATTTGACATAACAAATTTCCTTCCTCAAAACAAATTCAAATGTGAGCAGTCAATCGCAGCATTACCTCGGCATAAGCATCTTCTACACCGCCGAGGTCACGGCGAAAACGATCCTTGTCAAGCTTCTCACCCGTCTTGCTATCCCAGAGACGGCAGGTATCCGGGCTGATCTCATCGGCAAGTACGATACTTCCGTCCGAAAGCCTACCGAACTCCAGCTTAAAGTCCACAAGCGTTACGCCGCACTCACGCCAAAACGCCTTTAACTGCTCGTTTACTGTAAAGGAATACTTCTTGATGGTTTCAATTTCCTCGGGTGTGGCAAGATGCAAAGCCAGTGCGTGATACTCGTCAAGGAGCGGATCACCAAGCTCATCGTTTTTATATGAGAACTCAATGGTTGGAGAATCGAAAACAACTCCTTCCTCCACGCCGTATCTCTTGGAAAACGAACCTGCGGCAATATTTCTCACAATAACTTCAAGCGGTACAATGGATACCTTCTTGACAAGAGTTTCCCTCTCGCTGAGCTCCTCCACATAATGGGTGGGAATACCCGCCTTTTCCAGCCTTTGCATCAAAAGATTGCTCATTTTGTTGTTGATCACACCTTTACCGACGATCGTTCCCTTTTTGAGTCCGTTGAAAGCGGTGGCATCGTCCTTGTAGGATACGATGAGCATTTCGGGATCGTCTGTCGCAAAGACCTTTTTGGCTTTTCCCTCGTAAAGTTGTTCTCTCTTTTCCAT
>JBGVEG010000025.1:0-10077 GCA_045119955.1 Paludibacteraceae bacterium
CCCTCACCGAGGTAAGGGCCCTAAGAAGGAATTACTATGAACAAAAGTTACTCTTCAATAGTTCCAGTGGGTTTGTTCTTGATTGTCTCTTCGGTAGACTCGACAACAAGGACATTGGCGGAGTTCTTCATTTTGTCGGACGCGTTGATTAAAAGTTTAATAAGGTCGGCAATATAATTAGCTCCGCGACTCAGGAGAATGCCGGTGAGGACCTGCCCGATAAACGGGACATTACTTTCGAGTCCACAAAGGGCGAGCAGGTCCAGACTGTACGTTAGGGCGACCACAATGCCCAGAACGAGCGAGGTGATCATTTGCCACTGAATTTTGCCGTCAACGAAGAAGGTCTTCGCATAGGTGATGATACCTTCAACGATAATAGCCGCGCAGATGATATAAGCAGCTGTTGCCATCATTTAATTTACCGCCTTTCAAGTTATAACTTTTTGACGTAGTCTAAGGAAATCCAGCCAGCACCGGACTTCAGTTTACCCCACAGTGTGGCACCCTTTCCACTGGATTCAGCTACGATAGTATAAACACTGTGGTCGCTAATAGAACCTACGCGACTATTGTCGGTGCCTGGGCCACTTCGAATGTTGAGAACATCTGCCGTAATCCTGACTAGATATGGGACACCTCCACTGGGCCCCGGAGTAGGTGCTGGAGCAGGTGACGTTTTTTTAGAGGGAAGGGCTACCGAATTCATAATGGTACAATACTCAGGATTGCCCAAATAGATCCAGCCCGCACCAGATTTTAGGCGCCCCCAATTATTTCGCACTTCCATAATGGTGAAGACACCTGTACCTGTATATTGTCCAGTAAGGTTATCTCCAATACAAGGAGATGTACGAATATTAAGATCAGGAATAATAACATTTACCAGAAATGGTGTACTAGGATAACCAGACGGTGTAGGCGTAGGCTGTGGAGTAGGTTTAGGATCGGCACCGCCCAATCGTGCCGTAACTTTAGATGCAAGGTCACCCATACGGGCATACATCCAATTGCCGGGACAGGACTTGTTGGCAAACCAACGATGAACCGTCAGGATCATTTCGTCCGATTTTGGAGAGTAGTTTAAGGTCTTGTTCTTGTCGCCAAACCAGATAAGCTTCTTCTTGCCATTACGCTTACAGATGTCGGTGCAAAGGTCAATCAACCTCTGATAAACGACATCGCGGAATGCGCAAGGTTCGGAAGTATCGCTGGCGCACTCAATAGTAACAGCTCTCTGATCGTTCGCATTACTAGAAGAGCACCAGGAGCGGTTGCCTTCATCCACATATAACCCCACACGTCCGTCGCGATCAATGCCGTAATTGGATGAAGCCTGTATGCTGGGCTGAGCAAACCAATCTCCCAGACCCTCAGCTGTGCATTGCCCCACAACGCAGTGCGGTGTGATACGGTCAATCTTCATGGTACGTTTGCCAGAGTGGTTAGGTGACCATCTGGTACACACAACCAGCGGAGAATTACTCATTATCATCACCCCTTCCTTCTGTCAGCTCATCATGAGCTTCATCATTCATCCATTCAGGATGTCCTGTGTTCTTATTAAGTTCCATAAGAATCTCCTTTCTTTTTTATAGATTTTTATTGCAAACCTGCTTTCGCAAGTACAAAGCCAACAGCAGCAGCTACAATTAGCTTAATGATGTCACTTATTATTGCTTCCCATCTCTTACCAGGTTTTGCCTCAATTTGTTCGAGCCTTTCACCCTGGCTTTTAAGCTCAGTAGCCATAGTCTTTATGCTAACTGTCATCTTTTCGATGGATATAGCAAGCCCTTCAATTTTGCTGACGGTATCCTCAAGCTTTTCGATGCGCTTATTTAGGCGATGATCCTCATCCTGCAATCGCTTTGTGTCTGTATCAAGTCTACTAATAATAGCATCCATTTCTCTTCGTGAAACAACATCATCGTCCATGGTTGCACCTCCTAATCCGCTTCTATAAGCATAAAATAAATGTTATATTATTCACTGGATATATTCATAGATCTTACAAGTATAATACTCATCGCAGCCGCACTCTAACTTGTATATCATTTGTAGGAACAGTACCAGCAAAAAATGTTATCTCGCCATTTGTATGGCCAGATTCATATATTGAACTGTTTTTAAGCAACTCATTGTTTATAGCCTCTTGCTGACTGGAAACAAGTATAGGCAATATATCTACTATGGATGCTGCTTGAATGCTTGAGTTACTGATAGTTTGTTGGTTATTCTCATCCCAATTATCTGCAACAAGCGTTAATACTAGATCAGTGGCGTCAATTGATGCGTCTGTATGGCTGCCGGTTGATGCAGTAAGTCGTATATTTTGCATATATCTTGATAGTGTATAACTTAACCTATAACCTGGTGATACCTCAGGCCAAGTATTGTATATTCCAACAAGATTAGCAGCAACTGAGTCACTGTTGTATGAGCAAATTTCTCCCTCATTGATATATCCAATAGCATAGCATATATATGTCCCAGATACTGGCAGGTCTGTAACTGTTATCTGCTTCTCATATGTAATATACTCTAACTGATGATAGTCGAGTACCATTACAATGCGATAACAAACGTATGTTATGAGATTTCCACTGGCATCTCTTTGTGTTGGGTCAGTCAATGTAAAAGTAATTGACTTTTGATCAGCAGAAATGATTGCTGCTAATTTTGGTGCTGCTTGTCTTTCAGGCGCATAATTAACAGGAGCTACAATCTGACTTATCGATCTGTATGCTAACTTATAAGCAGCTATTGCACCTACGCCTGGGAAGGCTTTTACGCTAAGTCTATCAATTCTTTGCCTTGTAATTCTTGCCGCAGGTTCATTCCATTTAACTTCTGTATAATCAATATAGTCATAGTGGTCAATTTGACCATATTCATTAAGAACAGCAACACTAGTAGCATGTGTATTCTTGTCACCCTCAATTCCATTAGCAGCTATATAGTACTGAACAAGTTCTCCATCGCGCGCCTCATGAATTATAATAAGCTGCTGTACAATCTTTGGTGCAGGATTATCTACACATTCAGTTAAGTTTATCTGCTGCTCGAATGTTAATGCCATTGTATCACACCCCAAAGCTTAATATAGGATTCCACTGCATAAGATTATCATTAGACTTCCATGGACGATCAATATTCATGTCAATTGTAAGTATATCTCCAGCTGCTGGTGCAGATGCAAAACGAATTGCGTAGGATCCAACATAACCAAAGCGGCCATTTCGTTCACTCATTCGTACATATGCTGTTGTATCAGTATCCTCGAGTGCAATTTTTACATGTGTGATACCAGCAATAGGCGTCACAATTGTATGCTCCGTAGTGTCAGTAAATGTAGTACCAGCAGAACTATGGGAAATACGCCCAAACTCAGTCCAAGTGCTTCCATCATCCATACTGTAGTAAAATACTAGAGCAGCACCAGCAGGGATTGATGCACTGGCCGTCCAAGTACCGAGTACGAAATAGTTAACTTTATCTGAGAAAGCATAGCCAGTGCCATATTTGAATATAATAGGACTGTCTGCATATACAACAGGAGAATTCATATCGCTGTCATTGTTATAAGAAGCACAGCACTCATCTGTACCCCAAATATTTGCCTGAACGCCTGCAACTGTCTTTGCATCAATCTCAGCAACAAAGTTGCCAAGCATAACTGACCAATACTTTTCAATATTGCCAATATTATCAACAGAGTAATCAACGCCACGAGTAAGTGGAGAGCCGTTTTTGTAAACAATTTCTGTATTCTCGAGCCAAGCAGGAACTTCAGGGGAAAAGTCAACTGTAATGCCATCACCAGTACCTAGTTCAAGCCCCTCTAATGTAGTAACTGGGAATACATCAGCATTTGGCAAAAGAAGCCTGTACGGCGGCGTGGCATAGTCGCTGGCACCTGGGTTTGAGTAGTAGTAGTAGACACTACTACGCCCTAAAAGAAGGGAGTTCACATAATCTTTGAAAGTCTCTTCATGCATAGAATTATATGGGTACGTCATTGCATCACCTGAGAACTCGGCTGAGCATCTAATTGTCCCATTTGAATATGTGAAATTAGTCGGCAATGAAGTATATTGGCAATTCTTCACTGGCCTATATTCAGGGCACCAACCGGCTGATAACAAGACATGCTTGTTATAAGATCCTGTAGTATTTGGAAGTATACCATGCAAGTCTGATCTACTCAGTGGGCCAGACATAAAAGACCACGTTTGACCAGACTGCCAGGATGGACGCGTCACTGTAATCTTGGCAGTAATGGTAACCTCATCAAGATATGTCTTATCGATAGATATAGGCTGCCCCTCAGCATCAACTACAAGAGCATGCGTATTGATACTTCCAGAGGATGAAGCTGAAAGACCAACTTCACGTATAGTACCAACGTAAGAACTATTGGCTGGAAACACATACGTATATACCCAAGTACGTGACAGGCCATCAGCACTAGTGCTGTCAATAGCATATGTTGAGTGTTTGACACTCCAAAGCATTGAAGCAAGAGCTGTATCAGATGAAGAAGGAGCAGTAGAGCCACTTCCTAGCTGGCAATACCAGAAATAATGGGTGTCACCAATAAGTCTTGAAACAAAGCCAGCTGTAGTAAGGTTATGGAAGTTTTCTTCTTGTGTAATCTTTCCATGGCGCTTAACTGTAATAGTATAATCGCCTCTCATGTCAAACATTTTAATCTTCATTGTTACCTCCTTATACCGGCTTTACATGCGTACCGGCGTACGAAATTTCATTAAGTGTACTGTCAGCACCAAGCATAAACGTTTCAGTCTTTATTTCAATATTCTGTCTTGCAACATTACCGACTACTAATGCACCAGACCCAGTTCCAAGCGTAAATGCCTCATTAGGCTGATCAAGCTTCTTATAAGTTTTGACCTGATAACCAAGTGTGTTAAGAGTCGTATCGGTACCAAGCACTAAGGTATCTGCATACGTTTCATCATAGCTCTTTGCATTATTTATTTCCCAGTGTTTTGTAAGTGTATCGATATTTGCATAACCATACGGATATTCAGCAACAAAGATGCCATCACTAGATGCAATAGTAAAGTCACCAGATACTATTGATACGTCATCTATATCCTCAAGCATCCATAGTGTAACTTCTATAGCATTTTCTTCCTCATTAAAAGAAATATGCTGTACATTTGCTATTAAATCGCCAGTTAATGTAACATACTGCATTGTATCTTCAATGCCGCGTTTAAATACAGGCTTACTGAAGTGAAATAGCACCGTCCAAATATACTTATCCATAGCCTCATCATATACAGATGTTGTACTATAGCTATCAATCTGTACATTACGTACAAAAGATGCTGGTGAGTATACGGCACTCTTATCAATATAGTTAGAATAAAGACTAAAAAATTCTGGCGGGGTTGCTTGGCCAACCCAGGTTCTATCAGTATATAACCAAAGATTCTGCGCAAGGT
This sequence comes from Paludibacteraceae bacterium, assembly GCA_045119955.1. Classification (GTDB taxonomy): domain Bacteria; phylum Bacteroidota; class Bacteroidia; order Bacteroidales; family Paludibacteraceae; genus Colicola. The sequence goes on from JBGVEG010000025.1 coordinate 5,478, forward strand.
TACTTAATTGAAAAGACAACCGATAGTCATTTAAGCGGCTAACATTGATGTAGTCCCATGTATCAGTACCAATTTGCTCCGCGTGCTGCCATTGATAGTCTTGTAGATTAACATCCCATATAAATTGACGATACCACGCCGTTCCATCTTCCTTGAGATATGCAACTACTAAACCCTGGTCCTGCTCTGGGTAATCAATTGAAGAAAACCCTCGGCAAGCACGTACCATGGTGACTGATGTGTCTAGCAGAAATGGCACTTCATCATTTGGGCCATGATATGCCCATAATTGGCCTTCCTCAGTCACCAGAAACAAATAGGGTACCTCCTCTGTATTCAATGTGTACTTCCCTGCAGCTGCTCGCAAGACCCATTGGCCATTAAATTCAATTGCTCCTGCCTTAAAGTAACCCATCGCGGCTACGGCCGTCCAGGTAACATTAACGTTTTCTTCATTGTAGTCACGTTTTCGTACAAGAGTTTTTCCTGCGTCGTTACCGACTATCCAGATTTCATCCGGCCCATCGGAAGAGGAAATTTGGCGAATAGCCAAATCCATAACATCCATGGCGACATCTAAAACGCGCTGGGCCAGATAGCCGCCATCAATAGTAAATAACATATTACGTGTTCCTATGGTTAGATGTCCGGCATTTGTCTGCATAGTTACTACAAAAGAATGTATGCCAGATTTGCGCTGTAAATAGGAATGTGGAATGCCTATTGTATTATGTCCAATATTACTATCATAAAACAAGGGAGCAAATAACTCTTCTCCTTCATTATCATAAAAACGTACGGTGATTGTAGAAACCTCAGAGGCTTGAAAAGTTATAGCAAAATGGCCCTGCAAATCCGTGTCGGCAAGAAGGCGGCAGGTTATGACGCCTACTGTGGCTTCCTGGCGACTTACTATTAAGGGAGAAGTATTATAATCAAAGAGTAGTCGCGGCAATGCCTGGGAAACTCCATCGATTATAGTTTGTGGATCAATTTCATTTGCAGTAGGACAGAGTTCCCATAAAGAAACAGCTACATCAACATCTGATTCAATTGTGTAAGTGCAAATGGAATATTCCCCTGCCTTAATTTGGAATTCTTGCTGATAAACACCATTACTATTGTTAACAGGATATCCAGTAATGGTAAATCTTTCGCCAGAAACTAATTGCGCTTGCACCACAATCCTTATCTCCGGTAAATAATTATTTGCAAATTTAGCCCCAATATAAGTTAATCGAAACCACTCTGTTAACTTAGCCAATTCGGTCGTAGTTAAAGAAGTCGTGGCTGACCCACCCGCTCTTAAATAAAGAATGCCATTACTGAATGTCGCTTTATCTAAAGTATAAAAGGCGGAATCTTTACGTAAAACATCTGCTCCGTATTCCACTATTCCACCTCCAATATTGTAGAATTTAGTAGAGTTAGGGTACTCGACAATCCTCCATCATAATGCAGTTTTTGCCTTATAAGTAAGCCGGTAAAGGTCAGATTAAACCGAAGACTATTTACTTGAATTTTTTGCCCTAACTCGAATTGAGGGTTGCCTCGAACCGTTAATTCTATTTGGGGCAAATCATTCGACACAAAGGCACTCAAAAATCGCTTGGCACTTTCAAACTGTTCAACTGTTTGACAGTAAATGTTATCATATTTTAACAAATTCCGTCCCGCTGAACTATATTCAGTGTCGGATGTTTCGATAATTCGACCATACAGGGAAACACTATCTATAAAAGAATGCCCTAATAAATTGGTGACCTGTATGGTACAGTCTAAAGATGTAGCTTCTTGAATTAACACTTTGCCCAAACCAGTATTACTTATTTTACCCAATTCAAGCATCGCAACTGGCTTTTTGGTAAAAAGTTGTGATTCCAATAACAATCCTGACTCGGGTATTTCTGTATCTTTGGAGGAATATATTTCTACAGAATCTGACAATTGCGGTGCCTTTAATAGTAATTGAATGCCGTCATAGTCCAGCAAAACGCCGCGTTGCGCAGAGATATCAACAATTTGATCATTGTCCGTTATGCTGTGTGCCACTTCTTTAACTGCCCTCATGTATTGTACTTGTATGGCGCCGTTGTGGTCACAAAAAATAAAAGTCTGTAATCCCCCAGAAATGTTGTTTAAGAAATCTTTATTTTCCTTCACGTGATATCCGAATGGAAGAATTCCAATTACTAAGGGATCGACCACAACTGGTACGTTCAAGTCATTGAAAAATATTTGTATAAAGTCTCTTTTTGTGATGTTTGGGTATACTTGTAATTTCACCTTTTGGGCACTTAACACATCAGCAATTTTATCGTAACAAGTTATTTCGGCAGTCAATCCACCCGAACGAGTTACCCAATCAGACACAAAAAATACGCCGCAAGGGTCCCAATCATAAACATCATCGTTTATTTTAGGACGTATAAAAACTGCAATCATAAGACCTACTCTAATCTTCCCGTAGTAGGGACTGTCGATGTTGCCGGGATTAAAGATATCTCCTTCGTTACGAATCGATGCTGTCAATTCGTTGGCAGATACACTACCCCACGGGGTATTAGAAGAGGACATAGCCTCTTCCAATACTTCCGCAGAAATGAGGAAATTATCACGAACAATAGAGGTCGGATCCTGATTGGCCCCATTAAAGAAAATATCCAACTTCCACTCAATCCGCCTACTTCTGGCATTATAAGCTTCTTCAGGCGCCCTCACAATGACCCCCTCCTTACTGCTCAATGAGCTGAAATGATACGCCCTTCCACACCCAGTTTCCTTCCGGGCGATGAAGCTCGGAAGGAATCTTACCAGGATAAACTATGGCACTCTTAGTCACACCATTTTCTACATACGTAAAGGGGAAGAAATAATCCATATTCTCCCATACAGCCTCTAAAATTTTATTGAGTTCTGACGCCGTGATAGCATCATAAGTAAAATTAAAAGTTCTTTTGCGCCCAAGTACGTCTGCCGTCATATCGGAATTTGCCAATCTGACGGCATTCGTCACTTTATAACGTTCAATCTTAAACGAGGTGGGACGCTTAATTTCCACCCCAGCTAAGGTATACCTATCTTCTCTTCCGACAGACATTAAGATCGCCTCCCCTCTGAAATTCTAATGATATTAAGTTTACGCTCCAACTCCCGTAAGCCGGCATCGTCAGCTACCAGGGTACCTACAAAAGCGATCATACGATCTTGTGCATCCGAATCGAGTGACGCAAACAACGGCGCCAAATATTCATACATCCTATCGGCGGCCATTACTGTAAGCTGCTTCATAGTATCTTCATCCAATACGGCTACTACGCGCTGCGCACCAGTGTTGCTAACTGATTGCAAAGCCAGCTGATCGGCCGCACGTACAGAGCCGATTTTAGCTTCAATCCTCTTCCCACTGTTCAAGGAGGATAGCTTTTCGCTAAGCCTATCGAACAATCCAGCAATCCTATCAAACATGTTAGCGAGAATATTTACGAAGCTGTCGGCCCACGTCCGCAGGTTGGCAAGTGAGTCGGTTGAAGCCGCGTCTACCGATAAGGTAGGTCGATCGGCATTTTCCACGGTGTTACGAAGCATGTCTGCGACACTCTGTGCAGCGGCTGCCACTTCTTTAGCCTTCTGCTCCATGCCTATGGCGAGGCCCTCATCAATGTAGCCGCCGAGGGTCATCATGACACGAGAAGGCGAATGCATATTTAGGACGCTCTGAATGATGTTTCTCACCTGGTCCGCAAGTGCCTGAGCTTGAGCGATAACTCTTCCGGAGTTGGCGGAAATGCCCTGGCTGATACCGTTGCATATCTGAACACCTAATCGGACCCAATTACTCTCATGAAAGAAGTCCTCCAAGAACACCCGAATTTGTTGCTGGTTTCTCTCCAGAGTAGACATTAAACCTGGGTGCCCGTTGTCTACACCAATTTTGATACCTTCAACTAATTGTTGGCCCATAATGCTGGCCGGCTGCTGAATGGTGTTAATGTTATTCTGGATGGTTTGTTTAAGAGAGTTTATTACGTCCTGGCCTAACTGTTGTACGTCGTTCTGCGCTTGAGGTTTCTTGGAGTCGATTCCTTCAATTAAACCGGCGACAAGGTTCTCGCCTATCTGTTTAAGGTTGGTGAACATGCCCGCCTGCAATGTCGTAGTGCCGCCCTCCTGGCATAGCAGTTCCATCTGCCGCATGAAGCTGTTGTAATTGCTTAGATTGGTAACGCAATGCTCCAGTTGGGTGTTAGCAAAGTACAGTTTCACATTGAGATTACCTACGTCATTGCCAATATTCTGAATCTTGTTAGCCGTGTCTGCAATCGGGTTACCTGCAAAAAAACTGAGGAAGCCCTGTACAATGCTATTCCACGTCAGGCCGCCCATACTGGACGTATAGGAAGCCGACGCTGCGGCAAGCTCTGCCATAAAGGACACAAATTGCTTCATATACTCTGTGGCCTGCGGGATAATCATGTTAACGTTAGTCAGTGCCGGCATCAGTTCATTAGTAATCTGGTTCGCAATAGTCACGATGGACTGAATCAATGACGTCACGGCAACTGTGCATTCAACCAACATGGCGGTGCCGAGTGCAATA
>JBGVEG010000026.1:0-3656 GCA_045119955.1 Paludibacteraceae bacterium
AAGGACCAGCCTCAATAACGGTGCATGGGATATTCTTGCCATCAGCACCGAACACGGATGTCATTCCGATTTTTTTACCTAATAATCCTGGCATTTTAGCTGTGATTAAAATTGTTAATAATTATTTTTCCACTCTCGCCCTCGGGATTCCGTGTCTCGCGACCTTGTCTATCCGCGGGAAGTGGGCTGTTGTTTGTTTTGAACCGCTGTCCTCAGCGCCTGACTTTCGTCATTGGAACCGATTGTCTATTGCATTGGCTTTTGGTTCGTTGTTTTTGTTCTTTGTTATTAAACCTTGATCTCTACTTCCACACCGCTGGCGAGCTCGAGTTTCATCAATGCCTCTACAGTCTTTTGGTTTGACTCATAGATGTCAATCAGACGCTTGTAGCTTGACAACTCAAATTGCTCACGGCTCTTCTTGTTAACGAAGGTTGAGCGGTTCACAGTGAAGATGCGTTTGTGAGTTGGCAATGGAATTGGACCACTTACTACTGCACCTGTTGCTTTTACGGTCTTCACAATTTTCTCAGCAGACTTATCTACCAAATTGTGGTCGAACGATTTCAGTTTAATACGAATCTTTTGACTCATTGTTTTAATTGTTTTTTAATGTTGTTTTACTTCACCCAGAGCCCGTACATCCAAAGAGTCATTTGCTCAGATGACTCGCTCAGGGTCTTTACCTTATTTATTTACGCGTACGTGCGCACATGCACGAGGCGTTTTTTAGTACCGGAAGGTCGGTCTCCCGACCAACCGGTTATTTAGTCTTACACGAGATCAACGCGACCACCGCACTCTGTCAAGACAGTCTTAGCGATAGTGCTTGATACTGCATCGTAGTGTGAGAACTCCATGCTGCTGGTAGCACGACCAGAAGTGATGGTACGCAATGCGGTTACATAACCGAACATCTCGCTCAATGGTACCTTAGCCTTGATCACACGTGCACCTGTACGAGCGGTATCCATACCCTCTACTTGACCACGACGTTTGTTCAAGTCACCGATAACATCACCCATGCTCTCCTCTGGAGTTACCACCTCAACCTTCATGATTGGCTCCATCAATACTGGCTTAGCCTTAGCGCAAGCGCTCTTGAATGCCATTTGAGCACAAATATCGAATGAAAGTTGGTCAGAGTCAACTGGGTGGAAGCTACCATCCATCAAAGTAACTTTGAGTTTATCTACTGGATAACCAGCCAATACACCAGTCTTCATAGCAGCAGTGAAACCTTTCTCTACAGCAGGGATGTACTCCTTAGGTACGTTACCGCCCTTAACCACATCCACGAATTGCAAGCCACCTTCGAAGCCCTCGTCTGCTGGCTCAACGCGAACAATAATGTCAGCGAATTTACCACGACCACCAGATTGCTTCTTGTAGGTCTCGCGCAATTCTACTGGAGCAGAGATTGCCTCGCGATATGCTACTTGAGGACGACCTTGGTTACATTCTACCTTGAACTCACGTTTCAGACGGTCGATAATAATCTCCAAGTGAAGCTCACCCATACCAGAGATCACAGTTTGACCTGTTTGCTCGTCAGTCTTAACGGTAAATGTTGGATCCTCCTCAGCCAACTTGCTCAAACCAACGCCGAGTTTGTCGAGGTCAGCTTGGCTCTTTGGCTCTACAGAGATACCGATCACTGGTGCTGGGAACTCGATAGACTCCAATACGATTGGCTTGTCCTCAGAGCACAATGTGTCACCAGTACGAATATCCTTGAAACCTACACCGGCACCGATATCACCAGCTGCGATAAAATCTACAGGGTTTTGACGGTTAGAGTGCATTTGGAAGATACGAGAGATACGCTCGCGTTTGCCTGAGCGTGGGTTGTAAACGTATGAACCTGCCTCCAACTTACCACTGTACACACGGAAGAAGCACAAGCGACCTACGTATGGGTCAGTAGCAATCTTAAACGCCAATGCACACAATGGCTCGCTCTCGTCTGGGGTGCGGGTCAACGCATCACCAGTTGCAGGGTCTGTACCATCGATCACTGGAGTATCCATTGGACTTGGCAAGTATGCGCAAACTGCATTCAACATAGTTTGCACACCTTTGTTCTTGAATGAAGAACCGCAAACCATTGGGAAGATTTGCATGCTCAAGCAACCTTTGCGGATTGCAGCACGAATCTCGTCCTCGGTGATGGTAGATGGATCATCAAAGTACTTCTCCATCAACGCATCGTCAAACTCAGAGATAGTCTCGAGCATTTTATCGCGCCACTCCTCTGCCTCAGCTACGAGGTTTGCAGGAATATCCTCTACAGAGTAATCAGAACCCATAGTCTCGTCATTCCAGATGTTAGCCTTCATGGTTACAAGGTCAACTACGCCTTTGAAAGTCTCCTCAGCGCCGATTGGAATTTGGATTGGGCATGGGTTTGCACCAAGAACCTCTTTGATTTGGGTAACTACGTCGAAGAAGTTAGCACCAGAGCGGTCCATTTTGTTTACGTAGCACAAACGTGGCACGTTGTATTTATCAGCTTGACGCCATACAGTCTCAGACTGTGGTTGTACACCACCTACTGCGCAGAATGCTGCCACAGCACCGTCCAAGATACGGAGTGAACGCTCAACCTCTACGGTAAAGTCCACGTGGCCCGGAGTGTCAATCAAGTTGATTTTGTACTTATCGCCTTTGTATTGCCAATAAGTAGTTGTAGCTGCAGAAGTGATAGTGATACCACGCTCTTGCTCTTGCTCCATCCAGTCCATGGTAGCTGCACCATCGTGCACCTCACCAATCTTGTGTGTCAGACCGGTGTAGAACAAAATACGCTCAGAGGTAGTGGTCTTACCGGCATCGATGTGAGCCATGATACCGATATTTCTGTTTAATTTCAAATCGTGTTTAGCCATTTTCGTTTCTCTTATCTAATACCGTATAATATATTACGCGCGCAGGCACATATTAGAAACGGAAGTGTGCAAATGCACGGTTAGCCTCTGCCATGCGGTGCATATCCTCTTTACGTTTGAAGGCACCACCTTGGTTATTAAACGCATCCATGATCTCTGCTGCAAGTTTCTCAGCCATTGAGTGGCCACCACGCTTGCGAGCGAAGAGAATCATATTCTTCATTGAAATAGACTCCTTGCGGTCAGCACGAATCTCAGTTGGCACTTGGAAGGTTGCACCACCGATACGTTTAGACTTAACCTCTACCAAAGGAGTAATGTTGCTAAGAGCTTGTTTCCAAACCTCGAGAGCTGTTTGCTCGCTTTTCATTTTGTTGGTAACAATCTCCAAAGCGGTGTAGAATACGCTGTATGCAGTATTCTTCTTACCGTCGAGCATAAGGTGGTTCACAAATTTTGCCACCATTACCTCACCAAACACTGGATCTGGCAGGATAACTCGTTTTTTTGGTTTTGCTTTTCTCATTGTTGTTTGTTTTGTTTTTTGTTGATTGTCTTAACTTCAGCAGGTTTCTTCAGCCTCTCGCCTTTGGCCTTTAGCCTCTCGCCTCAAGAACTTACTCCACCCTACTTACTCAACCGATCAACCCATTAATAATCTGTCCCATCGTATGGAACTTTTAGTTAGTTTTTTTTCGTCAGAACTTGCCTATAGCCTATAACCTATAGCCTATAACCTTATTTCTTAGCTTTAGGACGCTTAGCGCC
>JBGVEG010000027.1:0-1713 GCA_045119955.1 Paludibacteraceae bacterium
GGCACCTGAGTAGGGCGGGACACGTGAAATCCTGTCTGAATCCGCGGGGACCATCCCGCAAGGCTAAATACTCCCAGAAGACCGATAGTGAACCAGTACTGTGAAGGAAAGGTGGGAAGCACCCCGAGCAGGGGAGTGAAATAGAACCTGAAACCGTTCGTTTACAAGCGGTTGGAGCCGAGAGGCGACAGCGTGCCTTTTGCATAATGAGCCTACGAGTTGCTTCTGTCCGGCAAGGTTAAGTTCTTCAGGAACGTAAGCCGAAGCGAGAGCGAGTCTGAACAGGGCGTTCAGTCGGACGGAGCAGACGCGAAACCTAGTGATCTACCCATGGCCAGGTTGAAGGTTCCGTAACAGGGACTGGAGGACCGAACCGGTTTACGTTGAAAAGTGCTCGGATGAGCTGTGGGTAGGGGTGAAAGGCTAATCAAACTGGGAGATAGCTCGTACTCCCCGAAATGTCTTTAGGGACAGCCTCGTCTTAGCTTCACGGAGGTAGAGCTACTGATAGGATGCGAGGGCTTCATCGCCTATCAATTCCTGACAAACTCCGAATGCCGTGAAGTGTTGGACGGGAGTGAGTCGTCGGGTGCTAATGTCCGGCGGCGAGAGGGAAACAGCCCAGACCTTCAGCTAAGGCCCCCAAGAGTGGTTTAAGTTGATAGAACGAGGTGACATCGCAGAGACAGCTAGGATGTTAGCTTGGAAGCAGCTATTCATTTAAAGAGTGCGTAACAGCTCACTAGTCGAGCGATGACGCGTGGATAATGACCGGGCATCAAGACCACCGCCGAAGCAAAGGACTCTTTTTGAGAGTGGTAGGGGAGCATTCCAGTCGGCGTCGAAGGTGGACCGTGAGGTCTGCTGGAGCGTCTGGAAAAGAAAATGTAGGCATGAGTAACGACAAAGCGTGTAGAAACACGCTCACCGAAAACCCAAGGTTTCCTGGAGAACGCTAAACGTACCAGGGTCAGTCGGGATCTAAGGCGTACCCGAAAGGGGAAGCCGATGACGAACCGGTTAATATTCCGGTACCCGTAATGCAGGATGATGTGTGACCGAGGAGTGACACAGCCGCCTCCTGACGGAATAGGAGGTTGAAGCGCGTAGGGCAACTGAAACGCGACAGTACACTGAGTCTTCGGACGAGGTGATAGTGCTGGTAATCAGACTTGCAAGAAAAGCGCATCATCGTGTAGCGCATTACGGCCCGTACCGTAAACCGACACAGGTGGGTGAGGAGAGAATCCTAAGGTGCTCGAGTGAATCACGGCTAAGGAACTAGGCAAATTGACCCCGTAACTTCGGGATAAGGGGACCCTGCTAAGCAGGGCGCAGAGAAATGGTCCAGGCGACTGTTTAACAAAAACACATGGCTATGCGAAATCGTAAGATGACATATATGGCCTGACACCTGCCCGGTGCCGGAAGGTTAAGAGGGGGAGTCAGCGAAAGCGAAGCTCTGAATTGAAGCCCCGGTAAACGGCGGCCGTAACTATAACGGTCCTAAGGTAGCGAAATTCCTTGTCGGGTAAGTTCCGACCTGCACGAATGGTGTAACGATCTGGACACTGTCTCAGCCGTGAGCTCGGTGAAATTGTAGTGGCGGTGAAGATGCCGCCTACCCGCAACGGGACGAAAAGACCCCGTGAACCTTTACTATAGCTTAGCGCTGATTTTGGATATTCGATGTGTAGGATAGGTGGGAGACTG
>JBGVEG010000028.1:0-11075 GCA_045119955.1 Paludibacteraceae bacterium
GGCCGACAAGAATATCGCGCAAGCCAAAGCCGAGGAGCGCCGTGCTATGGCTATTGCCACCGAGCAAGAAATGAAAGCCAAGGCGCAAGAAGCAAAGGCGAAAGTGATTGAGGCAGAGGCGCTGGTGCCACAAGCCATGGCTGAGGCCTTCCGCAATGGTAATCTCGGCATCATGGACTACTACCGCATGCAGAACATTCAAGCGGACACCACCATGCGCGAAGCTATTGGCAAACCTGCTGGCGAACCTGCCAAGAAGAAATGAAAATAGCATTACTACAATACCCCATAGCATGGGCGGATAAGGAAACCAACCTTCGCCTGGCTGAAGAACGTATCGCTGCATTGGCTGGCAAAGCCGATGTGGCGGTACTGCCTGAAATGTTCGCTACAGGTTTCTGCACCGATCATCCCGAACTGGCAGAGACCATGAACGGCGACATTATCCGCCGCCTGCAAGCCGCAGCCGACCAATCAGGCGTAGCCGTTGTCAGTTCGTTCATCTGCCTGCCATCTCCAATCGCCAATACCCAATCGCCAATCGCCAAATTGGTGAATCGCGGCTTTATGATCAAGCCCCACGCACCTATTGAGATTCAAGACAAACGCCACCTATATGCCCACGGCGGAGAGGACCTATTCTTTCAACCAGCCGAGGAAAGGCATATCTTTGAGTACAAAGGCGTGAAGATACTCTTGCTCGTTTGCTACGACTTGCGTTTCCCTGTTTGGGCGCGCAACCAGTCGGGTAGCGACTATGACCTTATCCTCGTCGTGGCGAACTGGCCCGAAGTACGCATACAGTACTGGGACGCACTCATCGCTGCACGCGCCACAGAGAACCAATGTTATATAGCCGCAGTAAACATGATTGGCACAGATGACAAAGGACTTAACTACAACGGGCACTCCGTAGCATACGACACACGCCTGCAACCTATCGTCTCTTTCGCCGACAACGAACAAGGCACCAAAATTGCGGACTTCAACATAGAGGCATTACACCACTTCCGCGAAGTCCTGCCGCTCTGGAAAGACGTAGATAAATTTGAACTACTCAACCCCTAACTTGTAAATAAGCATACATAATAACCATATGAAAAAAATCATTCTCTTCAGCCTTGCGCTCGTAGCACTCAGCGCATGCTGCAAACAAGAACAAACATTCGACTACACCGTGGACAAGTTTTATGACCTTGAGATTCTGCGCTACCAAGTGCCAGAGTTTGACTCACTGAGTCTGCAACAAAAGACCCTCGTTTATCACCTCACCGAAGCAGCATTGCACGGCCGTGATATTCTCTTCGACCAGAACGGTCGCTATAACCTGCGTATCCGCCGCGCCCTTGAAGCCCTCTACACCCAATACAAGGGCGACAAGAAGAGCGAGGAGTTCCTCAACTTCGAGAAATACCTCAAACGCGTATGGTTCGCCAACGGCATTCACCACCACTATGCATCCGATAAGTTCCAACCAGAGTTCTCGCAAGAATGGTTTGTGAATGCGTGCGCTGAAGCAGGCGTGACCTATGACGAGGCTATTCTGCCAGTCATCTTCGACCCAACCGTAATGCCTAAGAGTCTCAGTCTTGAAGGCGAAGACCTCCTCCTCGCATCTGCCAACAACTACTATGAGGGCGTGACCCAAGCTGAAGCAGAAGCATACTACGAGGCACACAAGGACAACTCCGCTGAGCCTCTCTGGATTGGTCTCAACAGCAAACTCGTGAAGGAGAACGGCCAAGTTGTAGAGCGAACCTACAAAGTAGGCGGTATGTATAGCGCAGCCCTTGAAAAAGTAGTAGAGCACCTCGAGAACGCATTGCCATTTGCGGAGAACGAGCAACAACGCCTCGTGATAGAGAAAATGATTGAGTTCAACAAGACAGGCGATCTGAAGGCCTTCAACGAGTACTGCATTGCATGGGTGAAAGACCTTGATAGCCGCGTGGATTATGTGAACGGCTTTACTGAGACATATGCTGACCCACTCGGCATTACAGGTACCTGGGAGTCACTTGTGAACTTTAAGGACATGCGTGCTACCCACCGCTGCCAAACCATTTCTGATAACGCACAATGGTTCGAGGATAACTCTCCAACCGATAAGAAATACAAGAAAGAAGAAGTGAAGGGCGTAAGCGCAAAAGTCATCACCGCAGCAATCTTGGCGGGTGACTGCTATCCTGCTACTCCTATCGGTATCAACTTGCCAAACGCCAACTGGATTCGCAAGGACTATGGCTCTAAGTCTGTAACAATTGACAATATCACTCACGCATACAACGAGGCAGCTAAAGGCAATGGTTTCAACGAGGAGTTTATGATTAGCCCAGAGGTGATTGCTATGTACGAGAAAGCAGGCGCTTGCGGCGATCTCCACACCGACCTCCACGAGTGCGTAGGTCACGGATCAGGTAAACTTATGCCAGGCGTTACTAAGGATGCGCTCAAAGAGCATGCTTCTACCATTGAGGAGGCGCGTGCCGACTTGCTCGGTCTCTACTATATGGCTGATCCAAAACTCGTTGAACTTGGTTTGTTGGAGGACGAAGAGGCATACAAGGGTTTCTATTACCAACAAATGATGAACGGCCTCATGACTCAACTCGTGCGCATTGAGCCAGGCAAGGACATTGAGGAGTCGCATATGCGCAACCGCCAACTGATTGCTCTCTGGGTGTTCAAGAACGCCAAGAACAATGAGGTAGAGATGATTGAGCTCGATGGCAAACACTACCTCCAAATCAATGACTACGAGGGTATTCGTCACCTCTATGGTGAGTTGCTCCGTGAGATTCAACGCATCACCTCCGAAGGCGATTACCCTGCTGCCAAAGCCATGGTAGAGGAATATGCAGTGAAGGTAGATCAAGACCTGCACAAAGAGATCTTGGAGCGTTATGAGAAACTTAACTTGGCGCCATATAAGGGCTTTGTAAACCCTGTTTATACAGCGCATTACGATGCAGAAGGCAATATCACAAATGTCACGCTCGACTACACCGAGGGTTACATAGAGCAACATCTGCGCTACTCACGCGACTATTCCTTCTTGCCTGACATCAATTGATGCAGATTGAATTGCCAATATCGAAGTCTATAGCCAACCGTTGGCTCATACTTCAGGCTATACACGGAGACGAGCTTATGCCCGTCTCCGATTCTATGCCTGACGATGTGCGAATAATGAGTGAGGCGATTAGGCGATTAGGCGAGAGGCGAGAGGCGAGAATTGACATTGGCAATTGCGGTACCGCTATGCGCTTCCTCACTGCCTATTGCGCGCAGTTAGAGGGGCAAATAACCATTTTGGATGGTGTAGAACGCATGCACCATCGCCCTATTGGTCAGTTGGTGGATGCTCTGCGTGAGATAGGCGCTGATATAGAATATATAGGCACAAGGGGCTTCCCGCCTTTGTGCATAAAGGGATGTGCATTGGATAAGCAGAGGATAGTGACTATCCATAATCCTCAATCCACGCAGTTCGTTTCAGCATTGCTACTCATTGGTGCCAATGTCCAAACCGACAGCACCTCCCCCTATATTACCCTTACCCGCTCGCTAATACAACACTACACCACACTATACCATTCTACACCACGCTACACCATAGAAAAAGACTGGAGCAGTGCTGCTTTTTGGTACGAGTATGTGGCTCTCCACGGCGGTGAGATCGAGTTGCCAGGATTATACAAAGACTCGCTGCAAGGCGATAAGGTTGTGGCAGACATATTCGCTTACCTCGGTGTCCACACAGAATATAACGACGAAGGAATAGTGATATATTCCTCGCCGTTACACTCTACACTTTACACCCTACACCAAGACTTTGCGCCCTGCCCTGACCTTTATCCTGCTGTTGCATTGACTTGTGAGCGTTTGAGTGTTACATTGCACGCTACTGGCGTAGAGTCTCTGCCCTTGAAGGAATCCGACCGCCTGCGTGCTGTGGCGGAGCACCGCACAGATGCCGATCATCGTATGGCAATGGCGCTATTGATAGCAAACTACGAAGTAGAGGACACTGTTTGCATTAGCAAATCCTATCCGCAGTTCATTGAGCAGTTTCGTCAATTACAATCTTAGTTTCGAACAAATGCAAAAAGGAGATAAAATACGATTTTTGGATGCGGTGGGCGGTGGTACTATCGTACAATACGACGCGCAGCAGCAACTTGTGTGGGTGGAAACAGATGATGGTTTTGATGTGGGACCGATACCAGTTGCCAAATGCGTGATGGATAGAGTAGCCACCAGCTATCAACGCAAAGGGTGTATCGGTACGCACAAGCAAACTGATTCACCTACTCCAACCATCATCTCTACCAAAACAGCTCCCGCGAAACGAGCAAAACGTCAACGCGATGAGCATGTGATAGACTTACACCTGGAAGCCTTGCCTACCAACGGTAGCGGAATGACTGATGTAGAGAAGCATCAATATCAGTTGCGCTACTTCCGTATGAGTATGCAGCAACATATACGCCACCGCGGACGTCGCGTAGTCGTCATACACGGGAAAGGCAATGGCATATTACGCAATGAGATACGACAAATACTCAAACGTGACTTTGGAGGGAAGGTAGATGTACATGATGCTGATTTCGCACGTTACGAAGAAGGAGCGACACTCGTTGTGGTGAAGTGAGGTATAAGGTGTAGAGTGTAAGGTGTAAAGGCAGGAATTTAATGAAAGAAATTCAAGAGCATATTACAGTGGTTGTTCCTTGTCGAGGGATTAATGACGAGGGGAAGGGCAAGAAACATGCTCTTTATCGTCTGATCTCTGCTGCCGAGACGGAATATGTGTGGATGCAAGACGATGATGTCACTTTTGAGACCACTCCGTTGTTAGATATTAGACCGTCTGCGACTGTTAGACCGCTTCCGCTGTTAGATAATGACTTGGTTATATTGCCACTGAAGATGGTATCAGAGAGTAAACACCCTTCATTATTGGAGCGATTGCAAATAGCAGAATACGCGGCTATACAGCAACTCACCATTGATACAGCCAAGCGCGGACATGCGGTCATGTGCAGCGGAGCGAACCTCATAGCCAAGCGCGACAGGTGGCTGGAATCCTATCCCGATTTGCACCCTGAGATAGCGAGTGGAGACGATATGTTTCTCTTGGAGTCGTTCAAACGCCGTGGACTGAAGATTGGTGTGAGTGAAAGCGAGAAACTAACTGCCATAGTCCGTCCCCATACCTCATGGCGTGCGTTCTGGCAACAGCGCATGCGCTGGGCTGGTAAAGCGCCCAAATATACTGATAGAGATATTCTGCTATGTGGGGCGATAGTGTTGCTGGCGAATGTGCTGCAACTGCTTTGCCCATTGGTATTGCTCGTAAAATTCCCGATAGAATATACACTCATAAAAAAGAGAGACGCGTCCGTCTCTCTCTTTACTGCTTTGGTATTAGGGTTAATCTACCCTATCTACATGCTGATCGCTCTGGTCGGCGGATTGTTTCGCCGTCAGTGGTGATTACTCAGCGATTGGCTCCTCAGCGCCCTCGAACTCAGGTACTGCTTGAGCAGCTTGCTCTGCCTCGAATGCCTCTTGTACTTGCTCAGTAATAGCGCTACCAGCCTCTGTCTCTGTGTTTTGGCCTCTGTTAACACCTACTGCGAGAATGCTCAAAACCAAAATAACAGCAATCAAAGTCCAGCTTGCTTTCTCCAAGAAGTCAGCAGTCTTAGGAGCACCCATCACTTGGTTTCCACTTGAGAAACCTGCAGCCAAGCCACCACCCTTGCTGTTTTGAACCAACACCAAAAGAATGAGCAATACTGCTGCAATGATAATCAAAATAGTTAATAGTACGTACATAATTTATTGTTTTAAAAGTTTATATTTCGGTTATAGGATATCGGGAAACGGATATCGGGGTGCAAAGGTACAACTTTTTTTTGAAACTACCAAATTTTTTACCATTTTGCTACCGTATCGTTGTATATTTGTTCTGCAATCTCGGTAATCATGGTGGTGCAGAGCTCATCTTGGACATCAGAGAGCATCTGGGATGCATCGAATGTCTGGTAGGCAGAATAGGTCTTTTCGAAGCTTTCTTCGGGGGCTATATTGTTGGTAAATCGCACCTTAACCGTAATGGTCAGTTTGGTCTCTGCGGCGTAACTATCTGCCGATACCGACATAGGGGTAAGTTGGTAGCCCGTGATTTCGCCCTCCAGTTCCAGGTTACCGCCACGACGTATCTGTTCCAAGCGCGTTTGGCGTTGGTAGAGATCCTTAACACCATCGGTGAGATTGGTAGCCAATGGGGGATAGACCAAAGCCGCGTTATTGGTGAAGTCAGCCACAGAAATAGTCTTGACTTTGGCGTAGTCTATGCTGGCTCCGTTGAACTTGTAGGAGATAACACATCCGCTCATTAGGCATATGGTGCCCAGCAGGAGGAAGCATGATAATAGGGTATGACGTTGTAGTTGCATAGTGTAGAGTGTAGAGTGTAAAGTGTAAAGTGTAGAGTGTAAAGGCAGGGGTTAGAGTTCGTATTCCTTGATCTTGCGATAGAGTGTACGCTCGGATATATGCAGTTCGGCTGCTGCTAACTTGCGGCTACCCTTGTTGCGTGCCAATGCCGCACGGATACTCTCACGCTCTATATCCTCCATGGTGTTAATGACGGGCTCCTCGGCTAACGTAGTAACCTCCGTTTCAGGAACAACTGTAGCAAAGGTATCCTCTGGTACCTCTTCCACAGACTCGTACTCGGGGTGTTGCGCTACAACCATGTCTGTTTGTCGAACGACCATGTCGGTATTGCGATGCGATGGCGCGGCAGGAGTAGTGAGTAGTCCATTGAGTTGCTGACGCATCTCGGTCATCTCGCGCTTCATATCAAAGAGCACTTTGTAGAGCAGTTCGCGCTCATTCATATAGGTATCGTGCGTGTGCGTATGCGCGCCCAGGAGGGCTATGCCCTTTTGCATTTCATTCTCAGGGAGGTACTTCTGTAGGATAGCTGAGGTGATATTGCGTGTCGTTTCGACGGCGCACATCTGCTCTGCCGTGTGCTTGAGTTGGCGAACGTTACCCTGCCAATAATACGCTTTGAGCATTTGCGTAGCGTCCTCAGAGAGTTGGATAGTAGGCATATTGTAGCGCTGGCAGAAGTCCACGACGAACTTGCGGAAGAGGAGCGGGATATCCTCTGCGCGGTCGCGCAGGGCTGGCACCTTGATTTCTACGGTGTTCAGGCGGTAGTATAGGTCTTCACGGAATCGTCCTTCGGAAATGGCGCGCTTCATGTCCAGATTGGTGGCAGCTACTACGCGCACATCGGTCTTACGTATTTGGCTGGAACCCACGCGCATGAACTCGCCCGACTCCAGTACGCGCAGGAGTTGTGCCTGTGTTTCGAGGGGCAGTTCACCTACCTCGTCTAAGAATAGTGTACCGCCATCGGCTATCTCGAAGTATCCTTTGCGCTCTGCGCGTGCATCTGTGAAGGCACCTTTCTCGTGGCCAAAGAGCTCGCTCTCCAGTGTACCCTTGGGTATAGCACCGCAGTTCACAGCGAAATAGGCGTCTTTCTTATGACGACGGAGGGAATAAGCATGTATAATCTTTGGGAAATTCTCCTTGCCCACACCACTCTCACCGGTGATGAGCACACTGAGGTCGGTGGGTGCGACTTGCACAGCCACCTCTATGCCGCGATTGAGCAGAGGGCTATTGCCTATGATACCAAATCGTTGCTTAATGGTTTGTAAATCCTTCTGTTCCATACTTCATAAATGTTCAAAGTTTCAGGTTCGCAATATGTAAAATTACACAATCTGCCAAAATGGCAGACAAAGGTACTGCTTTTTTTTGATATATGCAAGAAAAATCGCCCAAAAGGCGATTTTTCGTTGTGTGTATGGAGTGAGATTATTACAATTTCACCTCTATTGGTTCTCCGTATCCTATACCTTCAGAGTTAATAGCATAGGCACGCACATAGTAGGTAGTGCCTGCTTGTAGCCCAGTGATAGTGCACGTGTATGAGCCAATACCTACTTCATTGGTAAGTTTGCTATCATTGATGGTAGGGGTAGCGTTGGTACTGTAGCATACACCACGTTCGAAGACGGTGTAGCCACCATCTGAAACGACTGCTCCTTTTGCCACTATGCTGGTGGTGGATGCTGCTTGAGCAGATACCGTCTCTACTACAGGTATGACAGTAGTGGTAGTGAAGGTAATCTCATTGCCGTATGCAGTACCATTCTTATTGGTCACATATGCGCGAGCGTAATAAGTGGTGTTAGGACGCAAGTCCTTGAGCGTACAATCGAAGGAAGTTGCAACCGCATGTGTTACCACCATGTCGGTTATTGTTGCATTAGGTGAGAAACTATAGCATATACCACAATCGGTAATGGTCTCACCACCATCGGAAGTATATCCGCCACTCACCATAGCGGAATGTGCCGTGATGGCTATAGCAGGATCTACTGTGAATACTTCTGGGGCAGACTTAGTGGTAAAGGTCACTTGTTGGCCATAAGCAGTACCATTGGCATTGGTGGCATAGGCACGCACATAATATACCGTTGATGGCAACAGGTCTGTCAGTTCGCAAGTGAAAGTACCTATTCCCTTACCGCGTTCCATCTTAGTCTCGTTGATGGTTGGATTTTCGGTAGTACTATAGCATATGCCGCGTTCGGTCACATCATAGCCATTATCCTTCAGCACATTGCCGCCGACCATAGCGGAGAACATACTGATGTTTTCAGCTTCGGTCGTTATGAGTTCGGGTTTAGCGGTAACGATTAGGGTTGTGAGTTGTGTGACACACATTGATGTATATCGGTTGCTAACTTCATAGCGGATGTAGTATAGAATATCTTCGGTCAGTGAAGTGAGTTGTGCGCTATAGCTGCCATCCTCCTGCAAGGTCATGGTATGCGAGGTGAACTGAGCGAAGTCTTGTGTCTGGGAGAGTTGCACGGAAACTTCCTCAATGGTAGCATCGGTTTGCAGGATACAGTTGATGGTGGCTGTCGGATATTGGGTCTCTACCACTTCATCCATGAGATTGACTGTACAAACTACCACTTCTTCGTTGCGCTCGCATGCTACCAGACAGAGGCAGAGCGCCATGATTAACATATGTATGTATGAAAATATCTTCTTCATAATATTGTCCTCCTAATTAAAACATCCAACCTATACCTGCTTCTATCTCCATGTATCGGAATCCAATGGTATTGACGCCGGCTTTGAGTGTAAAGCCGTGCACACTACCTATCACACCTGCTGTGGCGCTAATGCCCTTGGCAGAGGTAGGACCATACTCTACCCAATTGCCGTTATTGAGTTGCCATGCGTGTTGATATACACCATAGCCCGCACCCGCATAAACACCGAAGGTGTCGAAATAATGGTCTGGTTTAACAGCAAGTTCCAAGATATCAACTACTACACCTGCGGTAATATGCCATTTGGCAGAAGAGGTCTTCTTGGCAGGGTCGTAGAAAGGCATAATATCACCTATCTTACCGCTTTGGTCGCAAACTAGTCCGTTGGTCTGTACGGCAGGTTGGAAGTTGGCACGCGCACTGGCAAACCAGCCCAAGCCATTGTAGGTTTGTCCGACCATGAGACCATAGCTAAGTTGAGGCGTCAAGGAGTAGCCCACTTCGCCCAGAACGAAAGTCTTCATGACGATTCGCTCGTCCACGTTCAGTTCTGGAACAATGGAGGTCAAATGACCATCTTGTATCGTGACAGTATCCAGATAGTCATAGTAACGCGGTTTGCGCACGAGCACCTCATAGCGACCGCTATCCAGTGGGATACTATCCACAGGTATGGCAACGGTGTTTTGCCAAGGTTGCCCATCTATTCTGCTAATACTCATATGCTCTTGCTCCTCAATGGTGGCAGGCATACGCACGCTGAGCCAGCCGTTGGTCGGAACGAGATGAATGACTTTCTTGCGTTCGTTGCTGGAAACCTCAATGGTGCCTTCCTCTATATGGTATTTGTCAGCATATACTGAGTAGAAATATTTGCCCTCATTGAGTTCCATGGAGCCCTTGCCTTCGGTTAGCGAGAAAGGTATCTTCTCGCCATTGTGCACAATCTCCACTTGCGCATGGGCAGGAGACACCTCAAATGTGAAGACTTGTTTGCGGATGACCTTAGCCTCCACCTGTTGCATGTTCTCTTCTGGTATATAGTGTACACGACCGCGATATATCTTATTGGACTTAAGGCGTGCATTCTCCATAACAGTCTGTTGCTCGCAACCGTCGCCACAAGTCATGTAGATGTATCGTGCGCGCGATGGAATCAAGAAGAGCATCTCATTGGGGTTATCCAAATACACATCTTGTACTGCAGTCATACGCCCCAAGTAGAAGCGGAGCAGTTCTTTGGCTTTTTTCACTTCGGAGGCATTGCCTTCTAATTGCACCTGGAAGAGCGCATAAGGGAAGGTGTCGTCCAAAGCTGGTTTCTCGTGCTTTCCGAACTCATTTTTGTACAATGCCAGCACATTGGAGAACTGTACTTCTTCAAACTCTTTTGTAATCATCAATTGTTGCGACCAGAGCGGCATGCCACAAAGGATGAGCAAACAGAAGCTTAATAATCGTTTAACATGTTTCATTGTTGTATTGCATTAATTATGTTATTATTCGTTTGTTATCAATTGTCCCATGGTGGTATAAACCTTGCCATTGCGGAGGATGAGGATTTGGTCTTTGCGGAGGAGTTTTTGGCAATTGGATATAGGCGATGGCGTATTGGTGTGTTCAATGAAGAACTCGCTCCAATATGCTGCCTCGCGGTACAACTCCTCGCTACCTGCAGGTACCTGCACCGAGATAGAGCGGCTGATACCATCAAAGGTATTCTCATATACCTTAGGTGGAATGACAGCCTCTACAGTCATGCGCCACACATTGACACAACCCGCGAAAGCATAGTTGCCAATCTCCATTACTGTAGCAGGGATAGCAATCTCTGAGAGGTTGCGAGCACCTTCCACCATACTCTCAGGGATTACCTCTATCTGCTGAGGGAGATAGAGTGTAGAGAGT
>JBGVEG010000029.1:0-6539 GCA_045119955.1 Paludibacteraceae bacterium
ACTTGCATGTGTTAGGCCTGTCGCTAGCGTTCATCCTGAGCCAGGATCAAACTCTTCGTTGTAAAAAGAAAATTAATTTTTAGCTCAGAATAACCGATATCTATTGTGTACTTAATTAACGGGAACCGTATAATATAAAAAATCGTATTACACGTTTTCAGTTTCCCAATTGAGCATTTCTTATCTCGCTCACTCGAACGATTATTTCTGCTCTCTTGTACTACATCATTGATTAATCAAACTTTCAAAGATCACTAATTGATTTCTACTGATTCTCCACGCTCACTCGCGTTAGTTGCGAAATCGGCTGCAAAGGTACTGCTTTTTTTCGGACTGACCAAATTTTTAAGCAACTTTTTTCAATATTTTTTACACTTTCTTCGTAAACGGCTGATTTTCAGCATTACGATTTTTAAGCAGTTTCGCGGTCTTTATGCGCTCACTTGCGTTCATTGCGAAATCGGCTACAAAGGTACTGCTTTTTGATGAATTGACCAAATATTTGGTAAAGTTTTTTGACAGTTCAAAGATTTTGACATATCAATGTGGCAAAATAAACCAGAGCACTCTACTCATACGCGCGTGTGCGCGTACACGTGTACATTAAATATAATACGCACGCGCAAAACAATTACCGTCTTGGTCAGAAACGTGCATATAGATTTTGGTAATATCAAGAAAAACTAGTACCTTTGCAGAAAATTATCAAATATCATGAAAAAGTATCGTATTTCTTTTGCCATGCTGATAGCAATGGCCGTGTTATCCAGTTGCACATTAGAGCAAAAACCAAGTAACGTAATTTACCTAATAGGTGATGGCATGGGATTTGGTGCAGTCAGTTCCCTACTCCTCTCTATGGAAGAAGAAACCGGTTTTGAAAAAGCCCCTGTGATCGGACTGAGCGAGACCTGCTCGGCGAATAACTATGTTACCGACTCGCCTGCTGGCGGAACAGCATTGGCTACAGGCATTCGCACCTGCAATGGATTCTTAGGCGTAGGTCCAGATAGCGTACAATTGGAGAGTCTATTGATGAAAGCACAAAAAATGGGCAAGAAGACTGGTATTGTGGTAAATACTACATTGACCGAAGCCACTCCAGGTGCTTTTTATGCAGGTGTGACATCCAGAAAAGAGAGTTATAAGATTGCAGAACAGTTCACAGAAAGCGGTGTGGATGTAGCAATCGGTGCTGGATTAAGCGCGTTCATTAACCGTCCTGATTCTGTGGACATGACAGAGGTATTGATCGAGAAGGGATATGATGTGTATTTAGATTGGCGACATGTATTAAATACCCAATCCGACAAATTTGTCGGTATATTGGAAATGAGCGATGTGCATCGTCGAAACAAACAACGCAACACAACAGCCAGTGCAGCGGAAGGACAAGAAGTGTGTTTGGCAGCACGATTGGCTGCAACAGAGGGAAATGTAGATACGACGCGTTTTTCCGAACCAACCGAATATCTGCATAAAGCATGCACGAAAGCACTAAGCGTATTGGAGAAGAACGCACCAAAGGGTTTCTTCCTCATGGTGGAGAGTGCGATTATTGATGGTTACGGTCACAACAATGATTCGGAGGGAATGATAGAGGAAATGCAGGAGTTTGATAAGACACTACAAGCACTGATTGCTTATGTCAATGAACACCCAAACACACTGCTGGTAGTAACTGCCGATCACGAGACTGGCGGTACGGGCGTGGCATATAAGAGCTATGAAGTGAATCAACCAGAGGGTTTGCACCTGAATTTTAGTACCAAAGGACATACCGGAACAGTTGTTCCAGTATTTGCATACGGCGCAGGTGCAGAGAATTTTAGAGGGATATTTCAGAATAGAGAGTTGCCAGGGATTATTGAGGAGTTGATGAAGTAGAATCCTATAAATCCTATAATGAAGTGATTGGAATAACATAGTAATATCATAGCAATCACATAGTAATCTCATAGTTAAGACTGCTGACAAGCTCGTTATAAACCCGTTAAGAACCCGTCATGAACCCGTAATTGAACCCGTAATTGACAAGAAAGACTAAGCAGAGCGCTTAGTCTTTCTTATTATCGGATTCAGTGTGTCGGCTATAGATACTATAGATATTATAGATCTTATAGCCGTCGTCTGGTTTTAGTGGCGGTTCAAGCGTGCGCCGTCTGCTTCTGGGTTGCGAGCAGGACGATCACCGCGCTCTGGACGTGGACCACGACGCTCTGGACGAGGACCGCGATCACCACGAGCTGGACGCTCTGGCTCTACATAACCCTCTGGCTTCTCTTTCAATGCCTTTGCACTGAGTTTGAACTTACCAGTCTTTTGGTCAACCTCCATGAGCTTGATAGTAATCTTGTCACCCTCTTGGATGCCAGTCTCTTCCATAGTCTCATAGCGCTTCCAATCAATCTCAGAGATGTGGAGCAAGCCCTCCTTACCAGGCATGAACTCTACGAAGCAGCCATAAGGCATAATAGACTTAACAGTAGATTGATATACCTCGCCTACCTCTGGGATAGCCACGATAGCTTTGATCTTAGCGATAGCAGCGTCCATAGACTCTTGGTTGTTAGATGCAACCTCTACCTTGCCGCCCTCTTCTACCTCGTCAATAGAAACGACAGCACCCGTCTCAGCTTGGATACCTTGGATAATCTTACCACCAGGACCGATTACTGCACCAATCATATCCTTAGGAATGATGAAACTTACGATGCGTGGAGCATGAGGTTTGAGGTCAGGACGAGCCTCTGGCATGGTCTCAACGATCTTGTCAAGGATGTACATACGTGCCTCGTGTGCTTGTGCGAGCGCGTTCTCAAGAATCTCGTAGCTCAAACCGTCCACCTTAATGTCCATTTGGCAAGCGGTCAAACCGTCGCGTGTACCAGTTGTCTTGAAGTCCATATCGCCGAGGTGATCCTCGTCGCCAAGGATATCGCTGAGGATAGCGTACTTAGTACCCTTGCACTCAGAGATAAGACCCATTGCAATACCAGATACTGGTTTAATGGGCACACCAGCATCCATAAGAGCCAACGTACCTGCGCAAACGGTAGCCATAGAAGAAGAACCGTTAGACTCGAGGATATCGCTCACTACACGGATAGTATATGGATAATCAGCAGGAACAACAGTCTTGAGCGCACGGCAAGCGAGGTTACCGTGACCAATCTCACGACGACCTACACCACGTTGTGGGCGAGCCTCGCCAGTAGAGAAAGGAGGGAAGTTGTAGTGGAGGAGGAACTTCTCAGAACCTTGGATAAGTGCCTCGTCAATCATCTTCTCATCGCGGCTGTTACCGAGCGTAACAGTAGAGAGTGATTGGGTCTCACCACGGGTGAAAATGGATGATCCGTGAGGTCCTGGCAGAGGAGAAACCTCGCACCAGATAGGACGGATATCGGTAGTCTTACGGCCATCAAGACGCTTGCCCTCATCAAGGATAGAGCGACGCATAGCCTCTTTCTCTACATCGTGGTAGTATTTGTTTACGAGTGCATCGATGTCATCCAACTCTACGCCGAGCGCCTCAGCACGAGCAGCCATATACTCAGCTTTCTCTACCTTGAAGTCCTCGCGGATTTGGGTGAACATCTCCTCGCGGTGATGCTTGTTGGTGTCAGCAGCAGTAGCTTGTGCATAAGCACGAGCGTAAGAGAAATCATGAACGGCTTGTTTGAGTTCATCGTCGTTAATCTCGTGGCAGTACTCACGTTTAACAGTCTTACCAAATGCCTCCATCATCTCGATTTGAGCTTGGCATTGTGGTTTAATGGCCTCGTGAGCCACCTTGATAGCCTCGAGCATATCAGCCTCGCTCACCTCTTTCATCTCACCCTCCACCATCATAATGTTGTCGAGAGTAGCAGCAACAACGAGTTCGATGTCTGCTTTCTCGCATTGCTCGAAGGTTGGGTTGATGACGAACTCGCCATTCACGCGTGCTACGCGTACCTCAGAAATAGGGCCCTCGAATGGGATATCAGAGCAAGCCAGAGCAGCAGAAGCTGCCAAACCTGCGATAGACTCTGGCATATCAATGCCGTCAGCAGAATAGAGAGTTACGTTTACGAAAGTGTCAGCGTGATAATCGCTTGGGAAGAGAGGACGCAACGCACGGTCAATCAAACGAGCAATAAGGATCTCGTAGTCAGATGCTTTACCCTCGCGGCGAGTAAAACCGCCTGGGAAACGACCAGCTGCAGAAAATTTCTCTTTGTACTCAACGGTAAGCGGCATGAAGTCCGTACCAGGAACCGCAGTCTTTGCGGAGCAAACTGTAGCAAGAACCATGGTATTGCCGAGGGTCGCCATTACAGCGCCGTCTGCTTGCTTAGCCAGCTTGCCAGTCTCGAGCGTGATCACACGCCCATCAGGAAGGATAATCTCCTTTTTTACAATATTCATCTTTATTAATGTGTTTTAGCGGATGCCTTATTGCACCCAAAGTTAGTTATAGACCATAAATGTCGCTGCAAAGGTACAAAAAATATTTGACATACACAAAAAAAGAGCCGAAAAACGGCTCTTTTTTTCATATTTTAAGTATTAATACTTATCCGAGCATGGTGAGGAGGATACCCGCAGCCACAGCAGAACCGATCACACCCGCTACGTTTGGACCCATAGCGTGCATGAGGAGGAAGTTGCTTGGATCTGCCTTTTGTCCCTCAGACTGGCTCACACGAGCAGCCATTGGCACAGCAGATACACCTGCAGAACCGATGAGTGGGTTGATCTTCTCTTTAGAGAAGAGGTTCATGAACTTAGCGAGGAGTACACCACCTGCACTACCCATACCGAAGGCAACGATACCCATGCAGAGAATCAAGATAGTCTTCACATTGAGGAAGGTTGCACCTGTAGCAGTAGCACCAACTGAGAGACCGAGGAAGATTACCACAATGTTCATGAGCTCGTTTTGAGCCACCTTGCTCAAACGATCCACAACACCAGACTCCTTCATGAGGTTACCGAGCATCAAGCAGCCAATCAATGGAGCCGCATCAGGCAATACGAGCGCAACGATAGCGGTGATGATGATAGGGAAGACAATCTTCTCTACTTTGCTCACAGAACGGAGTTGCTTCATCTTGATCTTGCGTTCAGCAGGAGTAGTCAACGCACGCATGATAGGTGGTTGGATCACTGGTACCAATGCCATATACGAATATGCCGCAATAGCGATAGGACCGAGCAAGTGAGGAGCCAACTTCGATGTCAAGAAGATAGAAGTAGGACCGTCAGCACCACCGATAATACCAATAGAACCAGCTTCTGCTGGGGTGAAGAATGCACTTGCGCAGAGGAAAGTGATGAAGATACCCAACTGAGCAGCAGCACCCAAAAGCAAAGACTTAGGGTTAGCAATCAGCGGACCAAAGTCAGTCATCGCACCTACACCGATGAAGATCAAGCAAGGGTAAACACCTGCTTTTACACCGATATAGAGGACGTCAAGAAGACCTGCATTCTTCATGATGTAACCGTAGCTATGATAGCCCTCATGGGTTGCATCGAGGAAGTTAGCCCACAACTCTGGGTGGTACATATTAGCGTTTGGCAAGTTGGTAAGCAACATACCAAAAGCGATAGGAAGGAGCAACAATGGCTCGTATTGTTTCTTGATAGCCAAGTACAAGAGGAAGAAGGAGATAAGGAGCATGACACCTTGTTGCCACTCCATATTCAAAAATCCCATGCCTTGGAAGAAACTTATAAAGTCATTCCACATAATTCTTGAGTTTAAAAAGTTTTAAGGGTTTTAAAAGTTTTAAAGGTAAAATTATGCGATAACTACGAGCAAGTCGTCTTGCATTACGCTTTGACCTGGAGCTACTGCAATCTTGCTAACAGTACCGTCGCAGTCAGCCAAGATAGGGTTCTCCATCTTCATTGACTCAAGCACGAGGAGAGTATCACCTTTCTTCACTGCTTGACCCTCTTTAACTGCTACAGAGATAACAGAACCAGGGAGTGGGCTATTGATCTTGTTGCCACCTACAGGCGCAGCTGCTGGAGCAGGAGCTGGTGCTGGAGCAGGAGCGGCAGCAGGTTTTGGTTGAGGAGCAGCCACTGGTTTTGGAGCAGCAGGAGCAGCAGCAACAGCTACGGTCTCAATCTCAACGAGTTTGTCGTCTTGCATAACGTTTTGACCAGCTTGAACGAGAACGTTCTTCACTGTACCAGTGTACTCGCTCGCTACGATGTTCTCCATCTTCATAGACTCCATAGTGAGGAGGGTGTCACCCTTCTTCACGCTGTCGCCTGGTTTAACCATCACTTTCACGATGCTACCTGGCAGTGGACTCTTCACAGTAGCAGCACCAGCTGGCTTAGCTACAGTAGTAGCACTTGGAGCAGCGGTAGGAGCAGCTACACGAGCAGCTTTGACTTTCTTAGACTCATTCTTTTGGAACTCAACGATGAAAGAAGTACCATTCACTACTACTTCTGCTACGTTTGGTTCTATTTCTTTAACGGTTGTCTCGTATTTTTGACCACCGATAGTAAAATTAAATCCTTTTTTCATT
>JBGVEG010000030.1:0-3622 GCA_045119955.1 Paludibacteraceae bacterium
TCGAGTCGGAGTCAATAAAGAAAACCCATTTACATCGAAGACTTGTGAACGGGGTTTATGTATAAAGCCTTTTCCTCAAACTTCGTCTAACACGGTTAATATGTCGCTCAAAGTCTCCGCTGTTGATCAGCTGTGCAAGTACGAATTGCTCAAAGGTGGGAACGGTGCAGGAATAGAAACCGAGCTTGCTCTCAAAATCATTCACAAGGCGCTTGGGCAAGACCATATATCCTACACGCAGTGCGGGCGAAATTGTCTTCGAAAAGGTGTTCATATAGATCACGTTATCATAATCGGAAAGCGAATACAGAGTTTCCTTTGGCTTTGGGGAAACCGAAAACTCTGACTCAAAATCGTCCTCGATAATTATGCGCCTTTTTTTGCTTGACCAACTAATATATTCGTGGCGCTTATTAGCAGATGCGGTGATGCCTGTCGGAAAGCTTCTATAAGGTGTGGTGTGAATGACACTCGCCCTTGTTCTTGCAAGAGCAGTGCTGTCAATACCGTCATGTGATAATGGAAGAAGCTCGTACTTCACGTCGGCAGCTCGGTAAACCTGTTCGATCTTTTTATAGGACGGAGATTCAATGCCGTATATGTGCTGTCTTCCGAGCATAGCGATAATGAGTCCGTACAGATATTCCGCACCCGAACCTATAATTATCTGGTTGCTTTCCACGTTCATTCCTCTGTTGCGAATAAGATAGCACCTGATTGCTTCACGAAGCTCGGGACAGCCTGCGCCCGGGGATCTCTCTCGGAGTACATCAGCATAATCTGAAAGTACCTTTCGCATCGTTTTGGCAAGGACGGAAAAGGGGAAGTCCGGATATGTATGGTAATCTTGCGGTATGATACTGTGTACTGTGTGCGTTTCGGCGGGCGCGGCAAACCCATCGGATTTTTTGAAGATCACGAAAAATCCGCTTCGCTCTCTTGACTCTATATATCCCTCTTCGCAGAGCAAGGCATAGGCGTGATCTACCGTAATCGTGCTGACCGAAAGCTCGTCGCAAAGCAATCTCATTGATGGAAGCTTTGAACCCGGGAGATAGACCCCATCTATGATATCTTTTCGTATCTGTCTGTATATTTGCAGATAAACAGGACGGCAGTTTTTATCTATTATGTACTTCATCTGTATATATAAAATTCTCCTATTCTGGCTATTGTAATATAGACAGAATTATTATATAATATTTCCAGCGAATTTGCAAGGAGAATATGTATATGCAATCAAAAAATAAAACAAAAAGAACAACAGTATGGCTATGTACAACGGCTATGCTTATGGCAGTCAATGTGGCAATGAGTTCATTCGGTGTCCCCGTTCCCGGTGGTCATCTCTACATGAACGATATAGTAATATGCCTTGCGGCAATTATGCTTGACCCGTTTGCAGCGTTTATGGTTGGCGGTGTAGGGGCTTTTCTTGGCGATCTGTTCTTCTATCCGCTTCCGATGTTCGTCTCTCTTGTAACACACGGATTACAGGCGGTTGTAATATCTGTCTTTTCTCACTATGTTATGAAGAAGCATCCCATTATTTCATCAGGCATAGGAGTGACGGTAGGCGCGGTTATTATGGTAGTTGGTTACTCACTCGGCAGAGCTTTTATTTACAGTACACCCGAATACGCAATCCTCAAAATGCCGTATCAGATCTTGCAGGCAGCTGTAGGCGCAGTGCTCGGTATGGTGCTGTGTTGGAGATGCGGAATCTATAAGCTCTATAATAAAATGATGAAACACTATCATTAAGAAATAAACAAATTCCAATTTGTAGGACTCAATAGAAAAGGAAATTAATTATGAAATATAAAGTGTTGGCGATATGTAAATCATTATTATGGTGTTTTGTGGTTTTGTTATTTCCAATTGCATCAGGAACAATATCGGTAATTTTAGCTTTAGATACTGTTACAACACTATTTTTACAAGGAACTTTTATGGCATTAGCTTTAATTCCCCCTACTATTTTTGTTTTTTGTGGTAAGTGGCAATGGAGAGAGGTTGGATTTGCATCGTTTGATTTTAAAGGTTGCAAAAAAGTATTGTATTTTATCCCTCTTCTTGTTATTTTTGTTCCAGTAGCCATTAAAGGATTCTATGTAAAATCAATTGGATACGTGCTGGGCAGTTTGTTTCTGTACCTGTTTGTAGGAATATCGGAGGAAGTATACTTCAGAGGGATAATACCCCGATATCTAAAAGAAGAATTTTCGACTGCAGGAATCGTGTTATGGTCTACGCTCATTTTTGGCATTGGGCACATTGCTACCGTATTGGCAGGTGGTAATGCATTTGAGATTGCTTTAACCGTACTGAATGCTTTTATTTTTGGTTGGCTTGCAATGGAGATGACTATAATATCCTCCAATATCATTCCTGTATTTCTGGTGCATTTTCTCTTTGATTTTGAAACTAAAATCGTAGTGATGAACGGCAAAGAATTGTTGATTGCGGAGATTGTTCGAGGAATAATGATGTTCATTATAGCCAGTTGGTTTGCTGTTGTTATATATAAGCAAAGAAAGCGTTAAATTCCAATTTGCAGGAATAATTAGTAATTCCACTTAGATTCTCCAAATAGGGGATGTTGTTTTTCAGAGAAAAGAGGTATGCTTTTTCTACAAACAACAAACGGAGGTAGAGAAAATGAATCAACAAGCAACGGGAAAGTTTATAGCACAAAAAAGAAAAGAGAAAAGCCTTACACAGGAACAGTTGGCAGAAAAGCTTGGAGTATCTAATAAAACAGTTTCGAAATGGGAAACAGGCAAATGCATGCCCGATTACTCTGTCGTAAAAATCTTATGTGAAGAATTAGAAATTACAGTTGCAGAGCTAATGGATGGAGAAGCTGCCGAGGAAAGAAGTGTTCGCGCATATGATGACGAGCAAATCATGGATTTGCTGAAAAGGACACAGGATTTGGAAAAGCAAAAAAACTTGCTTTACGGAGTGTTACTTATTGTAATGGGAATTGCATTGCAGGCACTTTCTTATACGCTTGGCGGTTCCAATGTAAAAGACTTTTTCTCAGGACTTCTATTGGGAATATCAATCGCTGAAATGCTGGTTGGTATTTATGTGGTTGGAAAAGGCATAGCTGGTCGATAAATTCCAATTTGTAGCTATGTAAAATCCCTTTTGCATCGTGATTTAAGCAAATGGAAAAGGCATTTGATAGACAGAGAAATGAAAACCGACTATACTTATGGCAGGTCGGTGAGCAAATCACGGCAGAATGGAGGTTAATTTATGGAACTTAATGAGCAAATCAAGAAATATCGGACGGAAATGAATCTTTCCCAAGAAGAGCTTGCCGAAAAGATATATGTAACACGGCAGAGCATTTCAAATTGGGAGAACGGAAAAAACTACCCTGATATTCATAGCCTGCTACTACTCAGCTCATTGTTTGGTATCTCACTTGACCAATTAGTGAAAGGAGATATTGAAATTATGAAAGAGAAAATCAAAAAAGAAGAAATTGCAAAAATGAATCGTTATGGAAAGATCTACACCTTGATGTTAATTGCGACTGCTGTTTCTGCGGTTCCGCTGTTTGCGTGGCTTGGTGTTTGGGCGGTCATTCCTTGGGGAATTATTTGGG
>JBGVEG010000031.1:0-27746 GCA_045119955.1 Paludibacteraceae bacterium
GTGTCAAAAACACATTGAAACTCTTAAAACTTTTAAAACTATTTCAACGATGCTAAACATCATCCTCTGCGGTGCCCCAGGCAGTGGCAAGGGCACACAATCGGACCTTATCGTACAAAAATATGGTTTGCAACACCTCTCTACAGGCGATGCCCTTCGCGCTGAAATCAAATCGGGCAGCGAACTCGGCAAGGAGATTGGCGAACTGATTGCTGGTGGCAACCTCGTACCTGACCACAAGATGATTCACCTCATCGCACGCTATCTCGACAACCTGCCTGCTGACTGCAAGGGCGTTATCTTCGATGGTTTCCCACGCACCGTAGCACAAGCTGAGGCATTGGAGCTCTTGCTCGAGCGTCGCCAAATGAAAGCTGTGCTGCTTGACCTCTTTGTCGAGGAAGACGAGGTAATCAAACGCCTCCTCAACCGTGGTAAGACCAGCGGTCGTGCTGATGACAACTACGAGACTATTAAGAAGCGTCTTCAAGTATACCAAACAGAGACCAAACCAGTCTGCACATACTACCTCCATCGCCATAACTACTTTGCTATCAACGGCAACTACTCAATGGAGGACACCTTCAGCCAAATTGACCATATCCTCAACATCATACAAAAATAAAACATGGCATCTTCCTCGTTTATCGATTATGTAAAGATCTACTGCCGCTCGGGTAAGGGCGGTCCAGGTAGTATGCACTTCCATCGCGCGAAATACGTGCCTAAGGGTGGTCCTGATGGTGGCGACGGCGGACGAGGAGGACATATCATTCTTCGCGGTAATCGCAACCTCTGGACACTGCTCCACCTCAAGTATCAAAAGCATATCTTCGCCACCGATGGTGGCAAAGGTGGTGCATCGCGTTCATACGGCAAGGATGGCGAGGACAAGATTATCGAAGTACCCTGTGGCACAGTCGTTTACAACGGCGACACAGGCGAATGGATGTGCGAGATCAAGGAGCACCAAGAGGAGATTATCCTCTTCCGTGGCGGTAAAGGTGGATTGGGCAACTGGCACTTCCGCACCGCGACCAACCAAGCCCCTCGCTACTCGCAACCCGGCGAACCATGCATGGAAGCCAACGTCATTCTCCAACTCAAGGTGCTTGCTGATGTCGGTCTGGTAGGTTTCCCTAATGCGGGTAAGTCCACCCTACTCTCCGTGGTCAGCGCAGCCAAACCAGAGATTGCAGACTATCCATTTACAACGCTGACACCGCAACTCGGTATCGTTTCCTACCGCGATAACCAGTCTTTCTGCATGGCGGACATCCCAGGTATCATCGAGGGCGCTGCCGAAGGACGCGGACTGGGTCTGCGTTTCTTGCGTCACATCGAGCGCAACGCAGTACTGCTCTTCATGGTGCCTGTCATCACGGAGGACATTAAGAAGGAATACGAAATCCTGCTCGCCGAGTTGGAGAAATACAACCCCCAACTGCTGACCAAAGCACGCATATTGGCTATCTCCAAATGCGACATCGCTGACCCAGAGATTGATCTGGACAAACTGACGAAAGACTTGTCTAAGGAACTGGAGATACCCGTTATCACCTTCTCCTCCGCCAGTGGCATGGGTATCACCGAGCTCAAAGACCTGCTTTGGGAAGAACTCAACAAAGAGCAAAATCAAGTTATTGACATCTCCCACGCGCCTATTGATGTCAAAGTCATTGAGCGCGATGATGAACCCGAAGAAGATGATGATGAACCACACACCATCTACCTCAACGAGGTGGAAGAGGAGTGGGATCTCGACAAATACCGCGGCATAGGTTGGGACACACAGGATGAATAATTTCACGTTCAGAATGGTTCAAAATAGTTCAGCGCTTCGCGTTCAACATTGAACCACTTTGAACAATATTAACCACTTTGAACAATCGTCTTACATACGACCGCTTCATTGCTTGGCGCGAGCAGCATATCCCACAGAAGAACCTCGTCTTGATTCTGAGTTTCTTTGTGGGCGCCTTGGCGTCTTGTGCAGCACAGCTGCTCAAGTTCATGATTCACGGCATTCAGCATTTCGTTGAGAACCAACTCATTGCGCAAGACCACTGGTGGTATCTTATCACCCCAATGATTGGTATCACCCTCGCTGGACTCTTTGTCAAATACATTGTCAAGGATGACATCTCGCACGGTATCACCAAGATTCTCTACGCCATTTCGCAGCGCAAATCCATCATTAAGATTCACAACATGTGGTCCTCCCTGGTGGGTTCGGCACTGACCATCGGTTTTGGTGGTTCGGTCGGTGCGGAGGCACCTATCGTACTCACGGGTTCGGCTATCGGTAGCAATCTTGCCAAACTCTTCCGCCTTGACCAAAAGACCATGATGCTCATGATTGGTTGTGGTGCTGCTGGCGCCGTGGGCGGTATCTTCCAAGCCCCTATTGCTGGTCTGGTCTTCACCCTAGAGGTGCTGATGATGGATCTTACCATGACCTCCGTAGCGCCATTGCTCATTTCATCTGTCACGGCTACCGCTATCTCCTTCATTGCTAACGGACAAGAGGCCATGTTCCCACTGGTGAATAACGAACCATTCTTCGTGGAGCGTCTGCCTTGGTATATCATTTTGGGTATCCTATGCGGACTCGTGTCGCTCTACTTCACGCGCGGCATGAACCGTTTGGAGCAACTCTTCAAACGCCATGTCCAGAACATTTGGGTCAAGTTCCTTGTAGGCGGCTCGGCATTGGGCTTGTTGCTTTTCCTCTTCCCTCCACTCTACGGCGAGGGTTATGATGTCATCAAGCAACTCATCAACGGCGACTCCGTTTCTGCCATTGCCAATAGTCCTTTTGAGCGTTTTGGCACAGGTTCTTGGATACTGGTGAGCTATTTCTCCGCCATTGTTTTGCTCAAGATTTTCGCGTCCGTGGCCACCAACGGCGGTGGCGGTGTGGGAGGAATTTTCGCGCCTTCGCTCTTCATGGGAGCCATCGTTGGATTTATCTGCGCCCGACTCATGAACATGCTCGGCATCGGCGTACCCGAAGCCAATTTTGCGTTGGCTGGTATGTCTGGACTCATGGCAGGCGTCATGCATGCCCCTCTGACGGGTATCTTCCTCATTGCCGAACTCACAGGCGGCTATCACCTCTTCATGCCCCTCATGGCTGTAGCGGTTGTTTCCTACCTCACGATAAAGATCTTCGAGCCTCATAGTCTGTACGCCATGCGTTTGGCGCAGAAGGGCGAACTGCTTACCCACAATAAGGACCGCTCTGTCCTCACCCTCATGAAGATGGAGAATGTCCTCGAGACCGACCTCCGAACGCTCAACCCCGACATGACTTTGGGCGAACTTGTTAAGGTCATCGCACAGAGCAACCGCAACATCTTCCCTGTGGTCAACGAGGAAGGTAAACTGCTGGGTATCTTGCTCTTAGACGAGGTACGTAACATTATGTTCCAACCTCGCTTGTATAACCGCTTCACCGTCAAGCAGCTCATGAACTCGCCCCAAGCCATTCTCACCGACACCATGCCTATGGGTAAGGTCATGGAGATCTTCGAGGACACAGGTGCATGGAACTTGCCCGTAGTGAATGAGCAGAAACAATACCTCGGCTTTGTCAGCAAGTCCAAAATCTTCAACTCCTACCGCCACGTACTCGTCCACTTCTCCGAGGAGTAAATTCCCTATCGGTTACGGGTTCTTGACGGGTTCTTAACGGGTTTGACCCCTATAGTTAGAGAAAAATGAGACATACACTTGTGTATGTCGATTTTTTTTTGTAACTTTGCACCCAAATTTTATTTGGGCCATTATGACAGAGATTTTGAAATACTGCGTGCCTGCTTTATGTGTGCTCCTTGCCACATGGATTGTCATGCACAAGTTCTATAAGAGTGAGGCAGAGAAACGCCTTTGGGAACTCAAACGCCTCTCGCAAAAAGAGATTTCTCCCCTGCGTATGCGCGCGTACGAGCGCCTTTCTTTATTGCTTGAGCGCACCACGCCCGAGCACATGCTCTTGGAGCTCAACTTAGGCGAGATGACTATTCTGCAAGTGCAGCAGCACCTCATGCGCACCATTCGCATGGAGTACGACCACAATCTCAGCCAGCAGATCTACGTCAGCAATCAGGTTTGGGACGCTATCATAGCTTCGCGTGACCAGATGGTGGCTTTCATCAACACCATGGCGCAGCAGATGCCACCCGAGAGCAACGCGCTCGATTATGCCAAGGTGCTCATCACGGCATACTCCTCCAACGGACAGACAGCCAACGACCAAGCCATGCAGCTGCTACGTACCGAAGCCCGCTCCCTACTTTGAACAACTATACGAAACAATAGTGAACCGCTTCCTCCCACTCCATATTATTTTCGCCATGAGTTGCGCGCTCATGCTGGCTTCCTGTACAGCCGAGACCACCTGTCGCAAGGACATGTCGGTCGCTATGGTAGTGACTCTGCAAGCGGACTCCCTCAATCAGAAGGGGCATGCTGTCCGATACACCAGTTGGGATAGTCTGACGGTCGAATTGTTAGACCCATCCTATCCATTATACGACAACCGCAAGAGCATTAGCAAACTGCCTTTGCCCCTGCAACCTTTCACGTGCATTTCTTCCTACTTAATGACATTTCACGAGCAGACAGATACGCTCTTCGTGGAGCACACCCCCCGCCAGTACTTTGTCAGCCTGGCTTGTGGTTGCGCCATTTATCATACCATTACTGCGGCTTGGTCCACCGATCCTCGTGTGGATAGTGTGCAGATTATCAATGCCAACGTAGAGGACGCCGTCCAAGAAAACCTCTGTATCCACCTGCATGAATAAACTCCTGCTCATATTATCCCTCTGCTGCTTCGCATTATGCGCGAGCGCGCGTGAGTATGGTGACTCCACCATATACCAGGGCATGAGTCTCAAACTGGATATTGCCAATCCTATCTTGGAGTTAGCACGTTCCAAGGGCAAGGTACAGGACTACGAAGCAGCTCTCAATGTCCGATTAGCCAATCGCTTCTATCCGACATTGGAGTTAGGTTATGCTATTGCAGCGACCTCCGCCGATGGCGGCAATTATAGCGGACAGGGCGGTTTTGCCCGATTGGGTATGGACTTGAGCGCCCTCAAGAAAGGTCAAACGGAAAACTGCCTCATGGTAGGTCTGCGTCTGGCTGGAGCGTATCAAGGTTTCCAAATTACCGATATTCCTATGTTTGATGACTTTTCGATATTGACCGATATGAACTACTACAACCAACACAAGTTCGACTGTTGGGGTGAGATTGTAGCGGGTTGCCAAGTGCAGATATGGAAAGGATTTCAGATGGGCTGGTACGTGCGGCTCAAGTTCCTCTTCACCCGTACCGACAAGCAGGGCGATGCCCTACCAGCTTACTTGCCTGGCTTCGGCTACCGCAATGACACCAATTGGGGAATCAACTATTTCCTCGGATATAAGTTTTAACAACGCTAAACAATACAACAAGATACAATCATGAATTCAAATCAACTAATGACAAAAGCGGCAGATAACATTCGTATCCTTGCCGCAGCAATGGTCGAGAAGGCCAAGAGTGGTCACCCAGGTGGCTCTATGAGTGGAGCAGACTTCGTACAAGTGCTTTACTCGGAGTTCCTTATCCACGATCCAGAGAACCCTTGTTGGGAGGCGCGCGACCGCTTCTTCCTCGATCCTGGTCACATGTCACCTATGCTCTATGCACAACTCTGCATGACAGGTCACTACACCATGGAGGAACTCCAACAACTCCGCCAATGGGGCAGTGCTACCCCTGGTCACCCAGAGCGTAACGTGGCACGCGGCATTGAGAACACCTCTGGTCCTCTTGGTCAAGGTCATACCTTCGCAGTGGGTGCAGCCCTTGCTGCTAAGTGGTTCAACGCTCGCTA
Source organism: Paludibacteraceae bacterium (assembly GCA_045119955.1). Taxonomy (GTDB): domain Bacteria; phylum Bacteroidota; class Bacteroidia; order Bacteroidales; family Paludibacteraceae; genus Colicola. The sequence goes on from JBGVEG010000031.1 coordinate 5,895, forward strand.
TGGCGAGATACACAATCCTACCATTTATGCCTTCATTTCGGATGGTGGTATCCAAGAGGAGATTAGCCAAGGCGCAGGTCGTATGGCAGGTCACTTCAAACTTGACAACCTCATTATGTACTACGACTCCAACGAAGTACAACTCTCCACCAACTGCAACGAGGTAAGCTCCGAGAACGTTGCCATGAAGTACGAGGCTTGGGGTTGGTACGTACAAGACATTAACGGTCACGACCCAGAGGCTATCCGCCAAGCTATCATTAATGCACAAAACGAGAAGAACCGTCCTTCCCTCATTATTGGTCATACCTCTATGGGTAAAGGTTGTGTGACTGCTGAGGGCGAGAATTGGGAAGGCAAGACCTCTACCCATGGTCAGCCACTCAGCAAGTCTGGCGCAAGCTTCGAAGCCACTGTTAAGAACCTCGGCGGCGACCCTGAGAACCCATTCCAGATCTTCCCTGACGTACAAGCTCTCTACGACAAACGTGCTGAGGAACTCCGCGAGATCACCAACCAACGCTATGCGGCTTACCACGAGTGGGCACAAGCTAACCCATTGGCTGCCAACGAGTACGAGACCTTCATGCGTGGCGAGACACCTTGCATTGATTGGAGCGAGATTACCCAAAAACAAAACGTAGCTACTCGTACCGCTTCTGCCAACGCGTTGGCATACCTCTCTGAGCATGTCGGCAACATGATTGTATCCTCTGCTGACCTCTGCAACTCCGACAAGACCGATGGTTTCCTCAAGCATACACATGTCCTCACGCCTAATGACTTCACCGGTCGTTTCCTCCAAGCGGGTGTGAGCGAACTCACCATGGCTTGCGTCTGCATTGGTATGGCACTCCACGGCGGTATCATTCCTGCCTGCGGTACCTTCTTCGTCTTCTCTGACTATATGAAACCTGCTATCCGTATGGCAGCGTTGATGGAGATTCAAATGATGTTCGTATGGAGCCACGATGCTTTCCGCGTAGGTGAGGACGGCCCAACCCACGAGCCAGTAGAGCAAGAGGCACAAATCCGCCTCATGGAGAAACTCCACAACCACTCTGGCCGTCCAAGCGTGATGGTACTTCGCCCTGCTGATGCAGAGGAGACTACCGCAGCATGGAAGATTGCTATGGAGAACATCTATACTCCTACCGCCCTTATCCTCTCTCGCCAAGATGTGGCATCCGTGCCTAACACCTCAGAGGCAGGCGTGAAGAAAGGTGCATATATCGTGAGCAAGGACGAGAATCCACAAGTGGTGATGCTCGCATCCGGTAGCGAGGTTTCTACCCTCATGGCTGGAGCCGAACTTCTCCGTGCCGAGGGTATCCGCCTCCAAATCGTGAGCGTACCATCCGAGGCTATCTTCCGCCAACAAAGCAAAGAGTACCAAGCAGAGGTTCTCCCACAAGGTGTAGCTCGCTTTGGTCTTACAGCAGGTCTGCCATGCAACCTCGAGGGTCTTGTAGGCGAGCATGGTACCGTATGGGGACTCAACTCCTTCGGTTTCTCTGCACCATACAAAGTGCTCGATGAGAAACTCGGCTTCACCGCAGAGAATGTATATAATCAAGTTAAGAATCTTCTTGCGTCTAACATCTAACAGCGCAAGCGGTCTAACATCTAACATCTAAAAAAATGGATTATAATTTTAGTGAAATAGAAAAGAAATGGCAAGCCGAATGGGCGAAAGCGGGCACTTACCGCGTAAGTAACCAAAGCGACAAAAAGCCATTTTATGTGCTTGATATGTTCCCATATCCATCGGGCGCAGGTTTGCACGTAGGTCACCCTCTCGGTTATATCGCCAGCGATATTTACAGCCGTTACAAACGCCTGCAGGGCTTCAATGTCCTCCACCCAATGGGTTTTGACTCCTACGGTTTGCCTGCGGAGCAATATGCTATCCAAACAGGTCAACATCCAGAGAAAACCACTATGGAGAATATCGCTCACTACATTGAGCAACTCCAGAAGATTGGTTTCAACTACGACTGGGATCGCGAGGTGAAGACCTGCAACCCTGAGTTCTACAAGTGGACTCAATGGGCATTTATCCAAATGTTCAACTCCTACTTCGACACCTCTTTGCAAAAGGCACAACCTATCAGCAAACTCATTGAGAAGTTCGAGCAAACCGACCCTACCTGGGCAACCCTCTCGGAGAAGGAGCAACAAGAGCGCCTCATGAACTACCGTATCGCCTATCTGGCTGATACCAAGGTAAACTGGTGTCCACAACTCGGTTGTGTGCTTGCCAACGACGAGGTGAGCGAAGGACTATCTGTTCGTGGTGGCTATCCTGTAGAGCAACGCGTCATGCGCCAATGGAACCTCCGCGTGAGTGCCTATGCACCACGCCTGCTCCAAGGTCTTGATACCGTGGATTGGACTGACTCCCTCAAAGAGACCCAACGCAACTGGATCGGTCGTAGCGAGGGTGCAGAGATGCGCTTCGCCATTAAAGGACAAGACGAACCATTCACCATTTTCACTACCCGCGCGGATACAGTGTATGGTGTGACCTTCATGGTGCTGGCTCCAGAGAGCGAGTATGTGGCTCGTGTGACTACCGACAACCAACGCGCTGAGGTAGAGGCATACTTGCAAATGGTGAAGAACCGTACCGAGCGTGAGCGTATTGCTGACCGCCGTGTGACAGGTGTCTTCACAGGTTCGTATGCCATTAACCCACTCACCAAAGCTGAGATACCTATCTACGTAAGTGACTATGTATTGAGTGGTTACGGTACAGGTGCTATTATGGCTGTTCCGGCGCACGATAGCCGCGACTATGCCTTCGCTAAGCACTTCAACTTGCCTATCATCCCACTCATTGAGGGTGCCGATGTCAGCGAACAAAGCTTCGATGCCAAAGAGGGCGTAATGATCAATTCGGGCTTCCTCAACGGTATGCAAGTGAAAGACGCTATCCAAGCAATGAAGGAGCATATCACCAACACAGGCCTTGGCCGCGTGAAAGTAAACTACCGTCTCCGCGATGCGGTCTTCAGCCGTCAACGCTACTGGGGCGAACCATTCCCTGTTTACTATAAGGACGGCATGCCATACATGCTCCCCGAAGAGTGCTTGCCACTCCTCCTGCCTGAGGTATCTGACTTCAAACCTACCACCACAGGCGAGCCACCTCTTGGCAATGCCGACCTCTGGGCATGGGACGAGAAGAATAACCAAGTAGTGAGCAAGTCATTGATTGATAATGTAACTATCTTCCCTCTCGAGCTTTGCACCATGCCTGGTTTCGCAGGTTCTTCGGCTTACTACCTCCGTTATATGGACAACCACAACGATGCTGCTTTGGTAGGCAAAGAGGCCAACGACTATTGGCGTCAAGTCAACCTCTATATCGGTGGTACCGAGCACGCTACGGGTCACCTCATCTATAGCCGTTTCTGGAACAAGTTCCTCTATGACCTCGGCTATATCTGCGAGGACGAGCCATTCCGCAAGCTTATTAACCAGGGTATGATCCAAGGTCGCTCTAACTTCGTTTATCGCTATATTGGCGAAGGTGCAACGGGCAACCTCTTTATCAGTTACAACCTCATTGACAACCCAGAGTACAAAGATAAGGTTCAACCTATCCACGTGAACGTGAATATCGTCAAGAACGATGTCCTTGATATCGACGCCTTCCGCAATTGGATGCCTGAGTTTAAGAACGCGGAGTTCGTATATGCAGATGGCACTACAGATGTGGACAACCCATACATGGGCACTCCTACTGACAAGCAATACATTTGCGGTTGGGCGGTTGAGAAAATGTCTAAGTCTATGTTCAATGTGGTGAACCCTGACGATGTGGTAGCTAAGTATGGTGCAGATACCCTCCGTCTTTACGAGATGTTCCTCGGTCCTTTGGAGATGTCTAAACCTTGGGATACCAACGGTATCGATGGCGTACACCGCTTCTTGCGTAAGTGGTGGAACATGTTCGAGACCCTCTCCAACGATGAGCCAACAGCAGAGGAGTTGCGCAGCTTGCATAAACTGATTAAGAAGATTACTTGGGATATTGAGAACTTCTCGTTCAACACTTCTATCCCTGCCTTCATGATTGCGCAAAACGAGTTGCAAGCCCTCAAGTGCAACAAGGTCGCTATCCTCAAGACCTTCGCTATCTTGCTCGCTCCATACGCTCCTCACATTGCAGAGGAAGCATGGCATCTCTGTGGCGAAACCACTTCTGTTTGCCACGCAGAATGGCCAACTTGCAACGAAGCATACTTGGTAGAAGCTACTCAGAAGTACCCTGTTCAGTTCAATGGTAAAGTGCGCTTTACTATTGAGGTGGCTAAGGACACTCCTCGCGAAGAGGTTGAGAAGATTATCATGGCACACGAACTGACCGCCAAACAATTGAACGGCTCTGCTCCAAAGAAAGTCATTGTCGTTCCTGGCAAGATTGTCAATATCGTGATGTAAGGTGACACCTTATATATACTATAGAAAATGCACTCCCGAAAGAGAGTGCATTTTTATTTTTAATAATAAATACTAGTATATTCTCTTGGCATATTTTTGAAAAATAGTTTCTATTTCGCTTATTGAAGATGTTTTTGTCAATTCATTTTCTATGTCTTCTCGTGTGAATGTCACCTTGCCTTTTACAATTTTCTTCAATACTATACATGCTTGTTCCATTGTAATCCAATCCCTATGGTTATTAGATTGCATATAATATAAATTTACTAAGGAGCGGAAAGATTGATATATTGTTGATTCTAATAAATTCTTTTTTTTGTACAGAGATTTAATAGCTTGAATTTTAATTGTTACGCGCTCTTTGTATGAATCAGAAACTATGTTATTATCATTTTCAATTTCCAATAATTTGACCTCTATCTCATCATTGAATAGAATAGGTTTAATCCAACGAAAATCTTTATCTATGCCCCATTGCACTTGCCACGTTCTTCCATCAATTTGATCCAACAAAACAAATTGATAGATATTCGTAGTTGCATACAACGTAAACCGTCCAGGAATTTGTTCTTCATATGATACCAATATTCTATCAGACAATTGATATGACATCCTATTGCCTTTCACACTCCATTGCACCAATTCCATTTGTCCTGTGCGCGTATCCAATTTAATGAAATTGTACATATTTTCTGTCTTATACAAGCGATAGTTTGCTTTTGGGTCTTGTGTATATTCAGTGGCAGGAAAATCTATAGTTTGCCCCATGCCATATTGACTACAAACTAATAGTACTACAATGATATACAAGAATCGTTTCATAATATTTTGATTTATTAAGTATATTGGTGGCTTAATCGTTTTATCCCATTAGCAAGCGCAATGTTGGCGCGCGCAGAAGTTGTTTATGTTGTCTTCAAAATAAAAACAACTCGTCTTCTAAAATAAAAACAATCTGAGTTGTTTCCTTTTCCGACTGCAAAATTACAACATTTTTTTCAATTGAGCAAGGAAATACTTATTTTTTCATGCAGAAAATTGTATATGTCAGAGAAAAGATGTAACTTTGCAGCAGATATCAAGGCAAACATTAATCATGGCAAAAGCAGTTTACATTCACGGTTTCGCAGGGTCCATACACTCTGACACTATCACCAACTTCCGCAAATACTACCCTGAACTGGAGTGGTGCCCACTCGAAGTCAATCACCTTGTGGACGAATCTGTCCAGAAAATAAATGATTTTATCAAAGCTAATCCCGATGTCCAATACCTCATCGGCAGTTCGCTCGGTGGTTTCTACGTCCTCTGTGCCGACTTCGCAGGCAGAAAGATCGTCATTAATCCCGTCCTCAACCCTATGTCCTCTCTCAAGAAAGCCGTAGGCATTAACAAGTATCACGGTCGCCGCGAGAACGGCGAGACGGAGTTCAAACTCACCATGCAAGACCTCTTCCGTTTCAAGGCCTTCAAACCTAAAGATACCCCGAACACCATCTGTCACTATACCCCCCACGACCCCAACTTGGGCGAGGACATTAAACGCGAATACCAGAAGTTCTTCGCCCATGCCGAAATGACACCACACCTGCGTTCGCACTTCACAGACGAACACTACATCAAACACAAACTCCGCGACGCACTCTAACCCTCGCCTTTATACTTTACACCTTCTACCCATTACCATGCCATGTATGACAAAATAGTGCCAATTGTGTAAAAATAACGCGTTTTGCGTACAAAATACACATTTGGCACACTTTTTGTGCTATCCATTTCGCCACTTTCTCGTGGTAAATTTTACACAAAGAAAAGTATTTTTTATAAAAATTAAGTGATAAAGGTTACCTTTGGATGTGAAAATATCACTTATAGTTAGAAACAGTTAGAGAGGAGAATTGGGAAGATATAAATTGGAGTGTTGTTTAATTGTTAAAATATAAAAAGTATGAAAAAAGAAATGGTTAAAAATGAAGGTATGAAGAAAGAAGTGATGAATGTAGTTAAAAAGGAGTTTGTTGATTTGGGTCTTTCGGTGAAGTGGGCGAATATGAATGAAGGGGCTGAAAGTTCGAAAGAGAAGGGTAAGTATTTTGCTTGGAATGAAGTTGAATGTGATGAAGGTCGTTTGCCATCTGAGAGTGAAATGTTGGAGTTGATTGAGAAGTGTAATTGGGAATGGGTAAATAAAGATGGTGTGAATGGATATGTGGTGAAGAGTAGGGATGAAGAGAATAAGAATGAGATTTTTCTTCCAGCGGCGGGGTTGATATGTGGAGAGAAGGAGTATTTTGTAGGTGAAATGGGATATTATTTGACAAATACGATGAAGGAGAGTGTAGGTGCTTGTGAGTTGATAATGTCGCCTAAGTATTATGGAATGTATTTGGCTGGATTGTATAAGAGATCTGTTAGATTAGTGAAATAAAAAATGAGAAAACTTCTCCGCCCGCTTATGAGGGTGGGCGGAGAAGTTCCGATATACTTATCATTCAAAATTCATAATTATATGCTCGTTATTGCTAACAAAAAATCCAAACCCGAAAATCTCCGCAAGAAGTATGGCGAAGATGCCCTCATTATTGATGTAACCAGCAAGGCCACCGACGATATGGTTCGCCTCAGTCCTTTCTACCCTCATGGTGGCATTCCTGTGCCCTTTTCCTCGGGTTGTACCTCTATGTCTGTGGAGGGTATTTGGCAAGGACTCAAGGTGTTTGAGCACTATGGCATTGATGTACAGATGTTCCGCAATGCCACCATGAAGAACATCAAGCGTACCGTTCGCCGCTTTGGCAAACCCCTCGGGCACCGCAAGGGCATTGGCGGCACCGAACTCCTTAGTTATATAGACGCGCGCATGCACATATACGTGCCCGCGTATAAGTGGATGCTGGAGAATAAGGCGCAGGAGCAAGTTCAGAAGCTCCGCGAGTGGTCAGAGAATAAAACGGTCATTCTCCTGGACTACAATACCAACGAGGATATCGCCGATCCATCTACTCCGCTTTCCCATGCAGCGATGGTTAAGGCATATATTGAAGGTAGATTGTAGTCAAGAAATGACAAAAACAAATATTTTGCGTATTTTTTACGCAAAATATTTGGTCAGGTCAAAAAAATGTTGTACCTTTGCGCCAGTTTTACACAAAGCCAATAAATAATATGGGAAAAACGAAAGAAATAGTTGATTATCGCCTCACCGAAGATGGATGGTTCGCTTACGAGTACAAGCGTCCTTCTTTGACCGCTGACTCTGTGATTTTCGGTTTCGATGGACAGTCGCTCAACGTGCTTCTCGTCCAACGAGGCATAGAGCCCTTCAAGGGCAAGTGGGCGTTGCCTGGTGGTTTTCTTCGCATGAACGAGACCATTGCGCAATGCGCACAACGCGAGCTCACCGAGGAGACCAACTTCCGCGAGGTGTATATGGAGCAGTTCGGCGTGTTCTCTGATGTACATCGCGATCCCCGTGGTCGTGTCATAACCACTGCCTTCTATGCCCTCACGCCTATGCAAGAGGTACGCGGTGCGGACGATGCAGCCGAAGCGCGTTGGTTCCGTTTGGATGGTGTGCCAGCCTTGGCCTTCGACCATGACCGAATCCTGCGTGTCGCCTACCGCCGCCTGCGCGAGGACCTGCACTTCCGCCCTGTGGGCTTCGAGCTCCTGCCAGAGAAGTTCACCATGCCGCAGCTTCAGCGTCTCTACGAAGCTATCCTCGATGTACACTTCGACCGACGCAATTTCATGAAGAAGATGCTCGCCACGGGTATTCTGGAGGACACGGGCACCAAGGAGCCCAATACCGCCCACCGCGCAGCCACCTACTACCGCTTCAACCAGTCGGCTTACCACCAGTTCAAGACCCGACGCAATTTCAACCTCGAGTTCTGATCGTTGCCATTAAACCCAAAACCAAACCACAAGACCGCTACGCTGTGAGATGTCAGACCACTTCGTTGTTAGACCGCTACGCTGTTGGACCCGATCTAACTTCTAACAGGGCAAGACCCGTTCTAACTTCTCTCAGCGCAAAGCGCGGTCAATCCTTAAAACTCATACAACCTTAATATTATGAAACGTAAAATCCTACTTTATTCGCTCCTGGCTCTGGCTGCCTTCTTCGTGGTGCGCGCGGCGTACTTCATGATCTGCAATGCCACCTACGAACCCCAACACGGAGATGTCATTTTCCACGTCTCCAAGTCCTACCAAAGCACTGCCATTAAGTTTGGTACCCTCTCGCGCTACTCGCATTGCGGTGTGATTGTCATAGAGAACGGCAAACCCTACGTCATTGAGGCAGAGCGCGGCGTGGAGAAGACCCCTATGAAGACATGGCTCCGCCGCGGACAGCTGTTCCACCACTACCGCATTATGCGCCTCAAGCAACCACAAGACCTCACCTTCCGCTACAAGAACCTGCTGGGCATACCCTACGATACGAAGTTCCGCTTCAACAACGGCAAGTTCTACTGCTCCGAACTCGTCTGGGAGATGTACCAGAAGAACGGTATCCTATTATGCGAACCAAACCCACTGAGCGACTACCACTTCCTCAATATCCCTCTGGTCAAAAAGCATATCAAAAATAGAGGCATGTCCCTTGACCAAGAAGTAGTACCGCCATCCGACCTGGTCAAGTCACGCAAACTGCGTACCGTCTCCTATGGCTACGGCCAACCCTTCTGGCTCTAACCCCTTCCTCTACACCCTACACTCTACGCCCTACACACAAAAAAACACAAAAATTACATTTTTTTACAAAAATATTTGGTCAGGTCAAAAAAATGTTGTACCTTTGCGCCAGTTTTACGCAAAGAACCTAAACAAACTTATAAACTTTACACCAAAAAACCTTAACGAGTATGGATTTCCTTGTTATCATTCTCTTCCTTTTGGGCGTTGGCGTAGCCATTTACGTCGCTGTACGCTTTAGTAATTGGGCTGAAAATCTCGCCCTATCCCCTGCCTCCACTGTTGCCAGCCATGCGGCTAACGAAGGCATTACGCCTCAACCCCTACCCTCCTCCACCACGACAGAGGAGGCTACTGCCCACACCTCCAGAACGGGCACAGAGATACTACACAATTTTCTGCGCCAAAAAGCTTGTACGATTGAGCAGTCTGAAGAGAAGGGTGAGTGGCAACAGTCCTCCTTTCAGTACCAAGGTGGACTTTTTGAGGCATATAGCCACAACCACAGAGATGAGTTAATACTCTACCATAGCCCCACTACGATTGATTATAGCCCAGAGAACTTCAAGTGGGTGCAGTACATTTGTCAGAAAATGACTGTTGGCAGTCTTCATGTCAAGTTGTCACATGACTACGACAACGAGAATGACCTATTTATATTTAACTTCCAAGTAGGTGGTGCGGGTATTAGGGAAGACATTATTGAATACTACCTCTCGCTCCTCTTTGGCGCTGCTAACCAATTAAAGATCGAGTACAAACAGCGCGACGAACATACCTACGAAGAGCTCGTAGAGCAACTGCGCGACCGCGCACTCTTTCTCCGTTGCCAGCAGTATAACGAACCTATGCGCATTATGGCTCAGTACAAGCACTTCAATGCCAATCGCCTCACCTTATCACAAGCCATCACCTCACTATTTGAGGCGGTGCCAGTGGAGGATATGTTATCCCTCACCATTGTGTCCGAACGAGGCACAGAGCAAATCTCTCAACGCGATAAGATAGCGTCATTTGACCTCTTTGATGCTATCGTAAAGAAGCACAATGACCCTATCATTGCGAGCGATATACCTGTGGTTATTACGCTGGACACCACGTTCTTCCATTACACCTTCACGCTGCACTTCGTGGAGCAAACCTCCAACAATATCTTTATCCGTCTTACGGCTATGAAGGTACAATACGACCACCTGCAACAGGAGATGCCCGATGTGGTCTATACACCAGAGTCTGTGTCTTGTTTGCTTTGCTACGAAACCAACGAAGAATATTCATTTGAGACCTTTGGTCATCAGATAGAAATAGCTCGTCAGGCAAGTCGCGAGGGCGAAGAACTCACCGATGAGCAAGTACGACTACTCGCTTTGACCGAGGGCAATCTGGAGTACCAACTGCATGAAGGTCGCCGTTTGGCTAAGCATAATCGTTACCTACAGGCTATTGCCTTGCTCGAACCTGCATACCGTCGATTAATCCAGAAAGACCAGGACATCATTGATAGCCGCTTCCCTAAAACCGTAGATGCTGCCTATCAGTTAGGTTGCTGCTACTATCATCTCAATCAGATGGATAAGGCATACTTCTATTTCAGCATTGCCTTCAAGGCGGACCGACTGGATGCATCCTATATGTATTTCCAAGTGCTCTACCAAATGCGCGATATCAACCTCCTGAGCGAACTCACCGAGGAGAGAAACAAGATGGAGAAATCCTTGCAAGACATGGCTCAACGCCGAGAGCAATTGGATGAGGACGATGAGCGACTATATAACAACATTCGCGACTATTATCTCTTTCTCTATAAGCTCCATGCTGAGATCATGGTTCGTGACAAGCGATATGACCTTGCTTATAGCGACCTGAACTACCTGCTCCAATACGAGCAGACACAAGAGTATGCTCAAACCAAGATCGACGAACTCGACAAAATCATCCCACCCGAAGAATAACCAATAACCTATAGCCAATAACCAATAGCCAATAACCTATAACCAATAGCCCGCAGGGCGTCCAACAACCTATAACCAACAACCCATAAACCCTAAACAACAATGAAACGAACCTTTTCCCTACTGCTACTCGCAGTATGCGCTACCCTTGTATGCGCCAAGGAACCTCAACGTCCCACTTCCTACAACTACCAACGCGGTGTCGAAGCCATCGAGAACGGCGACGACGAAGAGGGCGAGAAGTACCTCATCCAGGAGATTGAGGAGAACCCCAAAAACGGCTACGCCTACGCTTGGCTCTCTACTATTGAGAACCGCAAAGACGAACTGGGTAATGCCATTGCAGCGCTCCACAAAGCCCTGAACTACCTACCCAAAGCCGACAAGTACTACCGCGCATGGAGTTACTCCGCATTGGCGGAGATCCACCTCCAACTCCAGGACACTACCCTCGCTATTGACTACCTCAACAAGGCCGTTAAGACCGAACCTACCAACCACGAGTGGTGGGAAACACGTGGCGTCATCTATATGCTCAACCGCCAATACGACAAGGCCATGGCGGACTTCCAAGAGGTCATTCAGATGAGCCCTGGCATGGTGCAAGGTCATCTGCTCATTGCACAACTGCATTTTCTGCAAGAGCGTTACCAAGAAGCGCTTGACACCTATAAGTACGCTAACTCGCTGGCAGAACGCAGCTTCATCTATTCCTATATGGCAAAAGCCGAGAACAAGCTCCAGCACTACGAAGAGGCCGCCGATTATATCATGCAGGCACTCCAGATGGAGCACTTCGAGGACGATGCCACCGACCTCATCTCCAAGCACAATCCCGAGATCCTGGACGAACTCCTGCCACGCATCAAGGTGCAAGTCGCAAAGAGCCCTAACGCCATTGAGTGGAAATACTACCTGCTCGCCATCTACCGCGAGAAAGGTCAATTCGAGAACGCTATCAACGTGGCCAAAGACATGAAGGCCCTCGACGGCGACCCTTACTATGACTATATCCTCTCGGACCTCTATCAGGATTTTGGCGACTACGAGATGGCGTTACAACACGCCCAGAGCGCCTACGAAGCAGATACTACTGAACTGGACTACTTGGCAGACCTTATCTACATTTACAGCGAGCTCAATCGCTTGGATAACGCCCTAACTATCGCCGAGAAGATGGTGGCACAATCTCCCGACCAAGTAGGGACCTACATTACGCGAGCAGATGTGCATTTCGATATGCAGCAGTACGACAAGGCCCTTGAGGACTACGATACCTCTATTGCACTCAAGTCCTCCAACCACTACGCACGTTTCAAACGCGCTTATAGTCACCTGCTCCTTGGCGACACCACCAAAGCCCACAAGGATTTTGAGCGACTCGCACAGAATGCTAATGGCCATATTGAGCAACTCTTCGCTATGGTTCACCTCAGTCAGACCGAGCAAGCACGCGCGAAGGCCGATAGCATACTCCTTTCCGACACCGTTTACCACTCCGAGCGTTACAATATAGCATGCTGCTATGCACTCCTGGGTGAGACCGAACTGGCATTCGCCACCTTGGAGGACGAACTCCGCGACGGCTATACCCGTTTCAATCATATCCGCCGTGACCCCGACTTCCTTTCGCTCCGCGGCGAACGCCTCGATAGTCTGTTGGCGACCTACGAGAATAAGGTATATGAGCGCACACGCGCCTATCGCCAAGAGCAAGGCGACACCGCTGGCGAAGAGCGCATTGTGGAGATACCCTTCACCAAGGCAGGCGGCGTGACCAAGGTCGACTGCACCATCAACCAACTGCCGCTCAACTTTATCTTCGACACTGGTGCCAGCGATGTCACCATCTCGCAAGTGGAAGCCAACTTCATGTACAAGAATGGTTACCTCGACGCGCGCGACATAGTCGGCAAGAAGGCCTACCAAGTCGCCACAGGCGCTATTGCTGTGGGTACAACCATTATCCTCAAGGAGATAGAGTTCGGCGGACTCATCCTCCGCGATGTGCGTGCCTCGGTTGTAGAGACGCAGAATGCCCCTCTCCTACTCGGACAGACCGTTCTCCAACGCCTCGGCAAGATCGAGATTGACAACGCCCAACGCCTCCTCAAAATCACCACCAACCAATAACCTCAGATTTATGCCCATCCGCCCTTTCAAAAAGACCAAGCGTATCATCTCACGCGAGGAGCAAGTCACTATGCACCAGAGCGCTAAGCAGTCTGCCGAACGCGACCGCCAAGAGAAAGAACGCCTCATCGCTGAAGGTAAACTCCGCCGCGAGTTCATCAAGGTAGATGCCCGCACCACCATCGTCCGATACATACCCATCGACGAAAAAGACCAGAATAACAACCAATAGAACTACAAACTTCTAAACTTATACAATTATGAAAGATTCACCTATCATCACCATCACGGGCAAAGCATCCATGGATTTTGCTCCAGACCAAGTAACTATCGCCCTAACCTTCCAACACACCTACGCTACTTATTTGGAGGCGCAGGAGAATGCCTATAAACATCAACAAGGCATCAACTCATTCTTGCAAGCCAACCACCTTGACTTGTCACTGGCCAAAGTCATACAACTCCACATCAAAAAAGACATCACCTCCATCCGCGACAAACATTACAATGAAAAAGAGCGCAAGTTGCTCGGTTATCAGTTGAACCTCTGGGTGCATATCACATTGGATCTTGACAAAGAGACTCTTCCAGACCTTATCCGTCAGCTTTCCAATACTTCTCCCGAAGCCGACATGCGTTTGTACTACTCACTCAAGGACCCACAGCAATACGAATTGCAGGTACTGGCTGCAGCTGTCAAAAACGCCCAAGCCAAAGCCGAGACCATCACTACCGTGGCCAACTGCACATTGGATGGTATCAAAGATATCAATCCTAATGCTCCTGAATCCAGAAGAAATACTATATTCAATGCGGTCGATCAGTTTACGTATTGTGCGATAGAAGATACCAGCAAGAACTGTATTGACGAGATTACCTTTGATGATATCACCATTGAGCAGGCTGTCACCATCAGATGGTACCTCAAATAACCTCTGCCTTTACACTTTACACCTTACACTTTAAACTATTAACTATAAACCATTATGGAGACAAATCAAAAACCTACAACCAAAACCCGAATCTACAACCTTATCGTCCTTGACAAGAGCGGTTCTATGAGTTCTATTCGCCATGCCGCTTTCACAGGTTGCAACGAAGTACTTAATGGCATCAAGGCCGCAGCTGAGAAGCATGCCGACACCCAGGAGCATTTCGTGTCCCTCATGCTCTTCGACACCGAGTCTATGCCTTACATCCTCGACATGGTACCTGCCGAGCAGATTACCCTCATGAAGAAGGAACAATTCGTTCCTTGCGCGTGCACCCCATTGCTTGACGCTATCGGCATGTCGCTCACGCGTCTTGAGGCAGAAGTCAAGAAGCACGAGCGTGCCCTCGCATCCGTTACCATTATCACTGATGGCTACGAGAATGCCTCCACCGAGTACAACGCACAACAGATCCACCAACTCATTGGCCGCCTCAAGGAGCAAGAGGGCTGGAACTTCGCCTTCATGGGTGCCAACCAAGATGTTACCAAGGTGAGCGTAGAACTCAATATCGATGTCCAAAACGCTCGCGAGTTTGAGTTCTCAGCCACCGGAGCACGCGACGCCTTCGATGCTTTTAAGGAAGGCAGCACGAGTTTCTTCTGCGCCATAGAAAACTTCGACAATGAGGTAGGAGATGATCTCAGCGAAAAAGACCGCCGTAAGCGTCGCCGTCAGATGATGTCATCCCGCAGCTTCTTCTAAAAAGACAAAGACAAATACCCCCCACCTACTTATTTTGTTTTGCCCACCAATGCAGCATACTGCATTCTTTTGGGCAAAACAAAAAGATCTTGATTTTTTTATATTTTTGTAGCTCGGCACGAGCGTATTTTTGTTTAAAAGAAAATTGACAATAATTGACATCGTAATTGACGCTAATTGTCGTTAAAAATAAAAACAACCCATGCTTCAACCCAACACCACCATCACCCTCACCAACGGTCAGACCGCCCGTGTCCTCCAACTCCTCGGACAAGGAGGACAGGGTGCGGTTTACTCCGTGGATCTCGGCGGCAAGAAGATGGCGCTCAAGTGGTACACCCACCCTACTTATACCACCAATGCCAATTTCTACCACAACCTCGAGACCAATATCCGTATCGGTTCGCCATCCCCTGCCTTTCTCTGGCCCGAGTACCTCACCCAGGTGCAGTACGGCAGTTTCGGCTATATCATGCCGCTCCGCCCCAAGCACTATGTGGATTTCTCGCGCATTTTGCTCGCCAAAGAGCGTTTCTCCTCCATGCAAGCCCTCTTTAGCTCTGCCATTCACATATGCAATGCCTTCAAGGCACTGCATAGCAAGGGCTTAAGTTACCAGGACCTTAATGATGGCAACTTCTTCATTGACCCTAAGACGGGCGACGTCCTTATCTGCGACAACGACAATGTCATCTTCCACGGTGCCAACCTCGGCATTGCAGGTAAGACCCGTTACATGGCTCCCGAGGTCGTGGCTGGTGCTCTGCCCGATACCTATAGCGACCGTTTCTCGCTTACCATCATTCTCTTCCTCTTGCTCTACGGCAATCACCCCTTCGAGGGCGAACGCGTGCTGGCACAGCCCTGCATGCGCGAGTCGGATGAGAAGCGTTTCTTTGGTTCGGACATGGTCTTCATCTACCATCCTACCAACACCGCCAATCGTCCTGTGCATGGTATCCACACTAATGTCCTCCGCCGTTGGAATGCTTTCCCTGCTTCGCTCCGCCAACAGTTCATTGAGGAGTTCAGCCAGGAGAAGTTATACGATAATCCGCAGTCACGCCTCATCGAGGCAGAATGGGTACGCCTCTTGCAGTCCATCAAGGACCATATCGTCCTCTGCCCACATTGCCGCCAAGAGACCTTTGTCGATGGGCAGAATGCCACCCGCTGTGTGGCTTGCGGCACCCTGTTGCAGGTCAAAGCGAGGATGAGTGTCAATGGTCGCAGTTTGCCGCTCATGGCAGGCAATCGCTATCAACTGGCGGATAATGTATGCTTCGAGGCAGTCTTGTCTTCCACAGATAACCTCCTCTGGCTACGCAATACGGGCAAACAGACCTGGCAGGTCACAACGACCAAAGGCGATCAGCGCCCCCTCGCGCCCAAAGCCCTCATGCCCGCCAAACCCGGCATCCAAATTCAGTTCAATCCACAACTAACCGCCGAAATCAAATAATAAAATGTTTATCGTGTTGTAGGTTGCCATCGACTATTATTTTGTTTTGCTCTCCAAATGCGACATAGTTGCATTTTATTAGAGCAATAACAAAAATTAATCCTCGAATTGACGTACAGACGAATGAGCGATGCGAATGAGGCAGATCGTTCGAGCCGTATGGCGAGATAAGAATAATTGACACCCAAATTGACGCTAATTGTCTTTAACTAAACCCTTGATTTTTAGATATTTTTGTAGCGCAGCGTATTTTTGTTTCAACAAATATCCCCGCCTTTAAACTATAATCTATAAACTTTAAACTACAAACAAACTATGAGCTTACTCGATTTACAAGAAATCCCACGTCGTACTATGACGCTTTTTTTCCTGGTTGACAAATCAGGCAGTATGCAGGGCAGCAAGATTGCCTCTGTTAACGATGCTATCCGCAACATTATCCCAGTCCTCCGCGACATCTCCGACAACAATACGGATGCCGAGATCAAGATTGCCACCTTGGAGTTCGCCTCCGACTGCCAATGGATGTATGGCGAACCCCAGTCGCTCAGCGACTTCCGTTGGTTGGATATTCGTGCCGATGGTTGGACCGCCATGGGTGAGGCATGCCTCGAACTCAACGCCAAACTCTCCAAGCATGGTTTCATGAAGTCCCCATCTGCCAGTTATGCGCCTGTGGTGATTCTACTCTCTGATGGTGCTCCTACTGATGATTTCCACAACGGTATGGTTGCACTCAGCCAGAACAACTGGTTCAAGAACGCCATCCGCATTGCCATCGCCATCGGCAACGATGCCAACTACGATGTCCTGCGCGAGTTCACAGGCAACCCAGAGGCCATATACGAGGCGTATAACACCGATGCACTCAAGTCCATCATCCGCATTGCCGCAGTCACCTCTTCGCAGATTGGCAGTCAGAGCAGCAATACTGGCGGAGCCACCAAGCAGGAGCAAGTCATTCAGGAGATCAATCACCAACTCGAGGCCACCGACACCTCCGATGCCGAAGAGTGGTAAGCGGAGCCAAGCCCCGCAGACCGCTACGATGTAGCTGTTAGACCACTTCGTTGTTAGATCGGGCTGAGCCCTGTTAGATATTAGATTCTTGTAAGTCTAATAGCAACGAAGTTGCGGTCTAACAGTGCAACGGTCTATCTTCTAATAGCCAATAACCAATCGCCAATAACCAATAACCAAAACATGCTCACCTTCCATCACACCTGCATTGGCGCAAGCCACCTTACTTCAGGCCGCCCCTGCCAAGACGCTTCTTTCTCCGGCACCATAGGCAATCTTCACCTGGCCATCGTTAGCGATGGTCATGGTGGAGAGCGCTATGTCCGCAGCGAATGGGGTGCCCGCTTTGCCGTAGATGCTGCCCGCGAGATTATCCTCCAGTCAGCCCTCATGCCTTGGCAAGACCCTTCCGAACGATTGCTATACATAGAGGAACTGGTTTCCCTATGGAAACTCAAAGTCATGTCGCACTATATGAGTCATCCGCTCTCGCAGACAGAGCAATCCATCATCTACCGCTCGCTCGCCATTGAGCATATCCTCAGCACCCAAGAGATCTACACCCTCTATGGTTGTACACTCATGGCGGCTTGCATACATGAGGATGGCTGGTTCGCTTTCCAAATCGGCGACGGCAAGTGCGTCACCATCCATCCTACACCACCCGACACCACGCTCACCGCCGAACCCATTCCCGATGACGATCGTTGTTTTCTCAACATGACCACTTCGCTCTGCGAGGCGTTTGCTGAGAGTTCATTTCGGTATGCAGGAGGCGACAAGGACTCTATTCCGTCTGCTATCTTCCTCGGGACGGACGGTATTGACACCTCTTGGGGTAGCAAGGAGCTGTTGCACGATTTCTATCTGGAGATTCTCAAGCACTGTTCCTCACGCGAGACAATCTTGCAGGAGTTACGGGAGGTATTGCCTAAACTGAGCGAAAAGGGCAGCCATGACGATATGTCTATTGCGGCTTTGGTGCGCGATGAGGTATTACCCGACTTGATTTCGATTATCTTCCAGTATCAGATTGCCGAATGTGAGCGTATCAAAAAAAGGCAGGAGACTCGTCTCGTTGGCTGTCAAGAGGCTATTGCTCTGAAACAGGCGGAATTGACGGAGCGACCCAATGATGAGTTTTTGCAGCGTGATTTATCCAATCTGCAAAACCAAGTTGCTCAGCTGAATCAGCAACTATCTCGCACCACCCACCGCCTCACTCGTCTCCAGCAACAACTCGCCGAATATCAGCAACAATCCAGCAAGGATAACATCAAAACCAATTCTTGAAGTCATAACCAATATCCGTTTAATCATTGTTGTTATTGTTGAACATCATTGTTTACATTGTTGTTTATAGTACTTCATTTTTGTTTTGGGTTGCCAGCGACGTGTCGCTCTCCCAACCCAAACAAAAGTATCCCCTTGAATTAACGCTAATTGACACTTTATTGACGTCAGTTGTCTTATACATATCCCTGTTATTTTTAATATTTTTGTAGCGAAGCGTATTTTTGTATAAAAAAACTCCGAACCTCATGCTCTTCCACGAAGCCCTCCATCTTGTCTTCGCCACCTTTTCCCGCCAGGTGCTCCAGCAAGGTCGTCTCACCAATTACCTGGCTGACTGCGGCGTGTTCGACACCTTTGACGACCGCCGAACCATCTGCCTCACGATCGACCAGCATTTTGGAGTGCGCCTCTTTGATTGTCTCTCTCATTCACCTTATAAACAGCAGTTTGACGCCATGGTGACTGAGGCGAAGCAGTTGCATCCAGCCATTGACCCGCAGCAGGTGGAGTATGTCTTTCAGTCTATTCGCTTCGCTTGGGGCAAGATCAAGTCTGTCCGTCCTCCCAAACCTCCCGTCCTTTTCGCTCCACCCAAGAAAAAACGTTCCCGCCAATTGTCAATAGCCAATCGCCCATCGCCCAAAAAACAACGAGGGGCTGGGGGTAGGCCTACACCCAAAAAGCGTCAACGGCGCCCTGCCTCTCCGCCTTACACATTACACCCTACGCCTTCCAATAACCCATCGCCAAAAAAGCACCTTTCCCTTCAGGGAGGGGCTGGGGGTAGGCCGACATCCCAAAAAATGCGCCAACAGGGCAATGCCCGTGTGGTATTGTATCTCTTTGCGTTGGTCTTCGCCTTCTTTGCATGTCTATTATCCAATACCCACCATGGGGACATAGGAGCCTTCTGCCTCCTCGCCGCAGGCATTTGCATCTATGCCATATACAAATACCTGAAATAGCCTATTACCAGCGCTTCTAACTCACCTCCGCATACCAACGCGGAGGTGTTTTTTTGTCCTCTATTTTGCTACTTCGACTTTACAAAATAAATTTTTGGAGATTAATGTCCAACAAAAAGTTGGTTTTATGATTATCTTTGCAGCGTGATTCAAAAACGCGCGACCATAACCACTTGATAATCAGCGAAGAATGATAAAGTCGTTGAAAAACAGCCAACAAGTCAGCGAAAAACCTTAATTTTTTGACCGTTTGGTTGTATATATAATAAGGACGATGTGTGAAAAACAAAAAAAAGTACCTATTATCGCACAAGTCATTCACAGAGGCCTTACAAGTCATTCACAGACATGTCCAAAATTCACTTTTTGGTGTATAATGGTAATGTGCGTACCTGTTGAGAGGTACACCTACATATAATATATAAACTTTAACTTACAAAATTTATGCCCAACACCATTCTTTCCGAGGGTGCAGACACCCTCATCACCAGTCATTTTCGTCAAGGTCAACTCCCTTGGCAAGTTGAGAAGGCTATTAGCATTGCCCCAGAGGGCGAGATGCGCGACATGCTATTGCTTTCGTTATTAACCAATTACGCTTACGCCCTGCCCGCTATGCGTATGTATCACGGCTTTCCGCACCATGTCTATGGTCCCGAACTCATGACCATGGTCTTGGCTCCTGCTGCCTCTGGCAAAGGTATCATGAATTACGCTAAGCAATTGCTGCTAGGCATTGAGAACGAGCATGGTGAGTTTATCTTCCTACCTGCTAACACCTCCTCGGCTGCCCTCATGAGCTACCTGCAAATGCTCAAAGGGCGAGGCATCATGATGGCGACGGAGATTGATACCCTCAGCAAGGCACTGGGTAGCAGTACAGGCGGTTTCTCCGATGTGCTCCGTTGTATGTTTGAGCATGAGACCATTAGCAAACTTCGCAAGAACCATGAGGAGTTTATTGAGATTACCGACCCACACTTTGCGGTCTTAATCTCTGGAACTTACAACCAACTCAAACCGCTGATTAAGAGCCGCGAGAATGGTCTGATGAGCCGTTTCGCCTGCTATGTGGTCAAGCAGACGCAAGACTTTGACGACCGCGTATGGCTGGATGCAGAGGAGGACGCTGTTCCTCAAGACATTGTCCTCTATGAGCAGTTGGGGCACGAACTGAGTCTGCGTTATGGTTGGATGCGCAAAGCGAAACACAGTTGCTACTTCTATCTAACGGATGCACAACGCAAAACTATCACGCGCATGTTCCGAGCCATGTATGACATTTACCGTAAGTCCTTTGGCAATGAGTTTGACTCTATTCTCAAGCGTATGCCTGTGATTATGAAGCGTATCGGTATGATTCTCACGGGACTTAGGATGGACATGACCAAACCGCTGCCCGAGCGTATGGTCTGTTCGGAGGATGACTTTGAGACGATAATCTTGATTGGTCACAAGTTGTTGATGCATTCCGCAATGATGTTCCAGATGTTGCCTGAGAACAAGAATGCCGCTCCTGGAGAAATCGGACAGACTTTGATCCAAAGACAATTCTTCGAAATGCTTCCTGCGGACTTCACGAAGCAGGACGCTGTGAAGCAAGCTGAAGTCCTTGGGATTGGTTATAAGACGATTGATAGATGGTTACAGAAAAGCATTAATTGCAATGAAATACAGCATGTTGCACACGGAAAATACAGCAAGACGATAGATAAAATAGCATAAGCGGTTTTAGCGGTTTCTGCGGTTATTGCGGTTTTCCAAAACCGCTAAAACCGCAATAACCGCAGAAACTGCACCTATATTTTTTCATCAATTTCCTATGTATGTTCTACCCTCGGCGTATTTGCCGAGTATCCCTTTTAATTCCTCCTCCCCTTTCAGGGGAAGGTCGGGTGGGGTCTTCTCCTCCCCTCTGAAGGGGAGGCTGGGAGGGGTCTCTACTATGTGATAACTATGATATTACTATGTCATTCAAAGCACTTCATTATACATTACCTAAACCCGAAAAAGGACAATCTGTTTAAGTATTGTTTATATTGTTAGTTGTAATTGTGGATATTGTTGTCAATCTTTCCGTTTATAGTTTAGATAGTTTAGATTTCTGCGCATAGCGCAAGGAGGTTATTGTGGAACATAATTGTTTTTAATTGTCTCCTAAGTTGTTGATATTGTCT
>JBGVEG010000032.1:0-1964 GCA_045119955.1 Paludibacteraceae bacterium
GATGTCAGACGGCACATTGTGGGAGGTGCTAACCGCATTTTGATTTCGGTGTTATTGCCTCCCCGATTGTGCAGTACCGGAACTTGCCGCAGGCTCTCGGCGGAATGACCGCGGATTGTCGTAGCCTTGTTTGAAAAGTAGCCGGTGCTACTTTTGAAATAAGGCCATGACAGGAGTCACAGCCTTAGAAATGTACTTTGAAAACTTCATCAATAAAGTCCTTGATTGTCAACAGCAGCACGGATGGTTTCGGCATCAATCGTTTTTCTGTCCTGCTGGGAGCCAATGGTCAGGGCATCCGTCATCAGGTTATCAATGAGGCGGGGATTGCCCTGTGTAAAGCTGTGTGCAGCTGCCAGTGCCGCCGGATCAATGATGGTGGATGAGGCACCCGCCAGCTGAATCTTATGGATGATGTACTGTGATACTTCCTCATCTGATAGCCCGGCGTAGTTATAGTGGACGGTAATTCGCTGACGAAGGGCTTCGTGCACCGGTTTACGGAGTGTGTCATTGAGGTGGGTTTCACCACACAGAATGAGGGTAAAGTAATTGACGGAATCATAGCCGTAGTTCATGAGCATCTTGATATCATTGAGGATGCCGGTACTGAGATACTGGGCTTCATCAATGGCAAGAAGCAGGGGCTGTCGTTTCTCTTTGTAGAGATAGGTGCTCTGCTCCTGGATGGCCTTGAACATACCGGTTTTGCCGCCTTTATCAGAAACTCCCAGAATGGAACAAAGCTGTTTGTAAAAGTCGGCCACACTGATGGTGGAAAGACACAGGTATTCCATGTGGAACAGGCTGGGATTCAAACCCGCAGCAAAGCACCTGAGAGCGTAGGACTTACCCATACCGGGTCTTGCAGTGAAAACACCAATGCCCCGGATATCCTTGAGATAGTTCAGACGGTTTGTCATTTCCCGGAAGTCTCTGGAAATGAAGTGATCCTTCTCCTTTAGCTGCTGTTTGTCAAAAGGATTAAAGGAAAGACCATAAAAAGAGTTATACATTAGGCGTTTCCTCCAACCTTTGAATAATCGATGGCTGGGTTACTGCGCTTCGTATGGCAGTTCTCATTGCGGTTGGTCTGCCGGATGGGGAACTTCTGATTTTCAAACAGAATGAAAGCAGAGTCCATGTCGTCCGGGAGATATCTGATATCCACTTTGGCTGAGATAAACTGCATGGGCACATCATAGCAGACCTTGTCAATGGTAATAGTGGAATCCTTGCGGACTTTGCGGGTAATGCGGTTATAAAAACAGTCATCCAGCCATTCATGGGAGAGAGGCTTTCTGGGATGTTCCTTTGTGGCCTCATAACGTTCTAGCGGAACACCGTCAATGCCACGGTGGAAGGTGGTGTTGTAGGAGCGCATGTAATCCTTCAGGAGTCCGTTAAACTGTGCCAGGGATGTAATGGAATCCATGTCCAGTGTATAAAGCCAGCGTTCCTTTAAGGTACGGAAATGACGTTCCACTTTGCCTTTGCTGGCTCCGTCACGGACTTTCGTATGTAATAGAAGGATGCCAAGGGATACACAGATCATGGAAAGCTGCTCATTTGAGTAGCTGCAGCCGTTATCCACGTACAGTTTATCGGGAATTCCGTAGGTGGCAATGGCATCTTTCAAAACTTTCTGGAAGTTGCAGGCATTGTCATTGTAGAATAACTCTCCACCAACAAGAAGTCTGGAATGGTCATCAATAATCATGATGACATAAACCCGTCTGGATTTTCCATCTTCCGTGATGTAGGGAAGATAGCAGGTATCCGCCTGCCAGATTTTTCCGAATTCGTCTTCTTCATAGGCTTTTCGGTCTCTGAGATTAGGGTCTCTTGCAGATTTGAGGTCGTTGTGACGGATGAAACGCTGGACGGAATCCACACTTACTGTAGCCGGGATAAAGGAATTCCTGATGAGAAAATCATGTATCTGCGTGGCGTTCATGCGTGGG
>JBGVEG010000033.1:0-7663 GCA_045119955.1 Paludibacteraceae bacterium
CGCCATGCCGTTTGGCCTTGTCATTTCCGGGCCTCTGGCGGAGCGGCTGGGAGTTGAGAAATGGTTTGTCATTTGCGGAATTGGCATTATCATCGTTGCGCTTGCCGTATTTTTACTACCCGGTTTGAGAGAGATTGACAATACGCAATAATCAACTGCACCTTTTTCTATTACTAAACAAAATGCCTGGATGGTGGTTCTGAAAAACCAGAACCGCCGTTCAGGCATTTTTTATCTTCGTCCTCTCTGCGGTTTTGGATTCTTCAGCAAGTCGGATTTTTCCGCAATCTTTTTCAGCCACTTCCGTTCTTCTACTGACAGCTTCCTAAAATTCAGCTTGAGCCGTTTGCAGATAAACGCCAAGTACGCTTGTTCCGTGTCGCTGTCCTGGCTGACGATTTCACCAGCAGTTTCCAGCATTTCTTTTAGCGGGTTATCCTCTGGGACGCTGAAAAAATCGTCCTTGTGTGTTTCCCGCAGAGCAAGGGCAATCCCGTTTATGTCCCGTTGTATCACATAGCGGCAAAACTCGTCCTCATCAATATGGGCGGTGATAAGCTGTCTTAACTGCGTATCACTCATGCCAGGATTATGCTTTTTTATAACAGTTGCGCTCATCGTGTCCACTATGGCGTTTGCACCCTGCGCCTGTTTCAGTGCCGTTCCGTTCACATAGATTTCAAGGTCAGCCATCAGCCGGGGGAAATCCGGGTGCGCCGCCAGCTCACACAGCAGGGTATTGTCTATCCTCCCGCTTTTCAGCAGGTCAATCATTTCATCACTCAAACGCAGGTCTGCAAGATCGGCGTTTGGGTGATTTTTCATTTCAGACAGCCCCAGCAGATAATCAGCGGTCACACCGTAAAACTTCGCCAGCCGGATAAGGGCATAGTGGCTGATGTCCTTGAAGTCTTCCGTTTCGTAACTGCCCAGCGCAGACTTGGAAAGCCCGGTCTGCTCCGCAAGCTGCCCCAGCGTCAAGCCACGCTCCACACGTAGGTCTTTTAATCGCTCTTGTATGGATAAAGACATATTCACCCTCCTTGCTAGCTCAACGAAAGAGAAGCCGTTATGCTATGTACTATGCTCATAGCATAACGGCATAGGCATTTACAGTTTTATTTTACCATTTGCTACATCTTCACGAAATTTATCAACAAGCTTCGCTGTCAGCTTGGATTTACCGTAGTGTTCAAGTACAAAAGTACGATAACTTTTTCCATCTACAAGCACATCACTTTTTCTGGTCAACAACCAATTTCCGTTACCTCCTCCCTGTTCTCTAATATTCCAGTCTTTCCCATATCTTTTATAGATTTCATCTTTTTTACCTTGAACAGACATTGATTCGCTTGGAATATAAACAATTTGCATAATAGCTCCTCCTTTATTTTGTGCAAGAAGACCAGAAACCTGAATTTGTCTTTTATCTTTTTTTGATTATATCACAAATCCGAGAGCGTGGAAATAGGGAGTTTTTCAGGCTGATTTCCTACCTCTTGGATATACGGCACAGGCGGTCAAAAAGGTGTAGACTTGGGATAGTTCATCGATGGACAAGCACCTTGGAAACAGAACACGCCAAAGAAAACGGAGGGACGCATGAGCAAAAGACCCTATCAACACCTGCCGCCGCTGGAACACAGGCCGGACGGCTCCCCCTACCGCATAACCCCGCCCCAGAAGAGACGAGCCAGCGGCCTGATACGCCGGGAGTGCTGCAACTGCGAGGACGGAAACTGCCTTGCGCTGGACGATGGCGACACCTGCGCCTGTCCGCAGATGATTTCGTTCTCCGTCTGCTGCAAGTGGTTCCGCTGGGCGGTCTTGCCGCTGGACAGGACGCTGGAAGCGGAGATTTACCGGGACAGGGACTTGAAACGCTGTGCGGAGTGCGGCGGTGTGTTCGTCCCGAAGTCCAACCGGGGCAAATACTGCCCGGACTGCGCCGCCAGAGTTCACAGGCGGCAGAAAACAGAAAGTGAACGGAAAAGGAGGTCTGCTGTGGACAGTTAAGAGCGGGAAAAGCCTTGATTTGCAAGGCTCCGCAAGCCCTCAACCGGGGCGGCTGGTATCATTTATCATTCGCCCCGGAAAACGGGCCTCTAACCGTCCACAAAACACGCTATGACAAACACGATTTATATTCACCAGCCGGAAAAGGCGTTCAGTTTCACCCGGCTCCCCAATTTCCTTTTTGAAGCACCCACATTCCAGCCCTTGAGCAACGAAGCGAAGGTGCTGTATGCCTTTGTCCTGCGCCGGGCGGAGTTGTCCCGGAAGAACGGCTGGGCGGACGAGTACGGGCGGGTCTACCTGTACTACCCCATCTGCGAGGTGGTCGCTTTGCTCCGCTGCGGGCGGCAGAAAGCGGTCAACACCCTGCGGGAGTTGCAGTATGCGGGGCTGGTGGAAATCCAGAAACAGGGCTGTGGAAAACCCAACCGCATTTACCCGAAATCCTATGAAGCGGTTCCAAACACCGACTTCAAGAAATCCGGTTATGGTACGCCGGAGGGCTGAAAACCGTACTTGGCGAGTACGAAAATCAATCCTCTTGAAGTACGGAAATCTGACGGTATATAGAAATACAGAGATTAAAACCATCTATTTACATTCATTCCATTCCAATCCTATCAGAGATATTTTCGGCGGGAAAACCCGCCGGAAAGGAATGGAATGGGGAAAGGAGTTCAATGGCACAACACGCAATTTTGCGATTTGAGAAGCACAAGGGCCACCCGGCGGGGCCGCTGGAAGCCCACCATGAACGGAAAAAGGAGCAGTACGCCAGCAACCCGGACATTGACACCAGCCGGAGCAAGTACAATTTCCACATCGTCAAGCCGGATGGCCGCTACTACCATTTCATTCAGAGCCGCATCGAGCAGGCCAGATGCCGCACCCGCAAGGACAGCACTCGGTTTGTGGACACGCTGATTACCGCCAGCCCGGAGTTTTTCAAGGGCAAGTCCCCAAAGGAGATAGCGGCCTACTTCCAGAGGGCGGCGGACTTCCTCATTGACCGGGTGGGCCGGGAGAACATCGTTTCGGCTATGGTACACATGGATGAAAAAACGCCCCATCTGCACTTGGTCTTTGTGCCGCTGACAAAGGACAACCGCCTGTGCGCCAAAGAAATTATCGGCAACCGGGCCAATCTGACGAAGTGGCAGGACGATTTTCACGCCTGTATGGTGGAGCAGTACCCCGACCTGGAGCGTGGGGAAAGCGCCAGCAAGACGGGCCGGAAGCATATCCCCACCCGGCTGTTCAAACAGGCGGTCAACCTCTCCAAACAGGCGAGGGCCATTGAAGCGGTTCTCTCCGGCATTACCCCGCTGAACGCCGGAAAGAAGAAAGAGGAAGCCCTCTCCATGCTGAAAAAGTGGTTTCCGCAGATGGAGAACTTCTCCGGGCAACTGAAAAAATACAAGGTCACAATCAATGACTTGTTAGCGGAAAATGAAAAGCTGGAAGTCAGGGCAAAGGCCAGCGAAAAAGGCAAGATGAATGACACGATGGAACGGGCGAAGTTAAAAAGCGAACTGGACGATATGCGGCGGCTGGTTGACCGTATCCCGCCGGAGATTTTAGCGGAACTGAAACGGCAACAGCGGCAGCATGGAAAGGAAAGGTGATCTTATAAGTAATATCAGATACAAAAAGGAAATCGAAATCGTGACTTTTCAGGGAAAGGAAATCACACTGGAAAATCTCTCCCCGGTGTTCACGCCGGAACAGGAAGCAGCCAAACGCCGGGAACTGGAACAGCAGCTTTATGAGGTGTTCCGCAAGTACGCCGACAAGCGGGAGAGTGAGGAAGCCGGGACATAAGGTTTTCCAAACCCATCATTGATTTGCGGGGCTGCTGGCGGTATAATAGAACTGTCAGCAGCTCCGTTTCTTTTTTAAGAAAAGGAGCGACAATATGAACAATCGGATAGACGCAATCTATGCAAGACAATCGGTAGACAAAAAGGACAGCATTTCCATTGAAAGCCAGATTGAATTTTGCAAATACGAGTTGAAAGGCGGTAACTGCAAGGAATACACAGACAAAGGGTACAGCGGCAAGAACACAGACCGTCCGAAGTTTCAAGAACTGGTGCGGGACATCAAGCGGGGCTTGATTGCAAAGGTCGTGGTTTACAAGCTCGACCGTATCAGCCGTTCCATTCTGGACTTTGCCAACATGATGGAGCTGTTCCAGCAGTACAATGTGGAGTTTGTGTCCTCTACGGAAAAGTTTGATACCTCCACGCCGATGGGACGGGCCATGCTGAATATCTGTATCGTGTTCGCCCAGCTTGAACGGGAAACGATACAGAAGCGGGTAACGGACGCTTACTACTCCCGCAGTCAGCGGGGCTTTAAGATGGGCGGGAAAGCCCCTTACGGCTTCCATACGGAGCCTATCAAGATGGACGGTATCAACACAAAGAAGCTGGTGGTAAACCCGGAGGAAGCGGCCAATATCCGGCTGATGTTTGAGATGTACGCCCAGCCCACAACTTCCTACGGGGACATTACCCGGTACTTTGCCGAACAGGGGATTTTGTTCCATGGCAAAGAGCTGATACGCCCCACGCTGGCGCAGATGTTACGCAATCCTGTCTATGTGCAGGCAGACCTTGATGTGTACGAATTTTTCAAAAGTCAAGGTACAGTCATTGTCAATGACGTTGCCGATTTTACGGGCATGAACGGCTGCTATCTGTATCAAGGGCGAGATGTAAAGGCCAGCAAGAAAAACGACTTAAAAGACCAAATGCTGGTACTGGCTCCCCATGAGGGTATCGTCCCCTCCGACACCTGGCTGACCTGCCGCAAGAAGCTGATGAACAACATGAAAATCCAGTCTGCCCGGAAAGCCACCCACACATGGCTGGCAGGAAAAATCAAGTGCGGGAATTGCGGGTATGCTCTTATGAGTATCTACAATCCCTCCGGCAAACAGTATCTCCGCTGCACGAAACGGCTGGACAATAAAAGCTGTCCTGGCTGTGGGAAAATCATCACTTCGGAACTGGAAGCGGTTGTTTATCAGCAGATGGTAAAGAAGCTGGCAAGCTACAAGACGCTGACAGGAAAAAAGAAAGCGGCAAAGGCAAACCCGAAAATCACCGCCCTGCAAGTGGAACTTGCCCATGTAGACAGCGAGATTGAAAAGCTGGTGGACAGTCTGACGGGGGCAAACAATGTCCTGTTCTCCTATGTGAATGTGAAGATAGCGGAACTGGACGGGCGCAAGCAGGAACTTCTGGCAAGGATAGCGGAGTTGACTGTGGAGGCCATCAGCCCGGAACAGGTCAGCCAGATTTCCGGCTACCTCGATACCTGGGAGAATGTATCTTTTGATGACAAGCGGCGTGTGGTGGATTTGATGATCACCACCATAGCCGCCACAAGCGACAGCTTGAACATCACATGGAAAATCTGACTGGCGGCACCCCTCCCGTCAGATACCTACCCTGTGTAGTCCCTTGTAAACTGTACTTTAGTGCGTTATAGAAATGTTGTCTGTCATACAGAAATTGCTCCGAATACTTCTTAGCATTGGTATTGCGGGTATACACAACGTGAAACGCATGAGGCTCGGTCAAGACGTCAACGGTAAATGTTCCGATATTTTCGTCTTTGGCAACAACGGAATCATACACAAAGCTGATACCGATCCCGGCAGCTACCAAAGCTTTAATAGCAACGAAACTGCTGATGGACACCGTTCTGGAAAAATCGTTCAATTCGTAGCCGGAGGCAAGCAAACGTTCTTCGAAGATCCGACGTGTACCGGAACCCTCTTCCCGGACGATAATCGTTTCCCGCAGCAAGTCCTCAATTGCGACTTGCTTTCCGCATAAAGGACTGCTCTTTGCACAGATCCCCACAAAGGGCTCCATCCGCAGTAAATAGGAATCGTACTTGGTTTTGCTGAACGTGCCTTCAATTACGGCAAAGTCCAGTTGATTATCGTCAAGCATTTGCAGAAGATGCTTGGTGTTATCCACCACAAGGGAAATCTCGTGACTGGGATCACGGAGATATTCTTTGATGGCATCGATCAGCACATAGTCGCCGATGGTCTTGGTTGCGCCGATCCGTAACTTCAGGCGCTTCTTATCTGAAATTGCCAGTTGTAGTTCCTCAAATTGGTATTGCTGAGAAATGGCATATCGCTCCAGCAGCAGGCATTTTTCTGTTTTATGCAGAGTGTGACCATCATAAGTAAAGAGCTTTGTCTGCAGCGATTGTTCCAAAGCCTGGATCTGCTTGGTAACAGCGGGCTGAGAAAGGTGAAGGCGCTCCGCCGCCATTCGGTAATTCATCGTTTGGCAGAGTGTCAGAAATGTATGTAGTTTCGGATCCATATTGCTCCTCCGATAATTTTAAGGAATTGACATATTCCGTATAATAACTTCATTTTATCACAATTCTATGGTAAAATAAAGAAAAAATTTAAAGGAGTACCATTATGACCCCGAAAACAAAAAAACGCTTGCTGTTTCTGTTGGGCATTGCCATCTGCTTTGCAGTAGCTGGACTGTCTGTGCTTTTAGAAAAGCTGATTCCCGGAGAGCTTCTGGGTGCATCCATCATCGCCTTGTTTATGGGTACGATCGTCAACAGCTTTTTCCATCCGAAATGGATTCAGCCTGCGCTCAAATTTACATCTAAGAAGATTCTGAAAGCAGCTATCATTCTCTTGGGTGCATCTCTGTCCGTTAGCACAATTTTGTCCGTTGGCAAGATGACCTTCTTTGTGATGATCTTCACCTTTGCCATGTGCTTCGGTGCAGGCTTCTTTATCCGCAAACTGTTTGGCCTTAACTGGAAGTTGAGCAACCTGATCTCTGCCGGTACCGGCATCTGCGGCGGCAGCGCCGTGGCAGCCATTGCGCCGGTCATTGATGCCGATGACAAAGATATCGCATTTGCCATGTCCTCCACCTTCCTTTTTGATATGGTGATGATCGCACTGTATCCGCTGATGGGCAAGGCACTGGGCATGTCCGATATTGCCTACGGTATTTGGGCAGGTACTTCTGTGAACGACACCGCCAGCGTGGTGGCTTCCGGATATGCCTTTTCCGAAGCCGCCGGCGACTTTGCCACCATGGTCAAGCTGACCCGTACCATTGCTATTATCCCTACCGTGTTGGTGTTTGCGTGGATCGGTGTGCGCATGAAGAAGAAGGAAATGCAGGCCACCGGCGACGGCAAGAAGGTGAACATGATGAAGATCATTCCTTGGTTCATCGGCGGCTTCCTGCTTCTTGCTATCGCCAACAGTGTGGGATTGATTCCGGCGACT
Source organism: Paludibacteraceae bacterium (assembly GCA_045119955.1). Taxonomy (GTDB): domain Bacteria; phylum Bacteroidota; class Bacteroidia; order Bacteroidales; family Paludibacteraceae; genus Colicola. The sequence continues at coordinate 7,316 of JBGVEG010000033.1, forward strand.
GTATCCGGCATGATGAAGAGCACCAGCAAGTTCCTGATGGTCACAGCCCTGGCTGCCATCGGCTTAAATACCAGCCTTACCGATTTCAAAAAAGCCGGTCTCAAGCCTATGTTCTATGGTGTCACCATCGACACACTGGTGACCCTAACTGCCCTTGCGGTAATTTGGTGTATGGGGCTTATGTAAGAACAGAGAAACCGCGTTAATCTGTTCGACAAATCCCAATTTGAATCTGTAAAAATCTAATGCTGTTATTACCCTCCAAGAGATCGATAACCGGGCAGCAAGAATGCTTGATCGGTTGATGAAACAACTGGCTGAAAAGGAAGGCATCACCGAGCAGCTAAA
>JBGVEG010000034.1:0-1972 GCA_045119955.1 Paludibacteraceae bacterium
CGAACTCGGTATCTGCATGCTCATGACTGGCACACGCCACTTCAAACATTAATTGCAAATGAAAAAAGTATTAGTTATAGGTGGAGGCGGACGAGAGCATGCTATCGTGTATGCTCTCTCGCGCAGCCCACAAGTAGAGAAAATCTACTGCGCTCCAGGCAATGCAGGTATAGCCCAATTGGCTGAGTGCGTGGCTATCAAGGACACCGATGTCGAGGGGCTTCTCCTCTTTGCCAAAGAGACCGAAGTCGATCTTACCGTTGTTGGTCCTGAAGCAGCGCTGGCTGCTGGTGTAGTAGATGCTTTCCGCGCGGAAGGTATGCCTATCTTTGGTCACACCAAAGCCGCTACTCAAATCGAGTCTAGCAAGGAGTTTGCCAAAATCATCATGGACAAATACCAAGTACCTACCGCTGGTTATCAATCCTTTAGCGACTATACCGAGGCATTGGATTACGTCAAAGCAGGTACACTGCCTACCGTACTCAAATACGATGGTTTGGCTGCTGGCAAGGGCGTAGTCATCGCTACTACCCTCGACGAAGCAGATGCGGCTCTCCAAGACATGCTCTGCAATGAGGCTTTCGGCAAAGGCAAAGTCGTAATCGAGGACTACCTCGAAGGTCCAGAGTTCTCCTTCATGTGCTTCGTGAACGGCGAGAATGTCTATCCTATGCCACTCTCACAAGACCACAAGCGTGCTTACGACAACGACGAAGGCCCTAACACCGGCGGTATGGGTGCATATACTCCCCTACCCTTCGTGACCGAAGAAGATGAGGCTTTTGCCCGCAAGTATGTCCTCGAAGCCGTTGCCAAAGGTATGTGCCAAGAGGGCTTGCCACTCACAGGTGTACTCTATGGTGGACTCATGAAAACCGCTCAAGGCATTAAGGTCATTGAGTTCAATGCTCGCTTCGGCGACCCAGAGACCGAAGTCGTTCTCCCACTCCTCAAGTCGGATGCCTACGATGTGTTCTACGGCATCGCTACAGGCGCCAATAGCCAATCGCCAATAGCCAATAGCCCCTTGCAATGGAAAAACGAAGCCACCATCGGTGTTGTACTCGCCTCTAAGGGTTACCCTGGCGACTATGCGAAAGGTGCTGTTATTGAAGGCGTTGAGCTGTTTGACGGCCCTGTTTTCCACATGGGAACGAAGAACGACAACGGCGTACTGAAGACCAACGGCGGTCGCGTGATGATGTGCATTGCTACTGGCAAAGACATCGCCGAGGCACAAGCTAAAGTATATAAGGAGATAGAGAAGATCCACTGCGATAACCTCTTCTACCGCAAAGACATCGCTCATTGGGCACTGTGAGAATGATATAAAACAAAAATTGCAGTTTATTGTAAAAAATTAATCAAAATTTCGTTAAATAATTTTGGGTAATTTTGTATAATTTTCTATAATTTTGGTGGTGCAAATATCCTAATGTTTGTTATTAAACACCCTTGAATACATGATAATAGATGGTAAAATGATTTCGCAATCCCTCAAGGATGCGATGAAAATCGAAGTAGATGCATTGGCGGAGCAATATGGTCGCCGCCCATGCCTCATGGTCATCATTGTAGGTGACAACCCAGCCAGCCGCTCTTATGTGCGCGGCAAGATCAAAGCAACCGAGTACTGCGGTTTCGACGGCCACCTCGTGGAACTCCCTGAAGATGTAAGCGAAGCAACACTCCTCGCTGAGATCGACAAACTCAACAACGACCCACTCGTGGACGGTATTCTCGTGCAATTGCCTTTGCCAAAACATATCTCTGAGGACAAAGTCATCGCCGCTATCTCTGCCGAGAAAGATGTGGACGGCTTCCACCCTGAGAACGTGGCACGCCTCTGGCTCAACCAACACTGCATCCTTCCTTGTACCCCCAAAGGTATCATCGAACTCCTTGACCAAGCGGGCGTGGAGATGGCAGGCAAGAAAGCCGTTGTCATTGGCCGCAGCAATATCGTGGG
>JBGVEG010000035.1:0-1813 GCA_045119955.1 Paludibacteraceae bacterium
TCGGGCAATGGTAGCTATTGGGTCAATGTAGAATATGACTGGGGATATGCCGATAATTTCAGTCCCATTGACCGTCTTAGCAACGACGAGAATACCAATGCTGACCCCAATGCCAACCACTTCAAGATCAGTCATGCGATTGACATGGATGGTCAACCTATTCATTTGAAATACATTGACTTTGTTAAGGTGCAAGTGGGTGTCAATACCAAGAGCGGTTGGCTCGGAGAGGTATCCACAGAGGTATTAGGATTCTATGACTACAACATGAAAAAACAATGAAAACTATTCGTATCATATCATTGGCTCTATGCGTATGCTTGACGGCATGCATGGAGTGGGACTATGGACTGGAGGAAGAGTTCAATGCCTCGGGGGAAGGTCTGTTTATCTGCAACGAGGGTAATTTTCAGTATGGCAATGCTACTCTATCTTACTACGACCCTACTACCAAGACCGTCCAAAACGAAGTATTTTATCGCGCTAACGCCATGAAACTGGGCGATGTGGCACAATCCATGGTCATTCGTGATAGCATAGGTTGGGTAGTCGTTAATAACTCGCATGTCATTTTTGCTATTGACATCCATACCTTCAAGGAGGTAGGACGCATCACCAACCTCACTTCACCACGCTATATTCATTTTCTATCGGATGAAAAAGCCTATGTCACGCAGATTTGGGATAACCGCATCTTCATCGTCAACCCCAAACGCTATGAGATCACAGGCTATATCGACATCCCTAATATGACCATGGAGAGTGGCTCAACCGAGCAGATGGTGCAGTATGGTAAGTATGTCTTCGTCAATTGCTGGTCCTATCAAAATCGCATCATCAAAATCGACACCGAGACAGACCAAGTAGTGGACGAACTGGTGGTGGGTATCCAACCCACATCATTGGTCATGGATTGCCACAACAAACTGTGGACAGTGACCGATGGCGGCTACGAAGGGTCGCCTTACGGACACGAAGCGCCATCGCTATATCGTATTGATGCTGAGACTTTTACCATAGAGAAGCAGTTTAAGTTTGATTTTGGCGACTGGCCATCCGAGGTACAACTCAACGGAACCAAAGACAAGATCTACTGGCTCAACGACGATGTTTGGGAGATGGATGTGACAGCTGACCGCGTACCCGTGCGACCATTCTTGCCATACAATGGCACGCTCTATTATGGTCTAACGGTCTGCCCTCGCACTGGCGATGTCTATATCGCTGACGCAATTGACTATGTGCAACAAGGCATGGTCTATCGCTACTCCCCTGACCGCCAACCCATTGATAGTTTTTATGTTGGTATCATACCTGGCGCTTTCTGCTGGAAATAATAGAATATATCATGAAGAAATGGATTCTAATAGTAGCACTCATCCCGCTTGCTGCAAGCGCACAAGAGACTGCTACGCAAGATAATATAGCGCGACATATTCAAATCAAGGATGTGTATGTCTATGCCAAGCGCCCAATCAAGGAGATAGGTACCCAACAGACCAAGTTTGACACCGTGGTGCTGAAAGAAAACATCGCACTATCTATGGCGGATGTATTGACCTTTAACTCCTCTATCTTCGTCAAGAATTATGGTCGTGCTACCCTCTCTACGGTCGCTTTTCGTGGCACCTCGCCATCGCATACACAAGTGTCGTGGAACGGTATGAAAATCAATAACCCCATGCTCGGCATGACCGACTTCTCGATGATACCATCCTATTTCGTAGATGATGCCTCGTTGTTGCATGGCACCTCTTCGGTGAACGAGACAGGTGGCGGACTAGGCGGCGCGGTCAAACTGAGTACCAAACCC
>JBGVEG010000036.1:0-1985 GCA_045119955.1 Paludibacteraceae bacterium
CCATTCTATTTTTTCGTTGTTGCTATACATACCCATCTACAAATTTCGCTGCAAAGTTACATTATTTTTCTGATATATCCAAATTTTTCATCTAATTATAATCAAAAATCGTGCCTAACGCGGGGTTGGCACGATTTTTTGTTGGGTTAGAAATGCAGTAACAATGCAATTCGCAATGCACTATGCTACTGGTTGGTAGTGAGTACTATTGCTTGGTAATATTGTTGTGCTATATTAGAGAAGCAAAGTACATTGGCACACAAAGAATTTGTTCTTCTTTTCGCAAGTCTTTAGTATGTAATATATAAGATTTGGCTATGCGCGATGAAAATTTAGATGCAAACGCAGTCAGTGAATCAAAGGTGCGATAATTACCAGACTTCACTTCTATTGGTAAAATTTTATTTCCACGTGAAAGTAGAAAATCTATTTCATAGTTGTGTTTCTCATCTTTAGGGAAAGTAAAATAAAACAATTTATTACCTGACGCTCGTAGCATTTGCGCCACCAGATTCTCATAAATATATCCTAAATTTGCTTGTAGCTTATCACTCAGTAGCTTTTGATATATCACATTTTCTGTATAATCTTTATCCCAAAAACACAATGTCACAAACAATCCCGTGTCACCAATGAACAATTTATACCTATTCATATCAGCATTTAAAGCAAAACCTACATTTGGGTCATCTGCATGGTATGCGATATTGATAACCTTGCTATCTTCTAATGTAATTAGCAAGTTCATTAATTCTTCTGCACTCGTCCGTCCTAAAACAGGAAAAGGCGTATATCTTGACTGATTTTTACTCAACATCGCTGGGATACTCAAAAACATTTTAGATAATTGTTTTGAGGGATCCAGTTTTATAAAATCGTTTTCGTATAACTTGACAATCTGTCGTTTGATAGAATCTACCTCCTGAAAATTATTAGTTTGTAAATAAGCTAATACAGCTTGTGGCATACCACCCACCAACATATACGTGCGTAGTAATCGTTGATATTCCAAATGTGTAGCCGATAGTGGCAAGCGTTTTTCTAAGAATTGTTTCAACAATGGCACCACATCGTTATGCCCCAACGCCCATAGGAACTCTTCGAAATCCATAGGGAACATCTCTATACTTTCTTCCTCGCTTGGTATAGTAATATCTTTTGTGTTTTGGTGGATGCTAATAAGGGAGCCCGTTTCTATGTAATCATATCGGCCATCAGCCACTAAATATTTGATTGCTTGACGGGCTTTTGGGCATTTCTGCACCTCATCAAAAACTATTACAGATTGTCTGGTATGTAATGATACTTTGAAGTAAGTTTGCAGACGTAAGAAAAAATAATCTAAATCTACTAAGCCGTCAAACCAGGTCAGTAGCTCGTCTGTTACATTGTTAAAATCAATGATAATACAAGATTTGTATTCTTGCTTCGCAAATTCTGTAACTAAGGTTGATTTACCGACACGTCTTGCACCTTCTATCAACATAGCACACCGTCCATTACTTCGTAGTTTCCACTCCAACAATTTGTTGTAGGCTTTGCGTTTAAACACTTGCATATTCATCTAACATTTATTAGTTTCTTCTGTTATTATATATCAAAATCGAGTGCAAAGGTACAACTTTTTTTTCACAAATCCAAACAATTCATACAATAAAATTACAATCATTTAATTATCAGCATATTACTAAAACTATAAGCACTACCCCCAAAATAAAAACGCTAAAAAACAACACTCTCCCCAAAATACAAACATCCAAAAACGACACTCTCCCCGAAATTTTTCATCTAATTATAATCAAAAATCGTGCCTAACGCGGGGTTGGCACGATTTTTTGATTGTGAGAAATGCAGTAATAATGCAATTCATAATTCACCCATCAACGTATTATACTAACTCTCCTCCTTTTCGGTGACAATATTCGCTAATGTCGTTAACCATTGATTGGAACGATTGCGTATGAACATAATCATAGTGCTTATCT
>JBGVEG010000037.1:0-1609 GCA_045119955.1 Paludibacteraceae bacterium
TTCCATACCTTGCCACTCGTAGCAAGCGTCTTGGTCAAGGAGAATGTCGCTGGATTGTTCGCCTCCACCATTACCATTATTGAAAATGATATTGACTTCTTTATATTTGGCATCAAATACATGGTATAACCATCCTTCTGCATCTTTGGTTTGCCACTCTGCACCAGGCCAACTACCTAAGATAGGTGAGCCATTGGTATCCCAAGCGTAGAGATATACTTTTTGCCATGTGGTTGGAGGCATAAACTTTACGGTAAGAGGAGTTGTTTGTGGTGCTTGATAGGTGTAGGTCGCCGTTTGTACTGCGGATGATGTACCATTGAGAGTTGCATAAGCTTTTATTGTAGCAGTGCCTTTTATAGTGAAAGAGGCAGTGTATGTCTTCTTGGTCGCAGAAGTGGTAGGATCGGAACCATCTGTAGTATAATAAATGGTTGGATTTCCGCTAAGTGCCACAGCACTCATTTCCACTGTATATGTCTCTGTCTTATAGGTGGCTGAAGGGGTGAGGCTTAATACAGGCACTTCTGGTTGGGTAGTCGTGTAGTACATGGCGAAGTTACTTCCCTTATACGCCAACTTATAACCTTGTGGGGTAGTGTTGAAGCCACTGTTAGGACCAAGCAAGAGGCGGATGGAACCGTGGTGACCAGTGATCGTTGATTTATAATAGCCATTGCCTGCCTCGTCGCTCACTTTGGATTCAGAGTGTACGCCCGCAGCTTTACGTGCCAATACCATTTTGCCGATAGCATCTTTGTATTTTACCCAGTGAGGATAGAATACGCATGGTACGCCAGGCATAGAGAGGATAAAGGCGTTAGCGCCGAGCACGCGGTCCTTGTTGTAGTCTTCCATTGACTTGCCGCAGCCGCCAATCTCATCGTTGTTATCGCGACCGCCTTGGCAGCCAAAATAGGTGTCATGGCTGTCCACGAAGGTCACGGCGAACTTACTTAGACCAGCGCCCAAAAGTCCCGAACCCATACATCTACCATAGTCGCCATCTGCAATACCCTGAATAGCAGTATATTTGGTGCCAAAGTCAAATGCCAATGTGTTCCAATTAACATCGTTGAGGTAACTTTTAATGTTATTGATGTCGCCATTCCAGAACTCCACTACGGAGAAGTAGTTGGCAGATGCACTATTGTACATATCAATGTATTTGCCTTTGAAGCCCTGTGCGTAGTCATAGCGCCAGCCGTCAAAGCCAATCACATCTTTCATCCACTTGAGGTATGCCTTCATCATCTCTTGTACTCGTGGGTCAGAGTGCGCCCAGTCACGAGCTGAAGCATAGTTGTCTTGCATATTATATCCGCCGTCATCTACACCTGTAGCTTTACCCTTCCATTCGCCCGCTTCGGGATTATGATTCACCTCATCGGTGTTGCAAATCCATGATGCATCAGGTTGGAAGGTGCCATACTCGCCAAAGTTTTGTGGATAGAAATCGCACCATGAAGACTTGCAACCTGCGTGGTTGATAACGATGTCCGCTACCACCTTGGTGTTAGCAGCGTGCATGCGATGGATGAACTCCAACAATTCCTTTTGTGAACCCCAATCGGAATTTTGGTTGCTGTATTGCGTTTGGTGATAACCT
>JBGVEG010000038.1:0-1959 GCA_045119955.1 Paludibacteraceae bacterium
TTCTACGATATTCTGAAGGAGGAGAACAGCCGGGGAACCACCATTTTCTTCTCATCCCATGTCCTCAGCGAAGTACAGAAGCTGTGTGACCGGGTGGCAATCTTAAAAGAAGGCAAGCTCGTGGGCATTCAGTCCATCAAAGAGCTTCGGGAAAGCGGCTATAAAAAGGTCAGCCTCACCGCCAAAACAACCATTCCCCGTGACTTCTGGGGATTGCCCGGCATTGCCAACTACACCGAGAGTCCTGACAAGACCTCTGTTTCCTTTATGTATAACGGCAATATCACAGCGATCATCGACAAGCTTCACCTGCTGCATTTGGACGATGTGCTTTTGGAAGAGCCCTCTTTGGAGGAAATCTTCATGCACTACTATGCGTAAGGAGGTGTCAGGCATGGTCATTTTGAAATATGAACTGAAAAGGCATCGAACCTATATCCTGGGCTGGGCTATCGCCTTGGCACTGTGTATTTTTTTGATGACGCCGACTTATTACAGCTTTCTGGATGCTGCCTCCGTGGAACTCTTTGAAACCATGGGCACCACGGACTTTTACAGGAGTGTCGGCGTATCGATGGAATACCTGACATCTCCGCTGGGTATTTACGGGTTCCTGACCAGCTTTTTCATGATTGCCTCCGGCATTTTTGGGATGCACTTCGGCATTTCCATTCACACCAGAGAATGTACGGAAGGAACCTCGGAATATCTGTTTACAAAGCCCTTTCCCCGGAAAGCAATTTATTGGGCAAAGGCATTGACCGTGTTTGTCGGCGTGGCGATTGTGGGTACGGGGTATCTGCTGGCTTCCCTTTTCGCCATGGCAATATTCCGTTCCGGAACTCCTTGGGGAGAGTTTTTCCTGATTGCCCTGTCCCTGACCCTTGTTACGCTGTTCTTCGCTGCAATGGGCCTGATGGTGGGAATTTTGTTTTCCCGCAACCGCAGTCCGCTGCTGACCGCCGGATTAGTCGTATTTGTGGAGTATTGCATTACCAGCTTCTCCAACATCGTCAGTAACCGAGCTATCAGCTTTCTGTCTCCCTACTCTTTCTTCGGAGCCGCTGATATCTCCAAAAACGGCTTCTATGACCTCCGGTATCTTGGATGGTGTGTGCTGCTGTTTGCCCTGTTTTTGGTGCTTTCTTACGGTGTCTTTCTGAAAAAAGACATTCAGTTCCGCAGCTAAGGAGGTGTGAACATGAAAACATTGATTAAAAATGAGTTTCGTCAAACCAGAAAACTTTTGTTGATCTGGCTGGGAATCATGCTGCTTCTGTGCGGTTTCTGCTATTTTGAACTTCTGTCTCTACAGGATAGTCTGGATGAAATGGCAGCAATGGTCAGCCAATTTCCGAGACTGATCATGATTATGTTTGGAGTCAAAGGCGACTTGACGACATCCACCGGCTGGTATGTGTGCATCTATTTCTGGGAGGGGCTGCTGGCGTTTCCTTATGCCATGTCTTTGGGACTGTCCTGTGTGGCAAAGGAAAAGAAATTCGGAACATCGGAATACCTGTTCACCAAGCCGGTAGAGCGGAAAACCATTGTTTGGGCGAAGGTGATCGTTTCAGCGGTGAATCTGCTGGTGTTCGCCCTGTTCAGTGGCGTGTGCAATTATTTCACAATTGTTCTTCCTTTGGGCGGTCTGGATCAGCCGGGAGCGGTGCTTTACACAACGATGGGAATGTTCTTTACCCAGATCCTCTTTTTTGCCCTGGGGCTGCTGTTTGCCAGCGTGCTCCTGTCCTATAAGGCTGCGGTGCGGACAGGAACAATTTCCATGCTGGCTGCCTATGCGTTGGCCTTTACTGCCGAGTACACAGGTAATCATTTTCTGGACTATCTGACCCCATTGCGTTATTTTGATGTGTACGAGGTAGCACTGCACGGTTTCCACCTTCCCTATATCTTCTTAACAATCGTTGTGGCAGGCATTTGTGTCGCAGCTGCCCT
>JBGVEG010000039.1:0-1718 GCA_045119955.1 Paludibacteraceae bacterium
ACCAAGCAATCTTTGCTAAAAATTTATCAAACTTACTTTCCCTTGTCCTTCCCTAGACAAGCCCTAAAACCTCTTGGGCGTTGTATGGTTAAGCCTCTCGAGCTATTAGTATATCTTAGCTTCAAATATCAACTACTCTTCCACTCGATACCTATCTACGTCCTAGTCTCGAACAGCTCTTACTTCATTTAATAAAGGGATGACTTATCTTAAGGCTCGCTTCCCACTTAGATGCTTTCAGCGGTTATCGATTCCGAACTTAGCTACCGGGCAGTGCAATTGGCATCACAACCCGTACACCAGCGGTTCGTTCACTCCGGTCCTCTCGTACTAGGAGCAACTCCTTTCAATCATCCAACGCCCACGGCAGATAGGGACCAAACTGTCTCACGACGTTTTGAACCCAGCTCGCGTACCACTTTAAATGGCGAACAGCCATACCCTTGGGACCAACTTCAGCCCCAGGATGTGATGAGCCGACATCGAGGTGCCAAACACCGCCGTCGATTTGAACTCTTGGGCGGTATCAGCCTGTTATCCCCAGAGTACCTTTTATCCGTTGAGCGATGGCCCTTCCATGCAGAACCACCGGATCACTATGACCTGCTTTCGCACCTGCTCGACTCGTCTGTCTCGCAGTTAAGCTGGCTTCTACCATTACACTAACCTCACGATGTCCGACCGTGATTAGCCAACCTTCGTGCTCCTCCGTTACCCTTTAGGAGGAGACCGCCCCAGTCAAACTACCCACCAGACACTGTCCCATTATCTGTTAATATTTGGTTAGAACACCAAGTCTCCCAGAATGGTATTTCACCGGCCGACTCCACGAATACTGGCGTACTCGCTTCTCTGTCTCCCATCTATCCTACACAGACAGACTCAATGTTCAGTGTCAAGCTATAGTAAAGGTTCACGGGGTCTTTCCGTCTAGCCGCGGGTACACTGCATCTTCACAGCGATTTCGATTTCACTGAGTCTCGGGTGGAGACAGCGTGGCCATGGTTACACCATTCGTGCAGGTCGGAACTTGCCCGACAAGGAATTTCGCTACCTTAGGACCGTTATAGTTACGGCCGCCGTTTACCGGGGCTTCACTCAGATGCTTCGATTGCTCTGACATCATCATTTAACCTTCCGGCACCGGGCAGGTGTCACACCCTATACTTCCACTTTCATGTTTGCAGAGTGCTATGTTTTTGTTAAACAGTCCCAGCCACCATTTCTCTGCGGCTGTAATTCGCTTAAAGAGTAAATCTTCTCACAATTCACAGCGTACCTTCTCCCGAAGTTACGGTACAATTTTGCCTAGTTCCTTCACCCGAGTTCTCCCAAGCGCCTTGGTATCTTCTACCCGACCACCTGTGTCGGTTTGGGGTACGGACTCATAATATCTATAGTTTAGTGGCTTTTCCTGGAAGCTTGGACCCAGTTACTTCATACCCGTAGGTACTTCGTCTCGGCTCTCAGATTATTGATAGTCGTCTTTTAACCCGTCTATCTACCTACTGCCTTTCACCTGGACTACCATCGCCAGGCTAACCTTACCTTCTCCGTCACCACTTCACAATATTACAAGGTACGGGAATATTAACCCGTTTCCCTTCGACTACGATTTTCATCCTCGCCTTAGGCTCCGACTAACCCTGCCCCGTTTAACGTTGGACAGGAAACCTTGGTCTTCCGGCGAACGAGCATTTAACTCGTTTTATCGTTAC
>JBGVEG010000040.1:0-1574 GCA_045119955.1 Paludibacteraceae bacterium
AAAAGCAGTACCTTTGCACCGTTTTCGAAAACAAAGCATTTATGAAGCAACTCAAATTACAAATTGGAGAGTTCTCTCGCCTTTGTGGAGTGACCATAAAGACACTGCGACACTATGATAAATTGGGTCTTTTGATTCCAGAACACATAGATCGCTATTCGGGTTACCGATATTATTCGGTTGGACAAATGCAAAAGATGGGAGCTATACGCGAACTGAAATCATTGGGGTTTAGTCTTGTGGAGATTGTTGACCTATACAAACAAGATACACATTATCCAGATCCAGCGATGTTAATAACAAAGATCGCAAGCACCGAACAACAGTTAGCTCAACTGCAAACCCGACATGCGCAACTTTTGGCGATATTGAACGCTCGTAAAAAACATGAAGAAATGGAAAAATTTACAATTCAAGCTTTACCGTCTTGCACGGTGGCCAGTTACAAAGGTAGTATTCGTAACTATAGCGAATTAGGAAGTCTATGCTGTGAAGTTATCGGTCCAGAAATGGCTCGCCTCGGCTGCGAATGTCCTGAACCTGGATTTTGTTTTACTCGGGAATTAGGAAATGAGTATAAACCCGAAAGCATTGATATAGAATACTGCGAGCGGGTAAAAGAAGCCAAAGTTGACTCCGAACTCATTCATTTCTACGATCTTCCATCGGTAGAGACCGCCATCTGCTACAAGCACTACGGACCTTACGAGCGACTCATTGACGCTTACGCAGAGGTGTTTGCTTATGCAGAAAAAGAAGGTTATAGCATTCTCGAAAGTCCCCGCGCTGTGTACGTTGATGGTATTTGGAATCAAGAAAATCCAGATTTGTGGTTAACTATTGTCCAACTACCTGTAACGAAGTAATAGAAGCGGTGATATCTAATCCAAGATAGTCATTACCATCCTCCACGGAAGTGAAAGGAATTGTGCGCTTATTCTGCGTGAATAGTGCATGTATTGTGCGTGAATAGTGCGTAATTGACAAGGAAAATCCGAATAGTATTCGGGATAATCAACAAAGAAAAAGAGAGTGCATCTGCTTGAGATGCACCCTCTTGGTTTATCTATCAGCGACTTGTCGCGGTCTAACAGCAAAGCGGTCTGACCTCTGACAGTCGAAGACGGTCTATATTAGAGTTGTGGACCAGCTGCAACGAGCGCCTTACCAGCCTCGTTGGTGGTGTACTTAGCGAAGTTCTTGATGAAACGACCAGCCAAGTCCTTAGCTTTCTCTTCCCATTGAGCAGCGTCAGCATAAGTGTCGCGTGGGTCGAGGATAGCAGGATCAACACCTGGCAATGCAGTTGGAACCTCGAAATCGAAGAATGGGATCTTCTTGGTAGGAGCCTCGAGGATGTCGCCACCGAGGATAGCGTCGATGATACCGCGTGTGTCGCGGATAGAGATACGCTTGCCAGTACCGTTCCAGCCAGTGTTAACGAGGTAAGCCTTAGCGCCAGATTTCTCCATACGTTTTACGAGCTCCTCAGCATATTTAGTTGGGTGCAACTCCAAGAATGCTTGGCCGAAGCAAGCAGAGAAAGTAGGAGTTGGCTCTGTGATACCACGCTC
>JBGVEG010000041.1:0-4049 GCA_045119955.1 Paludibacteraceae bacterium
GCAAATTGGGTATTGTAGCCATTCATTTCTTGATTGCCGCAGCAGTTGGCGTAGTGGCAGTGGTGACCTTATTGCTTTCCCTTCGTGCCTATACCGAACATGGTGTAGAAATAGCAGTACCCGAAGTCACTGAACTCTATTTAGAGGAAGCCCGCATTATCTTAGAAGCGGAAGGGCTGCACATAGAAGTAATCGACTCTACCTACTCCACCAAAGTGCCATTGGGTACCATTGTAGAGCAAACTCCATTAGCAGGCTCCAAAGTGAAACATGGTCGCACCATATATGTGATTCAGAATGCACAAATGCGCCGACCTGTGATATTACCCGAGTTGCGCGATATGAGTCTGCGTCAAGCACAAACCACCCTTGCCACTTTGGGTCTAAAGGTGGATAGCATAGCCTACGAACCCTCTGCCTACCGCGACATTGTGCTGGATATTCGTATGGGAGATAGCATAATGAACGCAGGTGCGCGTCTGGAGGAAGGTAGCTCAGTACTGCTGATAGTGGGAAGAGGTCAAGGTACCGCCGAAGTCACGATCCCAAGCGTGATTGGCAAACCATTAGATGAAGCGCGTTCATGGCTTCTGGCACACGCGCTAACCGTGGGCGTTATAGAATACGATATTCCCCCTACCGAAGAAAACAAAGCACAATACATTGTTTATTCACAATCGCCTGAAAGTGGCACAGTTGTTGTGGAAGGCAATAGCATAAACCTGAAGTTATCATTGGATATCGAAAAGACTGTAACCGCAGACAACGAACAGAGCGAAGAGGACTTCTTTTAATCTACCATTTGACTATTTATGTACAATTTGGATACAGAGTTAGACATAGACCAACAAGAGGTGTGGGAACGCTGGCGCACAGAGGTGGACAAAGGTCAAACGCCGCAGCGCATTGATAAGTACTTGGCAGAGCACATGACAGGCACTTCGCGCAGCCGTATCCAAAGTGCAGCAGATGCTGGCAATATATGGGTCAATGGCAAAGCCGTAAGCAGCAACTACAAGGTTAAGCCATTGGATATCATACAAGTACTGCTTGACCACGAGCCACACGACTACACCATTCACCCAGAGGACATACCGCTGAATGTGGTGTATGAAGATGACGATGTGTTGGTCATTAACAAACCCGCAGGCATGGTAGTACACCCTGGTCATGGCAACTACGAACACACCCTGCTGAACGCGTTGGCATGGTATTTCCGCGATAAACTGGATATCAACGACCCCAATATCGGTCTCGTTCACCGTATCGACAAAGACACCAGCGGATTGCTCCTGATTGCCAAGACCCCCGAGGCCAAGACGGCGTTGGGCAAGCAGTTCTTCGACCATACCACCGAGCGCACCTATAATGCCCTTGTTTGGGGAACTTTCACCGAAGATAGCGGTACGATTGAGGGTGCTTTGGCGCGCGACAACCGCGACCGCACAATCTACCGCGTATGGGACTTAGAGGAGAACCCTAACGCCAAAGAGGCTATCACGCATTGGCGTGTATTAGAGCGTTTTCCGTATGTAACATTGGTCGAGTGTCGTTTGGAAACTGGACGCACACACCAGATACGCGTACACATGAAGACTATCGGGCATCCGCTCTTTGCAGATGAGAAATATGGCGGCATGGAGGTGCTGAAAGGACTGCCTACGCAGAAATACAAACAATATATCCACAACTGCTTTGCACTCTGTCCTCGACAAGTGCTGCATGCCAAAACACTTGGATTCAAACACCCCCGCACAGGCGAAATGATGCATTTCGACAGCGAGTGGGCTGAAGATATGTTAAACCTAATAAACAAATGGAGAAACTATGAACCGAATACTTTGGGCGGACGATGAGATTCATTTGCTGAAGCCCTACATTATTTATTTGCAAGAAAAGGGGTACGAAGTAACCCCAGTGAACAACGGACAAGATGCTATTGACGCCTGTCAAGAGCAGCATTTTGATATTGTTTTCCTCGATGAGAACATGCCTGGTCTCTCGGGATTGGAGGCATTACAAGAGATTAAGACCATGCACCCCACCCTGCCTGTGGTGATGATTACCAAGTCAGAGGAGGAGCAAATCATGGAGCAAGCCATTGGTCAGAAAATCGCCGATTATCTGATTAAGCCCGTGAATCCCAGCCAGATACTGCTTTGTCTGAAAAAGCATATCCACCAACGCGAGATTGTAGAGGAGCATACCAACACCACCTACCGCCAAGAGTTCTCGGACATTACCTACATGATCGACACCGCCAACACCATTGAGGAGTGGATGGCTATTGAGCGTACCCTCACGCGATGGGAGTTAGAACTCGAGAAGGTGGACTCTGCCATGCACGAGATGCTACGCATGCAGCGCGAGCAAGCCAACAAAGCCTTTGCCAAGTATATCGCCAAGAACTACGAGAGTTGGTGGGCGAACCCTGCCACACGCCCCACATTGTCGCAAGATGTTATGAAGAAGTATGTATTCCCTCTGGTGGACAATGGTGAAAAGGTGTTCTTCGTGGTGATTGACAACTTCCGTTACGACCAATGGAAGACTATCCAACCTCTTCTTTCTGAGTGGTTTACGGTAAAAGAGGAGCAGATGTACACCTCCATGCTCCCCACCGCTACGCAATATGCGCGCAACGCTATTTTCTCGGGATTGAGTCCACTGCAAATACAAGAGATGTACCCCGCATTGTGGATCGATGAAGACGAAGAGGAGAGCAAGAACAACAACGAGAAAGACCTCATTCAGACGCACTTAGACCGCTTCCGCAAACGCTATGGTTTCTCCTATTTCAAGGTGAACGAAAGCGATTTCTGCGAGAAGATTACCCGCCAATTCAAAGGCTTGCAAACGCCGCTAAATGTAGTGGTGCTGAACTTTATTGATATGCTATCTCACTCGCGCACAGAGAGTAAGATGATGCGCGAACTGGCCAACGACGAAGCTGCTTACCGCAGCCTCACACTCAGTTGGCTGCGCCACTCGCCTACGGCGGAGATGTTCCGCAAGATTGCTTCGTTGGGCTACAAAGTGGTACTCACCACCGACCATGGCACCACACGCGTGGATAATGCGGTGCAGATTATTGGCGACAAGAACACCAACACCAACCTGCGCTACAAGGTGGGCAAAGCACTCAACTGCCAGTCGAAGAACTGCTTCGAGATTACTCGCCCAAAGCAAGTGGGATTGCCATGTCCTAATGTCAGCAGCAGTTATGTATTCTGTTCGGGTAGCGATTTCTTTGCATACCCCAACAACTTCAACCACTACGCACAATTCTACCGCAATACCTTCCAACATGGAGGTATCTCGCTCGAAGAGATGTTGATTCCAATCGTAACACTTGAACCCAAATAATCAATGAAACAAATAAAACGAATAATGATGATTATGCTAACCTTACTGTTAGTTTGGATGCTTTATTCGTTGGTGTCACATAGTTTCCGTCAGCCCAAGGAGGCATTTAGTCACACGCTCAAAGTGATGACCTATAATACGCATGCGATGATGATTGGCGATAAACTGGCAGCCAAGAAAGAGATGCTGAAGTATCTCAACAATCAGGGTGCGGATGTGGTGTGCTTGCAAGAGGTATTGGTGTACAAAAACCCCAATCGCCTTACCCTGCCTGCTTTGCGCGAGGCGATGAGCAATTATCCCTATACCTACTACGATTTTAAGCGATACAATAGCCACCGTCAGTTCGGCAATGTAGTCTTCTCGCGCTACCCGCTAACCAATAAGAACACCATTCGCTACGAATCGCAATCCAATATTAGCAGTCAATGCGACATACTCGTAGGAGATGACACGATACGACTGATGGTCAATCACTTAGAGAGTTACGGACTTGTCAAAGAGGATTTGCAATTCGACACGCTGAGCATGGCTGAGATTAAAAATAGCAGTCTGGTACAAAAGTTGCGAGATGCCAGCCAACTGCGTAAGGCACAGGCCAACGAGGTGAAACAAGCCATTCGCCAATCGCCTTATCCTGTAGTGGTTGTGGGGGATTTCAATGCTATTCCGTTGTCGTATGT
>JBGVEG010000042.1:0-3148 GCA_045119955.1 Paludibacteraceae bacterium
AACTCCATGCCCTCCGAGATGGATGAGGTTGCCCGTAAAATTATGCAGCACGAGATTGAGGAAGCGGCACTGAAGAAGGAAAAGGACAAGCTTTCCGTGGAGCATCTGAAAGAGATCCAAGCCGAGCTTGCCGATCTGAGAGCGCAATTCAATGAAATGAAGTCCAAGTGGGATATCGAAAAGCAGTCGATCGAAAAGCTCCAAAAGCTCCGTGAGGAGATCGAGCAAACGAACGCGGAGATCGAACGTGCGCAGAGCAACTACGACCTCGGCAAAGCAGCAGAGCTTCAGTACGGCAAGCTTCCTGCTTTGAAGAAGCAGCTTGAGGAGGAAGAGGCAAAAGCCGCAGAAACATCGGCAAGCAATTCACTTCTTCGCGATAACGTCAGTGAGGAGGAGATCTGCAAGATCGTCGCGAGATGGACAGGTATTCCCGTATCCAAGATCATGGAGAGCGAGCGTGAAAAGCTTTTGGGTCTTGAGGACATCCTTCACAAGCGAGTCATCGGTCAGAACGAAGCAGTAACCAAGGTCAGCGAAGCCATTCTTCGTTCCCGTGCGGGAATCAAGGATCCGCGCCGTCCTATTGGATCGTTCCTCTTCTTAGGTCCTACGGGTGTCGGTAAGACCGAGCTTGCGAAAGCTCTTGCCGAAGCACTGTTCGACGACGAAAAGAGTATGGTCCGTATTGATATGAGTGAGTATATGGAGAAATACTCGGTATCCAGACTCATCGGAGCGCCTCCCGGATACGTGGGATACGATGAAGGCGGACAGCTTACCGAGGCGGTACGCAGAAAGCCCTATGCTGTTATCCTCTTCGATGAGGTAGAAAAGGCTCACCCCGATGTCTTTAACGTTCTGTTGCAGGTTTTGGACGACGGACGTATCACCGACAGCCAAGGCAGAACGGTTGACTTCAAGAATACGGTCATTATCCTGACCTCGAATCTTGGTTCCGGTGCAATTCTTGAGGGAATCAATGCAAACGGCGAGATCAACGAGGAAGCACGGAACACAGTATCCGAGCTTCTGAAGCGCAGCTTCCGCCCTGAGTTTCTGAACCGTCTTGATGAGATCGTATTCTACAAGCCGCTCACCAAGGAGAATATCAACGGTATCGTAGATCTTCTGATTGCCGATCTGAATAAGCGACTCAAGGATAAGCAATTGAAGGTTGAGATCACCGACGCAGCAAAGGATCATATCATTGAGTCTGCTTACGACCCGATTTACGGTGCAAGACCGCTGAAGAGATTCATCCAATCCAAGATTGAAACACTTCTTGCGCGTGAGATTATTGGCGGTGATATTGAGCCTGATACAACCTTGGAAATTGATTATGATAACTCCACGCTCGTAATAAAATAACGATTAGCCCTCGCTCCAAGCGGAACGAGGGCTGATTTTATATGCTATCCTTTGCAGACCGGATATTGTATCACTATATCAGTGCTTCGACATCATCTTATTGTAAAGCTTATATATTCCGCATCTCCAGCACAGTACCATACCGAGGACCGCACCGACGACTGCCTGCAAGATCTGATACGGCATTTTTAAGATCGCATATTCAGGCGTGCTGTAAATAAAAGCTCTGCCGAGAGAGTAACCAACCACCATAATAACCGCGCCGATCGTCACGCCGATTCCCGAAGAGATGATGGGATGTTTCTTCATAACATAGTGTGAAAAAACTGATATTACCACTGCCTGCAAGCCGTGTGTTACGAGAGAGACGAACATTGGAAGCGGATAGAAGAACAGATCACCGAGAAACGCGCCTACACCGCCCACCATAAACGCCGCAAGCGGATCAAGCATGATCGCCGCGAGACAGATCACTATGTCGTTCATATAGAGATGTCCGCCGGGAACAGGGACACCAAAGGAGCTCATTGCTACGTTGAGCGCCATAAGCATTGCCGTGGTACATAGCCATACCGTTGTTCTTTTTGCATGATTTTTTGCTTGCATATCCATATTCTCCTTGCAATTTCGTTGGAAATATTATATAATAATTCTGACGATATAAAAATAGTCAGAAAAGGAGAATATTATATCACCAGATGAAATACAAGGTTAACAAAAACACCCATCCTGTTTATTTGCAGATATACAAGCAAATAAAGGAAGATATTATTAACGGTTACTATCCATACAACACCAAACTTCCCTCCAAAAGATTGCTTGCTGATGAAACGGATACAAGCACGGTCACCATAGAACACGCTTATGCTCTCCTTTGTGATGAAGGATATGTCGAGTCCCGTGAACGAAGCGGTTTTTTCGTCATATTCCGAAAGACAGACGGATTTTCATTATCCACAGAAAATGACTTCCGCAATACCGAAAATAATCGTCAGCACCACATTAATCCCGAATTTCCATTCTCTGTACTTGCCAAAACAATGCGAGCGGTAATCAGCGATTTGGGAGAAGACATTCTTGAAAAGTCAGAGAACAAAGGCTGTACTCAACTACGCTTTGCTATTAAACATTATCTTGCCAAAAATCGCGGCATTTCTGTTGATACGGAGCAGATCATCATCGGCTCCGGCGCGGAATACCTTTACGGGCTTATCATAGAAATGCTTGGACACAATAGAGTCTATGGGATCGAAGATCCGTCCTACAAGAAGATTGAACAAGTATACAAAGCTTCTGAGGTTTCTTACGAGGCTTTGCGTTTATCTAATGACGGCATTGATAGCGCTGTATTATCGAAAACTGATGCGAATGTACTTCATACAACCCCTTACAGGAGCTATCCTACAGGCGTAACTGCATCCGCAAGCAAGAGACACGAATATATCCGTTGGGCAAGTATTGATAAGAGATTCATCATTGAGGATGACTTTGAGTCCGAATTTTCGGTTTCCACAAAGCCGGAGGATACTCTATTCTCACTTTCAGAGGATGATAACGTAATCTATCTGAATACCTTCTCCAAAACAATCTCCCCCTCTTTGCGAATCGGATATATGGTTCTTCCAAAAAAACTTGTATCAGTCTTTGATGAACGCCTTGGATTCTATTCGTGTACCGTTCCAACTTTTGAACAGTATGTCATCGCAAGGCTTATCCAAAACGGAGACTTCGAACGACATATCAACAGAGTAAGACGAAATTTAAGAAAAAAACTAAA
>JBGVEG010000043.1:0-39919 GCA_045119955.1 Paludibacteraceae bacterium
ACCACGACCTGTGATAGAGAATACGTCCTCAACAGGCATCAAGAATGGTTTGTCAATAGCACGTGGAGGGAGCTCAATCCATGTATCAACAGCATCCATCAACTCCATAACTTTGTCTTCCCACTCTTTTACTGAGTTCAACGCACCAAGAGCAGAACCACGGATGATAGGAGTATTGTCGCCATCGAACTCATAGAATGAAAGAAGCTCACGCATCTCCATCTCAACGAGATCAAGCATCTCAGCGTCATCAACGAGGTCGCACTTGTTCATAAATACAACCAAGCGAGGAACGTTCACCTGACGAGCCAAAAGGATGTGCTCACGTGTTTGAGGCATAGGACCATCAGTAGCAGCAACTACGATGATAGCGCCGTCCATTTGAGCAGCACCAGTTACCATGTTCTTTACGTAGTCAGCGTGACCAGGGCAGTCAACGTGAGCGTAGTGACGAGTAGCTGTTTGATACTCAACGTGTGCAGTGTTGATAGTAATACCACGCTCTTTCTCCTCTGGAGCATTGT
Source organism: Paludibacteraceae bacterium (assembly GCA_045119955.1). Classification (GTDB taxonomy): domain Bacteria; phylum Bacteroidota; class Bacteroidia; order Bacteroidales; family Paludibacteraceae; genus Colicola. Next base: position 525 of record JBGVEG010000043.1, read on the forward strand.
CGATAGAGTCGAATGAACGGAGCTCAGAAAGACCACGAGAAGCCAATACAGTAGTAATAGCAGCGGTCAAAGTAGTTTTACCGTGATCAACGTGACCAATAGTACCAATGTTCACGTGTGGTTTCGAACGGTCAAATTTTTCTTTTGCCATAGTTCTTGAATAAATTTAGTTATTAACGTTAATAATACTTATTTTACTTTTGTTAATTCCTGTTTTTACACAACACAATACCCCCATAGGAGCATTGGATTGTTTAAAAAACCTTGAGCTAATGGCGGGAGTTGAACCCGCGACCTCATCCTTACCAAGGATGCGCTCTACCACTGAGCTACATCAGCAACACGAACATTTTGTTCGCTACTGCTCGGAAATACGAGCGTATAAATAAAAATCGAGCGGAAAACGGGGCTCAAACCCGCGACCCCCAGCTTGGAAGGCTAGTGCTCTATCGACTGAGCTATTTCCGCGTGCTTAACCACGACTTCCGCGACGGTTAGTTTTGTGGGAGCAGATGGATTCGAACCACCGAAGGTGAAAACCAGCAGATTTACAGTCTGCCCCATTTGGCCGCTCTGGAATACTCCCAATGTTATTATTTCAAAGTTCGTCTTTTGGAGCCTCTTGTCGGATTCGAACCAACGACCCCGAGATTACAAATCACGTGCTCTGGCCAACTGAGCTAAAGAGGCGGGTCTTTCGTACTTTTTGCCTCAACCTTCAACGCGTCGGCGGAAAAGCGGTGCAAAGGTACTGCTTTTTTTTGAATTGACCAAATGTTTTGCAAAAAAAATGCATTTTTTGTGTGTTTTTTCATAAAAAGAGGGGCAAAATCGCCCCTCTCGTGCCAAAAATGCGTATTTTACTTGTCTTTTCGCTTTTCGATTTGTTTCTCGATTGCCTCCAAGCAATCATCAATTCCTTCTTCAAAAGTGTCGCATACTTTCTGGGCAAACAGTTCTGCTCCAAATCCCATTACTCTGATTGCCGTTTCTTTGTTCAGATTCGTTTCTGGCTTCACGACCGTCATACGGATCTCCATCTCTGCGGACTCTGGAAGCAGTTTCTCATAGCGCTTTGTCTTCTTCTCAATGTGTTTCTCGAGACGCTCCGCAATCTCGAAGTTCACCGCTTGCGTGTTCAGTTTCATAAGTCCTCCTTTTTTTATGGTTAAGTATTATATTATTTTCTACTCCGCGGGTGTGCCGCTTCGTAGGCTTGTTTCATCTGCTCGAAGGTCGCATGCGTATATACTTGCGTAGCTGCGAGGCTTGCATGCCCCAATAAACTCTGTATGGTGCGTATGTCTGCTCCGTTGTTGAGCATGGTAGTGGCAAAGGTGTGCCTCAATACGTGTGGCGAATGTTTCTTGAGCGTACTGACTTCTCCCATACGCGCACGTACTATATTATATAAGGTGTGCGCATCCATCGCTTGCCATTCGCCGTTTTTCTTATTTCGCACAAGAAACGTGCCAATCCCTGCTTGCTCGCCCAACAATTTGCATTTATTTTGTCTATACTCCTCTATCAACTCGCACAATCCCTCGCCTATGGGCACCATTCGCTCTTTGGCTCGCTTACCGAATACGCGTATCTGCTTTTGTCGGGTATCCACATCTTCCTCTTTCAGTCCCACCATCTCTGCCCGACGCATACCTGTCTGGTAGAGCATCTCGACGATCAGGTAATCCCTGAGGTGCAAAAACTGCTCCTTTGGGCTCATCTCCTCGTTCCAGTCGCGCACTTGGTTGAGTTTCACATGCTCCATCTCGCTCTCGCGAAAGTAAATAGGCAAAGGTTTGTCAGTCTTGGGGGCGACTATGGCGCGTGTAATATCCACCTTCACCAGTCCCACCCGCAGCAGGAACTTGTAAAAACTCTTCACTGCCGACAATCGCCTTTTCACGCTACGCGGCGACTGCTTGTGGTCCAACATGTCAATCATCCACGCCTTCACATCCTCCGCACACACTTCCTTGGGGTTAAATTCCTCCACTTCCCAGCCCAAGAACTTGCACCATGCTTTCAGATCATCGCCATACTCGCCTACGGTACGCGCCGAGTACCGTTTCTCTATGGCAATATAATCTAAAAAACGTTTAATCATCACCCAATAACCAATAGCCAATAGCCAATAGCCAATATCCAATAGCCAGTAGGGCGTCCAATAGCGCAGCGTCCTACTTTATTTCTTTGCCGTGCTCCGCACTACCCTCGAATGGGAAGAGACCGAAGAGTTCTGCATCAATGCGGTCTGTCACATAGCGGAAGTCCTCTGCCTTGTCGCCGAACTTAATGGTATCGCCATCGATAATGAGCAGTTTGCCCTTGTAGTCCGCAATCCAGTTCTCGTACAACTCATTCAAACCCTGTAGGTAGTCAATGCGCATGCTTGACTCGTATGCACGACCGCGTTTCTGGATTTGTGCTACCAGATTTGGAATAGTTGAACGGATATAAATCATCAGATCGGGCATCTTCACCAGCGACATCATCAGGTCAAACAGGTCGCGATAGTTATCGAAGTCGCGGTCAGACATAAAGCCCTGACGGTGCAAGTTCGGTGCAAAGATACGCGCATCTTCGTAAATGGTGCGGTCCTGAATGATAAACTTATCGGAGTTGGAAATGTCCACCACATCCTTGAAGCGTTTGTTCAAGAAATACACTTGCAAGTTAAACGACCAGCGGCCCATGTCCGCATAGAAATCCTCCAAGTATGGGTTAAACTCCACACTCTCGAATCGTGGCTCCCAACCATAATGTTTGGCGAGCATGTTGGTCAGCGTAGTCTTACCGCAACCAATATTTCCTGCTACTGCTATATGCATAATTCTTAATTTTAGACCGTTTTATTGTTAGATATTAGACCGCCTACGGCTGTTAGACCGCTTCGCTGTTAGAAGTTAGACCTAAAAGTTCTCTGCCGAGAACAGTCCGAAGAGTTCTGCATCTATCTTGTTAATCACTTTGCGGAAGTCTTCGGGATTGCTTTCAAAGTCGAGGTCATCGCTCTCAATGACCAGTACCCTACCCTCGTATTGTTTGTATATAAACTCCTCGTAGCGTTCGTTGAGGTCACGCAGGTAGTCTATCTGCATGGTTTTCTCGTATTCGCGTCCGCGTTTCTGTATCTGTGCAATGAGCGAGGGGACGGACTTACGCAGATAGATCATCAGGTCGGGCAACTTCATCATACGTTTCATATGGTCAAAAAGCTCCATGTATGTCTGATAATCGCGTTCTGATAGGTCGCCGCGCAGGTAGTTGTTGGTCACGAACACATACACGCCCTCAAAGATACTGCGGTCTTGCACGATGGTGTGCTCCACTTCTTTAATGCGCAGCATATCTTTGAAACGCTCTTTGAGGAAGTAGGTCTCCACGCAGAACGACCAGCGTTTAATGTCTGTGTAGTAATCCTCCAGATAGGGATTAAAGCTCACCGACTCAAAGCGTGGCTCCCAACCATAGTAGCGAGCCAACATTTTTGTCAATGTCGTCTTACCTGCTCCGATATTTCCTGCTATGGCTATATACATATTATTCTTCTAATCGCCTGCAAAGATACTACTTTTTTTTGATATACGCAAATAAATTGCGTCTTTCTGTGGGATTTTCGCCAAAACGCTATTCGCCAAGACTCATTCCAACGCTTTTGAACCTTATAGTGAGACCCTACGGGCAGACTGGGCGAACGGATCGTCCAACGGATCGAAGGTGATTATATCTCAATACACCTTTTGAATATACATAGAGATACCAAGCGGAGTCCGTATTGTCCAGATCAAGCCAAGTGGACCAATAGTACCCGTGACTTCCTGCATTGAAAAGCGAATACTCTTCTTTATAACCCGCAGCAGGGAAAAAGATACTATTCCCGTTTTTTTTACTAATCACTTTATACCCTTTCACTCCATTTAAGGTAGTCCATATCCATTTACAATTATCCAATAATTCTTTCCATTCGTCATCAGTAGGCATGCGCCAATTGCCACCCCAATTCTGTCGAGCTGCATCATCTACTATGGCTAAAGAGGTTTTATTATCCACTTTGCCATTATAACTATGGACATTGTATTTATTCAGCGCATTACTAACTCCATCACACCATTTGTATGTCTCCCAATTATATATCTTTTTCGGCTCGGTTTCACCCCAAGCAAAATAATCTCCGTATTGTTCTGACTGTTCTGCACCAACATTACAAGCCGCCCACTTGACCGACAGCCCTAAGTCTGCATATCGGTGCCCATTCTCAACAGGGGCATTTTGCAATGTCAAGAAACTTACCAATTCACTATATATTGTATCCATTTCGTTGCACTCATAGGTACAAATAAAATACTGAGTTCCTGGGATTAAATTCAACAATTCTTGTTCAAATGCTCCTTTTTCACCAAGCACAACTTTTACGCCTTGACTGATATTTTGCGTATCGTTAATTATCAATCCTTTTTCTATCGCATTGTGTCCAGACAATTCTCCACGAACAACTGCATTATCATTAGATACAAATACTACACGAGGTGGTTCTATGTTTGAGATTTTTGGAGATTTACTCTTTGTCCTTGGTACAAGTCTTGGAGCCAAACGCGTATTCGTATTTTCCGTAATAGAAACCACTCTACCATATGGATAACTATTGGGTTTTCTTATCGTAACAGTATAATTTCCAGGAACACAAGGGAGACTATCACAAGGCAAGCTCACCTCTAAGTCTCCTGTTGGGTGGGATATTTTTGCAAACAATCCCTCCAAATCTGTACTATCACTCACGATACTCAGCCATCCTCTTGTACAACGCAAACGAATCGTTGTATCACTCTGATTAGTAGGTACCCGAATAGTACCCTTCTCGGTATAATAGCCATTAGCCGAAATCGTGTAACTATAATCGCCCTCAAGCAATTGCAGCGAGACATGACCATTATCTAATATCCAATCTCTACGTTCGCCATGTGCCACCACTTCCACTTGTGCTGTTTTGGGCTCTACATGCAAATTGAGAGGATAAAGTCGAGGACCACGTTCCACAAAAACTGTATCATTGGTTGGGCTCTCTCCCTCCATGATAAAGCGCACCTTGCAATCGTACAAGCAATTGGGCTCCAACTGCTGCATATTACTCAGCAGTACACGCTCGCAGCCATCGCCACAGTCTATGTAGATCATCGGATGGCGAGGTGCACGCACCAAAAACAATATCTGATTCGAGTATGTTGTCACCCGCGACTCTACACCGGTCTGCTGACCCATGTATAGTGTCATACGTTCCTTAGCTGCACGAACGCTTGGGGCATTACCCTCCAAATGCACACGAATAACGGCGTAAGGGAAGGAGGGACGCATTACTGGTTTCTCAAAGCTTCCAAACTCATTCTTATACATCGCCATCACAGATGCGTAGGGCACCTGCTTCATCTCCTCCACTATCTTCACAGACTGAGCCATAGTAGGCAGCAGTCCAAAGCACAAGCACAGCAGTGTTAGTAATACGATTGTTTTTCTCATATAAGACAATGATGATCAATTTAGGCGAACCAATGCTTTGGGTTTATGGGCGGACGAGGTTTTTAATGGCTGTGCGCAGGCGGTACATGCTGCCCTTATCGTGTGGGTGGACACGGTGCGCCAACAGCACTACCGCACGGTCGTACTCAGGCCAAACGACCACATTCGTACCCGTATAACCTGTATGGCGGCTCTCCACCGTGGTCTGCAAGGTGTCCGCAGCTAATGGCACCTCCTCCGTCCAAAGACCTGCATGGCAGCCCTTCTCGCGTACTTCCTCCGGCTGATCCATATACCAGATAGCCCACTTACCTATCTCCTCCGCCGTAGCGAACACACCCGCATTGCCCGAGATACCGCACATCATCACGCGTGCCACAGGGTCATGCACATCACCACGCAGTTGGGCGTTCTCGTTCCACTCCGTAGGCGCAATGCGTTCCAAATTTGCCTTATCAGGCAGCCAGCCCATCGTCTCCCAACCTTGAGGGTCGTAGAGCTTCTCCTGCAAATAGGTGTTCACATCTGTGCCGACAATAGTCTCCACGACACGTTGCAGGGAGATAAAGTTGAGGCAAGAATAACGGTACTTCTCATCGATAGCCGTAGGACGCTTGCAACGCGCAATAGAGTCAATCGTAAAATCGCGGCGCGCCTGCTCCGTGTCCATAGCCAATCGCCCATCGCCTATTGCCTCTAAGAAATTCTTTTCCATAGGTCCAGCAATGAAATATGCAGGCAGACCCGAATAGTGGGTCATCAAGTGGCGAACGGTCACATCGGGGTGATAATTAGGGATATACTGGCACACCAGGTCATCGGCAGAGAGCTTGCCCTCCTTAATGAGCAGCAATGCGGCTGTGCCTGCGCCTGTAGGTTTGCTGACAGAAGCGAGGTCAAAAATCGTATTGGTGGTCATAACTTCATGCTCAGGCACAATGGCACGATAGCCATACGCCTCCAAGTGGACAATCTCGCCTTCATCCACCACGCAGAGCACTGCGCCAGGAATGAGCGAATCGCTTATCGCCTGCTCAATCAGCACACGCGCACTATCGGCATCAAAATGCAAAGAGGAACCACCATGCTTTCCGCAAGAGGAGAGCAAAAGACCCAAACACAAGAGGGTGTAAACTACAAGTCGTTTCATACGTGTATTAGAATTAATGATTTATCGTTTCATCCTGCAAAATTACAAAAAATAATTCAAACAACCAAGATTATCCCACAAAATTCACATAATTTCCGCTCAAATCCCCTAAAATTTGCACAAATAAAAATAAATCTGTACCTTTGCACGCTTTTTGTTTGTACAAACAACCCTACACAATTCTAAACAACGCTATACAACCCTACACAACCCTATGGGAAAACTGAATGCTGTTTTGGTGGGACTTATCACCCCCAACCAAAACGAAGAGAGAACCAAAGAATACTTAGATGAGTTGGCTTTCCTGGCCGACACCAATAACACCCAATGCGTCAAGCGTTTCGTACAACGCCTTGACTCGCCTAACACATCCACCTACGTGGGCGAAGGCAAACTGCAAGAGATCAACCAATATGTGCAGCAACTGGCTGACACGGATGACTTTATTGACATGGTCATCTTTGATGACGAGCTCTCGCCTCGCCAGCTGCGCAATATAGAGAAAGCGCTCAATGCGCACAACCAGAACGAGATCAAGGACAACCACAAGCAACCCGTTCGCGTGATTGACCGCACGATCCTCATTCTGGAGATTTTCCTCCATCGCGCGCAGACCTCCTACGCCAAGACACAGGTGGAAATGGCGCACCTGCAATATATGTTACCCCGTCTGACCCGCATGTGGTCGCACCTGGACCGCCAACGCGGTGGTGGAACGACCAGCCGTGGTATGGGTGAAACGCAGATTGAGGCCGATAAACGAATCATCGGACAACGCATTGCCCTGCTCCGCGAGGAACTCAAAAAGATTGACCGCCAAATGGCAACCCAACGTCAGAACCGCGGCAAAATGGTACGCGTGGCACTCGTCGGTTACACCAACGTGGGCAAATCCACCATCATGAACCTCATCAGCAAGTCCGAAGTTTTTGCCGAGAACAAACTCTTTGCGACCCTGGACACTACCGTGCGCAAAGTGACCATAGAGAACCTGCCTTTCCTACTCTCGGATACGGTAGGCTTTATCCGCAAGCTGCCCCACCACTTGGTGGAGTCCTTCAAGTCCACGCTGGATGAGGTGCGCGAGGCTGACCTGCTGATCCACGTAGTGGATATATCGCACCCTAACTTCGAAGAACAATATGAAGTGGTTGAGGAGACCATCAACGAACTGCTCACCAAGCAGACCGAAATCAAAGAGGCCGACCCATGGTCTAAGAAGCAAAAAGCAGGTCGCAAATCGGAGAAGACCGTGGCACAGATTCCTCGTATCGTAGTCTTCAACAAGATTGACACCTTCACTTATGTCCCCAAAGAGGAGGACGACCTCACGCCTATCAAGCGCGAGAACATCTCGCTGGAGGAGTTGCAGAAGACTTGGATGGCGAAGTTGCATAATGACTGCATCTTCATATCCGCCCGCCAGAAAACGAATATCGACGAACTGAAAGCGCTCTTCTACGACCGCATCAAAGCCATTCATATCCAACGCTATCCGTACAACGACTTCCTCTTCCAACAGTACGAGTAAACCATTGGGCACCGCAACATTTACTTAAGATTCAGCGGTTGAGCGAAGCGAGAGTTAGCGGTAGCAATTTATTACGGAGTACCAAGAGCGAACGCAGCGAGCAAAAAGAGATTTATAAGATTTCTGCCCAAAGGGCAAGGAGATAATTTTGTGTCAACATGTATATCCTTCCCTTTCCTTATTATATATGTGTGCTGATTAACGCAGCAGCGCTTTGCCCTGTTGGCTAATCACCACGCCCTTGTACGAGCGCACATCCACCGGCTGACCCAAGAGGTTATACCATGTGCCTTCGGTCATATCCATCTCCACAGAAGGCGACTGCACATCGGTATAGGTGGTATTGGTAAAATCGAAGGAGATCACACCATCCTGCTCCTGGATATTGGTGAGTTGCGTATGCGCGTAGGGTGCATATTCCGTGTATTCCCAATCGCCAGGGAAAGGCACATCCTGACGTGCACCGCCGTTGAGGTTATTGGTGTATGGTGTTGAGCCATTGGCAGTCATCAGTTGGAAACGGGTAGTGTTGTTGTTTGGCATATTGTAGTACCAATCATTCGCATCATACACCACACGCCATACCAGCATGCCATGTCCAGGCAGATACGCATCCCAACCCGTCATCTGACGATTCTCTAAGTAATAGGTAGTGTCGGTCGTCAGCGGTCCATCCGCCGAAACGGCACCCGTGCGATTGAGTTGGCGATAGGTCTTGCCATCCGCAGGCATCACCACATGCTCGTTGGCATTTAACATCTCTGGCTCTACCCAACCCAAGTAATATTTCTCCCACACCGACAAGTTAGGCGGTGTGTTGCCATTATTCAGATAGTTACCGTTACTCATCAATGCCCATGAACCAGGCACCAACTTTGAGTTACCAGGTGCACTACTATCGGTCACATACAAGTCCGCCAAGCCCAGCACATGGCCGAACTCATGGCAGATAGTACCGATACTGGTACGAGCGCTCGAGTGATAGATCAGCTCGTTGGAACAAGCATAGCGCAGAATCGTCTTACCATTCAGCACGGGCAAGTTCTGCGAAGTAATATAACCTGCAGCGTTGGCATTCACGTAGTATTCGCTTTGGTTTGTATTGCCGTAGTACAAAGCCGACTGCATATCCCAGGCATGCGGCCAGATACAAGTAGCCGCACCACCATCCGCTTGGCTATAACCCGCATAGAGGATATACACCAAGTCCACATTGTCATCGCCATCCTGATCGTAGTTGGCAAAATCCACGCCCATGGCTTGCGCCCCTTTGCAGGCATCTATCACAAAGTCAGCCACATACCTATCATCGCCCTCATAAGCGGCATCCGTGCCATAGTAAGCAGTAGTCTGAGGCAGGACGACAGGTCCTACCACATCAAACTGAGGGCTGTACAAGCCATTCGACTGGTCCTCGTAGTACTGTTTGCACGAACCTACAGCGCCGTTATAGGTATATTCATCCGCATTCGCCAGCGAGTCGAACGACTGCACCGTATTGCCAGCCGCCAATCGTGTATCCGCAAACTCCACCACAATGAGCAAGCCACGCGACACCAGTTTGGGAGCTTGCCACTCCGCAGCCACGCGTGCTTGACGCTGCTGATTCACCACACCCTGTGGCATGGGCTGACGAACGGGCTCCGTGAGACCCAAACCAGGTAGGGGCGCTACTGCCCAAATAGTACTCATAGATAACAACGCCATGCCCAGCGTTGCAAACGCATATTTTACTGTCTGTTTCATAATGCAAGATCTAAATTTTGGTGCAAAGGTACACTTTTATTTGCACATATGCAAAAAAAACACTACCTTTGCACCATATTTCGAAAAAGTTATGGAAGTTTTCAAAACACCTATTGAGGGTTTGTTGGTTATCGAGCCAAAGGTATTTCGCGACGCACGCGGCTATTTTATAGAGACTTACAACGAGCAACGCTACCGCGAAGCGGGCGTAGATGCCACTTTCGTACAGGACAATCAGTCTTGTTCCTCCTATGGTGTAGTACGTGGTCTGCACTTCCAACGTCCACCTTATACTCAGGCCAAGTTGGTCAGTTGCGCAGAGGGTCGTGTGCTGGACGTAGCAGTGGACTTGCGCAAGGATAGTCCGACCTATGGTCAGCATTTTGCCGTGGTGTTGGATGCTGAGAGCCATCGTCAGTTCTATATCCCTCGCGGTTTTGCGCATGGATTTTCGGTATTGAGCGAGCGCGCTGTGTTTACCTATAAGTGCGACAATCTCTACCACCCAGAGGCCGATGGCGGTATTCTGCTCACCGACCCTGCGCTGAACATCGACTGGCAGATACCTGCCGAGCAGATGATTCTCAGCGAGAAAGACAAGCACCACCCATTGCTCCAAGACTTTGACAATCCCTTTTAACTAAATAGTACATTGTAAATAGTCAAATTGTAAATCCTAATGAATATTCTCATCACAGGCGCCAACGGACAGTTAGGCAACGAGATGCGTGTCCTCTCGGCGCAACATACACAGCATACATACTTCTTTACGGATATAGCCGAACTGGACATCACCTCGCGCGAGGCGGTGAGCCAGTTTGTGAAGGACAACGCTATTGACATCATCGTCAATTGTGCCGCATATACCAATGTGGACAAGGCAGAGATTGATGAGGATGTTGCCCACAAGATCAACTCCCTGGCGGTGGAGAACTTAGGCCTCTCGGGCGCACGTGTCATACATATCAGTACCGACTATGTCTTCTCGGGCGAGGCATGCGTGCCATACGCAGAGACAGACTCTGTCGCACCTCGTACCGCCTACGGTCGCACCAAGCGCGAGGGCGAAGTCTTGCTGCAAGCCGTTAGCTCCCAGGCCATCATTATCCGCACGGCATGGCTGTACTCTACTTTTGGCAACAATTTCGTGAAGACCATGCTCCGTTTGGGTCAAGAGCGCGAGTCGCTGGGCGTGGTGTTTGACCAGATTGGTTCACCTACGTATGCAGCAGACTTGGCAGCGGCTATCTTTGCTATCATTGATGCACCTGTTTGGCAAGCGGGTGTCTATCATTTCACCAACGAGGGTGTCTGCTCGTGGTATGATTTCACGCACGAGATCTTCGCACGCGCGCAATCTTTATTGAGTAAAGGAGCTGCAGATACGGTGGCCAATTGCCAACTGCGCCCTATCCTCAGCAGCGAGTACCAGTACCAGACACCTCGCCCACACTATAGCGTACTGAGCAAGACCAAGATCAAACAGACTTTCGGTATCGCTATTCCTCACTGGACTGAGGCATTGCAAGTGTGCTTGGAGAAACTGCTGAAAGAATAATCCTATTTTTATACTTCTTTCTTTATCGCTATGTTGTGCATGGCGCGTCCTTGAGAAGGTCGTAAAGGTCGGTAGGTCTGGTAAAGATAAATTCACCATTGTCATCTACTATAATAGTTGTTTCCTTTTGACCGGGTTGATTATATCCTATTTTGTAGCTTCATCTAATTGCATAAAGTTGTCTAAAACATTTTTATACCAATCAAAAGCCTCTTCGTAAGAATCAACTTTGAACCTTTTAACCAAAGCATACGTCTCCTCATGTGTAAAGAAATTCTTGAACTCAGATTTAATATATTGAGAAATCAAAGATTCAATTCCACCTCCCATTCCAGGCCCATAATGAGGCAGAATACATAATATTCCCAATAATTCATTGTTCGACAATAGCATACGAATTTCGCAATTATAGCCATCTATTATCGCTTCAGATTTTGCAAACTCATGGTCTTGCAAAAGACTTATACAAGGCGCTAATTTTTCCAACGACTGCCGATTAGCATTCCAATACCTTAGTGCTTCTAATCTTTTTCTTTCTGCTGCTATCTCTTCTGGAGTTAAAATCATATCTATGACCCATAACTGCGATAGCATTTTTGCAATGCGGGGCTCGCAGTGTGTAAACTCGCAGAACTTCTTAAAATCTGTACGCTCGTGATCGCTGGAAATTAGTTCTGTCATTTTACTTCGGGTCTTAATGTCCGACATAAATAATTCTTTAAGACGCAACAACTCAAGTTGGTCATTGATAGATTGTTTGTTCATAAGTAATAATTTATTCGTTATCCTTTAATATAAAAGTAATGCAGCGCGACTCTTTTCGAATCACGCTGCAAAATTACTGCTTTACTCTTTCACAAAGTGGAGGAGTAAGAAAAAATTACAATTTCTTTACATCAAAATAGCCATGATGGAAATACTTACTCATTACATCTGCCAAAGCCTTGCCATACTTTTGTGCAAAAGCATCGAGTACCATTTGTCTTCCATTGTTGTTGATTGGGTCAACGTAAGGACATACGAGTTCTACACTCATCCCCCTTTGCATCTTGACTCCATTGTGCGAACCAGAGTCCTGTTTTATAGTAATACGATAAAGTGCCATAACATATTATGAATTTAGAGTTTGTCTAACATGTTTTGCGATAGTGTTCACATACATTTCAGTATTTCCGGGTATACCAGGATGATACGCATCAGCAAAAATGCGACCTGCTTTGCGATATATATCAACCCAACCATTTCCAGTTAATACCAAGTCGCTTTTATTTATTCCTAGGTCATCCTTTACTACTTGAAATGTACTACCAAACACTATCACATCTGGATTAAATAGTTTGATCTGTTCAAAAACAATATCCTTCCAAATCTGATATTTAGCTGTCATGTCTCCTGACTTTTTACCAGCAGGCATCTTACTTAGATTGATGTAAGCTATCTGGAAAAGATAATTATACATTTTGGGATGGTGATAATCCCACATATCATTATATTCCTCTTCTTTGTCAATTCCTCTCGTTGCATATATAATACGCTGTTGACTCCTAGTTAGATTTATACCTAATGGAAGTTTCCTCTTTTCTTCACCATCAAGATCTTCCATTATAGTCCAGCCTCCTCCACAAGGGTTGCCTTCTTCGTCAAAATCATCATACGGTTCTTTAAGAAGCCACATTATTTTAGGAGTTGAATTTACATATGCAGACACGTCTGCAACTCCATCATAAATTGGCCATACCTTTTCTGTAGCCAAACCTGTTTGCTCTGCAACGCTCTGAATTTTCTCTTGTAAGCGTCTCTGTTCCGACTCTATTTCTTCTATAGTTTTCATATCAATTATGCATTATACATCTTATTAGTTTTTGCTGCATCTCTTGCAAACTCCTGCCGTAACTTTTCCGGTGCAAGCACCTCTACATCAGAGCCGTATTGATATAGTTCTTGGCAAAACTCAAATGTCGGCACTACGTAATAACTGAACACAGAATATTCTTCGTTTCGCTCTTCCTCTTTCTGCGACGGGTGCAAAGGTAATGTGCGGAGATAATTGGCTTGACCTGCACTAATACTAATTTTCACCTCTTCCGGTTGTTCTTCTGCAAAACTTACTCCATATGTATTCCGGAAATAGAACTCTGCATCAAAGTCATTCGGCAGTTCGTATTTCTGTTTGGTGATTTCTACTTCATGCATACGATCCAACGCATAAACGAGTTTTCTATCCATATCTGGCGAATATGCGAGGAGATACCATCGTTGCTTGAACATCTTTAGGCAATATGGCTCTACGACAAAAGTAGAAGGGTGCGTTTTGTCAAAACCTTGATAAGTCATTTGGATAGCATGCTTGTCACGCAAAGCCTCAATGATCGGTGCGAGAAATTGCTCTCCTGCAGGAACTGGTTCAAAGAGAATTTGTCGGTTCAATTCTTTGCAATCCTTGAGCAAACTATTCATTGACATAAGGTTTAGCATGCGCGTACGCATGTTAGCGCCACGCAAGTCAGCAGCCTCCTCTATATAGTACTCATTATTGGAGTTGCACTTGATTTGTATATCGAAAAGCAATTCAATAGTGTTTTTCCAACGATGGAAATTACTTTCTGGAATATAATCCTGTTTGTAATCATTGACCGGCGAGTGCGCCCACTTTTCATTTATCACTTCACGCGATATAGGACCGCGTGCGATAGTGTTTATAAGCCAGATGTAGCATTCAAATAGATATGCAGTTGATGATTTTTTCATGTGCAATATAATTTTCACGGTGCAAAGGTACTACACGACACTTCCACAAAATGAAAGTCTATACCAAATTATTATTAGTATGCGCAAGGGTCAGGTCGTTGATCACCATGCTGGCGAGGGTCATGCCGAAGACACCTACCATAGGTGCGAGCGTACCCTTTTCGCCACTAATCTCCTCAGAATAGACACATTGTATCTTAGCGGCAGGCATTAGTCCTGCCTTTTTCATGCGTGTGCGCAGCGCTCGCGCGAGAGGACAACCCTGCACCTTCCAGAACTCTGCGGTGCGAATCTTCTGTGTGTCCGTCTTGCGCCCAGCTCCCATGCTCGAATACACACGGCAACCTGCTTGAGTAGCGCGATAGAGCAGCAGCGCCTTACACTCCACCATGTCTATGGCATCTATCACGATGTCGTATTGCGACAGGTCAAAGCTGTCGGCAGTCTCGCTGTTGTACTGTCGGTCAATGGCTTGCACATCGGCTTCGGGAGCAATGGAGAGCAGGCGTTTTTGCATTTCCAGCACTTTGCTTTGTCCGATATTTCTGGCTGTGGCGACCACTTGCCGATTGCGGTTCGTGGTGTCCACCTTGTCAAAGTCCACCAAGGTCAGGTGTCCCAAACCAGTCCGCAGAAGTGTCTCTGCGCACCATCCGCCCACGCCGCCTACACCAAAGAGTATCACGCGCGCGTTCTGCAAGGCACGAAAACCGTCTTCGCCTATGAGTTGTATGGTTCGTGTAAACATGTTATGCCGCATTTTGCCCGCAAAGGTACAAGAAATATTTGATATATGCAAATAAAACCAGCAAAATAGTTTTGCACAGTTTTTGTATATGCCTCAGCAACCAAGAACCATAATCCCTTCGGGGAGTAATAATCAACTTAACCAAAAACCAAACAACTATGAAAAAATTCTTCTTAATGGCTTGTTTAGCCAGTCTGTTCGCAAGTTGCGACTCTGCCCCTAAAGTGGACAACAGTACCGTTAGTTCGGTGGATCTGAATCGCTACCTCGGTAGTTGGTATGAGATTGCGCGCTATGACCACTCTTTCGAGCGCAGTCTGGAGTATGCGATGGCGAAGTACACCATGCGCGATGATGGCAAGATCGATGTGCTCAACACGGGCATCAAGGATGGTCGTGCCAAGGATGCCAAGGGTATTGCTAAGACGACAGGCGTTCCGGGTTTGCTCCGTGTGTCGTTCTTCGGTCCTTTCTTTAGCGACTATCGTATCATGATGTTGGATGCGGAGTACCAGTATGTGTTAGTAGGCGGAGGCAATGAGAACTACTTGTGGATTCTCTCTCGCACGCCGCAGTTGGAGGACTCCACCAAGACGCTCATTCTCGCCGAAGCCGAACGCCGCGGCTATGACACCAACAAACTTATCTGGGTAAAACAATGGTAATTCCCTTTGGCTACCGCCCATAGAAGCACCATAAGACCCTATGAAAACACCACACCCTCCGAGTTGCTCGGAGGGTGTTTTGGTGATTTCGCTATTACTCATTCTCCCGCTCGCTAATCACTTCAAGATTGTAAAAGTTGGTTTCTTAAACTTGTTCTTTATCAACTATAGTTCTTTGCGGAGTGGTAGTTCGGAATTTCAGAACTTCCATATTCTTCTATTTACTGATAGAAAAATCGGTATTACCGATTTTTCTTGATGTACTCCGTGACAACCCTCGGTTTGAACTATCTGGAAATTCCGGATGGTTGCCTCCACTTCTAATTCGTGGTCTGCATAAATCTTTTGTGTATGCCCATTAACAGTTGGAACTTCCACGCCATAGAGTTCTGCCATCAGGCGTTGTGTAAGCCAGATATTTTCATCCTGATAGCGCAACTCAACGCTCTCAGGTTGATCTTCAATAGCACTAACAAAGGTCAGATACTCCGCTGCAGACGAGCGAATAGTAATTTCTTTGGATTTCTTAGATTTTGTAGCCATAAATCGGTTTGTCGTTCGTTAGTAATTTTAAATTCCGCTGCAAAAGTTCGCGTTCGGCAATAAGATCGCATTGATCAATGACCTCGTCATCATTGAGGCGACTTATGCCTCCGCTCTCCCCACTCGCTCACGCAGCTCGCGGGGCCCCCGATTGGATTAAGCTGCTAAAAGTTGTCAGTAGTTCGAAAAAAATGCAAATAAATTGTTTTTTATGGGGTGGTAGTGGGAATTATTCTGACTTTATGCTCTGTTTTCGTTGTAAAGTTCTTCAAACATTTCGTCCTGTACTTTTCTGATTTTTATTGTGTGGTTCGTCTTGGCAAGCAATATTGCGTGGTTCGTGATATGAAATTCGCCTTTTCCATACTCTGCATATGATATAAACCAGCGCAACGCAAAAGATGGTGCTTATAGTTGCTAGTAATATCTTGAACAATATATTCATTTTACCAGATGTATTTGTGTATCGAAGAGGGGATTATGCTTTGAATATATCAGACAACTGACTTTCAGCAAATTGTATAGTATTTAATTTATATGATAAATTTTCCACACAATCTGGTATATTCGTGAATGGATTAATATTTTCAGAATGATATGCACGGATTTTTTTGCATATAAAACGTTTGCTAACTAAATCTACAGGGGAAACTCTTCGCTTTTCTTTTTCTATGTTCAGTGAAAACTTCAGGTTATTACAATACTCTGGATTATCTAATAACGAATTTATAAGTTCGTCAAGTGTGATGCCAGTATTGTTTTCTTCGACACAAATAGTAACTAGATAATTTTTAGAACATGAAAACAACTGTTCATGTTTGATAGTGAAAAGAGGAGAGTCACTCGTTGTCGTCTTAACTTCTAGATTTGCACTTGGACAAACAAAATCTAGTTTAGAAACAACCCCATCTGAATGCCAGTAAGGCGAAATATCTATTGCGTTATTTTGGAATATATGTTCTATAAGAAATAACTCACCTATCAATCCAATTAAGTTTTTATAATTCTGTTCTCTAGGTAATTGGAATAATGACACTAAAGAATCAAAGAATGTTAGAAACTCTTCTCCATACATATATGTTGCATGTGCTAAGCATAAGTTGACAAAAGCTGTTAAATTTTCTGATGAATTGTTTTGTTCTATTAGTTGAAGTTCTATATAGTTGTAGTAGCCATCCTCAAAAGAAGATACCGACGTATTAAACGCAGATACAAATACATTTGTTTCGAGATGGAGAAAGTCGGTTTTTATTCCTAAAGAATCGCAATGTTCCTCATTTGGTACAATATATATAATGTTGCCATTGTGAGCAAATAGTCCCGTATTACTAGGAAGTTTTTCTAGTAAGTACAAGGTGTTATCCTTTGGAACCTTGAAAACTGTATTTAATAAGGTGTTAATCTCAATCATTATCTTTTATAAAATATTTTTTGTCTTTAGGAATATATATAGCAAACATATATTGTTCCTTTCCTAAACGATTCAATTTATCAATGCCTGGCGAGACATAATGAATCTGTATATTAATCTTTGTTGGATCAACAACAACTTTTTTATCACCCAAATAGGTTAATTTTGTTTCGTCTGTGGTGTTTGCACCTTGATGAAGAGCTTTAATTCTATCATGAGCCGCATCATTGTAGATGGAACGATAACGCATTTTGTCGTTCTTATCCGTCCACATAAGAATAACAGGAATGTCCGATTGATCAACAAGTTCCAATAACGGTTTTTTATTAAATGGTTCTCTGTCAAATGCTGTATTTATAGATTTAATCAGAGATGTTAATTGCTCCGCTGTAAATAACGCATACAGGGCAGTTGAAGCGTTTACATTACTTCCTTCTCGCGTTTCTTTCCATGCAGGAATAGATGTGATAAGAGAGTCTATATAGTCATTATTTTCTTTTATTTCAACATTGTCTATTACAATGAACTTCTGTTTTATCCACCGATTTTTAAATAAAATAGTTTTATATTTTGCCTTATTTTTGGCTGTTGGTTTTTGTTTAGTGTTATCTGCTTGAATGATAATATCTTTTATTTCTAGTTTTCCTTTTTCTACATCTTCGAATTGTTCCCACAAATCATCCTCTACTTCTGCCAATGTAGTAAACTCCTTAGCAATTTCATTAGTAGTAAAAATCTTGCAAAGGTCTAAATACTTTTCTCTGTAACCAAACCACCGAGCACGCTGGAGCGTTGTATCCATATTTCCTCCATTTTTAGCAAAGCGAGTGAAATACGATACAATCAAGTTTGGAAAAGTCAAACCACGTTGAAGCAAATCTCCTCCAATGTATATCTTGTGCAGTTTCGTTAGTTCTAATGCCTTGGTTTGTTTTCCTATTCCATTCTGCAGAATTGCACCTGTCGAGTGAATAGATTTAGATATTTCTTCCAATAGTGTTTTATCAAATGGATATTGTGATTTTATTTCTGTGGATAGATATTTATCATAACATTTTCTCAATAGTTTTACATAGAAATCTACACTTTCATCTTCAATAAATGCTTGTCTAATCTCCCCTAATAAATCATATATCGAAGAATATATACTTCCATGAGCTGCAACCGTCCTATCTACATGAATAATCATATCGGACAACCATTCTTTCTTTTGCGTAGCTCTTTTACGTTTAATCGCACTTGCTATAAAAAAGTAGTATATTGCTTCTCGTAATGATTCTGTCATTAAAGATATAGAATCATCTAATTCATTCACATGTTCTATTATCTGATTCTCCGTTAAATGATATATACTCGCTCCATCATATCCAGCACCTGGTTGAACCGTGTGAATTGAGGCTGGATTAAGTTCACTAATATCTTCTTGGAAAATATTAGCTTGCGGAGTTGCTGTCACAGACAAATATAGTGGGTTTCCTAATACTTTTTTAAGCTTCTGTATACATCTATATGTCGGCGTTGCATCCCTGAACTTATTCTTGGCAGTATTTAAACTTGCCTGATCTCCTTCGTCATCAATTATAAAAGGTACTATACCCGGAACAGATTCCATTACTTGAATTATCGTCTTTAATGCCAACTTCATCGCCGGCGGACGCTTGAGACATGTAATAATTATTGGCCTTTTCTCCTCTATAAGTTGTTTGACAAAATCAGGATCTAAACTATTGATCGATATTGATTCTTTTGTCAAGTCGTTCGTTGTGAATAAAACTGGATTATCAGAAAAGAGTACCTCAGACCCGCCAACTGTGTTAAAAGTTCCACCAAATCGTTCCGTGCTTTGTCGAAGTAAATCTTTATCATAACCACCTAAAATAAGCAAAAAATTATAGCCATTGTCAAAGGCTAAAGCAGATAATAATTCTAAGTTCGAAGTCTTACCAGATTGAACCTTTCCAACCAAAAGTGAGTTATGATTACCACTAGGATTAGCATATAACTGCTGCATCAATTTAATATATGTAGCACGTACATTCTGAACTATATTATTTGCACCTGTCTTGCCATAGGATTCAACATGCCGTTGATGGATACGCATGAAGTACATACCTTCTATAATAGAAGATGATGAATTGGGTTTATTTATAGTGTATTGTTCCATTATTCTTCAGATAATTCTCTCAAAAAATTATTAATGTGCATTCTGAAAGCATTGGGGCTTATCATACCATCGATATTTGCATTATTTTTGGCTCGAATTTCTGCAAGAGCAAAAGCTATTGCAAATTTTTCCAAAACAGTTTTGAACTCTTCTTTGTTCGAGAATGGTTTAAAAAATGGATGGTTAATATTCAACTGTATGCTAGCACTGGTGCTATCGGGGGATTCCACACTAATCCATTTCGATGAATTACCTTTTGTCCATTGCACCGTAATATTGCATTTTGTTACTGCATCTAACGGAATTGTATATGGTCGTATTTTCTCGTCTATCTCCTCAGGTAAATTATTTTGTTCAGTTTGATATTCTTTATATGAATCCAAATCTGTCTGTAAATTTCCAGGTTCCTCTTCGTCTGAAAGAGGCAAAAAAAGAGTATTCTCCTCCGCTTGTCTAGAGAAGGAACTATTTATGGATTCTTGAACCTGATTCTGTATATTATCAGATACAGTTTGCGATGTATCTTCTTCTTTTGCACGTTCTTTCTTAGTCAGTTTTGCGATGTCTATATACTCTTGTATGCGAGATTTTAACTCTTTTATGAATTTTTCTTCAAGGCCATCATCCCAAACAAAACCATCTTTTGCTTGATTAATAGGAAAATCATCTAAATCTAGTTCTCCAAATAATTTGTGAGATTGAGGACTTTGAGCCTGACCGAATATTTCATCCGGCTTATAATTAAACTCCTCACCACCTATAACAACGCGGTTTCGTCTAAATAATGCGAAGCCCGCGCGACCAAATCCTCCATTTGCCAATATTCCTACAAAACCTACTACATGATGAGATTTTCCATCAAAATCAAAGAAAAAATCAATGTCATTTCTCCAGACACGATTTCTAAATGATAAGCAATTATATTCATCGTAAAACAACGGATCGCCATCGTAATTAATATGCACCAAACCATTATTTAAGTCACGGCGATACATACTTTTTAAGAGTTCAACAATTTTGCCTTTGGTTCGTGGAGAACTAATCTTCTTTGTTACCTCGCGAATGATAATCGTAGTACCATGGGTAAATGGATCAACGGAAGAACGCTTTATCTCAACAATATTCAGATTATTTTTACGTAACTCTGGGATATTGATTTCGGTATAATATTCATAGACAGAACCTAATTGCGTAGAACGAACAGACCATATATTTCCGAACCATGAAGCAGCAGTTTTTAATCCCATACCAAATTCATTACGTCCTGTTTTATCTTCCGGTGGAGAGTCTATTTTTACAGCTCTAGCGAAATCATCATATTCCATACCATATGCAGTATCTGTAATGGTTAAAATATCGTTTTCACTATCATAATTAATATCTATATTTACATCTGTTACTCCACATTTTTCCAGTTCTTGTAAATGTGAATAAAACGATTGGGTAGAATTATCTACAAATTCAGCAATAGCATACCACGGCTTATAATTCAAACGAGAAAATACGCCAATAACTCCTGCTTGTGGCTGGATATTTAACTCTCTAACATCCACTTTTTCTTTCATATTCATCACTCAATATATGTTGCGATTAAATTTCTCGTTATTAATTTCACTAAACCCACATCTACCGCATTACCTAATGCTCCATATACACGAGAATCAGATAATCCTTCAAAAGAAAGTTCTCCCATACCTTGGAGATTAGCACCCTCTTGGATTGTCATATAACGTCCAATACCTTTTTGACCATTAGATAAAGAATAGGGTACCCATGGATAAATAGGAACTTGCGAGGACATGAATGTTAATGCAGGAGAGTAGTTCGGTAATTTGACACGCAAACCAGATGGACGAAATTGTAGAATTTTATCATACAAATTCATCTTATTATTCTCTGGACAATTATATTCAAATTTTATGAAACTATCCTCCCATCCCATTAACTGTTCCTTCCAAATATCAATCCATTCTTTATTTCTTTTATAAAATTCTCGGTTTTCTCTAATGAACTTTATCTTCCAATCAGGGAATACCTCTGTTTTACTTTTTTTTGAATAATTTGGAAGGTGTTGTAAGCACTCTGCTAAAGATTCTCCTGTGATAATTTCTCCTAATCGCCCGTGATATCCGTATAAATCATTTTTTGTAGAGAAACATGGTGCTATTTTTTCATATGGATAATCTGCTCCAAATTCCATAGCCCATACTGGTGCATGAGGTAATTCGGCATGATGCTCCATACATAAACAAATGAATTGTTGCCAAACTTCTATGTATCTCGTAAATTGTTGACTTATTGGTTGGGCAACTATTGCTTTCCTGTTAATGATGGTATTAATATCACAGGTTGCTTCTTTAGGTTTAATAGGAAAATGAAAATTAAATTCGCCATATTCTCTAGCCTGCCCTACGATATAGATGCGTTTCCTATGTTGAGGAAGACCATATTCATGTGGCGATAACACTTTAAATTTTATCTCATAATTTAGACCTCCATCACTCAAAGGATTGTTCAATATATTATATATCGTTTTCCAGGTATTTCCATTATCATGTGTTTCTAAATTTGATACATTTTCAAGGAAGATGAATCTGGGTCTGCGAACTTTTATAATGTTTGCAATATAGTAAAATAATTCACCTCGTCCTTCCTCATCATTAAAACCTTGCTGCTTACCTGCTTGACTAAACGGTTGACAAGGGAATCCTGCGCACAAAACATCATGTTCGGGAACATCCATAAGAATTCTCTCATCACTACTTAAACATGTAATATCTGGATTTATCTCATCATATATCTTCCCATAATTATGGGCATATAACCGCCGTAAATCTTCTTTCAATTCTGATGTGTATACGCAATCTACATTAAATCCCAATTCCTTTCCTACTTTTTTAAACGCGTGATGAAATCCACCAAGTCCCGCGAAGAGATCTACTATGCGTATATTTTCACGACCTGGTTGCAATGGTAACTCTCCATCCATTGCACGTGCGATATCACATCCTGTAATAGAAAACGGAACACTCTCTGTCTTTGATTTATAAGCAGGATATTTTTGCTGGGCATAGGCTATCAATGTTGAAACTTCAATACAAGAAGCATCATATTCATCTCCTAATTCATATAATATGTATGAGTGATTCTTATTACAATGAATAGGATATTCCATATCTTTCATATCTTGGGGTGTTTTAATAGAATATGAAAGACATTCAAATAAACGCACGTTTTGTTTGTTGGTAAAATCGTACAATATCACAAAATCTGGTAATTCACCTGTATTCATTGCTCCGTTACGACAGGCTACACCTGTAACGGTAAATCGAGTATTATATAAGTAAGTTTCTCTCTGAGGTTTTATTCCAAAAATCCAATTGTGTTGTCCTTTTTTTACACGATACCCTCCTATGAGAAATTTTTTTTCCCCATATTGAGTTAAATTAAATTCTTTTATATTTTGATCTATATTTTTGGACATTTTATTTCTCAAACTCCTTTAAAAATTCTCTCTTTGTGATATGCTAAATAGTCGCGATTAGGGGCGTGCTCTATCGGCATAATTATCTTGTTTCCAGCAATACTGCCAAAATGTCTATCAAAATATTCCTTTGTTTCGTATTCCAATAACGCAGAAGACAGAGTAATTCTATAGTCGTCTGGAGAAATTGTAATTAATCCTCGGTCAAAAGCTTTGTCATACAAAGCAGACAAACAGATTCCGTTCTCTGGAGCCAGTCGCTGTTCTGCTGTACTATCTGCCCATGGAATAATATGACTAGCTATCAACAGATCTGGCACATTAATTCCTGTAACCGCACACTTATTCTCATAGTTTTGCAAAATCATTGTGCGGAAAACAGATTGATTAACACGCTGTCTAATTACCATTTCTCTTTCCCTACCCTCCAATTCGGTTTGTGAAATGTGCAGCGTTTCCTCTATCGGTTTTTGTAGCAACTCTGCTTTAATGCGTTGCGCTTCCATAAACAAACGCTCTTTATCTCCAGCAAACTCATCCCATATTGGTTTGCATACTGGAATGCCAGCAGGCATACCTGTGCGCCCTGTTGCTAAGATATACGGATCACAAGCTGCAAAATTCACCAAACGCAAAGCAGCAGAATTATTAGTCCTACCAATGATTCGAGCTAATTCCATTACCTCGGGCGTACTATGATTTAGTCGTCCGAATGGTAATTGAAAATAAACGCTCAAAGCTAAGATTAACTCATCTCGCGACCATAGACGTCTCCCTTGTATTTCTTGTCTTTCTGGCATGTTCTTTTTCTCCAGTTACATACAAAAACAAACGCAGACCAGATAATTCTATCCGGTCTGCTTGGTAAAAAGAACATAGGCAAGCGAGATAAGGACCAAGGTTCGGCAAAACCTATAACAATACCCCGCTTACCCATGTTCGAGACACGGATAGCAGGGACATATACCTTCTTGTTATCAATTAGATTTTGCCGATCTTGGTCCTAACGATATATGCCAGTTGCGCTATGTGTATTTCTTTATTTTTCTTTTCGCCCGCAAAGTTACAACTTTTTTTGCAGATATGCAAGAAAAATCGCAAATTGGAGCGATTTTGTTGGTGTAGGGTGGAAAGTGTAAGGTGTAAAGGCGGGGAATGGGGATGTCTTGCGATGGGAATCACGAGAGCAAGACAGATGGCGATGAGGCGATGAGGCAATGAGAAAAAAGGCGATGAGGAAAGGAAGAAAGGATATTTGCCAGACCACTGGCAAAGGCACAACATGGGTGATGATAGCTACGAACCATGGATGGAGAGGGAGAGCTGCCTCCCACGGACGAGCACGGATAAACACGGAAACAAGGAACATTCTAAAAAAAAACAAAAATTACTCAAAATTAGACCAAAAGTTATCGAAAATCTAATGAAATTGCCTATATGCCACTCCCAGAAAAATCGGTCATACTCTAATCCCAAGACAGTTCTTATCTCACATTTGTTCGAATAATGCTTACCTTGATATGCTTTCTGCGGACGTCTTATCTCGTCCACGGACTCGAACGATTGCTCCAGCAGTGAAGCAAGCGGAAGTCCTTGGAGTTAGCGTAAGAACGATCGAGAAATGGATTGATAAGTATGTTCAATCAACTGAAATTGTGCGTATTGCACAAGGAATATACAACAAGAGAGGTGCAAAAATTGCGTAAGGGTAAAGTGGGTATTTAGGGTAAAATGGGTAAAAAATGAAATACCCAAAATACCCTATTTACCCAAAATACCCAAATAGTATTTTGATAGTAAATAGACGTTATAGAGGTTATAGATACTATAGCGAAATGATAGGATACAGATGTGCTACGGATGGGATAGTGATGTCTTATTACGAACCCGTCAAGAACCCGTTATGAACCCGTAAAATCCTCGGAATCCGCGGGTTGCAATAAATGCCGCGCGGCAATAGGCGAGCGCACGTTAGGAGAGTTGCTCGGCAATCTTGAGGGCAGCATTGATACCGTCCAAGGCAGAAGAAGTGATACCTCCCGCATAGCCCGCACCTTCGCCACAAGGATAAAGGTGAGGCGTAGAAATAGATTGCAAAGTCTCAGGGTCACGAGGGATACGAACCGCACTACTACTACGGCTCTCTACACCCAAAATAACCGCCTCATTGGTCAAGAAACCACGGTACTTGCGGTCAAAATCGCGGAAACCCTGTTGCAAACGTCTGCCGATATGCTCAGGCAGCCATTGGTCCATACGACTGGACACCGTACCCGGCAAATAACTACACGCAGGAAGTGTCTTGCTTGCCCTACCCTCCACAAAATCACGCAAACGTTGAGCAGGCGCAACAGAAGGCGCAGAGCCATGCTCGAAAGCCAGGCGCTCAAGCTCTTGCTGGAAACGCAGACCAGCGAGCGGGTCTGCTTGTGGATATTGGCTATTGGACGGCGTTCCGCCTATTGGATATTGGAAAAGATCCTCGGGACGAATCTCGACGACCATGCCCGAATTGGCGAAAGGAGAGTTGCGGTGGCTGGCAGACATACCATTGACCACACAACCACGGGCATCGCTGCCCGCAGGCACAATATGTCCACCCGGACACATACAAAAAGAATACACACCACGACCTTGCACCTGCGTCACAAGCGAGTAAGAGGCGTTGCCAATCAACTGAATCAGTTCCGGAGAAGGGTCGTGGTACATCAGCCTATTAATCAGCGCCTGTGGGTGCTCCGCACGCACACCCATAGCGAAACCTTTGGTCGCAAGAGCCACACCGTTGTCATGGAGCATCTGGTAGGTGTCGTGGGCGGAGTGGCCGATGGCGAGGATGGTGCCCAAGAGGGCAGGACGCCCTAACGGGCTATTGGACGGCGTTCCGCCTATTGGATATTGGCTATTGGGTATTGGATATTGGGTATTGGAAATGAGGGTGCGGAAGAGGGATTCATCTACGCAAGTGTCAAAATGTATCTCGCCACCGTGCTCGATAATGCACTCGCGCATAGAGCGAATGATAGTGGGCAGTTTGTCACTACCGATATGGGCATGCGCCTCATAAAGCACCGTATCATTGGCACCAAAGTAATGAAAAAGTTCCATTACACGCTGCATATTGCCGCGTTTCTTACTGCGCGAATAGAGCTTGCCATCCGAAAACGTACCCGCACCACCTTCGCCAAAACAATAATTGGACTCAACATTCAAGCCCTGATTGCGGTTGAGAAGGGCAATATCCTTCTTGCGGTCAGCAACAGGTTTGCCACGTTCGAAAATAATCGGTTTTATGCCATGCTCAATGAGCGTGAGAGCCGCAAACAAACCCGCAGGACCTGCGCCAATAATAGCTGCGCTATGCTCGGCGTTGTGCACATCCTGGAAGACTGGCGCATCATAAAGCGGGATAGGCGCATCCTTGGGCAGAGGGCTGCCCTGCTCGTCGGTAAGCACCGTCAGGTGGACCTTGAGTTGCTTCTGGCGAGCATCAATAGAACGCTTCACGACACGGAAACGTTGTTCCATGTCGTGAGCTTTCTCAGGGGTTAATATGAGCGTGGTTTGATTCATGAATAGATCGCTTCGCTGTTCTTATAGATCGCTTCGCTGTTCTAATAGATCGCTTCGCTGTTAGATGTTAGATCGTTTCACTGTTAGATCGCGACTACGTCGCTGTTAGATTCAGGGGTCTAA
Source organism: Paludibacteraceae bacterium (assembly GCA_045119955.1). GTDB lineage: Bacteria > Bacteroidota > Bacteroidia > Bacteroidales > Paludibacteraceae > Colicola. Next base: position 27,483 of record JBGVEG010000043.1, read on the forward strand.
CTTCTAACAACGTAGTGGTCTAATTTCCAACAACGTAGTGGTCTAACTTCTAACAGCACCTTAGGTGCGGTCTTATTTTTTCAGCGCTTCCATGATCTTGCCCTCGATCTCGTCAGCGAGGTCAGGGTTGTCGCGGAGGACATTCTTAGCCGCATCGCGACCTTGAGCGAGCTTATTGCCATCGTAGCTAAACCAAGAACCAGACTTAGCCACAATACCCAATTCAACACCCAAATCCAGGATCTCGCCCACGCGAGAGATACCCTCGTTGAACATAAGGTCGAACTCGGCTTTCTTGAATGGAGGAGCCACCTTATTCTTAATCACCTTCACACGCACTTGGTTACCGATAATCTCGTCGCCCTCCTTAATAGCAGTCGATTTGCGGATATCCAAACGCACAGAAGCGTAGAACTTCAGGGCATTACCACCCGTGGTAGTCTCTGGATTGCCGAACATAATGCCAATCTTCTCACGGAGTTGGTTAATGAAGATACAAGTAGTGTTGGTCTTGTTGATCGTAGCGGTGAGTTTGCGGAGCGCTTGAGACATGAGGCGCGCTTGCAAGCCGACCTTATTGTCACCCATGTCGCCTTCGATCTCGGCCTTAGGAGTAAGAGCAGCCACAGAGTCGATAACCACAAGATCCACCGCAGCGCTGCGGATGAGTTCGTCTGCAATATCCAGCGCTTGCTCACCACAGTCCGGTTGCGCAATGAGCAGGTTATCGGTATCCACACCCAGTTTCTCCGCATAGAAGCGGTCGAAAGCGTGCTCAGCATCGATAATGGCAGCAATACCGCCTTGCTTCTGCACCTCAGCCATAGCGTGGATAGCCAGCGTAGTCTTACCAGAAGACTCAGGACCATAGATCTCAATCACGCGGCCACGTGGATAACCACCCACGCCCAGCGCAAGATTCAAACCTACTGAACCAGAAGGGATAACTGGCACATCTTCGATCTTATCATCACCGAGTTTCATAATGGCACCTTTGCCAAACTCTTTATCAATCTTCTGCATTGCCAATTGCAAGGCCTTGAGTTTCTCTGGAGAGGGAAGTTTCTTTTCTTCAGCCATAGTAGTATAACGTTTTAAGGGTTAAAATAGTTTTAAAAGTTTTAAGGGTGCAAAGGTAGTCAAAATTTTGCACTCTTGCAAATTTATTTTGAAATTAGTCCACGAATTGCACCTTATTAATATCGCGAGGTTTAGCCGCTGGAGACTCGTTGGCATAGCCCAAGCCCACACAGAGGCAGAGCTCGTAGTTCTCGCTGAAGCCCAAGATAGACAAGATCTCGGCGCTATTCTCGGCATCGTTAATGAAACGAACAGGACTGCCGAGGCAGATAGTACCCACGCCAAGCGATTGAGCAGCGAGCATCATATTGCCAGCCAAAAGACCGCAGTCGTATGCAGAGAAATCGTAGCCCAAGTCACGCGCGATAAAAGTCATGACTGGCGCTCCGCGCATGCAGCCACGTACCATGTCGGGTTGGAGGGCAGGATTACCTGCAACCATCAGATCCTGAATCTGTTGCATAGTGGCAGAATTGTCAACGACACGCACCTCCCAAGACTGTTTGTTCTGACCATTAGCGGCATTGATACCGCAGGTCATGATTTGCATCACCGTATCGCGAGCGACAGGAGTCGCATGATACTGGCGAATGCTTCGGCGTGCCATAATGGCGTTAATGACTTCGTTATTCATAGGATCATTGTTTTGAGGGGTAGGATTGCACGCTACCAATGAGAGTGCCAAAAGTGGCAGAAGGATAAAAATCTGTTTCATAATATGTATTGTATAGGGTTGCGTAGGGTTGTGTAGAGTGGTTAGAAGGATTCGGCGTAGGTGCAGCCCTCGCGCCAGCGCGAACAGCCATAGCGCGTTTTGCCACGGATAATGGTTCCGCGTCCACAGACAGGGCAACGCATACCCGACTTGTCGGCTTTGACCTCGCGCACCACTTCGGCGGTCATCTGCTTGAGTTCATCGAGGAACTGCTGAGCCGTATAGTCACCCCGCTCAATGGCACGGAGTTTCTGCTCCCAACGGCCAGTGAGTTCGGCAGACTTGAGCAGAGGCGAAATGATAGTATGTATGAGGTTAATACCCAGGTCGGTGGCCTTAATGTTCTTCTTGTCGCGGACAATATATTTGCGTTGGAAGAGTTTCTCAATAATCGCTGCGCGGGTACTTGGGCGACCGATACCGTTCTCCTTCATGGCGTCACGCAGTTCCTCATCATCGACGGTCTTGCCCGCCGTTTCCATAGCGCGAAGGAGAGTCGCCTCGGTATAGTATTTGGGCGGAGTGGTGGTCTTCTCTATCAGCTGAGGTTGGTGAGGACCTGATTCGCCTTTGCGGAAGGAAGGGAGTAATTTCTGCTCTTCTGCTTCGTCATCGTTCTTCTCTTTGGCAAAGACCTCGCGCCAGCCCTGTGCGAGGATTTCGCGGCCCGTCACCTTAAAAGATATATCGCCCGCGCACGCGAGGACAGTAGTCGTTGCCACCTGGCAAGGAGGATAGAATGCCGCAATGAAGCGCAGCGCCACCATATCATAGACCTTGCGTTCCAGGTCCGAGAGGTTGTCGGGACGCTGTCCCGTAGGGATAATAGCATGGTGGTCAGTGACCTTGCTATTGTCAAAGACCTTCTTGGACTTGGGCAGACTGCCTGCGCCTTTGCCGCCATCGGCCTTGAGGGGAAGGAGCGGTGCGACCTGTGGGAAGTAGTCCTGAATACCGCGCAAAGTGGCAGGCACCTTAGGGTAGATGTCGTCACTAAGGAAAGTGGTATCCACACGTGGGTAGGTCGTCACGTGCTTCTCGTAGAGACTCTGGATAATCTTGAGCGTATCATCGGCTGTGAGTCCATAGCGTTTGTTGCACTCCACCTGAAGAGAGGTGAGGTCAAAGAGGCGTGGCGCGTACTCCATGCCTTTCTTCTTCTCCACGGAAGTAATCTCGAGGGGGAGGTCCTTGATGCTATCTACGAGTTTCTGTCCCTGTTCGAAGGATGTGATAGCATAGTCGTCTTCCTCCGCAGGCAGTTGGGCAGAGAAGAGTGTATCGCGATAGAGGGTCTTGAGTTCCCAATAGGTGCGTGGCACGAAGTGCTCAATCTCGTGTTGGCGTTTGACAATGAGGGCGAGGGTTGGGGTCTGTACACGACCAATGCTGAGGACTTGACGATCCTTGCCCACCCCTTTGGCAAAGCGCAAGGTATAAGCGCGGGTGGCATTCATACCGAGCAGCCAGTCGCCAATAGCACGCATGAGTCCTGCCTCGTAGAGGTGTTGGTACTCGCTTTGGTCTTTGAGTTTCTGGAAGCCCTCGCGGATAGCATCTTCGGTGAGCGAAGAGATCCAGAGGCGTTTGACAGGTACACGGCAGCCCGCCTTCTGATACACCCAACGCTGGATGAGTTCTCCCTCTTGGCCGGCATCACCGCAGTTAATGACCTCGGTGGCCTGAGAAATGAGATGCTTAATGGTGTTGAACTGCTTGATGACGCCCTTGTCGTTGGTCACCTTGATGCCAAAGCGCTCGGGCACCATGGGCAGAGAGGACATGTTCCAGCCCTTCCACTGCTCGTTATACTCGTTGGGATCGAGCAATGCGCAGAGGTGTCCAAACGTCCAGGAGACACAATACCCATTACCTTCCATATAGCCGTCACGCGAGGTGGTAGCACCCAACACGCGAGCGATATCGCGTCCCACGGAGGGTTTCTCGGCTATACAGAGGATCATAGGTTAGTTAATAGTTGAGAGGTTAGAGGTGAGAGGTTAGAGGCAAGGGGTTAGCTTTTGGAAGTATTGACTCCATAGCCATAACCATAGCCATAACCTACATTCTTAGCCACAACGCCATTGAGCACGGTCACGATATTTGGCAAACGCTTTTGCTCATGCACCTGTTTGAGGAAGTCAACGAGGTCAAAAGTGGTATATCGTGCACGGCATACATAGACAGTCATATCAGCTACTCGACTGAGTTGGAAGGTATCGCTGACCATCGCCACAGGAGCAGAGTCAATCACCACATAGTCATAGCGTTGGCGCAATTCTGCAAAGAGTTGATCCAAGCGCTCGCCTTGCAGCAATTCGTTTGGATTAGGCGGAATAACACCTGAAGGCAGAATGTCCAAATTGCTAAACTCACTCTTCACAATCAAGTCATCTACCGAATAAGATTCGTCAGCCAAATAACTGGTTAAACAACCGTTTGAAGGTAAGTTCAAATACTTCGCTAACATAGGTTTGCGAATATCCAATCCGACCAATGCCACTTTCTTATTGAGCAGGGAGAGAGAAATGGCCAAGTTGGTAGCCACGTATGATTTACCCTCGCTATTAATGCTGGAAGTCACCAAAATCACAGGGTTCTTCTTAGCTGCTGGTAGCATAAAACCAACATTGGTTCGCAGCGAGCGGAAGAGCTCTGCCGAGACCGAATTGACACCATCGCGCACAGCGACATGTTCGCCATGATGATTTTGTACCAAAGCTCCACCAAATGGTAAGTTGGTTTTGCTCTCTAACTCCTTGGAGTCATCAGACAAACGGTTGTTGAACATATAGTACAGATAGATACCTGCAAATGGGAATCCACAGCCCAATATGAGGCATATCAGGGCAATTATCTTTAGACGTGGGGATGTAGCAGTAGGATTCATCTGAGGTTTAGCAATCACCTTAGCAGGCACAATGGTAGATGCCAACGTGAGGGCATTCTCCTCGCGCTTCTCATAGAGATAGAGGTACAAGCTCTCCTTGAGTTGTTTATTACGAGCTACCTCTCTGTACTGGCGCTCTTGGCTTGGTATGTCGCCACGTTGCGAGTCCACCTTGCCACGACGTTTATCAAGATCTTTCTTGGAAATCTGGAGACTATTGCTAACGCTCGCGATGCTGGTGATAATATTCTCGCGCAACAACGATAGTTGGGCATCCATTTGCGCCACTATGGGGTTGTTATCCATAGCAGTTCGCTGAACACGCATCTTATTAAGCAAAATGGTATTATACTCAGTAATTAATCCAACCAAAGAACCATCTGCAATACCCAGATTAGCAGGTATGAGGTTATTGGCCTTAGAGTCGTCTGAAATATAATCAGAAACATATTTCACCAAATTGAGCTGGGTTTCAATTTCAGCCGCACGCTTTTTGTACTCCGAGCTCTCGCGTAAGTACAAACCTGCTTCGCTTGCCAAATCTACGATGCCATAATTCTCTTTGTACTGCTCCACTTCTGACTCCGCAACAGAGAGTTCCTCTTCAATTAAGCGCAAGCGCTCTTCAATGAAAGAGGCCGTATTGCTTGCCATCAAGTTCTTGTCAATGAGCGCATCATGATTATACAATTCTATCTCTTTATTAATAAAGTCGATAGCTCGTTGTGGCATATCAGTAGTGGTGCTGATCGAGATGACATTAGACTCCTTCTTAATCGGTTCAGCCACAATCGTTTTTGCGTATTGATCTACAGATGGCAAGATAGGTAATGTGAATATACTATACTTATCTCCCTTCTCAAGCGGACTATGAAGTCTAAACGAGATTTCTCCTGCACAAGTCATGAAAGGTTGCGTAATATCTTTCACACGATGGCGACTATGGCTCCATTTTCCATATTGTACATGCACAAAACTATGGTTCTTGCGCACGCAAAGTTTAATGCGAACAAACTTCTTGGTCGTATCCAAAAACTGCTCTGGATAAACAACTGTCAATCCACGAGAAGGGTATTGTCCCTCCCAACGCAAATATCGTTTTTTACGGTATTCACTTTGCAAATCTAAGTCTCTAACTATCTGTGTGAGGATATCACGCGAGGTCAAGATAGCAACCTCGTCTTCCACCTGTTTGGAGCCACTAATGCCCATCATCTGCATAACTTCCATCTGTGGCATAGTCATTTCAGAATCATTGGAACGAATCATTATTCGTGCATCCACAGGATACTGTCTTGTAGAGGAAAAATACTTATACAAGCCCCATCCACTAAACACGAAGCAACCAATAAAGAACCAATACCAATTTTTCAGGAGGCGTGCGGCCCAAAGGCGAATATCAATCTCTTGAGTTTGTTGTGCCATATCTACATTCAAAATCTATATCGTACAAAATAACATTACTTACTACTAATCGAGAGCACAGAAACAACAACCGTTGCTGCACTGGCTACTGTACCAACCATACTCAGCCAAAGACCAATAGACTGGTTGCTTGTAGTACGAGCTTGGTTAGGTTCTACCACCACCACATCATTTTGTTGCAGATAAAAATAGGGTGATGTAAAAATATCATCGGAACTAAGATCTAATCGTACAAACTCCAGCTGTCCACGAACATCTCGAATAATAAGGACATTATCTCTTCTACCATACTGTGTCACGTCACCCGCAGCACCTAATGCCTCTAGCAGAGTCATTCGACCATTATTGAGCGAATAGTTACCTGGACTCCTCACCTCACCCAAGACTGTCACCTTGGCGTTAAGGAAACGCATCGTAACAATAGGGTCTACGATCTGTCCCTTCAATTTCTCTTGGATAAGATTGATGACCTCAGACTGCGTCATTCCCTCTACATATAATTTTCCTAAAACAGGGAAGTCAATACAACCCTGCGCATCCACCGTATAATACTGGAAAGATGAAGTGGTTGGTACTACGCTACTGGTAGGTGTAGCAAATGACACGCTGGGCAAATTGTATGGTAAAACAGCCTCAGGATCTAATGCTGTCACAGTAATAATCAGCGCATCATTAATCTTAACTGTAGGCTCAGGCAAAGAAGGTAAATGCTCATTAATCTCCTTCGCATCTTCTGATGACAGTGTACGGAAATAAGTCAGTTGTTTACGCGACACACACGAACCCAACATGAGTATCGATAATAGCAATAACAATTCTTTTCGCAAAAACATAGTTTTTCTATTCTTTGTGTAATAATTAAAAATCAGCCCGCAAAGGTACTCTTTTTTTTTGACATATGCAAATTTTAGCGCATTTTTATGATTTTCGCCACAAATTTTAATATAAATCACTCTTTAGCCCCATTTTTCCACAATCTCATCCATAATTTGGAAGACCTCAGCCTTGGTATCGGCACGCAAGAGTGCGATACGCGTTTGGCGGAAGTCATAGAGTGCTTTGAAGGCAGGAGATGCTGCAAAATGGCGACGGCTATGCACAATACCCTTGCGCTCATCACCAATCCACTCGATACTACGCTCGACATGCTCCTTGAGTATATCCACGCACCACTGCATGCTGCGTGGGGGGAGCAATTCGCCCGTTGAGAGGTAGTGCTGCATATCCTCAAATATCCATGGACAACCGAACGTGGCACGTCCCACCATGATGGCATCTACTCCGAATTCATCGAAACATCGCTTGGCTTGCTCTGGCGTAGTCACATCGCCATTGCCAATGATGGGGATATGGATGCGAGGGTTATTCTTCACTTCGCGAATGAGTGACCAGTCGGCATCGCCGCGGTACATCTGCGAGCGTGTGCGGCCGTGGATAGCGAGTTCTGCTATACCGCAGTCCTGCAAAGGTTCAGCAATATCGGTAATGATACGGTTATTATCATCCCATCCGAGACGCGTCTTGACTGTGACAGGTGTATGGACTGCGTTCACTACGGCGCGGGTGATGTCGAGCATCTTGGGAATATCTTTGAGTAGTCCTGCGCCCGCGCCCTTACCAGCCACTTTCTTGACGGGGCAACCGAAATTAATATCGATGAAATCGGGCTTTGCTTGCTCTACGATGCGTGCTGCATCTGCCATACTCTCGGGCTCGCGACCATAGATTTGTATAGCCACAGGGCGTTCCTCGTCAGAAATCTGGAGCTTGCGTGTCGTAGAGGCCACATCGCGCACGAGGGCATCCGCGTTCACAAACTCGGTATAGACACGTGTCGCACCAAATCGCTTGCAGAGCAGGCGAAAGGCGGGATCCGTGACATCCTCCATGGGAGCGAGGTATAGTTTAGAATTGTGGGACATTGTGTAGTATCGTATAGCGTTGTTATTTATTTTCTTCGATAGTTGGGTAGATGATGCGGTGGTGGTTAATCTCGATGAGTTTTTGTTTGAAGACCGCACGAATATCTTCTAAGTCCTTGAAAGAGAGTACCGTTTCGGCAAACTGTCCGTCTGCCACTTGCATATCAATCATCTGGTCCACCATATCGGAAATGGATTGCTCGGTCAGTTCGCCCAGCGTACGAGAGCGTGCCTCTATGGCGTCTGCCATCATCAGAATAGCGGCTTCCTTGGTAGAGGGCTTAGGACCTGGATAGGCGTAGTCCTCTTTGCGGACATCTGCTGCGCTTTTTCCTTCACTTTTGGCCGCATTCACCGCAGAATTGTAGAAGTATCGGGTCACGGAGGTGCCATGGTGCGAGCGAATGAAATGCACGATGAGTTCGGGCAAATGGTGCTTGCGCGCGATACGTTCGCCGTCTTCCACATGGCTTATGATCACCTTAGCGGCTTCTGCATACGGCATGGATTGCAGCGGATTAATGCCTGATTGATTCTCAATGAAATACTCAGGGTGCGCCATCTTACCTATATCATGATAGAGCGCTCCTGTTCGAACAAGCAAGACTTTAGCACCAATGCGCTTGGCCGCTTCGGTAGCGAGATTGCTCACTTGCAAGGAGTGTTGGAAGGTGCCTGGCGCTTTCTCCGCAAACGCGAGCATAAGGTTGGAATTGACATTGGTGAGTTCGACCAGCGTGATATTGCTCACCAGTCCAAACGTACGCTCAAATAGGAAGATAAGTCCATACGCACATATCACAAGAACGGCATTAATGGCAAAGTAGATATAGTAGTTATACTCTACATTCTCAATACTACCTGTCACCAAAAGCGTTGTGGCGGTATAAACCACACTATACATAAGGAAGGTGAAGAGAGCCGTCTGCGCCAGTTGGGCACGTTGCGTCATGTCGCGCAGACTAATCACTGCCACGATACCCGTAATGACTTGTGACAAGATAAACACATATGGCGCGGGCGCGGCTATAGACACTATAAAAACGGTGACAATGTGGACAAATATAGCAGTACGCGAATCATAGAACACGCGCGCAATGATAGGCACCCATGCAAATGGTATCAAGTAAATGTAACTGGCGGAGAAATGGCGCAACACTAAGAATGCCGCACTAATCACCAGCGCCATTAGAATGGTAAAGAAGAGCACATGGCGCAGGTTATCCAATAGTTTGCGGCGGTAGGTATATAGATACAAACCGAAGAGCAAAACCAGAATCACAATATACACACTCACACCGATGGTAGATGTCATGGACTGGCGGTGGGAAATGTTCTTTTCCTCAATGGTGCGACGCAGCGACTCGAGGATCTGATATGTGTGCTCCGAGACTATTTCACCCGTGTCAATAATTTTTTCTCCCGTTTGCACCATACCCTCAGTAAGGGAGATGGAGGAAAGAAGATTTTGGCGCATATTCTCCGATGTAATCGAATCATATTGCAGATTAGGCACAATGTTTTTGTGTACTTTTTCGTATGCTGTTTTAGGCGTGTATAAGTTGGATACTGGTATCTGTTGGGCTACACGATTGCGCACCACAGACACATGGGTGCAAGCCAATGAGCGCAATCGCTCCATCTCTGATAGTGGCAGCACATAGAGCGATGTCTGCTCTGTCGTGGTATCCAACAAATAGTATGGCGCATAGTCACGCAGCACCTTCTGTTGCTCTGTGGCCAACTGTGCCTCGGTTCGGTAGATTGGGACATTAAACTCCGCTGTTACCAAACCATATGCCCATGGTTGCCCGACCTCAAAGTGGTACTTAAAGGGGTTGCTATACTTAGGCGCCAGATAAATGGACAATGCTGCTAAAAGGGCAAACGATAATACTTGCAACGAAATTCGGAGGGAAGACTTCATATGGATGTACTATTTGACTATTTACTATTTTACTAATTTGTTATTTGGTTCGTTTTTGTGCAAAGAAGGATTGCATTAGTTCGCGACATTCCGTTTCTAAAACACCCGATGAAACCGTACATTTTGGGTGCAAGGCATGGGGAGCATAGATAGTGAATCCGCGTTTTTCGTCACTTGCACCATACACAACTCTTTTTATCTGTGCCCAACCTATTGCCCCAGCACACATGACACATGGTTCAACGGTCACATAGAGGGTACATTGCGATAAATACTTACCACCAAGCGTATTTGCAGTCGCCGTAATGGCTTGCATCTCGGCATGGGCTGTCACATCTGCGAGGGTCTCAGTGAGGTTATGCCCTCTGCCAACGACTTGGCCATCTGCGACTATGACACAGCCCACGGGCACTTCACCCATGGCGAAAGCCTTTTGCGCCTCAGACAAAGCCAGCTGCATATAACGAAGGTCGTCAGGCGAGGGGTTATTGGCAATGGGTGATGGATTCGTCATATTTTTCTTGTTTTATTCGTACAAAATCCCCGATTTCATCGGGATATTGTTCAAAGTGATTGCCTATGACCACTATATCCGCTCCAGCATCGAAAGCACGAATCATAGCATCAGGGGTCGTAATGCCTCCACCGACTATGAGTGGGACTTGCAGTTGTGCATGTACTGCACGAATAAGGTCTGCCGAGACAGGGGTCTGAGCTCCACTCCCTGCCTCAATATAGATAAGGGACTTGCCTAAAAGTTGGCCAGCCACCGCAACGGAGACCACTTTGTCTATTTCATTCTGCGGTATTGGGGTGCAGTTTGTAGCGATTTCAACGCTACTTTTGCGTTCACCATCCACCAATATATACCCCATAGGTATGGTCTCAATGCCAGATTGTAAGACCTGCTGTGCTACTTGTATGTGCGGATAAATAAGCACTTCGGGTGTATGAGCATTGAGGAGTGTCAGGAAGAGCAGGGCATCTGCTGAAGGTGTGAACTGGGCTATATTACCCGGAAAGAGCAATATGGGACGAGATGTATGTTGGCGCAGTTGTGCCACACATGTTTCTGTTTGCGCACCTGTGCTTCCTCCCACAAAAATAAGGTCAGGCAGAGAGAGGTAAGGGCATAATGCTTCTATGGTGGCGGGTTTATCGGGATCGACGAGCACGACCAACAACTTGCGTGCGGTCTCCTTGGCAGATAGTATGTCGTGAATTATTGCCATTGCATAGATTCCATTAATACTCTGACATCGTGGCGCATATAATCGTAGATAGGCGCCAATGAATCCTGATTAGGGATAGACTTGCAATACACCGATCCACGGAAGAAATGTTCGATGGAATCGGTCAAAACGAACTGAATAGGCGATGCGGTATTGCCATGCAGTTCGTAATATACGCCATAGACATCATGTTCGGGATGAGCAAACTCCTGTGAGGGAATAGCCGATGCTATCGTACTATGGTTAAAGATAAACTCCTGTGCATCGCGAGCCAAGGTGCGCAGATTATTGCGGATCGGTTTGTAGCTACAATGAATGGTCGTATTGAGCGCAGGATAATGTATGTCTATCCAATAGTTTTCGCCGTCTTTATTCAGCGGCAGGACCTCTGCGTTGTTGGAGAGGCGGAAAGCATAGGGATAGCCCTTGGGCATATAGTTGGCATATGATGTATCGGGTATCGCGATGCGGAAATAGCCATATGGCTTGGGCATAGCGGGCTGACGGCATGAGGTGAAACCTATGCTCAGCAAAAAGAGTAGTATGTAAGTCAGTTGCTTCATGAGAAAAAACATATCGGCAGGCAAAGGTACTACTTTTTTCTCATATATGCAAAAAAAATCGCCCCTGAGGGCGATTTTTATGATGTTTCGATATTCCTTCGGACTATCACTCCGCCACAATGTATGGGAGAGAAGCGTGAATATCGGCACTACTGCTGGCGATATGCATCACGAAAAATGAAATACACTTTTCCAACATGTTTTTTTGTAATTTTTACATTTTTCCAACATTATCTTGGGCATTTTCTTACACTTTTCCAACTATATATAATTACAACCAACCGCCCTTGTGAGGCGGTTGGTGTAAATGAGACAAATGGTTCGTAGTGCGATAGCCAAATGGTTCGTGGTACGAATGAGAATGTTACACCAAGGAGACATCAGCATCAATCACAAATATGGCTAAACCATTATCAGATGCTAACACATTTTTGGGTTTAACATCACTCAACAAGTAATATCCATTTGAGAAAACACCATCTCTATCTTGTGGCTTGAACCCGCGAGATTTCATATATGCGAGAATCTCTTCTACCGTAGCGAAACGCACATTATCTACAAATGGTTGTGTGAATACAGGATAAGCATTACTTTCACTCATCACATGAAACCCCACGAACCGCAATGCAATGTGTGGGAATAAGTGGTTGTATAACTCAACTCTATTTAATAGTTTTAGTATA
>JBGVEG010000044.1:0-1763 GCA_045119955.1 Paludibacteraceae bacterium
GTTCCGGCATAAGGTTAAATGTTTGTTTTTACTACGGGTGCAAAGTAAACCGTAATGCCTGATTCTTACAAAACGTTTTGGTGGAACGTGCATAAGAAATCTTCTTACAAACTCTACACCGGGTATTGTAAGCTCCTTCCACTTACCTTCTTCGCGATAATCTTTTACATAGTAAGTAACGGTATCTTCATCCATTCGTATGATTCGGTGGTTGCTGATGGCGATACGATGCGTGTATTTCCCCAAATAGTTTATAACGGACTGTGCACCATTAAAGGTTTTCTTGCAATGAGGAATCCATTCTTTATCATAGCAGGTATTCAGAAGTTCTTTGAAAGCATAGTGGTTGCGGTATTTTTCGCTGCTCCCATGAAATTCGAGCTTATTATCTTTATGTAGAGCTTTCAGTTCGTCCATATATTTACTGCGAAACATTTTAGATAGCACTTTTACAGGCAGGAAGAAATCTTCACCTTTATCACGCCACTCGTTCTTTGGTGAAAGACCACCGCCAAGAAGTATGACATGTATGTGAGGGTGGTAGTTCATTTCAGAGCCCCAAGTATGCAGAACACAGATATATCCAACCTTGGCACCAAGGTGTCTGCTATCAGTTGTAAGCTCGTTTATGGTGGCTGATACAGAGTGGTATAACGCATCATATAATACCTGCTGGTTGCTATATATGAGTGGGTTTAATTCCTGTGGAACAGTAAATACCACATGAAAATATGGAGCATCCAGAACATCTTCGCGACGCTTATCCATCCATTTTTCTTTCGGAAGAGCCTGGCACATAGGACAGCACCTGTTACGGCAGGAATTATAATGAATCTCCGGCTGACCGCAATCTTCGCATATGCTGACATTGGCGCCGTAAGCTCCGGTTTTACAGTTAATAATGCAATGAGCAACCTTAGCCTGTTGCGACGAAGGTGTATATTTGTCCAGATATTTTGGGTAAAAACGATGAAATATATCCTGTACAGTTGGTTTATCCATGGATATCACCTGTTTCCCTGTCAAAAGGACTGGTGATGCCAAGAACCGTTTTATTGCTTAAATGAAGGTATACCTCAGTGGATTTTGGGTCACGATGTCCAAGGAGTGTCTGGATATATCGAAACTCTACACCATTTTCTAACAAATGCGTCGCAAAAGCATGGCGCAAAGTATGTGGTGAGATATGTTTTGTAAAGCCAGCTTTTTTACATGTGTTTCTAAGGTACTGTTGAACCGCAGACTGGGTAATGCGGTTATGTGGCTTGTTTTTCTGAACAAATAAAGCTTCCATAGGTTTATTATAGGCAAACCAGTATTCTGTCAGGATATCCAACGATTTCTGAGAAAGTATGGTATACCTGTCAATACGAGATTTTGATTTCCGTACATGAACCGTCATATTTGTTCTGGAAATATCACAATAATCTAAGTATACGGCTTCCGAAACGCGAAGACCGGAACCATACAACAAGGAAAATATTGCTTTGTATTTGATATCATCCCAAGGTTTATGTAAAACTCTGCGGAAAAAGAAATGAATGGCAGAATTATAGTGATTAAGTGTTGTGGCTGCAATGGTTTCCTGTTTGAAAAGAAGGAAATCTCTTACGTCCTGAGCAGAAATATCCTGAGGATCTTTTCCTGTATATTCAAGGAAACGTAGTATAAAATCTGTATAAGTTTTGATTGAACTATCTGCAAGATTGCGAAGCTTTGCTTCAATATGTAATTGTTTAATATATTCTTCGTACATAAATGAC
>JBGVEG010000045.1:0-17249 GCA_045119955.1 Paludibacteraceae bacterium
GTATTTTGACCTTAATGACTGGATGACTTGCGCGAGCGCTTGTTCTTGCGCTCTTCCGCTTCCATTAAGGCCTTTACTTTTTTTAATAGAGCATTCTCGGCTCGAAGGTATTCTAATTCGTTCATTGCTACCTTGAGCTTATGCTTTAACTCTGCTTTGCTTAACGCTTCTTCTAATGTGTCGCCTGATCGCATAACGTCCATAATATCTATAACTACACCGTCTAATCCAGCTTTACCTTGGCGCCTATAAGTAGATATACAACGACATACAGAGGAGTATGGAACACTATATCTGGCACTAAGAGTGTGCAAAGGTACTCTTTTTTTGCGATATTTCCAAAGAATCTTGTCTTTTATGCTTCCTGTACAAATGTTTTTCGGATAGGCAGCGAGCCCTCTTTCACCTTCTTTGGCATAAATCAGACTCCAGGTTTGTAATACTCCAGAAGGGATCTTGAGTTGCTTACTTACCGAACTAATAGATAATCCAGTTTTAAGTAATTCTAATGCCTCCAATTTTAATTCTAATGACACTTTTTGTCTCATAATTAAACACTTAATGTGTCCAAAAAATGGGGGTCAGTACACCTTCTGGGTGCTATGTAGGTAAGGAATTGTATGGTTATTGTATGGTTATTGTGTGGTTATTGTGTGGTGCAGACAGGGAATTGTCGAAGAACCATTGTCGGTGAACTTAATCAAAAACCTAAGGAATATGTTAATAGTAGAATCCAATGCCGAGACTGATGAACTCCACTTTCGTTAAATGGCTCTTCATCATAGCTTGTAAGAATATATGCCAGGGCAAATGATAACGCAATACAACCGATGTGTACATCCAACCATCAGGATAACCCGCACTGCCCGCCTTCAGCATATCATAGGCATAAAAGATAGGCTTGTCCAGTCGTCCTGTAGGCGACAGAATGGCCTCACTATAGGGCTCTAACTCCTTCACAGGGTCATGGAGATAAGCACCCAAATGCAATCCCAACGAGAAATCACCTACTACAAAGGTCGGTTGCAGACTCACACCCACACGCCAGCAGTCTCCTGCCTTAGCGGCTGCCAGGTTGGTCTTCTGGAATTGCGTATCGCGTGGAATGTATGCACCGTCATAGAAGACATCTACACCACCACCCAAGTGAAATATAGCATGTGCATGCCAGTACGCTGCTGCGTGCATTGATCCTACAAAGAAGGTCTCTTGGTCGCGGTAATACACTTGTCGCCCCGATGCCGTAGCGGCTGCTATGATAGACCAGCGTTTGGCTATTGGTGATTGGTGATTGGCTATTGGGGATTGGGTGGGGGAGTAGCGTAGGGCTAACTCCGCCGCAAAGAGATTATAGCCCGAATTGGGTTGGCGTACACTACCGTTGCTAATATGATACCAACCGCCTGCAATACCCACAGACCAGCCTTTGGCTATGGGGAAATCCATATACAGCATCTCGGGGAAATAGAGATTGGTCACACTACCGATAGACTGATTGGCATTATTGAGATCATGGTACAAATGCCCCTCTGGTACGGTGTTTTGATAGGTCTTGGTCATAAACGCAGCTCCTATACCAGGACGCAGTCCCAAGACAAAATGCGAGCGTTTGACCAATGGTATATCCATATACGCATAGGGCGCGAAGGCTTGTCCCAGCAAATCGTGTGGCAAATGCCAATAAGTGAATCCCAGACCTACGCCTGCGTCGTTCCAATCTTGTAGAGATTGCCAGTTAGGACGAAACGTGGCAGAGAAATCCACTGAGTAGGCAGGACCTATCCAATGGCCCTTCTGGTCAATCATCTTGTCTACCTTGCCGTCAGGCATAATCCAAGCAGCACGAGCGCCCAGACGATAGTCCACATCTACAGCGTGCAGATGTAGTGCAAAACATGTAAATAGTAATATACTTAGGGCTTTGCGCATTATCCTAAGCGACTAATACGCGTTAGCTCTTCCTCATCGAGCAATTTGATTTTGCGTCCGTCGATAGCAATCAGGCCCTCGCTAGCGAATTGCGAAAGGGTGCGTATAGCATTGGATGTAGTCATATTGGACATGTTCGCCAAGTCCTCTCGCGCCATATACATAGCAACAGTAGCCCCATCCTCATCAAAACCATAGGTGTGGCGCAAGGTGAGTAGTGACTCCGCCAAACGACCACGGATATGCTTTTGTGTGAGGTTCACGGTGCGGGACTCAGATATAGCCAAGTCTTTCGCCATGGCAGTTAGCACGCTAAAACAGAACTCATTGTTCTGCTGCACCAACTTGAGAAAAGCGTCTCTACGCACGCGATAGACGGCCGTTGCCTCCAATGTGCTGGCACACGATGAGTGCGCATCGCCCACAATAGCACTGCGGTAACCAAATAGGTCATGTGGCTTCAAGAGACGAATGATCTGTACACGTTGCCCCACTCCTTCCTTAGAAAGTCGAACCGTACCATAAATCACCATCATAATGTGAGTAGGCGCATCACCTTCGTGGTGAATCATCTCATTCTTGCGGTACTTCTTAATCTCTGAATTGGCATCGATGAAAGCCCTTTGCTCTGGAGTCAAAGTGTTCCAGAGCGGGTTCAATTCCCAGAGTTTACCAAATTCTTCTTGATATTTACGCATACATTTGCTGAATTTGTGTGCAAAGTTACGCTTTTTTTATGAAACAAGCAAAAAAAAACGAGATTATTGTGCGTATTTCGAATATTTTTCGTAACTTTGCAGTCGAAATTAGAATTTTATACTTAAAATTGTTTATCATGGATATATCTGTTTTGGTTCCATTGTATAATGAAGCGGAGAGTTTGCCATCCCTGCACGAGTGGATAGTGCGTGTGATGAATGCACATCACTTTACGTATGAAATCGTGTTTGTTAATGACGGTTCTACTGACTCGTCATGGCAGGTCATACAGTCGCTTCGCGAGCAGGATAAGAACGTGCACGGCATTTGTTTTCGTCGCAATTATGGTAAGTCGGCTGCGCTGCACTGTGGCTTTCAAGCCGTACAAGGCGATGTGGTTATTACCATGGATGCTGACTTGCAAGACTCGCCCGATGAGATTCCTGAGCTGTATCGCATGATAAAGGAAGAGGGCTATGACTTGGTTAGTGGTTGGAAGCAAAAACGCTATGACAACAAACTGACCAAGAACCTCCCCAGCAAACTGTTCAACGCTACTGCGCGCCGTGTGACAGGCATACAGTTGCACGATATGAACTGCGGACTGAAGGCCTATCGCCAAGATGTGGTGAAGAACATCGAAGTCTTCTCCGAGATGCACCGTTATATCCCTTATTTGGCAAAGAACGCAGGATTCACCAAGATTGGCGAGAAAGTGGTGCAACACCGCAAACGCGAGTTTGGCGAGAGCAAGTTTGGTATGAGTCGCTTCGTGAATGGTTACTTAGACCTCATGACCCTATGGTTCCTCAATAAGTTCGGCAAACAACCAATGCACTTCTTTGGACTGGTAGGTAGCGTGATGTTTATCTTGGGTTTTGTGGCAATCGTGGTAGTCGGAGGCATGAAGTTGCACGCGTTGGCCAATGGTGTGCGTGCTATGCTGGTGGGTGTGAACCCTTATTTCCACCTAAGCATATTGATGATGATATTGGGCTGCATGCTCTTCTTGGCAGGATTCTTGGGCGAACTGATTATCCGCAACTCCAATGAGCGTAATAATTATTTGATAAAAGAGGAATTATAGGCAGCCAGATTCCGGAGACCGGCTGCCAGATACTGGATTCCAGATGCCGGCTGCCGGACGCCAATATCAATAATGAGCAAATCTTGCGACATATTTGATCTCTATCGCGATCAGGTAGTTTTGACAGAGGAAGATGCTGCCGATTTCTTGGTGTATGTACAAGATAGCGCTTCGCCCGTAGATGGCGCCATGGCAGTATCAGGACTCACCTTGTCGCTCCTGGAGGGACAGTGGAGTGCAGAGCGTATGCTCCTGCTCATGAAAGTATATGCCACGGCGTGTTGCGATATGATTCGCGAACGTGTGGTGGTCGGTTTGCTGATGAGCATGATGAAGTATAGCGCTGTGTTGCGTGAGCAGTATGACCTGCTCGATAAGGCACAAGAGATATTGACCGATGACCCTGAACTCTGTTTTACAGCCCTAAGCAATATCGCACGAACGACGCAAATCAAAAACTTGGAGCGGTTCAATCAAGAACTGACGAAGGAGATTATGCCACTGATGAATCAAGTAGGGTCTGATGAATTCTATGACGTTATTCGCAAACACCAAGGCGATATGGAGCGTATAGCTCGTATGCACTTGGATCAAAACTTCTTGATTTTCAAAACGGGTTACCAAACACCATTCTTCCGCGAACGTGCGGCACATTGGTTATTACCTTGGGACGATGATCAGTTGCAGAATGTCCCAGAGGAGGAACGCGAGCAGCTACAAGGGTTGCTTGACCTATGGCCTATGTGCGATAGCGATAAGTATGCCTTGCTTGGCATGTCCAGTATGATTCGCGATACACTAAAAGGGCAATTACAAGGCGATCTGATGGCGCAGATGGATGCGTTGGGGCATACCGAAATTGTGACAAACGGATATATACAGCAATTATATCGCTATTTTCGTCTTTCTGCTTTCACCCAAAGCACACCATTCGACTTGGTCGGTTATCTGCGCGACACCATAGTCTATCGTCTGGTGGTCGTGGGCGAAAGAGCTAAGCAGGTGATAAATGAGCTATTGAACTAATCCAACATTTGTCCGAAGTTGTTGGAGAGTTGTATCATCTGGTCATACTCCTCGGGCGATAAATCGTAGAAGTAATAGTTACGTGGATCCACTGGACGGTCGTTGAGACGAACCTCATAGTGCAGGTGCGGACCTGTGGACTTGCCCGTATTACCCACAAGACCGATAATATCTGAGCGGCGGACTTTTTGCCCCTTTCTAACCAATGACTTATACAGATGGGCATATACAGTCTCATAACCGAATCCGTGATCGAGGATAATCGTATTGCCATATCCTTGCTTCCATCCAGAGAACTTGACTTTCGCATTACCTGTAGCAAAAACTTCCGTACCTGTAGGCGCGGTAAAGTCCATACCTTGGTGGAACTTGCGCACATGATACACTGGATCAATACGCATACCATAACCCGAGGCTACGCGCGTGAGGTCCTTATTGAGCACGGGCTGAATGGCAGGGATATTCTCCATGCGAATCTCCTGATTCTTGGCCATTTCTATAATCTCATCGTAAGACTTAGATTGTACATACAATTCCTTTTCCAGTACATCTACTTTGAGTGTTAAGTCTGCCGATAATTGATTGTTGGTCATTCGAGCAATGTCTTCATAATAAGATATTTTGCGTTGTGTGCCCTGACGAATACTCAATGGAATAGGCTCCGCGCCAAAGAGTACACGATACAAATTATCATCGCGCTGTTGCAGATCAGTCATCACCAATTGCATCTGATCCACCTGTTGGCTGAGTGTGGATAATTGGGCTTGCAATGCCTCTTTCTCGCGCTGCAATTGCTTTTCTCGAGGCGAAGGGAAGAATGTGAGGAATAGAAATAAAAATACAATACCCAAAATAATTCCGCTGATTATATATATACCACTTTGGCGCAGCCAATATCCTATACCATATTCCACTTCTTCTAAAACAAGTGTCTTAGGATTAATTTGAAATTTCTTCTTCATTATGATTTATTCTTTTTCGCGCGATGTGTGCGCTGTTGGGATTTCTTGATTATATTCTCTTGTGGTTTCCACCAAAAGAAATAACTATTCTGCTTCAGCTTCTCTTCTCTGGTCTTGGCAACATACACGGGTTGCATGGTGTATGGATTAAGTCCTGTGTAGAACATTGTCGTCGCCAATGTCATAGGGGTAGGCGTGAAGTCCTGTACCTGCTCGGGACGGTAATGCAATTGGCGGCAGCGCTCAGCCAATTGCTGCATGTCCTGATTGGTGCAACCAGGGTGCGAGGAGATGAAGTAGGGAATTAACTGCTGGCGCAGTCCTGCTTCTGTGTTCACCTGCTCGAAGAAGCGGTGGAAACGCTCGTACTGCTCCCACGATGGCTTGCGCATAATCTTCAGTACGCTGTCGGAGGTATGCTCTGGTGCAACCTTCAATCGGCCAGATACATGACGCGTAATGAGTTCCTTGCCATACTGCTCGTTCATCAGGTCATAGCGAATACCGCTGCCGACAAACGATTTCTTAATATATGGCAGACTATCCACCTTATTATATATATGTAGTAGCGGAGCAAAGTCTTGGTTGAGGTTCTTGCATATCGTGGGGCATAAACAACTGGGGCGTGCGCACTTTTCGCATAGCGACATATCCTTGCCGTGCATGCCGTACATATTGGCACTCGGACCTCCTAAGTCGCTCAAATAACCCTTCCACTCAGGCAAATCTTTCAAAATAGCTATTTGGCGAAGGATATTCTGCTCCGAG
Organism: Paludibacteraceae bacterium; assembly: GCA_045119955.1. Taxonomy (GTDB): domain Bacteria; phylum Bacteroidota; class Bacteroidia; order Bacteroidales; family Paludibacteraceae; genus Colicola. The sequence goes on from JBGVEG010000045.1 coordinate 6,472, forward strand.
CGCGAGGTGATTTGCTTACCCTGATGCGCGGAGATAGTGCAGAAACTACAACCGCCAAAGCAGCCGCGGTGCATACATACCGAGAAACGAATCATCTCATAGGCAGGTATATGCTTGTCTTTGTATTTTGGATGCGGATGATATTGGAAGGGTAAATCGTATATGGCATCCAACTCCTTAGTGGTCATTGTGGGGTAGGGTGGATTGACCACTACATATTGGTCACCTACAGCTTGGATAATTGTAGCCGCGTGAATCTTGTTGCTCTCCGTTTCTATTAGGCGGAAATTCTCCGCATGCACCTGTTTGCTCCTGAGCGCAGCCTCGTGACTTTGCAAAACAATCCTCTCACCATCACAGTATCCACTTTCTTCTGCGCATGTCGCCTCTAAATATGCTATTTGAGGAATTTCCTTGAGCGCGGCAGGGCGTTGATTGCCGCGCAATGTTGTCGATGTTGTCGTTGAATTATTTAGTTCGTGGGCAATCTCTACAATCTGCTTTTCCCCCATGCCATAGACCAATATATCGGCTTTCGAATCTACCAATATGCTAGGCTTGAGTTGGTCCGACCAATAGTCATAGTGGGTCAATCGGCGCATGCTGGCCTCTATACCACCAATCACGATTGGCACATCGGGGTATAGTTGTTTGAGGATATTGCAGTAGGTGATGGTGCAATAGTCGGGGCGCATGCCCGCTTTGCCTTCTGGTGTATAGGCATCATCTGAACGCAAGCGCTTAGCCGCCGTATAGTGGTTCACCATGCTATCCATACTGCCAGCAGTCACAGCAAAGAATAGTCTCGGACGTCCTAACTTGGTAAAATCACGATGGTCGCCTCGCCAGTCAGGCTGTGGCACAATGGCCACCTTATATCCCGCATGCTCAAGCACACGCCCAATGACAGCGGCCCCAAAAGCAGGATGGTCAATATACGCATCACCCGAGAAGAGGATTACATCCACCTCATTCCAACCGCGGAGCTGCAACTCCTTTTTGGTCGTCGGCAAATATTTCTTTAGGTCAAACATTCGGTGTTGGGGTTCGGCGTCCGGCAGCCGGCAACTAGCGTCCGGAATCATTTTACTCGGATATAGGTGATTGTACCTTCGCTGCTGGTGAAGATGCACTCTTTATTGCTTAATGGCAGTGGGGTATTAAGAATAGAGTTACCTATCTTATGTCGCCAGAGCACAACGCCTGTCTTAGCATCCATACCTAGGAGTAGACCATTCTTGGTACTTATCCATAGGGTTCCATCTTTCTCCAGTGGCATAGCAGGATTGTGCTCGTAACCAAAGCCAGCATGCGTAGCCCAGCGTGTGATAGGTTCGTGTGTTGTGGCATCCATTGCTACGATGGTGTCCCACATACATTTAGAATAGACTGTATTGCCATCCTCACTTAGACCCACCGTCTCGCGTACCTTATACTCTTTGGTGCGCCATACCTGTTCGCCAGTCTCGGCATCGAGACAAGTAAAATAGCGGTCAGGGGCTGTAATGAAGATCTTGCCATTCGCAGCCACTGGCCATACGCTGGCAGGTGAGAGCTTAGGATTGCCGTTGCCGTTGTTCCACTTCCAAACCAATGAGCCATCGGCAAGGTTGAGGGCATACATATGTGTGTCCCAGCAACCGAAATAGAGTTTATCCTGATACACCAGTGGGCGCGTCAGTACGTAGTTCTTCAACTCATTAAATGACCACTTGACTTTGCCTGTCTTAATGTCTATGGCAAACATTCTGCCATCGCCACCGCCTATATAGGCGATGCCCTTGTGAATAGTCGCTGCACCCATTACGGCTTGGTTCGTAGTGATATGCCACAACTCTTTGCCCGTCTTAGCATCTAAACCGTAGATATTGTAATTGGCACTACCGAAGACTACTACGCCTTCGCTGACAGCAGGCGAGCCAACAATGCGCATACCTGTGTCAAAACTCCAGTTCGTCTTGCCTGACTTCAGGTTGAGCGAATACATCACACCCACATCATCGCCGATAAAGAGACTCTTACCATCGGTAACAGGGGTAGAGTAAATGCCACCTCGTAGTGCTTTGTGCCATACGCGTTGCACATGACTATATTCCTTATTGACATCAAAGTTAGGACGCAGTTCCTCGTTGGATGGTCCGTATTCCTTTTTGCCAAATGGCAGACTGAGCCAATGTTGTGCTTCCTCGCCAATACGCTTCTCGTTGAAACGGATACTATCGGTAATGCTGATGATGGAGTAACCATTCACGCCATCCTTGTCGCGCAAGTTAGAGCGATTGAGCACATCGGCTATACCATCGCAGTCAAACAGCAGATTGCGGTGATAGTGTCCGCCCATGATACATTGTACGTTATGTTGGCGCAGGACATCGGTTACCTCATACCAGTTATCCACATCGCCATTGCGCAGTGGATAGTGCGTGAAGACGAAGATAGGCGCATCGCCTGCGGCGGATACGCTGTCCAGATTATGTTTGAGCCATGCTATATCTTGTGGTGCTACGTGTCCATCAGCCATACGAATCACTGGACCCGAATTGAAACCAATGAAGTACATTCCATTATGCGTGAAGGCAAAGCGGCTATCGCCGAACACGCGGCTGAAGTCCATCACACCCGACTCTGACCATGTCGTTTCGTGGTTGCCTGAAGCGGCATAGAATGGCACATGCAGTTGGTCCAACGCATCCTTGATGGCTTGGATAGAGGCGCGGTCGCCGTTCTCAGATAGATCTCCTGTGACTACGACAAACTCAATAGCGGGGTTTTGGTTAATCTCTGCAATCGAGCGTTGCAAGTCTTCCATGGGACGAGGGTTGCTACTGCTGATATGCGTGTCGGTCAGCAATGCAAACGAAAATAATAAGATTGATAAGATATTCATAATTCCTAATTCTTAATTTCTAATTCTTAATTCTTAATTCCCATTTATTCTATCTGTAAGTTCATGCGTTGGCGTAATTCCTCTAGGTGGGGGTTTAACTGGTTGAGAATCTTATATTTCTCAGTAGAGGTGTATGCGACTTGTGCGGCGGTGTACTCAGCGACTTCTACGCGCAGTTGTACATCGTCATTCTGCAATACGTCACGCACGCGGTCCATCAGTTGTTTGCCAAACTTAGCAAACTCTTTCTTCTGCAACTGGTTGTCCACGGTAATATGGAACTTCGTCTCCGAGTCTTGTACCAGTTCGTAGGTGGTCAGCATAGCTTTGAAGCGCTCTTCTTTTTCGAAGTATTTAATCTGACCAACCCACGCGCTTTTGAGTTGGTCAAGTGTAAAAGGGTTGTTACGCTTCTGCTGTTCTGTAGTTGGTGCAGCGGCGGTTGGCTGTGCGGTTGCCTGAGGCGTTGTACTCAGTTTACCTAAGTTACCTAACGATGGCATCGCTCCCAAGCTTGTTGGCTTAGGAGGTGGAGGGGCTGTTGGTGTGGCTGGCTTTGGGGCAACGGTAGGTTGCACTACGGCAGTCGGTTGTGGAGCCGTTGCGGGACGTGGTACTGGTTGTGCAGCAGGTGTAGCCGCTTGTCCGCCAGTGTTTTGCACTCTCTGAACCTCTTGTGCAGGTGCTTCTGTCAGCCGACAGAGTTTGACTAATGCCAACTCCACGGTCAGACGTTTGTTCTTCGCAGTGCGGTAGTTAATATCGCAGGTGTTCACAATGTCCAACGCGTTGAACAGCCACTTCGCGGCACAGCGTTGGGCTTGCTCTTGATAGTGCTGACGAATCACATCCGATGTCTCCAACAAGGGTAGCGTAGCAACATCCTTGCTCACTAATACATCGCGTAGGTGTTGCGCAAAACCTGTTACAAAGTTGCCCGCATCAAAGCCTTTTGTGAGTACCTCGTTCAGCAGCAATAGCGCTTCGCTCACATTACCCGCTAGGGCTGCATTTACCAGACGGAAATAATAGTCCGTATCCAGCACATTCAGCACCTCAATGGCTTGTTCGTAACTGATTTGTGTTCCGCAGAACGACACCAATTGGTCAAAGATACTCAGCGCATCGCGCATACCGCCATCGGCTTTTTGTGCTACCACATTCAGTGCCTCTTCGCTGGCAGTAATGCCTTCCTGTCTTGCTACATATTGCAAGTGATGAATGGTATCTGCCACAGTGATTCGGCTGAAGTCATATACCTGACAGCGGCTCAATATAGTAGGCAACACTTTGTGCTTCTCCGTCGTAGCCAAAATGAAGATAGCATACGATGGTGGCTCCTCCAATGTTTTCAACAGCGCGTTGAACGCACCTTGCGAGAGCATGTGCACCTCATCAATAATATATACACTATACTTGCCAAGCTGTGGCGGAATACGCACTTGGTCAATCAGCGAACGGATATCTTCCACGGAGTTGTTGGATGCAGCATCCAACTCATGGATATTGAACGAACGCTGTTCGTTGAACGCTACGCATGACTCGCATTGGTTGCAGGCATCATGTTCGGCTGTCGGATTAAGACAGTTGATGGTCTTGGCGAAGATACGCGCACAAGTCGTTTTGCCCACACCGCGGGGACCGCAGAAGAGGTACGCATGCGCTAAGTGATTCGTTCTAATCGCATTGCGAAGCGTCTGCGTCAATGCTTGCTGACCTACCACACTCTCAAATGTAGTAGGGCGATATTTCCTGGCTGATACGATATAATTCTCCATAAATATGCAATTAATGTGCAAAGGTACAAATAAATTTGCATATTTGCAAAAAAAATCGTACCTTTGCACCCAAATTTTGTAATTATGGCAGAAACACAAGAAAAATGGACGACTGAAATCCGTCCAAAAGATAGTCTTTTATCGGTTGATTTCAAAGAGATCTGGCGCTACCGCGACCTGATGATGCTCTTCGTGAAGCGTAATATCATTACCCAGTACAAACAGACAGTACTTGGTCCTCTTTGGTATGTGATTCAACCTATGATGACTACTGTTATGTATATGGTAGTGTTTGGTGGAATTGCTAAGATTTCGACCGATGGCTTACCTCAACCTTTGTTTTATTTGGCGGGTATCAGTTTTTGGCAGTACTTTGCCGACTGCTTGGGAAAAACCTCCAATACCTTCGTGACCAATGCGGGTATCTTTGGCAAGGTATATTTCCCACGTCTGGTGACACCATTGAGCGATGTGATTAGCAACTTGGTGCGTTTCGGTATCCAGTTTGCGCTTTTCCTTGTGGTGTATGCTTATTATGCCTTGTTTACTGATGTTCAGATACATACCAACTGGTATGCCCTCATGTTCCCTGTCCTTGTGGTGATGTTAGCGGGCTTGGCGTTGGGCTTTGGTATCTTGTTCTCCAGTATGACAACTAAGTACCGCGACTTGCAACTGTTGTTGAGCTTCTTTGTTAGTCTGTGGATGTACGCTACCCCTGTCATTTATCCGCTCTCTACTATTACGAACGAGAAACTTCGCTTGATAATGCAGCTCAATCCGCTGACAGGTATTGTGGAGTTCTTCAAATACGGCATGCTGGGCGTGGGTAACCACGACTGGTGGATGCTGGGCTATAGCTTCATTTTCATGGTAGTGCTCCTCGCTGTCGGTATTGTGGTCTTTAATAAGGTGCAAAAGTCCTTCATGGATACTGTCTAACTTCTAACAGCGTAGCGGTCTATATGCTACTTTTCCCTAATTGCAAGATTAACATAGGTTTGCGCGTAGTGCGCAAACGCGAAGATGGTTACCATGACTTGGAGACTATCTTCTATCCTGTCTATGGCTTGCACGATGAGTTGGAGGTAGAACCCGCGGAGGAGTTTGCTTTTTTGCAAGACGGTTTGGTCATTGATTGCTTACCTACGGACAACCTTATATATAAGGTGTACAAGCGCATGCAGGAGCATTTCCCGCAAATAGGCAATGTCAAAATCACTTTCAAGAAGAATATCCCTTTTGGTGCTGGCCTTGGTGGTGGTAGTAGCGATGCGGCACATATGGCTATCGCCCTCAACGAAATCTTCTCTCTTGGTCTTACTCGCGAACAACTCGCAGAAGAAGTACGCCCTCTTGGCGCTGACTGCCCCTTCTTCATTTACAACACGCCCTGCTATGCCGAAGGTATTGGCGACAAACTATCGCCTATTACGTTGGATCTGAGCGGCTTGCGCCTTGTGATGATCAAACCCAATTGTAGTGTCTCTACTAAAGATGCCTATGCAGGTATAGTACGCCACCCTGAAGCGGAAGGACAAATCAAACAAGCATTGGCAGAGGGTAAGCCCCTAACCGATATGTGTCCTTTGCTCATTAATGATTTTGAGCAAACTGTCTTTCCTATTCATCCCGAGATTGCAGAAATAAAACAGCGCCTACTTTCAGCAGGCGCCTTGTATGCGGCCATGTCTGGCTCTGGTTCAACAGTCTTTGGCTTGTTCCAACACAATCCGGAAGGTCGTACCGACGCCCAATTGCGATTGCTTCACGAAGAGTTCGCCTCTATGGTAATCTTCGATGATACGCTTGCCTAAACTTAATCCCAATCCCCAACCGCGTTTCTTGCTCGTGTAACCGGGCTGGAATATCCGTTTGAAGTTTCTGCGGTCGATACCTTTACCTGTGTCGGTAATGTCGATATAAATCTTGCCTTTCGCCTCTCGCCTTACCTCAATGGTGATACTTCCTTTGCCTTCCATTGAGTCGATGGCATTCTTGCAAATGTTCTCAATCACCCATTCAAATAGTGGCGCGCACAGCATCGCCCTTGCTCCATTGCCAATAGCCAATAGCCCATCGCCAATAGCCAATTTATACTCTATTTTATTAGAGGTACGCGCACGCATATAGTCCATGGCGGATTGTACCACAGGCAGTACCTCACATTCTTCCAGTTTGGGTTGCGAACCAATCTTTGAGAAGCGTTCTGCTATCATCTGCAAACGGCGAATATCCTCATCCATTTGTGGGAGGAGTGGATCGTTAGGGTAGGTAGCTTTCAGCAGTTCGTTCCAAGCGTTGAGCGAGGAGATAGGGGTACCCAGTTGGTGAGCCGTTTCCTTCGATAGTCCCACCCACAGACTATTCTTCTCGCTGCGTTGCACCATGAGTAGAGCAATGGCTGCCATTCCTGCCAGAGCAAGCATAACAACCAATTGAATATAAGGGAAATACGACAACCAACGTAGGGTAGAGGATTGCTCGTAATAGATATATTGCATTACACTGTCGGAGATGCGCACTTCAATGGGTTCTTGTGTGGCGCGCAGCTCGTTGATTTTCTTTATATAGAAGTTTTCTACATGACGTTTGGGCTCTGGCACATTGCGTGAGAGAAGTAGGTTGTAGTTGGTGTCCACCATATAAACGGGGATAGTGGTATTGCCTTCCATGACCTGTAGAAGGAGGTCGATATTGTCGTTCTCGCCTGCTAAGATAAACTGTCGTGTGGCCTCTGCCCAAAGCTCAATTTTCTTTTGTTCTTCTTGTTCGAACTTTTCTACTATATGGCTGGTAACCAGCGAACTAACCACCACTACAATCACGAGTAGCAGGGTGATGCCTATGCTCAGTATATTCGAATTAAGTCGGTTCATATTGCTGTGTGAAATAATGATTCAGCTGCAAAGGTACAATTTTTTTTTGATATAGGCAAATAGATAGAATAAATCTGTTCTTTTTGGCATAGATTTTGCCTTTGGGAGTATAAGGAACGCATGTTCCGAAACTTTCAAACCTAAACCAACTATGACAAATGGAACCAAGATGCTACTTGCTCTCTTAGGCGGAGCAGTAGTCGGAGCAACGGCAGCTTTGATGCTGGCTCCAAAGAGCGGCAGGGAACTGCGCGCAGAGATCGCAGCTATCGCTCGCGAGAAGTACAAAAACATGAACATGGATGAACTCTCTCATCTCGTGGACAAAGTGATGAAACGCATCAAGAACGGCCTGTGCAACTGCCAATGCAAAGCCGATCTCGAAGCCGCAGTGGAAGAGGCTGCCAAGAAGTAAACAATGCGCAGAGGACTATTGTTCCTCTGCGCTAGTTACAATTTGACTATTTACAACTATGAAAGATTTATACAATCAGTTATTAACTGATATTCAGGCATATATGAAATCGCAGTTCCGATTGCTTCAACTGCGCAGTATTGAGCAAACGAGCCAGTTGTTAGGGCTGATTATTGCGCTATTTTCTATCGTGGCGATTGTAGTTGTAGGACTGATATTTTTGGCTATTGCTTTGGCTGCATGGCTCGAACAATGGCTACCGATGTGGGCATCCTACCTCGTCATTGCAGGAGCGACGTTGCTGATTGCGTTAGGGATATTTTGGGGTAGAAGACTGTGGTTTATTCGCCCGATTGAGAAGCACCTTGGCAAAGTCGTGTTAGATAATCCGCAACCGCTAAAGCAACAAAAGCAATCGCTTGAAAATCAATTCTCTATGCAGCGAAAATTATTGGAACGCGATATGCAGGAAGTCCGTCGCAACTGGGCGCAAATGCAACAACTATGGCAAATGTTTCAAGGATTATTCCGATGAGGTTTTGAAGAAACGTTGTAACTGAACGAAAGGAGGATATGTGAAGAGCATATCCTTCTTTTCTTTGATAGAAATTGATAGGTGCAAGTAACAAAAAATGAATTAAAAAATAATTAATAATTATTTATTTGCGTAGTTCGAAAAAAATGACTACCTTTGTGCGCTAATTTGGCAAAATAGGAAATAATTAACAAAAATATTAACACATAAAATCTAAAAAACAATGAAACCAACTCACATTGAGCATCTTGGAATCGCTGTAACAAGTTTGGAAGAGGCTATGCCATTCTTCGAGTTCTTAACTGGTGGTAAATGCTACTCTATCGAAGAGGTAGCTGACCAAAAAGTAAAAACCGCTTTCTTCAAAGTAGGTGAAGTAAAAATCGAGCTTCTCGAGGCAACCGCTCCAGAGTCATCTATCGCTAAGTTCATCGAGAAGAACGGTGGCAAGGGTGGTATCCACCACGTAGCATTCAACGTAGATAGCGTAGAAGAGGCATTGGCAGAGGCTGAGGCAGCTGGGATCCAACTTATCGACAAAGCTCCACGCAAAGGCGCTGAGAACCTCATGATCGCATTCTTGCACCCAAAATCAACCAAGGGTATCTTGACAGAGCTCTGCGAGCAACCTAAATAATTTGGACTAATAAAATCTTTATAAGAAATGGATACAACAAAATTGCAAAAACTGATTGACAACCGCGTGAAGGTAGCAGCCGGTGGCGGTGAAGCAGCAGTAGAAAAACATCACGCTAAGGGCAGCTATACTGCTCGCGAGCGTATCAACATGCTCCTCGATGAGGGTTCTTTCGAGGAAGTAAACATGTTCCTCACACACCGTTGCCACGACTTCGGTATGGAGAAAAAAGTATTCTTGGGTGACGGTGTAGCTGTAGGTAGTGGTACTATCGACGGCCGCCTTGTATTCGTATTCGCACAAGACGCTACCGTAATCGGTGGCTCCCTCAGCGAGACTATGGCGCTCAAGATTTGCAACGTAATGGATCAAGCCGTTAAACTCGGTGCGCCTATCATTGGTCTCAACGATTCAGGTGGTGCTCGTATTCAAGAAGGTGCATGCGCACTCGCAGGTTACGCTGAGATCTTCGAGCGTAACATCCTCGCATCAGGTGTAGTGCCACAAATCTCTGTGATCTTTGGCCCTTGCGCTGGTGGTGCGGTGTATAGCCCAGCTTTGACCGACTTCATCATGATGACCGAGCAAAACTCATACATGTTCATCACAGGTCCAAAGGTAGTGAAGAGCGTGACAGGTGAGGACGTAACCGTAGAGCAACTGGGTGGCGCTAAGGTACACGCAACCAAGTCTGGTGTTACTCACTTCGTAGCAGCTACAGAGGAAGAGGCATTGGCAGAGGTTCGCCGTCTCGTAAGCTTCATCCCACAAAACAATATGGAGGAGGCTCCACTCATGAACTGCACCGATGATCCAATGCGTGTAGAGGAGAGCTTGAACGAGATCGTTCCTGATGATCCTAACAAACCATACAACATGAAGGACATCATCTACACTATCGTAGATAACGGCGACTTCATGGAGGTTCAAAAAGACTACGCTAAGAACATCATCTGCGGTTTCGCACGTTTCAACGGCCGTTCTACTGGTATCATCGCTAACCAACCAAACTGGTTGGCAGGTGTATTGGACTGCGATGCCAGCCGTAAAGCAGCTCGCTTCGTTCGTTTCTGCGATGCATTTAATATCCAAATCCTTACCCTCGTGGACGTTCCTGGCTTCCTCTGCGGTACAGGTCAAGAGTACGCTGGTATCATCGATCACGGAGCAAAACTCATGTTCGCTTTCGGCGAGGCAACCGTGCCTAAGGTGACGGTTACGATCCGTAAGTCTTACGGTGGTAGCCACATCGTGATGAGCTGTAAGCAACTCCGCGGCGACGTATGCTATGCATGGCCAAATGCTGAGATTGCCGTGATGGGTGCAAGTGGCGCAGTAGGTGTGCTCCAAGCTAAAGCCATTAAGGCTATCGAGGATCCTGAAGAAAGAAAGAAATTTATTGCTGAGAAGGAGGCTGAGTACAAAGACTTGTTCGCAAGCCCATATCAAGCAGCAAACCGCGGTTATATCGATGACATCATCGAGCCACGCAATACTCGTAAGCGCATCGTTCGCGCATTCGAGAACTTGCAAACCAAGCGCTTGACCAACCCTCTCAAGAAACACTCTAATATTCCATTGTAATTATGATGTTACTTCAAGTTGCAGCCGAAACTGCCGGCATTACAGCTCAGACTTGGTTTATCA
>JBGVEG010000046.1:0-9381 GCA_045119955.1 Paludibacteraceae bacterium
CTACTTACTCAACCGATCAACCCATTAATAATCTGTCCCATCGTATGGAACTTTTAGTTAGTTTTTTTTCGTCAGAACTTGCCTATAGCCTATAACCTATAGCCTATAACCTTATTTCTTAGCTTTAGGACGCTTAGCGCCATATTTGCTACGACGTTGCAAGCGGTTAGCTACACCAGCGGTATCCAATGTACCACGAACGATGTGGTAACGTACACCTGGGAGGTCTTTCACACGACCACCACGCACCATTACGATGCTGTGCTCTTGCAAGTTGTGACCCTCACCTGGGATGTAAGCGTTCACCTCCTTTTGGTTTGTCAAGCGAACACGTGCTACTTTACGCATAGCAGAGTTTGGCTTCTTAGGAGTTGTTGTGTAAACGCGTACACAAACGCCACGACGTTGTGGGCAACTGTCCAATGCTGGAGACTTGCTCTTGTCGATAAGTTCTGCTCTTCCTTTTCTAACTAATTGTTGAATTGTAGGCATTTTAACTTTTAATTTTGGTTAATAATTTATGTTAATTTAAACTTGTTAGTTTTCTTTCGTTTTTACATTCACTCACTCAACCTTCCTCCCCCTTGCCGCTCGCAATGTTGGCGAGCGGAATTGTTGTTTATGTTGTCTTCACATAACACACTCGCGTACACGCGCCGCGAAAAAGCATGCAAAGGTACTACTTTTTTCTGACATGGGCAAGTTTTTCTACCTAAAAGTTGCACTTTTCATGCATTTTTCGACCTAAAAATTAAAATTGCTAAACCGACTTTGCAAAATCAGCCCTATTTTTGCTCCTAACTCACTGTTTTTCCGAAGACTTACACACCTTTTCAACAGCGCACATTTGCTTCTTAAAATTATGCTTTATTATAAGATTTCCCTTTTGCTGTATGGCTTAAATTTTGGCTATCATTTTATCCCGAAGATATCCTGAAGATACCCCGATGATAGAGTGGAGATGGAAGGTAGATAGTTGACTATAAAAAAGTGCGTTTTGTTAAGATTTGTTCTCTTTTCGTTTCGCTATCTTTTGCTCAATTTCACCGAGCGACAACCCTGAGAACTCCGAGACAACTCCCCAAGATTGCCAAGTTAAAGCTACTATTCGTGATAATGGATTTTCTGAGCAAACAACACAACTGATTGATAATTTCACAAACGACATACTCAATGGAAAAACAAACCTTACTCAATTCAATTAAACAGAGCATGCAGGTCTCTGCTGCGCAGGTGAGATGCTCATTGGGGCGTACATCGTCAGTTGCTACGCGCGAGCAAGTCTTAAAACAAGAGCAAATGCTTCATCAAGCCAAACTGGCCCAAGAAATTGGGAGATAGACGAACTTCAAGAGAGCTTAGTGAATCCACTTCACTATAGTTCACATTCACTCACGCGGGAAGCATAGTAAACACTACACTTCCCGCGTTCTGTATATATACCGCCTACTTCATCGCGGCGAGGATTACCTCTGCCATTTTGCGCTGACCCTGTTCGTTAGGGTGGATACCATCATCGCATAGATAAGCGCGAAAATTATGCTCCTTGAGCAGTTCGCTCGTCACATCAATCCACTGTACTCCAGTGCGTTGCGCAACACGCATCGTTGCCAGATTATACAGCTCATGACCCGACATAATCGTATTGGTCGAACCTCCCAACCAACGCATCACATTCGCTCGAAAACCCTCTTCCCACTTATGAGAAAAGAAGGCAAAATACCGCTCGGCATCCATGGGCGGCAAGGATAGCACAAGCGGTATCGCCCCCATCGCTTTTATCTTATTGATCACACGCTCATACACCTGTTCAAAAACCTCCAAACGCGTGCGTGGAAAGTGTTTCTTCTCAGGCGACTCGGCAATCTCCTGCCAATTGTAATCACTATCGTTGCCTCCATACTCCAGCAACACATATTGCGCCTCAGAACACTTATCCAAATACCTATTTAATATACGCTCACCTGCTTCAATAGTGCAGCCCATCTTACCCAAGTTAAGGCACTCACCGCCTAACTTCTCGGCACAGCACTCCACGATACTCTTATCCGCTAAAGAATAATGACAACGCTCTCCCTGTGAACGAAGCAATACACCTTTCATAATCGAATCACCTAAAGCTACAAGTTTCATACTATCTACCTATTATTATTTAACATATAATCTCCTTACCCCCAGGGGGGGTAGAAATCCCAACTATCTAAACCATTTATCCTTCTCTTAGTTTGGATAGTTTAGATTTCTTATCTCACCCAAAGGGCTCGAACGATTTTTTCTCGCGCCCAGCGCGTAGGAGGCTTTCAAAATCCGCTGCAAAATTACTGCCTTTTTGGCACACAGACAAACTTTTGTGATAGTATGGCACAGTTTTTGCTGAAAACATAAATATAGTGACAAAAATGGCATATTTGTGACAAAATACAGCGCTCTGCCATTTCGTCACACCAAATAAAATGACTAAATTATGAACAATTTACCCGCTATTTTCCGCAAACTGAGCAACCAATTGCTCTACATACTGGGCATACCAGCATTCTTCCTGTGCTTCGTACAAATCTACAAACCCACCCATGCGGCAAAGTTGCTTGAAATGGGGCAGGATATGCTCAGTTTCAACACCACCATTATCATGTGTATTCTGCTCGGCGTAATGCTCATCTCACGCGCGCTCATGACGGTGCTATCGCACCATCAACTGCGTCTCAACTGGCTACGCTATGTATATTGGGAAGTGGCAGAGGTCATTGCCATGAGTATGTTTATGGCACTCTACCTGACACTCATGTACAAGGGCATATTTCCCTACTTCCACATAGTGGGACAATCGCTATATGCGCTACTCATCATCTGCATCTATCCCTACGTTATCTTCAACCTATCCATTGCATATATGGCACAAAAAGAAGAGCAAGCCACCTACGACGACTCGCTCATGCGTTTTGTGGACAATACCCAACGTGTTAAGCTCATGATTGCCTCTTCTGCGGTGCTCTATATCAAAGCCGAAGAGAACTACGTTCATATCCGCTATATGGAAGGCGACAGACTCAAGGAATACGCGCTGCGTGCCTCCATGAAGTCACTGGAGGAACTTATGCACAAGCACGGACTTATTCGCTGCCAACGCAGTTACTATGTCAATCCACAGCATATTAAAGTCTTGCGCCGCGACAAAGAGGGTATGATTAGCGCCGAACTGAACACTCCACAAGCACAAACGATACCCGTATCGCCTCGCTACTACGAGGAGCTGGCAAAGTGGCTATAACAATAATGCGCGCTGGAATACCAACGCGCATTGTTATATAAAGAGGTTATAAGTTCTTACTTCTTCTTTTTCTTCTGCATTTGCTGACGATCAGGTGTCTGCAATGGACGCAATGCTAAACGCTTCATCATTTCTTCAAACTCAGGGAAGTCGCATTGCAACGCTCCGTGTGACAATACACTAATATCGTCCTTCAGGCGTTCCACACCCGACTCCTGCTCTCTATTCCAGATAGCATTCTTTTGGCGCATACATTGAGCGATATAGACAATCATCGATTGCTTCTTCTCTACATCCTCCTCTTGTACTGCCAATTGCACCATATCCTGAATAATGCGTCCATAATTACGCATACGGACGATAGCTGTCTTTCTCAAAATACCTTGTTCCATATATCTCTTGCCTTAAAACTATAAACTTTAAACTATAAACTATTTCTTCTTTACCAAATAAATCATCGTAGGATAGTGGTCACCATAGCCATTTTGCCAAACGCCACTCTTGACTGTTCGGAAAGGTGTGCCTTTGTCCTTACCCTCTTGCACGGTGAGGAATGGTTTGTTGAAGATCTGCGATTTCCAATAGACCCATTTGCCGTCCTCTACCTTGGCATTCATCAGCGGCTCGGAGATAATAATCTGGTCAAAGAGGTTCCAGCTACCTTGGTATGCCAAACTACCAATGCCGCGGTCTAATTTCTGCCACATGGTATTGAAGAATCCTTGTGCTGGCACTTCCTCGCGTGTCTTCTTTGCGCCCAGAATCACTGCACAGCTATTATTGAATGGGTCATCGTTCAAGTCACCCATAATGATAATCTTGGCATTAGGTTCACGCAGATAAATGCTATCCGCCACCTGTTTGCAGAGCATAGCCGCCGTATCACGTGTAGCACGACTACTCTCCTCTCCGCCCGAACGACTAGGCCAGTGATTGATACTGAAGTGCACCTTATCCATCACAATCTTGCGGTTGTCATCCAGCATATAGCCAGATACCCACAGTTGCAAACGACTTCTCACCACACCACCATCGGCATAGTGCGCCTTCAACTCGTACCCTTTAGGCTGACCTACGGGCTTAAACATATCAGGGTTGTACAAGAAGCCCACATCTATGCCACGGCGATCAGGCCCCTCGAGCAGAATGGGTACGTAATTGCGGTTGTGCTTCTCCTTGAGTTCCTTGCAAAGGTCATGCAAGCAACCAATATTCTCTACCTCAGACACACCCACACATGCAGCACCACGGGGGTCTTCATCTGTACCCAATTGTGCAATGGCATAGGCCATGTTCTGAATCTTATGATCGTACTTGAACTTTGTCCACTTCATACCACCATCAGGGAGGTATTCGTAATCATTCTTACCCTCATCGTGAATGGTATCAAACACGTTCTCTAAGTTATAGAAGGCCACACAGCGCACAATCACCTCCTCTGCACGCAGAGAGGTAGAACGGCACACAAAGAACGCCAAAACGGCTACAACAACGAATCGAAATTTGGTCAGTTTCATACTATTTTATTTATTTGTGTGCAAAATTACTACTTTTTTTTGGATTGTCCAAAAGTTTTTTGTAATTTTGCAGAGAATTTATACAAAACCCTTAAAACAATTAGAACTTTTAGAACATTTAAAACAACTTTTAGTATGTCATCAGTAAACAAAGTTATTTTGGTAGGCAATGTAGGTAGTGACCCTGAGGTTCGTTATTTGGATCGTGGTACTGCTATTGCTAATTTCAATCTCGCCACCACGGAGCGTGGCTACACCATGCAAAACGGTACCCAAGTGCCAGACCGCACCGAGTGGCACCCTATCGTACTCTGGCGCAATCTCGCCGAATGGGCAGAGAAATATGTGCGCAAAGGTATGAAACTCTATGTGGAGGGTAAACTCCAAACCCGCACATGGGAGAAAGACGGTCAAGTTCGCCGCAAAACAGAGATCATCGCAGAGAATATCCAAGTGCTATATCGTCCTGCAGAGTATCGTACTCCTGCTACTCACACAGAAGAGACACAGCAAGAGGCACAACTGCCAGAGACTACCAACATCCCTACACTGGAGATCGAAGATATCTTCTAAGAACTAGTTGTGCTAGCAGCACTAGTAGCACTAGGAGATCATTACTTAACAACAACTCCGCTGCCTATCGGTAGCGGAGTTGTTTGTTTATCTATGTTATTCTAGCAGCACTAGTTGTACTAGCCAAACTAGTTCTACTAATCTTTGAGCGTTTTATTGAAGCGGACTAACTCCTGTGCCTGGTTTATCGACTAAGGTCAGTTTGCCATCCACAATTTGAATACCATCGTAAGGGTCATTAGCGATCAGGACATGACCATCCAAGTCGGCATAATCCACCAGCGGACTCAGCGTTGTGGCCGCAGAGATACCTGCGCGCGTTTCAGTCATACAGCCAATCATCACTTGCTTGCCCAGTTCACGCGCCAAGGTAATCATCTTGCGCGCCTCTGCTAATCCACCACACTTCATCAACTTAATGTTGATACCATCGTAATATGGCGCCAAGCGTGCTACATCATCGTATGTCTGGCATGCCTCGTCTGCAAGAATAGGCAGTTCCACCTGCTCGCAGAGCCAAGCATGCTCCTCGTCCATCTGTTTAGGCATAGGTTGCTCAATCATCACAACTCCTTGCTCTGCCAGCCATTGGCACATCATCAGCGCATGCTCTTTGGTTGACCAACCCTGGTTAGCATCCACATAAATAGGTTTGTCACTCAGACTACGTATAAGCGTAATCATACGTTTGTCCTCTGCCTCCCCACGACCGAGTTTTACTTTCAGGATCTTCGCCCAATCGGCTTCGCGAACCTTGACCAACACAATCGAATCGCTGGCATCATAGCCAATCGTATAACTGGTGCAAGGGGTAGCATTAGGGTCAATACCCCATATCTGCCACAATGGTTTACCCTCCAGTTTACCATACAGGTCATGCAGGGCTATGTCGAGACTCGCTTTCGCTGCATGATTGCCTGGTGCAAGGGCATTAACCACTTGCATGATACTATCCACATTCAGTGGCTCAGTACAACTATTAATCACAGGTTCAGCCAATTGAAGGAAGGCACAGACTGACTCTTGTGTCTCCTTGAGATAAGGAGGAAGTGCTGCTTCGCCATATCCTGTCTTGTCGCCAAGAGTAATACGTGTGAGCACGATAGGCGTAGTGGTACGCGTGTTGGTAGAGATACCAAAAGCGTGGCGCAACTCACCCGTAAAAGGTTCGTAACTCAGTTGTGCTGTCTTCTCGCACGACTGGAAAAACAGTGCCAAAATAATGGCTGGGAATAGTAAACGTTTCATAATTCTATTGTTTTTCTGATGGTTATGTTTTGTTTTTAGGGTCCCCACGAACTTCGTGAGTGAGTGGGGAGAGCGGAGGCATTGAGCGCTTACAACTCGCATAGCGAGTTCAGTGCGCTTCAATTGCCGAACGCGACAGAGCATCCGACAGCGAGATTCAGTTTTTGGTCTCCTGCTTCAGCAATTGGTTTGATTAGATTATCCTTTGTTAGTTGCCAAGGTTGCAACATCACGTGCGCAAAAGCCTTCACGTTTAGCCCCTTACTCGCTTCTTCCTGTTTGCCAAGCGCCCATGTCTTATGCAGTTTCAACCCAATCATAGTTACCGCAAAATCGCCTTTGAAGCCCGTATAGAGACTCTTAGCAGGTGTCATACCCACACGAGCATCCAGTTGCCAATTCTCGCCCAGGGCGAAGTCATAGCCGAGTTCAATATAGGTGGAATAGGCGCGCTTCAGTTCGCCATCTACCATATATCCATCGCGACTGAAGGTTCGAACGCCGACTAAGCAGCTCAGTGGCAGTTTATCGCTCACGCGATAGGCAACACGCCACTCGCCTGTGGCGCCGCCTTGTGGGCAGTTATTGAAGTCGAACAACTTGCTGGGGGTACCATCTTGATAGGTATCGAAATAGAAGCAGTGGATATAATACACACTCAATCCCCAACGGCTGAAGCCAATAGAGAGGTCTAACTCGGGATTGAAAGTCGAGAATGTCCAATCCATTGCGCCAACGTTCCACCACATATTCGCAAAGAAGCCCGCATAATCGACAGTAGCATCCAGTTGCAAACTTGGACCACCACAGTAGAGGCCACGCCAAATATAATTGCTGGTCATGGTGGCATTTGCCGACCAGGAGAACTTACTCGTTTCTGCTGCTTGTATCGATAATGAATGGCACATACAAGCGAGTAGCAAGAGTGGTATGGAGAGAAATCGCTTCATGCTTTGTAATTATTGTTGTGTCATTATTGCTTAATAAATCGTACTACCTGCGTACCTATTTGCAAGAGATAGGTGCCCGTAGGTAAATGGGATACGCTCACCTGCGTACCTTCGGTGGTTTGCAACATGCTTCCTTGCATATTAAAGATACGGAGTATTTGTGCATCAATGCCTTGAATATACAAGACATCCTGCGTTGGATTAGGATATACAATAATACTACCCTTCTCCACATTGTCCACCGCAGTTGGTTCATCAGAGAAAACAATCTTGCGTACATTATCCAATGGCTCCGTTGCGAGCACATTACCCTCTTTGTCCAAGAGTTGGAGATTGGTATCCACGAATACCCACTTGCCAATCACAGCAATATCCTGCACCATTTCTGCTCCTGCATAACGCTCAATTACCAGATTGGTCGCTAATACGTTCATACCACAAAGTATGGCAAACGCCAAAAGTACAATCTTCTGTTTCATCACAATTTATCTTTTAGTATTAATAATCAATATAATATTCATCAATATATAGTCCCTATTTCTGCGGACATAATCTATCATAAACCTTCATCAATCCGCTGGAGAGTAGTCCTAAGACTTTATCCACGCCAATGCAGAACAGGAGGAAGAGCATACTTACTCCAACCAGGGCTGCTACTCGCCAACCATCAGGAACCGCGACAAACAGTTCTCGCATCTGTGGATAAAGCCATTGGTGTCCCCAATAACAACTCTCTTGTAATAGATATGCTGCGAACACGGAACTTGCCAACCAGTTAATCGTCTTACTCTGGAAACTCCAAGAGAGGAAGAAGAGTAGCAACATCACAGCTGCAATCACCACAAAGGGGTTGTTGTAATCGAGCGGATAATGTATTTGCCAATGGCAATGGTAGCGCAACATAATCAGAGTGAATAAGCCCACACATGCAGCCACATATCCAGCCAGCCAGAGCCAACGCCAACGTAGGATACTGTCCAACGAGATATGCGTACCTATATAACGTCCTATCAGGTATAGCCAGAGGAAACTAATCAAGGAATTGCCATAGTTGGTGGCCTCTACCTTATGATACCATCCCAGATAGAGCATGACTATCGTAAAGAACAATATACTATGGAAGAGTTGTTGCTTGGTCATAGTCTCTACTGCCTTATTCAATAGAGGGGAGAGTAACATCAGTCCAAGATAGGAGACCACGAACCACCAACCATTGTGCGTAAAGGCCAAGAAGCGCTCCGCTAATACTTGCCAAGAAAAGCCACCATTTAAGCTGATATATGCCAAATATGAGACTAATCCAATGAGGAAGCATTGCAGGTAGAACTTCAGCACAGAGCGCCATTTGAGTTTAATGCCAAAGTAGCCAGAGACCAGTACAAAGCAGTTGACAGCCACAATACAGAACGACTCTACGAGGAATCCCCAAGTGAGGCGGGTGGTTAAAAGTTCAGGCATATTGACAATACCGGTATTGGCTCCATTGTTGTTAAAATGGAGTATCACTACCATCAGCATACAGAGAATACGCAGGAGTTCTATGTTGGAGTTTCTGATTGCCTTCATGGTGTTCTTGCGAATCAATGTGCAAAGGTACAACTTTTTTTTGGATTGTGCAAATTTTTTTTGGTGTAGAGTGTAAAGGGAAGAGGTTAAAGGCGAAAGGTTAAAGGCAAGGATATAAACAAAGAACCCCTCATCTTAATGATGAAGGGTTCTGAAAATGGCGGCTACCTACTCTCCCACAAACGCAGTACCATCGGCGTTGCTGAGCTTAACGACCCTGTTCGGAATGGGAAGGGGTGGGACCTCAGCGCTATAACCA
>JBGVEG010000047.1:0-3076 GCA_045119955.1 Paludibacteraceae bacterium
TGTGCTGTTTCCTTTGGACGTTTTGGAGGTGGTGAAGTGTTCTTCGTTGGCGGCGCGGCCTTGAGTGTCGAGGGTGAGGTTTATTTTGCGCTCTAGCAGGTTGCGGAGTGAGGGGTGATAGGAGAGTTGTTTCTGCATGGCGGAGTCTTCCCACATGTCCAGCAGGGCATCGGTGTCGTTGGTGGAGTCGATGGTGTAGGCGAGGCGTGCTTTATTGTTGTCGAACTTGAGTTCGTCTGCTTCTACTTGGGAATAAGCATTTTGGGAGAGTCCTTCGTCTATGAGCTTATCGTTGGCATCGTACTCGTGGAGGTTTGCGTTTTGCTCTATGTTGCGGAGGTAGGCGTTTTTCTGGCGCGTTTTGGTGTTGGCGAGGAGTGCGGCTTCTATGGTTGCGCTGACGCCGGTTGTGTATTCGTTGGTGGCGATGGCTGATTTGCCAGCGGCTTCCGGGTCGATGAGTCCTTTGTGCCAGTTGCGGGAGAGTGAGAGGTATTTGTTGCGGAGGTTGTTTACTGCGTCTTTGCGGATGCGTCCGAAGTTGTCGTAGAGTCCGCCTTCTGCTCCGTCCGGCAGGGAGAGTTTGTATTTGAGTTCGTTGGCGAGGTTGAGTGCGGCCTCTTTTTCGCTTGCTTCCTGTTGGAGCAGGATGGTGCTGTCGTTGCGCTCGATGAGGGCGTCCTCGATGCGCTGGAGGGATTTGGTGGTTTCGCCAAGGTTGTTGACGTATTGCTGGCCAAAGGGGATTTCGGGGGATAAGCGAGCCTGCGGGGCTTGTGCAGGTCTGTACTGGTGCCCCTGATAGAGTGGTGAGCGTTCCATGTTTTAGATGTAGTTCGAGAAGATGGTGCCTGCGCTGGGGACTTTGTAGGGGACGTTGCCGGAGAGTACGGAGAGCATGCCGCCCCAGTTGTTTTTGCGTGCGTTGGCGTCTGCGGAGAATGAGGCGATGTAGGGGGAGAAGGAGGACATGGAGTGGTATGCCATGCCGCCCATGTTGGAGGCTTGCAGGAATGCGGACTCAAATGGGTTGACTTGCAAGGTTTCGTATATTTGGGCGTTGCGTTCCAGACCCGCTTCATATTGGGCTTCTGTGATACGTCCGGCGTCATGCGCTTCTGCCAGTGCCACGTCTGCTTTGACGTATTCGTCTTGGAAGTCCTGCGCTTTCGTGTAGCCCATATAGGCACCTGCTGCGGAGCCGAGTATGCCGGTGACAAGTGAGAAGTTGGCGGCGCGGCGGACGCTTTTTGCCTGTGCCTGATACTGGTCCGCCTGTACGTCCATGGCGTATGCTTCGACTTCTCCCTGTCTGCGTGTGTCGATGGCTTGGTGCCATGAGTTTGACATGGAGATGGATGCGGAGGTCGCCATGTTGGCGATGTATTTGTCCAGTGCTTCCTGTGTGTTTTCCTCTGCCTGTGAGCCGGAATCCTCTGAGGAGAAGCCGGAGCCTGAGCGGGATGCGCGTGCTGCACCTGTTGCGGCTCGCTGGTTGGTGCGTGCTGCGGCGAGGTTCTCTGCTTCGAGGAGCTGATTCTGCTGTGCGGCGTGTTCGATGGCGGCGGCTTGGGCGTTGGCGCGGTTGCGTACGCCCTGCGCGTTGGAGCGCATGATGTTTGCCTGCGCTTTGAGGAGTTTGCTCTGGGCGCGTGCCTGATTGAAGGATGAGAGGAAGGAGAACATGGTCAGTTGGTGAAGTAGGAGTTGTCTCTGACTATGGTGCCGGTGTGAAGGATGTTGTTTGCGAGCAGGTTTGTGAGGGGGTGCTGGTCGTTGGAGCGTGCCTGCTGGCGGTCTTGTGTGAGTGCCTGGTACATGAGTTCGGTGGCCTGCGATTGGAGCTGGGCGGTGAGCTGCATGTTGCCGGTGATGGATGGGGCTATCTTGGCGGCGAGCAGGTGGATGACGTATTCGCAGAAGAGTGGTGCTTGATCCGGCAGGTCTTCACGGCATGCGAGGAGGTCTGATGTGTAGATGAGTGTGATGTTGCCTGAGTTGTGGTTTTCTGTTTCGAGGGTGCGGCCATAGATGGAGTAGTGCGGCACTTTTTTCTGGGATGCGGTGTCGCGTACTTCGATGACGCGGAGGCAATCTGCCGGGAGTGTGTAGGCGTGGATGCCGTCTGTGGTGTTGGCGGCGAGCGGTGCGAGTGTGCGCTTGGCGCGTGCAAAGCTCCAGTTGGCCACGGAGTTTGCGAGGCGAACAGTGTCCGGGTATAGCTGGGTGCAAACGCCGTCTGTGGCGGTGTGTTTTTTGTAGTTCACTTCTCCGAGGAGGCGGAGGGCGTGCTCGTATACGCTGGTTCTATTCATTTGTGCGGATTATAGGGGGAGTGTGGGGTGCTGTAAAGTTGCGTTCGCGCAAGTTTGCTCCGGTAGGTGGCGGAAGGTGGAGATGGTTTCGAGGATTTTCTGCTGGTAGAAGTAGCAGAAGTCTGCGAATACGGTTTTGCCTGCGGGGGTGAGGCTGTAGGTGTGGATGCGGGTGCGTTTGCTGCCTTTCTCTGCGATGCTGTGGCTGATATAGTTGTATTGTTTTTCGAGGTCGATGAGGTTGTGGGCGATGGTGGAGTAGTCTTTGCGGAGGATGCGGAGGAGTTCTTCGCGTGTGGCGGTGCCGCGGGAGCCGATGTAGCAAACTATGGCAAGTTTGGTGTGTGGCATTTTGTATGGGAACTCGTCGAGCGCGAGGAGTACCATGATGATGTCTGCTTCTGCGGGGATGGAGAGGTCGCGCGGGGTGAATTGCTGCTCGCGGATGACTTCTCTGATGCGTTTGAGGAGCTTTTTACGATTCTGCGGGGAGGTCATAGGGGGAGGCGGGGCGGAGGTGTTTGGGGGTTTTGATGAAGCGGCGGATGGCGATGATGTCGTCTTCTGCGTAGAAGTAGTGGCGTGGAGAGATTTTGCGGTAGCCTGCTTTGTATCGGCGTATGAGGGTGCGTGCGCGGTCTTTGTTTGCGCTGAGGTAGTCCATGACTTCTGCGAAGGTGAGCCAGCCTTCCGGTGGGTGTTTGCGGTGGGAGCGGCGTATCTGGGTGGCTATGTGCTGCACTGTGGCTTTATGCCAGCAG
>JBGVEG010000048.1:0-3087 GCA_045119955.1 Paludibacteraceae bacterium
TGTGCTGTTTCCTTTGGACGTTTTGGAGGTGGTGAAGTGTTCTTCGTTGGCGGCGCGGCCTTGAGTGTCGAGGGTGAGGTTTATTTTGCGCTCTAGCAGGTTGCGGAGTGAGGGGTGATAGGAGAGTTGTTTCTGCATGGCAGAGTCTTCCCACATGTCCAGCAGGGCATCGGGGTCGTTGGTGGAGTCGATTGTGTAGGCGAGTTTTGCTTTTTCGTTGTCGAACTTCAACTGTTCGGCTTCAGTGGCGTCTATGACCTTGTTTGCGTAGGCCGCGTCAATGAGCTTATCGTTGTCATCGTAAGCGTTGTAGCTCTGGTTCAGCTCCATGTTCCGCATGTAGGCTTTACGCTGGCGTGTTTTGGTGTTGGCGAGGAGTGAGGCTTCTATGGTTTGGTTGACGCCTGCGGTGTACTCTTGCGTGGCGATTGCGGATTTGCCAGCGGCTTCCGGGTCGATGAGTCCTTTGTGCCAGTTGCGGGAGAGTGAGAGGTATTTGTTGCGGAGGTTGTTTACTGCGTCTTTGCGGACGCGTCCGAAGTTGTCGTAGATGCCGCCTTTTGCGCCGTCCGGCAGGGAGAGCATGTATTTCAGCTCGTTGGTGAGGTCGAGCGCGGCCTGTTTTTCGTTTGCTTCTTGGTTGAGCAGGATGGTGTTGTCGTTGCGCTGGATGCGGGCGTCCTTGATGCGCTGGAGGGATTTGGTGGTTTCGCCAAGGTTGTTGACGTATTGCTGGCCGAAGGGGATTTCTGGGGATAAGCGAGCCTGCGGGGCTTGTGCAGGTTTGAACTGGTGCCCCTGATAGAGTGGTGAGGGTTCCATATTTAGATGTAATTAGAGAAGATGGTTCCTGCGCTGGGTACTTTGTAGGGGACGTTGCCGGAGATGACGGAGAGCATGCCTCCCCAGTTGTTCTTGCGTGCGTTGGCGTCTGCGGAGAATGAGGCGATGTAGGGGGAGAAGGAGGACATGGAGTGGTATGCCATGCCGCCCATGTTGGAGGCTTGCGTGAATGCGGACTCGAATGGGTTGACTTGCAAGGTTTCGAACATTTCGATATTGCGCTCCAGCCCTGTGTTGTACTGAGATTCTGTAATGAGTCCAGCATCGTACGCTTCGGCAAGTTGCACGTCAGACTTCACCCATGCGTCATCTATAGCCTGATTGTATTCACCTGCCTTTGTGTAGCCCATGTAGGCACCTGCTGCGGAGCCGAGTATGCCAGTAACAAGGGAGATATTGGCGGCTTTGCGGATGCTTTTTGCCTGTGCCTGATACTGGTCTGCCTGTACGTCCATGGCGTATGCTTCGACTTCTCCCTGTCTGCGTGTGTCGATGGCTTGGTGCCATGAGTTTGACATGGAGATGGAGGCGGAGAGTGCCATGTTGGCGATGTGTTTGTCCAGTGCTTCCTGTATGTTTTCTGCGGACTGGGAGCCGGAGTCTTCTGAGGAGAAGCCGGAGCCTGAGCGAGAGGCGCGTGCGGAGCCTGTGGCTGCGCGCTGGTTGGTGCGTGCTGCTGCGAGGTTCTCTGCTTCTAGTAGCTGGTTCTGGCGTGCGGCGTGTTCGATGGCGGCGGCTTGGGCGTTGGCTCGGTTGCGGACGCCCTGTGCATTGGAGCGCATGATGTTGGCCTGAGCTTTGAGGAGTTTGCTCTGGCTACGCGCTTGGTTGAATGAGGAGAGGAAAGAGAACATGGTCAGTTGGAGAAGTAGGAATTATCTCTGACTGTGGAGCCTGTGGCTATGATGTTGTTTGCGAGCAGGTTTGTGAGGGGGTGCTGGTCGTTGGAGCGTGCCTGCTGGCGGTCTTGGGTGAGTGCCTGGTACATGAGTTCGGTGGCCTGTGCGTTGAGCTGGGCGGTGAGCTGCATGTTGCCGGTGATGGAGGGTGCTATCTTGGCGGCGAGTAGGTGGATGACGTATTCGCAGAAGAGGGGTGCTTGATCCGGCAGGTCTTCGCGGCAGGCGAGGAGGTCTGATGTGTAGATAAGGGTGATGTTGCCTGAGCTGTGGTTTTCTGTTTCGAGGGTGCGGCCATAGATGGAGTAGTGCAGCACTTTTTTCTGGGATGCGGTGTCGCGTACTTCGATGACGCGGAGGCAATCTGCGGGGAGCGTGTAGGCGTGGATGCCGTCTGTGGTGTTGGCGGCGAGCGGTGCGAGTGTGCGCTTGGCGCGTGCAAAGCTCCAGTTGCCCACGGAGTTTGCGAGGCGAACAGTGTCCGGGTATAGCTGGGTGCAAACGCCGTCTGTGGCGGTGTGTTTTTTGTAGTTCACTTCTCCGAGGAGTCGGAGGGCGTGCTCGTATACGCTGGTTCTATTCATTTGTGCGGATTATAGGGGGAGTGTGGGGTGCTGTAAAGTTGCGTTCGCGCAAGTTTGCTCCGGGAGGTGGCGGAAGGTGGAGATGGTTTCGAGGATTTTCTGCTGGTAGAAGTAGCAGAAGTCTGCGAATACGGTCTTGCCTGCGGGTGTGAGGCTGTAGGTGTGGATGCGTGTGCGTTTGCTGCCTTTCTCTGCGATGCTGTGGCTGATGTAGTTGTATTGTTTTTCGAGGTCGATGAGGTTGTGGGCGATGGTGGAGTAATCTTTGCGGAGGATGCGGAGGAGTTCTTCGCGTGTGGCGGTGCCGCGGGAGCCGATGTAGCAGACTATGGCGAGTTTGGTGTGTGGCATTTTGTATGGGAACTCGTCCAGCGCGAGGAGTACCATGATGATGTCTGCTTCTGCGGGGATGGAGAGGTCGCGCGGGGTGAATTGCTGCTCGCGGATGACTTCTCTGATGCGTTTAAGGAGCTTTTTACGATTCTGCGGGGAGGTCATAGGGTGAGGCGGGGCGGAGGTGCTTGGGGGTTTTGATGAAGCGGCGGATGGCGATGATGTCGTCTTCTGCGTAGAAGTAGTGGCGTGGGGAGATTTTGCGGTAGCCTGCGTTGTATCGGCGGATGAGGGTGCGTGCGCGGTCTTTGTTTGCGCTGAGGTAGTCCATGACTTCTGCGAAGGTGAGCCAGCCTTCCGGTGGGTGTTTGCGGTGGGAGCGGCGTATCTGGGTGGCTATGTGCTGCACTGTGGCTTTATGCCAGCAG
>JBGVEG010000049.1:0-4429 GCA_045119955.1 Paludibacteraceae bacterium
AGATGGATGTGAACATCGTTCGTCCTGCCGAGATTGTCGTACACACGGCTTACACCAAAACAGCATAACACACCTTTCATCTGATTTTTATGTCTCACCCGGGGAGCGAGGTATGGCCCCGCTCCCCAAATTTTTCAAAGACTATGGCAAAGAAAACTATCACGGAGGAGGCTCCTAAAACGGATGAGCAGGTAATTCAGACTACCGAAGAGGTGCAGGCTGTAACTACCGAGACTCCCACAGAGGAGACTCCTAAAACGGAGGATAAACAACCAACTAAAGAGGAGAAGAGAGAGGCAGATACTCACATTCTCGCAATCCTGAAAAAGTTCCCAACCTATGAGGCGCTATATATCGACACTCACGGCGGAACTTATACCCCTAACACGCCAGCCGCTATCCGTGGCAAGGCGGTACTCTACAAGAATCCTTATTTCAACGAACTTAAAAACAGATAACCTATGGCACTTGGAAATGTATTCATTAAGGATGTCGATGGTAATATCCCATACGACACCGGGGCCTCGACCGAGAAGATCACAGGTCTTCTGTTTGATGTTTCGTTGCAGCCGACACTCTTTACCGAGGGCTATGGTAAGACAAATGAGACAAAGCTCAAACTGGGCGATGTCTGCTATATCACCTCGTTCAAGTCTGCTGTAAACGACTTCGGTATTATTGAGCGTGTGGAAGCGACAGATGACGAGGAGGCAAATGTAAACTTTATGTATGGTATTCCTGCCTACCACATTCGTGAGTTCTTCCGTATGGCCGGTAGCGTGAATAGCGCAGGCAAACTCTATGTGATGTTTGCCGACTGTTCGGCTAACTGGGGTGCTTTGGAGATTATGCAGCGTGCCGCAGGTGGCCTCATCAATCAGATTGGTATCTGGACCGAGCAGCCTTTGTGGAAGGCAAATGGCGGTGCCGACAAGTACAGTCTTAACCTTGTCAAGGGTCTCAATGATGTGGCTGTAGGTCTTGCAGAGCAGAACCAGCCTTTGTCGTTGGTACTCTCGGCAAACCCTTCCAATACGGGTGCTGACACCACAGATGGCCGTCAGATTGACTTGAACAAGATTCCTTCGTGTATCTGCGAGTCAAGCCGTATCAGCTGCATCTTCGGACAGTCTCGCCACGAGAAGATTTCGACAATGCAGATGGTTAACCCGAACCATACGCCTGTGGGCTTCCTTGGTGCTGTTATGGGTGCTATTGCAAAGGCAAATGTACACGAGTCTATTGCGTGGGTAAAGCAGTTCAACCTCTTCGCTGACGACTTCCAGGAGATCGAGTTGGGCTTCGGCGATATCAACCTTGATGAGGCGGAAGAGAACTTCCTCAGCCTTAATCGCTACGAGTCGTTATCGCCTTCATTGCTTGATGAACTCGATGATAAGGGCTACATCTTCCCGATTAAGTATGCCGGTCGTGAGAATGGTATATACATCTCGAAAGACCAGACCTGCTCTATCGGTGATTACCGCACGATTGCCCGTAACCGAACCATCAACAAGAGCCGTCGTGCCGTGCGTGCAGCATTGCTGCCGTATGTGAACTCGCCTCTGTTGGTGAATCCTTCTACAGGCTTCCTTGCTCCATCGAAGATTACAGCATTCAAGACGCTCATCAGCGATATTCTGGCGAAGATGCAGGCAGCACAGGAGATTTCCGGCTTCGCTGTAACCATCGACCCGAATCAGAATGTGCTAGTGAACGACACGCTCAAGATTTCCTATGTAATTGTCCCTGTCGGCGTGGCCGTCAAGATCTATGTCGAGGAGGGATTGTCACTAACCGCTAACAGTTAACAGATATGGCAGTAATCAATAATGTAGCATATTCGTGGTCTATGATCACACTCTCGTCTACCGCACTCGGTATCGACGAGGGTTCTACGACACTCGAAGGCGTATCTGCCATCAAGTGGTCGAAGAAACGCAAGGTGGAATCCAACTACGGAATGGGCGGCAAGCCCGTCTCCCGAGGCTTCGGAAACATCACATACTCGGCATCCATCACTATGGACTACGCTACGCAGCAGCTCTTGCGTTCGGTCTATGGCTCGTTGTTGGAGATTGGTGAGTTCGACCTTATCGTCTCATTTGCCAACCCTATGGCATCGGATGACTGGACAACGACTACTGTAACTCTCAAGGGTTGTATCTTCACCGAAGACTGCTTGGAGTCGCAGCAGGATGATACGAACATCACGCACGAGTTCGACCTCAATCCGTTCGATATCCAGATTGGCTCGGGCGATACAATCTAAACTTCCACTATCCTAAACAATAAACCGACCTTCACAACGAGGGTCGGTTTGTCGTTTTTTGTTTAATAGATTACAAATACTTATTGAGTTCTTCTACAAGCAGATGTACTTTTGTTGAAGACTCTGCTAGCGCTGGTGAAACACCATCCCATTGTTGCAATATGGTACGGGCATTTCTAATAGCGTCATTCTGCTTAGGTAATAATGCTTGATACATAAGCGTACCAATACCACGCTCCTTGCTGTATGCAAAATCCAGATGTTCATTTAGCTTAGATGCATATTGATTGCGATGCATCGCCCCCTGAATCAAGTTATAGTGTAACAGGAACCACAATTCGAATGCTTGATTACTATATGCTACCTTAATGCCATTGTTCTCAGCTAAGGTGATAGCAGTGTTGAAATCATTATTCGGGAAGTCGTCTTTGTCGAATACAACCCAGCATTGGTCATAGCTATTACCTTTGTGACGCTCATCTTCTTTGATGCGAATAGCTTTCTGAACTAAACCGATTGTGCTTATTCCTTGACCTATAGCCTTAATATTTGCAGATGTCAAGCGGAATGCATTGAAATAGTCTGGTTCAGTATTCTCTCCTTCGCAGATAATCAGAAATGATTGTTTTACCACACGAGTAGAACTGATTCGACGAAGCGAGCGCTCCTCGCGTGGATTAGGTCTATTTCTCCTTGCCATACTCTTCGTCGTTATTAGTTTCAAACAATCGCTCAAACTGGCCTACCAATGGAATACCTCCATACTTGCCCATCAAATATTCCTTCTCATAAGGGGCACTGTTACGCACTTTATACTCCACAAGCGAATAGAGTTCTGTTGCTCCATATCGATCTTTCTGTGTAAACCAAATCTGGTCTCTACGGAATAATCCAGCATTAAGCAGATTTGTATCGTGAGTAGTAAATATTAACTGCGCCTTGCGAGGATTCGTCTCGGATGAGTTGAACAGCGATATAATCTTACTTGTTAGCAGTGGGTGCATCTTCGAATCAAACTCGTCAATAATCAATCTCTTACCGTTGTCCAAAGCATCTATGATTGGATATGCTAATGAGAAATACTTGATAGTACCTTCAGACTCGTTCTTGCGGAATGGAAAAGTAACGCTATTAACAGCCTTTCCCTCTTCATCATATTGTAAATGCGAACTGGTAACCGTGTTATCTATCTTACGGATATCGCTAATGCCAAAATCAGCAAACTGGGCAAATGCTACGATACGCTGTCTCATCTTTGGGTTATCCATCTGAATTGTTGCTATATCCCAAATGCTTTCATCGCTACTGCCTGTTACAATGGTTGTATCTGCCAACCACTTCATAATATCGACAGAAACACTCTCATTGAATTGTGCTGCCACAGAAAGCAACAAGGCATTGTCTCGCACCATTTTTTTTGATACGACCTCCTTGCCGACAGCGTATTTCTGGTGAATTGTATATTCTTCTCCATTTCGGAAGAACAACTCAACCTCTTTGGATTTACGCTTATTACTCTTTTGATACAGCCACTCTCTATAGACACGGGTAGCATCTAACTCAAAGCCATATCTATATTGCGAATCCTTATCAGCAAAGATGGCTTCGAAGTAGCTGGGCTCCAACTCTGTATCCTTATGTAGGCGGAAACTCTCCACCAGAATTTTTTCGCTCGATTGAACTCCCTTAGAGGAATTGATGACAAACCATTTAAAGAAGTTGAGTGCTTTTACCAGATTGGACTTACCGCTAGCATTGGCACCATATACAACGGCACTTTTAAGTAGTGAGATATTAGCCCCATCCAGTTCAAAAACGACATCTTCAACCAACGATTGTTTCTCCTTCAAAGCAGAAGCCACAAGGGATAGCGTTGTCTGTTCTTTGAATGAGAGAAAATTCTCTACTGTGAATTGAATAATCATATTATATCACGCTTATTTGTTAGTTTTCTGCAAATATAGACAATATCTTTCAAAAATCAGCAAGATATCAGATATTTTTTTATTCTAGTAGTAGTTTTTATATACAAACACAAGTCCAATCTGTAAACCTTTATTAATGTTTTGTCCTAATCTTTTATAAAAAGACTATGGATGTAACCTTTGAAGGCAAGTCCTCGACGGGTAAAAATGAATGGCTCACACCGCCACATAT
>JBGVEG010000050.1:0-12786 GCA_045119955.1 Paludibacteraceae bacterium
GAAGAGCCACTCGGTCACACAGTTGTTGACCATCTTAGCAGGGTCAGTCTTGCCCGCATTGAAGCTGTTGAAGCGTGGCATGATCCATCCCATGAACTCGTGTGTCTCGTCGCCCTCTGCGATAACGGTGTATTGGTTATCGTAGATAGAGGTCATCTCCTCCATGGTCACTTGGTGACCGCTGAGTGGGTTACCTGCGATGAGGCGAGCGTTGCAGCCCTTGTGCACGTTGCTGGTGAAGATAGCGCTGAGTGGCATACCTGGCAATACGTTGTAGTATTGTGCACCGCTGGCGAGAGGGCCTGTGAGAGCCACTTTCTTCTGCATGTCCACGATACCCTTGGTAAAGAGTCGGCCAATGAGTGCGAGGTCTTGGATGTTGATGGTCCAAACAGTCTCGCCCTTAGCGATAGGAGCTACCTTGTTGATTTGTACACCTACGTTGCCTGCTGGGTGAGCGCCGCAAACCTCGTACTTCTCGCAGTTGCTAAGACCACGGAAAGCAGGAGCGGTAGCGCCACACTTGATACCTACGTACACAGGTGCGATGGTTGCGAGAGCGTTCACTGCCGCTTGCAAGAGCGCACCTTGTCCGCTGAGCACCCACTCGTAGTTAGGCGCTGCAGGAGCAGAGTCGAAGGTAGAGATGAAGATGGCCTTAGGTTGCTTGCTTGGGAGAGCAATGCAGTCGTAAGGACGTTGCTTGATGAGTGCCCAAAGACCTGATTGGAGCAGGAGCGCCTTAGCGTCTTGCTTGAGGTCGAAGGACTCATACTCAATCGTAGCATCGGCTTCGATGTCGATGGACATCACCTTGCGGCGCTCGCCACGTACAATGGCTACCACCTTACCGCTAACAGGGGATGTGAAGAGCATCTCAGCAAATGCCTTGTCGTGGAAGAGAGGAGTACCCGCTTTCACGCTGTCGCCTTCGCGGACCATGAGCTTAGGGGTCACGCCAGCGAAATGGTCTGGGACGATGTGGAAGATAGCAGGACGATTCACACTACCGAGTGTGAGGGCTGCTGCTCCATCAAAAGGAATGTCCAAACCACGTTTCAGTTGGATTTTTTGCATGATGTTAATTGTTTTTATTGTTTTGTTTTATTTGTTTGATCGTTCGTTTCTCTCACTGTTAGATCGCTTCGCTGTTGGAAGTTGGACCATTCGCTTCGCTCATTGTTAGAAGTTAGACTCTCGGGATCTAACAGTGCTTTTAGCGCGGTCTAACAGCCGCAGGCGGTCTAGCTTCTAATAGCCCATAGGGCGGTCTAAATAGAAGATTCCATAAAAAGCGCGCAAAATTACTATTTTTTTTTGATATATACAAATAAATTTGTACCTTTGCCGAAAATTTGTTAAAAATGATACTTGGACTTATCTTTTCTATACTGAGTGTGACATATACGGTTGCCTCTTCGAATAGCGTGGATGTGACAGGCGAAGCGCCTATGGGTAGTGATGTGGTCTATTCGCGTAGCGGTACAACAGGACAAAAAGGACAGATGACAGCGGGCAATTCTACCACCTTACAGTTGACAGGGTGGGACGGCTGTGTGCTGGACTCTGTGGTGCTGAGCATGCGTTCCAATACGGCACAAGGAGCAGGCAGTCTGAGTATGCACATAGGTGAGAGATTGGTTTGGAAAATAGCCGATGCAGATTTTGCGCATGAGAGTTGGCATGGTAGTTTTACTACCAACTGGGTGGACATAAGCCATCCTATCGGCAAGCGAGTAGCTCCGCAAGAGGTGATCGATATTCATATAAAAGCCAGTCAAAACAGTTTGTATATACAGCATTATACACTCTATTACTCATTACCCGATCCGAAGGCATATGAGGTGCGTTTGGTGTCTGGATTATGCGAGAATCCTGCGCCCATGATAGAGGAACATATTGGCGCTGGTGTGGTGTTGCCTGCGGGGGTAGATACACTGGAGTGGCGATTCTTGGGCTGGAGCGAAAAAGAGGTACTCAAAGACAGCGTTAGTCCTGCCGTTATGCAGGTGGGTACGCGCTACTATCCCAAATGCGATTGTATGCTCTGGGCTGTCTATTCGGACGGCGAGGGTAATATACACCAGACGGGCGTTCCGTCTGGGGAATATGTGCTGGCTAATGCCTTCTGGCAAATAGCCCTAAAGGGTGGGGTAGTGGACGAAATGATAGGTACCACACCCGCGACCATAGAGGAGGGCATTGATGGCGAGCAAAGGCTGGTGACAGGCGCGCAAATGAGTATGATATACTACCTTGATTTTCAGCAGGATAATACATTGTATATTTGGCATATGGGTAGCCAGAAATGGATAGGTCATGATGGAACGCATTTGGCAGATAATGACGAAAAATGGCAATACAAAGTGCTGGAGGATGGCTCGTATTGCTTCTACTATAACGACAACGGACAGCAGCGTATGTTGTGTCTGGGATATGGAAGGGATGGTAGTAGTAATCAGTTGGTTGCATATGTCAATCGAGCCAATGTGGATGTTATGACAGGCAAAGGATTCTTACTCTTTGCGACAGGAGAGGTGGAGATGCCGACTTTCACTACGTGGCCATTCGGGAAATTGAATAGCGTGGATGATGTCCACGTGTCGGATAAGACGCAAGGAGAGTATCTACTCCATATGGGAAATGCGGTGTTACACATCAAAAATGGACAAAAAACACTTATTGTGCATTGATGATTTGGGCAACACCCTCGCATTAAACGACACATTTGTACCTTCGTCGTCGTAATGGGCTTGTCGCACAGAATTCGCACGCGAATTAAAGCGACCGCCATTCCTCCTCTTCCCACAAATTAAAATTTGCGGGAGCCCTATTTATTACTCGTGCCTCCTCGAAAGTATGGTCGCATAATGCAGCCCAAAAGCAAAAAAACTCATCTAAAAGTAAACTTTTATTCGTTTTTCTTGCTTTTGTGCATTTTTTGTTGTACCTTTGCACGATTTTTAGTTAAAAAAATATGAAACATATATTACTGCTACTATTGCTCTTTATCTCATCTGTTTCCATTAGAGCAGATAGGATGATGGATATCATGCGTAACTATAATGCCAAGACGATGTCTGTGGCGGAGATGGATAGTGTATTGGAAGGCGATGAGGCGATGAGGCGAGAAGGCGAGAAGGCATTGCGATATAAACTGGAGTACAAGAACGAACAGAAGCTGTTTCGTCATTCCTTCTATGCCGATTACTACCTGGTAGATACCCAGAAAAAGGATACACTGTGGCTCTCCGATGTGCCCGTACGCGATGCCCATATGTCGCCCAACGGCAAATATGTGGTGTATGCCAAAGCGGATAATAACCTATATATTTATAAGGTGGACTTCAAGACCGAAGTCGCCATTACCAGTAGTGAGGCGATGAGCCGAGAAGGCGATGAGCTTAGAGGCGTGGACATATACAACGGCATATCCGACTGGCTGTATGAGGAAGAGTTTGGCACAACCGCCTTGTTTGCTTTCTCACCCGATAATAAGCAGGTAGCATTTGTGCGCCTGGATGAGACGGAAGTGCCTACGTTTAGTTGGCAGACTTTTTTAGGCGATGAAGCGAGAGGTACGGTATTATACCCCGAACTGCATAGTCTGCGTTATCCGAAGGCAGGTGCGGCGAATGCGAAAGCCAGTGTATGCGTCTATGATATACACTACAAGACGATTCGACAAATGCAGTTGCCTGACTATATGGATGGCTACTTGCCCCGAATCACTTGGACACCGCTGAGTACCCCTACAAAGAAAGATGAGCAACCTACGAGCGACCTCGTACTGCTGCATATCAACCGTGACCAGAACCGCATGGATGTGCTGAAAGGTAACCCTAAATCTACCGTTTGTCACCCATATTACAAAGAGGAAAGCAAGAAGTACTTCGTGAACTACGAACTCTTTGACGAGTGGCAATGGTTGAATGACGGTCGTGTGATCGTTGTGAGTGAGAAGGGTGGTTATACGCAGGCATATCTATATTCTTCGCAAGGCATAGAGCAGCGATTACTCACCCCAGAGGAGCGCGATATAACCAAGGTATA
Organism: Paludibacteraceae bacterium; assembly: GCA_045119955.1. Lineage (GTDB taxonomy): Bacteria > Bacteroidota > Bacteroidia > Bacteroidales > Paludibacteraceae > Colicola. The sequence goes on from JBGVEG010000050.1 coordinate 4,054, forward strand.
TGGCTATGACCATGCTACGCAAATCCTTTATTATCAGGCGGCTAATACACCTATGACACGCCAGGCTTATGCGCTGAACATAAAGAAGAACACGACCACGCAACTCACCAAAGGCGAGGGTACGCATGATTTGCACTTCTCGGCTGATTGGAAACGCTATATCCAATGCTATCATAGTACCACTACTCCGCATACCTATACGCTATATAAGGCAATGGGTAATGGGCAATGGGCTATGGATAAGGAGTTACTCAACAACGACTCCATTCTGCAAGCATGGCAGGCTCTGGGCGTGAATGAGAAGGAGTTCTTCACCATTACCACCGAGCGCGGTGATGTGCTGAACGCATGGCGTATCTTGCCCAAGAACTTTGACAAGACGAAGAAGTATCCTGTCATTATGCTGCAATACAGTGGTCCTACCAGTCAGCGTGTGCTCAACAACTGGCGCAAACGCTTTGGTTATGCCTTGGCAGATGCGGGCTATCTGGTGGTGAACGTCGATGGTCGTGGCACGGGTGCACGCGGCAGAGAGTGGCGCAATGCTACCTATATGCAGTTAGGTGTAAAGGAGGCAGAGGATCAGATTAGTGCGGCTCAGTACTTGAAGACCTTGCCCTATGTAGATGGTGAGCGTATCGCTATCTGCGGCTGGAGCTACGGTGGCTATCAGACGCTGATGTGCATGAGCAAGCAGAATAACCAATCGCCTCTATTCAAATGCGGTATTGCTATTGCTCCTGTGACCAACTGGCGACTATACGACTCGGCATATACAGAGCGATTCATGCGCCGTCCACAGGTGAATGAGTTTGGCTATGAGGGTACTGACCTCATGCAGATGGCAGGCGACTTGACAGGCGAATTGCTCATTGTACACGGTCTGGCGGACGACAATGTGCATGCACAGAACACCTTGCTCTACACAGATGCACTGGTGAAAGCAGGCAAGCAGTTTGAGATGCAACTCTATGTGGATGACAACCACTCCATTCGCAAACCAGCCAACAATGAGCACTTGCATAAGCGTATTATGCTATTCTTGGAGAAAAACTTGTAATATTAACAATAAAAAATCTATCTATTATGACAAACAACAAATCCAACATTCTACCCATTGTGGTAATGTTTCTGTTGTTCTTCATGATTGCCTTTGTGACCAATTTTGCGGGTTCAATGGGCGTGATTGTGAAGACGCAATTTGGTGCCTCCAACGCGATGGCACAATTAGGTACGTTGGCTAACTTCATTGCATACGCAGTGATGGGTGTTCCAGCAGGTATAATACTGAAGCGTAAGGGCTATAAGTTCACTTCGCTCTTGGCTGTATCCGTAGGTTTTGTAGGCGTAGGCATACAATGGTTGAGCGGCTATGCAGAGAGTTTTGGCGTGTATGTATTGGGCGCATTCGTAGCAGGTTTCTCTATGTGCTTGCTCAATATCGTGGTGAACCCAATGCTCAACACCCTGGGCGGTGGCGGCAAACGCGGTAACCAATTGATTCAGTTCGGTGGTTCATGCAACTCCATTGGTGGCACTTTGGCGCCAATCATTTTGGGTTATCTGATTGGTGGTAGCGCTGCTGCTGCACAAGTGGGCGACGCTGCTCCTGCTATGTTGGCTGCTATGTTGATCTTCTTGGTTGCCTTCGTGATTATCTTCTTGACCAAGATCCCAGAGCCACATATTGAGACCGCTGAGCAACGTGCTGCTGCTAAGGCGAATAAGGACCAATACAGTCCTCTCAGCTTCCGTCACTTCGTGTTGGGTGCTATCGCTATCTTCTTCTACGTAGGTGTAGAGGTAGGTATTCCTAATACCGCTAACCTATATATGTCTAACAACCCAGCCGTAGGTCCAGCTATCGCAGGTACCGTAGTGGGCTTGTACTGGTTGATGATGATGTGCGGTCGTTTGTTGGGCGGTGCCGTAGGTGGTAAGGTGAGCAGCAAGGCGATGTTGGTGGCTGTATCGTCATTGGCTATCGTGATGCTGCTGTGCGTGATGTTCTTCCCTGAGACATGGGTAGTGACCTTCAAGGGTATTGAGTTGCCAGTGAGCATGATCCTCATGTTCCTCTGCGGTCTGATGACCAGCGTGATGTGGGGTGCTATCTTCAACCTCGCAGCCGAGGGCTTGGGCAAATATACTCCAGCAGCCAGTGGTATCTTCATGGCATTGGTTTGCGGTGGTGGTATCTTGCCATTCCTGCAAAACTTGTTAGCAGACCACACCAACTACCTGATTTCGTATATTGTACCAATCGTAGGATTGCTCTATATCCTCTTCTACGCCTTGGTAGGTAGCAAGAATGTAAATAAGGATATTCCTACAGAATAAAATGTTTAACTTATTAATAATAAAAGAATTATGCAAAAGAAACCTTACGTGCTAGGTCTTGATATGGGAGGAACCAACTCCGTATTGGGCGTAGTAGATGCGCGTGGTCATGTATTGGCACGTACAAGTATCAAGACACAAGCATTCCCAGACATTAATGACTATGTGAATGCACTGTATGAAGAAGCACTCAAGATTGTTGATTCAGTAGGCGGTATGGACCTCATTCGCGGTATAGGTGCGGGTGTACCAAATGGTAACTACTATACTGGTATGATCGAGGGCGCGATGAACTTGCCATGGCAATCTGTTCCATTCGCACAACTCATGACCGATCGCTTCGGTATCCCATGTAAGATTACCAATGATGCCAACGCTGCTGCTATGGGTGAGATGACCTATGGTGCTGCTAAGGGTATGAAGAACTTCATTATGATTACCTTGGGTACAGGTGTAGGTTCTGGTATCGTAGTGGATGGCAAGGTGGTATATGGTCATGACGGTTTTGCTGGCGAGTTGGGCCACACTTGCGCTGTGCGCGGTGAAGAAGCTCGTCCATGCAACTGCGGCAAGAAGGGTTGCTTGGAGGCATACGCTTCTGCTACCGGTGTAGCACGTACTGCTAAGGAGATTATCTCTTCTACTACCAAGGAGACCGTACTTCGCAATCTTGATATAGATGCTATCACCTCTAAAGATGTGTTTGACGCAGCTGAGCAAGGTGATGAGGTAGCAAAGGAGATCTTCGACTACACAGGTACTATCCTCGGTCAACAATTGGCTGACTTCATTGCTTTCAGCGCACCAGAGGCTATCGTGATGTTTGGTGGTCTGACCAAGTCTGGTCACTGGATCAAAGATCCTGTAGTCAAAGCGATGAACGAGAATGTATTGCCATTGTGGCGCGATAAAGTAGCCGTTCTCTTCTCTGACTTGAAGGAGGCAGATGCTGCAGTCTTAGGTGCTTCTGCTTTGGCTTGGGGCGAGTAAGAACTAGTAAAACTAGCAGTACTAGCAGCACTAGTCAAACTAGCATAACTAGTAGAACCAGAACCGATGAGACTGTTATATCAGTTTCCTACATGGTTACAACGCTTGTATAGGGGCGTTGTATGGCGAATGAATCCATCGTCGAAGGTCGTCTATCTGACCTTCGACGATGGTCCTATACCCGAGTGTACGCCTCAGGTGCTGGATATACTGGCACAATATGGCGTGAAAGCCACTTTCTTTATGGTAGGAGAGAACGTGGAGCGTTATCCTCTGTTGCTAAAGCGTGTGCGCGCAGAAGGGCACGCCGTCGGCAATCATACCTACCACCATCTCAAGGGCTACAAGACTTGTACCCATACGTATCTGCAGGATGCCCGTGAGGCAAATACGCTCTTGCAGACCCACCTGTTTCGTCCGCCACATGGACGAATGAAGTACTCACAGAAGAAAGCGCTGCGCGAAGAGGGTTGTACTATTTATTTGTGGGATGTTCTCACACATGACTACAATCCACGATACAGCGTGGAGAAGATGCTCGCCGTGGTAAAGCGCTATACGCGCAATGGTAGCATTATTGTGATGCACGACTCCCTGAAATCAAAAAACCGAATGTTACTCTTATTACCCCAACTCATAGAGTGGCTACATGCCGAGGGGTATAAGTGCGAAACTTTACCTTAATATGGAACTAAAAAGAAAGCAATGAACATGTCTATTCGTCATTATACTATATATGTATTAGTCGCCCTATTGGTATGTTCCTCCTGTGCCAATCGTGGTGGTGGTCCGCAGGGTGGACCCAGAGATACTATTCCTCCTGTCATGGTCAAGGAATCACCTGTGAACGGCACCTTGCTTTTTGATGCCAAGCGCATAGAGGTGCAGTTTGATGAGTATATACAGTTGGCTGATATACAGAAGAATGTGATGATCTCGCCTCCGCAACTCACTCCACCAGATATTAAGGCGATCGGTAAGACCGTGTCTGTTGTCTTTAACGAGGATTTGCTGGACTCGACAACCTATACCATAGACTTCGGTGCTGCCATATGTGACTATAACGAGAAGATACCGCTTGAGGGCTATGTCTATTCCTTCTCCACGGGTGACTATATGGATACATTGGCTGTGTCGGGTAGGGTGTATAACGCTGAGAACCTCAATCCGATGCCAGAGGTGATGGTGGGTATCCATAGCAATCATAGCGATACGGCGCTGAGTAGCATGCCTTTTGCGCGTATCACGCGCTCGGATTCCGAAGGATATTTTACCATACACAATATCCATGAGGGTGCCTATCGTCTTTATGCCCTCAATGATATTAGTCGCGATTATATGTACCAACCCGGCGAGGCATTGGCGTATGAGGATTCGATTGTCACACCTTATTTCGAGCGCCGCGAGGTGCAGGATACCCTCTGGCGAGATACCTTAGGCATAGATCCTATCACGCATGATACCTTGTTTACCGAGCAGATAGATACCATACAGACGGTCATGCGCACTTTCTTCTTGCCCGATACATTGGTGCTTTGGTACTTCGAGGAAGATAGGCAACGCCATTACTTCCAAGGCGTGTATCGCGAGGAGCAACATGCCTTCACGTTGATATTCTCTGCGCCACAAGACACGCTGCCCGTGATTCGCTCACTCAAACGAAGCGAAGTGGATAGTCTGGCTTCCGACTCTGCTTGGATAGACTGGCAAGCATATACCTTGCTACAGACTAACCCAACATTGGATACCATTACATTTTGGCTCACCGACTCCTTGGCGATAGCGCAGGATAGTATCTATCTGGAGATGACGTATCAGGTGACTGATTCGCTCTATAACCTCGTTTCTCAGACCGATACCGTATTGGCAGTATATCGCCGTCCACGTATGTCGGAGAAGGCATGGGAGTCGCAGCAACGCCAGAAACGCGAACGTAAGTTAGAGCTCAAGAGCAATGCTTCATCCCGATTTGAGATATACGACACGCTTAGCGTATATTCGCCATTCCCTGTAGATTCGGTAGATACAGAAAAGCTCTGTCTTGTGCAACAGGTGGATTCTGTTAAGCGAAGTATGTCATTTGAACTCATAGCAGGCGATTCGCTACGCCAAACGCTCATGCTGCTGACCAAGTTAGAACCTGAACAGTCATATGTACTGACCATTGATTCGGCAGCTATATATGATATATATGGCAAGTGCAATGACTCCGTAGATTACAAACTACAACTTAAGTCTCTGAATGAATATTCTACTTTGCTGGTCAAGATGACGCATTACGATGCGCGTGCGCGTATTCAGTTGCTCAATGACCAAGATAAAGTGGTGCGCGAATTGCCCGCCAAGGAGGAGGGTGCTAAGTTTGAGTACCTCACTCCGACGACCTACTACCTACGTCTGTATATAGACTACAACGAGGATGGCAAGTGGACAACGGGCGACTGGATGAAGAAACGCCAACCCGAGCCAGTCTATTATTTCCCTTCCAAACTCAAACTGCGTGCCAACTGGGACTTCGAGGAGAACTTCGACCACTTGGCCACACCGCAGACCAGTTCCAAGCCCCGCGCCTTGGTCGGTAAGTCCACTAAACACTAAACTGTAGCGTAGCGTCCACTAAACACTAAACAAAGATGTCTCTTCGTCGTAGCACATGGATATTCCTGATACTGGGCATATTGGTGCAGGTAGTCACGTTCCACGTACTGCCTGAGGATAACCCATGGTCATTGGTGAGTGGCTTGTTGGGCATTTGTTCGGTGGTGCTGGGGGCACAGGGCAATATATGGAGTTTCGTCTTTGGTTTTGCGCAGGTGGGTACTTATACCTATCTCTGTTGCATAGAGCATTTCTATGCGGAGATAGCCATGAATATGTACTACTTCGTTACCATGCTCTATGGCGTGTACTGTTGGCGTCGTCGTTTGCAGCAGGACACTAAGCAACTCCAGACGCGCCGTTTGCCTGCCAGACTGATACCATGGATGAGTGCGGGGGTATTATTACTATCCATTCTCACCGGTTGGCTTCTCTCGCGATACACCGATGACCCACAACCGTATATGGATGCCTTGACGACAGTGCCTGCCATAGCGGCGCAGCTATTGATGGTATTGGCATATCGCGAACAATGGTACCTATGGTTGGTGGTGGATGTGTTAGCAGTCGTGATGTGGTTGCGTGCCGAGAACTACTGCATGGCAGCACAATACGCCTTCTGGTGCGCCAACTGCGTATATGGATACATACAGTGGACCAAACTCTTGGTTCATCCTTCTTCAGAAAATAAATAGGAGAATACTTCTCAAGCGTATTTACGTGGGTAATTGAATAAAATACCCAGGAGCGCAATACCGCCTAATGCCATTGGATAATAGAGGTATCCGATGATTTCGAATGGTGTGATATGTGCCAATCCTGCTGCCATAAGCATTTGTGCGCCGTAGGGCAGAAAACCCTGTGTGAAGCAGCTGAAAGTGTCCAGCAGTGAGGCACTAATGCGTTTGTCAATGCCATATTTGTTGGCAATCTCTTTGGCCATAGGTCCTACGGTGACGAGCGCAATGGTATTGTTGGCAGTACACATATCTGCCAGTATGACCAAGAGGGCTATGGTGAACTTAGCGCCGCGTTTGCCGTTGATATGTAGGGTTAAGGCACGAATCAGGTAGTCAATGCCGCCGTTATGGCGAATAAGCGCCAGCATACCGCCTGCCAATAGGGTGACGATGATGAGTTCGCTCATGCCCATGATACCATCTCCCATGGCTCCCATCCAACCTATCGCGGTGAAACTGCCTGTCAGTATGCCTATCACACCTGCCAGCAGGATACCAATGAAGAGTACAATCAGCACATTCACACCCACGATGGCCATGACGAGTACGGCTACGTAAGGTATAACTTTGTACCACTCTAATAGCGGCACATAATCAGGGACTTGCACGCCTTGTCCGATAAAGATATATGCCACGAGGACCAGTATAGCAGCGGGGGCTGCCAACCAGATATTGGCTTTGAACTTATCGTTCATTTTGCAGCCCTGCGTCTGTGTGGCTACAATCGTGGTGTCGGAGATAAAACTCAGGTTATCGCCGAAGAAAGCTCCACCAACGACCAATGCCACTATGAGGGGTAGGGAACTGCCCGTTTGCTCTGCTATACCTACTGCCACAGGGGTGAGAGCTACGACCGTGCCGACCGAGGTGCCGATACTGAGTGAGATGAAGCATGCCGCCAGAAATAGTCCAGGCAGGAGCATGCCTGCGGGTAGGAAACGCAGGGTGAGGTTCACCGTAGCGTCTATCGCGCCCATTTTGCTGGCGGTAGTGGCAAAGGCACCTGCCAGGACGAAGATCCATATCATAAGCATGATATTCTCATCGCCAGCGCCGCGGGAGAAGATATTGATGCGTTCGCGGAGTTTGAGTTTAGGCGTGATACCTAAGGCGTATGCAGAGGCAATCAGGAAGGCAACGGTCAAAGGTAACTCGTAGAAGTCGCCCGCAATGAGCGACCCCACGAGATATACTACCATAAATACGAAGAATGGTGATAATGCCAACATATCCTCTTTCCTTTAACCAATATCCAATTGCCAATATCCAATCGCCAATTGCCAATAACCTCTACCCTCTACTCCAAACTACGATAACGAATACGCTTTGGCTCATTAGCGTCCTCGCCCAAGCGCTGTTTCTTGTGCGCCTCGTACTCGGAGTAGCTACCTTCGTACCAGTAGAGTTTGCTATCGCCCTCAAAAGCGAGGATATGGGTACATATACGGTCGAGGAACCAGCGGTCGTGTGAGATAACCACAGCACAGCCGGCGAAGTTCTCCAGACCTTCCTCCAACGCGCGGAGAGTGTTCACGTCAATATCGTTGGTAGGCTCATCGAGGAGCAACACATTGGCTTCGGACTTGAGGGTCAATGCCAGGTGGAGACGATTGCGCTCACCGCCTGAGAGCACGCCGCACTTCTTCTCTTGGTCAGCGCCAGTGAAGTTGAAGCGACTGAGGTAGGCGCGGGCGTTGATTTCTCTGCCACCTACGCGGATATACTCTGTACCCTCAGAGATGGTCTCAAACACGCTCTTGTTAGGGTCGATATTGGAGTGTACCTGATCCACATAACCTACGCGCACGGTCTCGCCTACGCTGAAGGTACCTTTGTCGGCTTGCTCCATGCCCATGATCATGCGGAAGAGGGTAGTCTTACCAGCACCATTAGGACCGATGATACCTACGATGCCGTTCGGTGGGAGCATAAAGTCGAGGTTCTCGAAGAGCAGTTTGTCGCCAAAGGCCTTGCTAACGCCCTCTGCATTAATAACTTTGTTACCCAAACGTGGACCGTTAGGGATAAATATCTCGAGCTTCTCCTCTCTCTCTTTCTGCTCCTC
>JBGVEG010000051.1:0-16900 GCA_045119955.1 Paludibacteraceae bacterium
GCCTAAGGACCCAACCGTAGCTTTCGCTCACCCAGCGGACGCTCCTTACCATAGCGTTTGTACCATCGGTACCCACGACATGAACCCTGTTCGTGCTTGGTGGGAGGAGGACCGCCAAGTCACTCAGAAGTTCTACAACGAGCAGATGGGCTGGTGGGGTGAAGCTCCACAGGAGATGACGCCAGAAATTGCCGAATTCATCGTTAATCAGCACATGTATAGCCCTGCTATGTGGGTGATTCTTCCATTGCAAGACTGGTTTGCTATTGATGGTGATATTCGTTTGGCTGACCAACACGCTGAGCGCATTAACCTGCCTTCTAACCCAGAGCATTTCTGGAACTACCGCATGCACCTCACCCTTGAGGACTTGCTCAAGAAGGACGCTTTCAATGCGCATGTGAAATCCCTCACTCAAGTGCGTTAATTCCATTGCCCATTGCCTTCGCTCCCTTCCCTCCCTTCCCTCTTAGGGAGGGGTCGGGGGTAGGCTTATATAGCGCTCGCAAATTTGCGGGCGCTTATTTGTTGACCCAGTCCTCACGAAAATCTACATGCGCCAATGGAAGCGTTATCTGTCTCGCCTTGGTAAGTACCTCCTGCCAGGTGACCAACTCCCAACGCTCTATGGCTATATCTTATACCCAACGGAAATACGAATATTAACAAAACGCACTTTTTTGGTTTTGCCTGTCTCAGGGAGTTCTCTCGGAGTTCTCAGGGTCGTCTCTCGGTGAAATTGAGCAAAAGATAGCGAAACACAAAGAGAAATAATCTTAACAAAACGCACTTTTTGGCGAGAATGTAGGTTGCGCATGGAGCGTATTTCTCCGAAGCTACAACCATACCATAACACTCCACAAAGTAACTTTGTCGGGGACCCCACCGTATGCAACCTATTGGCAAGAAAATTGGCGAATTGGTCACGAAATTACAAGTTTTTGTCGTTTTTCTTGCTTATTTGCTTTTTTTATTGTAATTTTGCAGCGGTTTTATGAAAAGAGGTCAAATAATCATACTATCTCTACTCTGTCTGGCAGTCCAACTTATGGGAACCAGTACGCTGTCTGCCCAAAACGCAAACAAAGCAGACGGGTTATTTCAAGCAGCCAACTATACAGAGGCACAAAAAGAATATGGTTTGCTCCTAAAAGGCAATCCTACCTCTGCACTATACCTCTATCGTTACGCGCGCTGCGCGCAAGAATTGGGCGACTACTGGACTGCTATACAGTACTTCGAGAAAGCAGGTAATCGTTACGACCTCAAGCACTACAACCTCGGAGAGATTTACCTTCACTTGGGTTATCCAGACGAAGCCATAGATTCCTACACCAAATACCTAAAAACTCTCAAAGCAGACTCAGAGCGCGTGCCATACCTACTGGCACAAATACACCAAGCCGAGAAACTGCAACGCTATATGCGTCGGGTAGAGAAAGTGCAGATCATTGATTCGGTCGAGATACCCCTTAGCGACCTGCTCAGCGCCTACCCTCTCTCTGCTGAGACCGGAACACTCACCAAGGATACCCATGGACAATTGGTTTACACCAATCAGCGCAACGATAGAAAACTATGGGCCGCAGCCAATGGCGATAAACAACTCATCGTATCCAGCCGAAACCTCATGGATACCTGGACCGCAGCCGACACCCTACCCCATGTCATCAACATGTCGGCAGACCAGAACTACCCTTATCTGCTCAGCGATGGCGTGACACTCTACTTTGCTTCCAAAGATACCAGCGGTTTGGGCGGGTATGATATATACGTGAGCAGATACAACACCTACACGGAGACTTACACCCATCCCGAAAACATAGGACTACCCTATAACTCACCAGCCAACGACTACCTCATGGTGGTGGATGAGATACACCAGATAGGTTACTTTGCTACCGACCGCCGCTCGAAGGAGGGCTATGTGCACGTCTATACTTTTATCCCTACATCCGAGAAGGCCTATTGGCGCAATGTGCCACAAGACTCCTTGGTGGCATACGCACAACTGCGTAGCGGGTTACATGTGGAGAAGGAAATAGTGGAGGAGGAAATAGTGAATAAACCTTCCGTACCACTACCAACGATACAGGAAGAACGCGAGAAAGAGGAGATATACTTCGTGCTCAACGATTCGGTCATCTATACATCTAAGAGCGAGTTTAGAAGTTCTACCGCCCGAAAGACTTATCAGGAGTGGCAAAATATGCAACGACAAATGGAGTTAGACCAAGAGGTTCTGACACAACTAAGATTGCAATATGCTGAGTCGGATAATGCCAGCAAAAAAGAATTGACTCCGCAAATCCTCCAATTGGAGAAAAAGCAAAGTCAATTACAAGAACAATGTAATGAACTGCTTCAAGCCACTCGCAAGACGGAGAGCGAAGCGGTTCAGCAATAGAGTTTTCCCACAATCCAATTCACCAATCGCTTAGGCAATAAGCGGTCAAGCAGGCAGAAGACCTTATAGATCATTCCACCCACATAGAGTGGTTTGGGCGAGAGGGTTGTAGCCATACGATACAAGTCGCGTGCCATCTGCACAGGAGGCATGCCGCTCTGTTCGTCTCGCTCCATGGCAGCCACGGCAGCATGGGCGTTGTGATAAACATCAGCACCTTTTATTTCTTTTTCGCGCGCGTTAGTGAACCCTGTTGCCACATCGCCTGGCATGAGGACAGACACCTGTATGCCGAACGCACGCACCTCATTAGCCAAAGCCAGTGCCAAGGCATTGATAGCCGACTTGCTGGCACTATAGAAGCCCTGGTAAGGGATACTCAGCTCCGCCGCCACAGAGGAGGTGAAGAGCACACGGCCATAGCCCTGCGCACGCAGAATGGGCAAGACCGCTTTTGCCAGATAGAAAGCACCAAAGAAGTTCACATTGAACTGCTTCTTGGCCGCACTGGAATCCGTAAACTCAATCGGGCCAGAGATACCAAACCCAGCATTGCTGATTACCACATCCAAATGGTCGGTATGTTGCATGACCTGAGTCAGGGCTTGCTGCACGGAACTCTCATCGGTCACATCGCAATAAATATGACAGACTTGCTCACTGCTGCTACCGCTGCGGCTGAGTTCAAAGACTTGCCACTGTTTCGACACAAAGTACTGAACAGTGGCAAGACCTATACCCGAAGAACCTCCTGTGATAAGAAGTGTATTCATCGTTAGTAGTATGAAAATTAGTAATTAGGCGTATTGCGCAACACGCGAGCGATAATCTCTACCGCCTCATCAATAACCGGCTCTGTATGAGTAGCCATGAGGGTAGTGCGCAACAAACATTCACCCTCTACGCAAGCAGGAGCAATAACAGGATTAACATATACTCCCTCGTCAAATAGCGCTTTTCCATACCAGAGTGTATCCAATGTCTTATAGGTGAAAATAGGCACAATAGGAGTAGGCGCCTCGATAATCTTGACACCAGCATCCAGCAGTTTGGTGCGGAAGTATTGTGCTATATTCATCAATCGTGTTGGACGCTCTGGGTCTTTCTCTAATTGTTGCAACGCAGCCAATGCAGTAGCCGCACTACAAGGTGTGATAGACGCAGAGAAAATGAATGGACGCGAAGAGTGCGCCACATAATCGTAAATGCGTTTGCTGGAAAGCATACAGCCACCAATGCTGGCAAGCGACTTGGAGAATGTGAGCATGGTAATGTCCACCTTGTCTTGCAAACCGAAGTGCGCAGCAGTACCCTTACCACCTTCACCCAATACACCAAAACCGTGTGCGTCATCCACCATCACACGAGCACCATACTTCTCCGCCAATGCCACGATCTCTGGCAAACGGCAAATATCGCCTCGCATAGAGAACACACCATCGGTGACAATGAGCTTGCCTGCCGTGTCTGGAATCTGCTGGAGTTTCTTCTCCAAGTCCTCCATATCCGAGTGCTTGTAGCGCAAGACAGTCGCGTTAGACAAGCGGCATGCGTCATAAATGCTGGCATGGTTCTCGCGGTCGTTGAGGATATAGTCATTGCGACCGCAAATGGTAGAAATAATCGCCAAATTGGTTTGGAAGCCCGTGCCACAAGTCATGGCAGATTCATAGCCCGTGAAACGCGCCAGTGCTTCCTCTAACTCCAGGTGCAAATCAAGTGTACCATTGAGGAAGCGACTGCCAGACACACCTGTTCCGTATTTGTCCAACGCGCGGTGTCCTGCCTCTATCACAATAGGATCCTCTGTGAAACCGAGGTAGTTATTGCTTCCTAACATGATACGACGTCTGCCCTCCATCTCCACTACTGGAGCCTGACGCGACTCCAGTGTGTGGAAATATGGATAGACATTACGGCGTTTGACTTCTTCCAGAAGGTCGTGGTGGCACTTTTGAAATAAATCAGCCATAAACGAATTAGAGAACGTTTATTTCTTTCAAGATAGCAGTAGTCTTAGCTACAGCCTCCTCGCTGGCAGCGAACAATGCTTTCTCTGCCTCGTTGAGCTCGATCTCAACGATCTTCTCAATACCATTCTTACCAATGATACATGGAACACCGATAGTAATATCGTTGTAACCATACTCACCCTCGAGGTATGCTGAGCAAGGAATCATCTTCTTTTGGTCGTTGATAATGCTGTCTGCTACCGCAGCTGCAGCTGCACCTGGAGCCATCCATGCGCTGGTACCGAGAAGACCAGTCAAGGTAGCACCACCTACCATAGTATCCTTAGCTACTTGCTCCAATTCCTCAGCGCTGATCATAGTGCTAACAGGCATACCCTTATAAGTAGCATAGCGAGTCATAGGAATCATAGTAGTATCACCGTGGCCCCCGATAACGAAGCCCTCAACCTCGTTAGCATTGCATCCGAGTTTTTGGCTCAAGAAGTATTTGAAGCGGCTGCTATCCAATGCACCACCCATACCAATCACGCGGTTGCGTGGCAAACCGAGTGCCTTGTAGGTGAGGTAAGCCATAGTATCCATAGGGTTAGATACCACAACGAGAATAGCGTTAGGAGAATAAGTAAGGATTTGGTTAGCAACGCTCTTAACGATACCTGCGTTCACACCAATGAGCTCTTCACGAGTCATACCTGGTTTGCGTGGCAGACCAGAGGTGATAACGACTACATCAGAACCTGCGGTTGCGCTATAATCGTTGGTTACACCTTTCACTACCGTGTCAAAGCCCAAGAGTTGAGCTGTTTGCATGATGTCCATAGCCTTGCCTTCTGCAACGCCCTCTTTAATGTCGATCAATACGACTTCGCTGGCTACCTTCTTTACCGCCAACACATTTGCGCATGTAGCACCTACGTTACCTGCGCCTACAACAGTTACTTTTGACATAATTAATAAAAATTAGTATTTAAAGTTAATACATAATTCACAATTAACGCGGCAAAGGTACTACTTTTTTGGGGAATATGCAAATATTTTCCCACTAAATTTGCGTATCTGCGAAAAAAGCTGTAACTTTGCACCATAATTTCAACAAAAGACGAACCATGAAAGTAATCAATCTATCTGAGCAGCCCTCACTGCTAAATCAATTTTTGAAGGAAATGCGTAGCATAGATACGCAGAAGGACAGCATGCGTTTTCGCCGCAATATAGAGCGCATAGGTGAGATGATGGCTGTCGAAATCAGCCGCACTTTTACCTATGCAGAGGAAGAGGTACAAACACCCCTGGCTATAGCAAAAATAGATGTACCACAAGACAAAGTGGTATTAGGCACCTTGCTACGTGCAGGTCTGCCTATGCACCAAGGATTCCTGAATATGATGGATGGGGCGGAGAATGCCTTCATCAGCGCGTATCGTCAAGAAACAATAGGCAGAAAAGGTGAGACCCAAATAGAAATCATATCGGAGTACTTGGCAGCACCATCCATTGAGGGCAAAACGCTCATTTTAGTGGATCCAATGCTGGCCACTGGACTATCCATGGAGGTGGCTTACAAAGCCCTACTGAGCCATGGTACGCCTAAGTCGGTACATTTGGCATGTCTGTTCGGAACGCCCCAAGCCATTGAGCATTTGTCCAAGACTATGCCGCAAGACACCACACTCTGGTGTGCCGTGATTGACCCTATGCTCAACGAGAAGAAATACATAGTTCCTGGTCTGGGCGATGCAGGTGACTTATGCTTTGGCGAAAAGTTATAGGATACTGGAAGAGCATAGTCGTGCTGAGCGCAATCGCATATGTGAGTCTATTGCGCGAACCGAGTATCTCCCTACCCTATGTCATAGGCATGGATAAGTGGATACATGCTATCATGTACTTGGTACTCACCTTGACACTTCTATGGGATAACCAACAGCGACCCAAGTTATGGTGGATAGCAGGTGTCTTTTCTGCCATTTTTGGCGGATTCATCGAGGTTTTGCAGGAGCAATTCTTCTATCCCCGCACAGGCGACTGGATGGACTGGTTGGCTGATTGCACAGGCGTGATAGTGGCTATAATAGTATGGTTAATAGGCGTAAAATGGTATGAAAAACGAATGGTTAAATAGGATTGCCTTCACGTGGAACAATCGTGCGCATTTGCGACAAGCCCGCAGTGTGTTGGACCGATACAGTAGTGCTACTGAGGCCGTGGCACATCATCCCGAGATGGTCACCTCCGAAGCAATGGCACATGCACAAAAAGAACTCGATTTCATCGAGAAACATCATATTGTGCCTTATTATTATAAGGACGATAATTATCCCTATCGTTTGGCGCAATGTGCGGATGCACCCTTGCTCTTATACGCCAAAGGCAATGTAGAGGTCAATCCCAAGCGTGTGGTGAGCGTAGTCGGAACACGCATGCCCAGCGAGCGCGGCAAGGAGTGGTGCAGACAATTCGTATTGGATCTGGCAGCACAGGTGCCCGATTTGACCATTGTTAGCGGATTGGCATACGGAATAGATGTAGCAGCGCACAAAGCCGCCATAGAAGCAGGTATACCGACGATTATCATTCCTGCACACGGACTGGACAGGATCTACCCAGCCGTGCACCGCAACGTGGCTATACAGACATTGGGCAAAGGTGGTATATTGACCGAATACACCACAGGTACCGAGCCCGAGAAGCATAATTTCGTAGCGCGCAACCGTATCATAGCGGGTATGGCGGATGCGGTGGTTGTTGTAGAGTCCAAGGCCAGAGGTGGGTCGCTCATCACCGCACAAATGGCGCAAGACTATAGTCGGGATGTGTTTGCTCTACCAGGGCGGTTTAATGATATACAATCAGAGGGGTGTAACAACCTCATTAAGCAACAACGCGCACAACTCATCACATCAGCCCAAGACTTGATACAAGCCATGCAGTGGCAAACCGAACAGAAACAGCCCACACAAACCAGTATGACAAGCTTGCTATGCGACCTAAATGATAGCCAACGTCAATTGGTGGAGAAACTGAGCGAGTCAGAAGACGGATGGCATATTAATCAACTGGTTATGGAGTTGCAGTTACCCTACAACATAGTAGTGACCGAACTGATGATGCTGGAGCTCAACGGACTGGTAAAAGGGCTACCAGGAGGCGTGTGGCGAAAGGTAGAATGCTGATTTTTGCTAAAAGTTTGTCAAAAACTTGCGTATTTGCAAAGTTTTTAGTACCTTTGCAGCGCAATCCGTGAAATAACAAAAAATCAATTATATGAATACTTTACTGAAGAATTTAGGTGCAATCCTTGTTTTGCTGGGCGTAGTATGCTTGGCAGTGTATTATTTTGGCGTTCAAGTTAACGCATTGTTGGTTGCGAGTATGGTTTTGGAGGTAGCGGGCATCTTGTCCTATATCCTCATTAACCGCCGTTTGGGATAAACTTGTGATCATCCGTCTTCGCGACATCCAGTGCTACGCCTACCATGGCGTACTGGAGACTGAGAAACAGGAGGGGAACACCTTTCTCGTGGATGTGAGCATAACGGTAGATGACCCTCAGGGCATGCCTTCGGACGATATCCAAGACACCTTGGACTATCGTCACGTTTGTATCATTGTACAACGAGAGATGCAGCAACCCTCCGACTTGCTGGAGCATGTGGCATGGCGCATTAAGAATGCCTTGCTCACTACGTTCCCGCAAGCACGGGCAGTATGCGTGAAGGTAGCTAAGCAGCGACCACCACTGGATCTGCCAGTGGCTTGGGCGGAAGTAGAGATATAGTTTAGAGTTTAGTGTTTAGAGTTTAGTGACAAGAGTATGGCAGAGCATAACGACTCGGTGAAACAGCATTTGACTGGTATGTACCAAGATTGGTTCTTGGACTATGCTTCGTATGTGATATTGGAGCGCGCTGTCCCCGCTATAGAGGACGGCTTGAAACCCGTGCAACGCCGTATTCTGCACGCCATGAAGGCAGTCGATGATGGCAAGTATAATAAGGTGGCCAACATTGTCGGTCAGACCATGCAGTATCACCCCCATGGTGATGCCAGTATTGGCGATGCACTCGTACAACTCGGACAGAAGAACCTGCTCATTGACTGCCAAGGTAACTGGGGAAATACACTGACAGGTGACGGCGCTGCTGCACCTCGTTATATAGAAGCGCGACTGAGTAAGTTTGCTCTGGATACCGTTTTTAACCCCAAGACCACCCATTGGATGATGTCGTATGACGGCAGAAAGAAAGAACCCATTAGCCTACCCATTAAGTTCCCATTGCTTCTGGCACAAGGTGTAGAGGGTATTGCGGTGGGTTTGAACTCTAAGATTCTACCCCATAACTTCTGCGAGATTTGCGATAGTGCTTTGGCGTACCTACGCGGCGAGGCCTTCCAGTTGTACCCAGACTTCCCAACAGGTGGCGAGATCGATGTGAGCCGCTACAACGATGGCGAGCGCGGTGGTGCGGTGCGCATACGTGCAAAAATCCAGAAGTCAGACGACAACAAGACGCTTATTATTACCGAGATACCTTTTGGCACTACCACCACGAAGATCATAGAGACTATCATGCGTGCCGTGCAGAAAGGCAAAATCAAGGTGCGCAAGGTAGATGACTTTACCGCAGAGGAAGCCCGCATAGAGGTACAGTTGGCACCCGGCAGCTCATCCGACAAGACCATAGATGCGCTCTATGCCTTCACAGACTGCGAGGTGAACATTTCACCCAACTGCTGCGTGGTGCAGGATAAGAAACCTATCTTCACCTCCGTGAGCGAACTGTTGCGCTTGTCTGTAGAGCACACCAAATCGCTGCTCAAATGGGAACTGGAGATTGCCAAAGCAGAGTTGGAGGAACAATACTTCTTCACTTCGTTGGAGAAGATCTTCATCGAGAACCGTATATACAAGGAAGAGGGTTACGAGAATGCGCCTGACAAGGAGAAGCTCATAGCCTTTGTCGATAAAGCCCTTGACCCATGGAAGGATAAACTCATTCGTGAGGTGAGACGTGAGGATATAGAGCGTTTGTTCGAGATTCGCATGATACGTATCACCCGCTTTGACTCCAAGAAGGCGGACGAGCTCATGCGCGACCTGGATAAGAAAATCAAAGCCACCATTAAGAACCTCAAGAATCTCAATGACTACACCATTAGTTGGTTCGACTCGCTCAAGACCAAGTACGGTCATCTCTATCCTCGACGCACAGAGGTGCGTAACTTTGCCAATATTAACATTAAGACCGTGGTAGAGGCCAACGAGAAACTCTATATTAACCGCGCTGATGGCTTCATTGGTACAGGACTCAAGAAGGATGAATACCTCTTCAACTGTTCCGATATTGACGAGGTTATCATCTTCCACAAGGATGGTAAATACAAAGTCGTTAAAGTGGCTGACAAAGTGTTTGTCGGCACAGATATTATCCATATAGACATATACCGCAAGAACGATAACCGCACCATTTACAACGCTATTTATCGCGATGGAAAGGGCGGAATCTACTATATGAAGCGTTTTGCCGTCACAGGTGTTGCGCGTGACAAGGACTATGATCTCACGCAGGGTAAGCCCGGTTCGCGTGTGATGTATTTCACGGCTAACCCGAACGGCGAGGCAGAGGTGATTCGTATCCAACTTAAGCCCGCTCTGCACCTCAAGAAGTTAGAGGTCATTAAGGATCTGAGCGAACTGGCCATTAAGAGCCGCACCGCACGAGGTAATGTGCTGACCAAATACGATGTCAAAGCCATTACACTAAAGCAGAAAGGACATTCTACCTTAGGTGGACGTAAGGTATGGTTTGATCCAGACATTCTGCGCTTGAACTACGATGGACAAGGACTATATTTGGGTGAGTTCACCGATGATGATCGTATATTGGTTATCACCAATAATGGTGGCTACTACCTCACTAACTTTGACCTTACTGCCCACTTTGACCACAATATTTGGCGCATTGAGAAATTCAATAGCGAGAAAGTGTGGTCGCTGGCTATGTGGAATGCGGACTTAGGGTACTACTATGGCAAGCGCTTCCAGATGGATGCTCAGACCAAGTTGCAGAACATGTTAGGTGAGAACAGCGATAGCAAGATGACTATCCTTACCGACCGCGAGGAAGCTATTTTCCGCATTACTTTCGTAGATGAGACCAAACTGCCTATGGAGGTGCTGATGTCCGAGTTCATTGAGGCCAAATCGCCTAAGGCAAAAGGCAAACGTTTCTCCACATTGGATATTGCCCAGATTGAGGACATTACGCCCGAACCTGAGGTGGAGGAAGAGGATGAACAAGATGTATCTCCTATAGAAGAAGAGGTACACCCAACGACTGTGGATGTACCCTTCACTATTACGAACGAAGTGCCCGAGGATAGCAAGCCTATAGATGAGCAACTTAGTTTGTTCTGATTCCCTCTGCTATTTGACTACGCAGGTGTTCCATTGCCTCATTGATGTCAGCAAATTGCGACAAGTCAATAGGTTTACCTATATGTAACTGCACGCGCGCGTGTGGCTGCACATAGAACGCACCCGAAGGCATGGCATTATAGAAACCGCTCAGCGAGATAGGCACTACGGGCAGGTTCAAGTCCATGGCTATCTTGAAGGCACCTTGCTTGAAGCGTCCCAACTCACCCGTCTTGGTACGTGTTCCCTCTGGGAAAATCACGGTAGATATACCATCCACCAACTCTTTCTTCACCAGTTCGACACTCTGAAGCGCTGCACGTGGATTGCTGCGGTCCACGAAGATATGTCCAGCCACGGCACAAGCGGTACCGACAAAAGGTATCTTGCGCAACTCCTTCTTCATCATCCACTTGAAGTTGTTAGGCAACCAACCATAGACTGCAAATACGTCCAATGCCGACTGATGATTGGCGACGAAGACGTATGACTGTTTCGGATCAACATGCTCCTTGCCTGTTACCTTGATAGGAACCAATAGGAACCACAATACGCTACGCGACCAGAACACTTGCACGGCGCGTGGCGCTTTGCCATTCTTCCAGGGGAAACACACAATCGTAAATATAGCCGTGAACAAAGTCACAATGATAATCAATGGCAGACCAATCAAGTATTGGTACAGAATGTAAAGTACTTTCATATCCTATATATTTTTAAGGGGTTAGAATTTCAGTTTGTGCATAAATCCGCGGTAGAGCGCGCAGATACGGCGAATCTCGTCCCATGTCTCTTCAGGAAGTTTCGTGCCGACTATTTCCACCACTCGTCCAGCAGCTATGGTGCCTATCTCGCCGCAGCGACGCAGATCAAAACCGTCGGACAATGCGTGCAAGAAACCACCTGCGTACAAGTCGCCTGCGCCTGTGGAGTCCAGACAGTTAGAGGTGATAGCGCCTATGTGATGCAATTGCATTCCTTGGCGTACATACGAGCCGCGTTTGCCCACTTTGACGATAGCTATATCGCATTGACCGGCTATATTCTCCACGGCCTCCTCAGGATTGAGGTGGGTGTACGCAAACGACTCATCCTCGTTAGCAAATACAATATCTACATATTTATATATAAGGTCTTTCAAGAACTGATGGTTCTCATTCACCACATTGTAGCTTGCCAAGTCCAGCGAGACGGTGCATCCTTGCTCTTTGGCAGTGCGTAGTGCTGTCTCTATCAAGTTATGATCTTGCACCAAGTAACCCTCCACATGGCAGATGTCGTATCCCACAAATGCCTCTTTGCGTATATCCTCTGCTCTGAGGTCTGCCGCCGCGCCCAGATAGGTACAGAACGTGCGCTCGCCGTCAGGGGTGATGAGCACGATGCAGCAACCAGACATAAGAGTGGAAGTCAGCAATAGGGGTTTTACATTGTTCTTGATCAGGTCCTCGCGGTAGAACTTACCGACTTCGTCGTTACCAATCTTGCCGATAAACGCCGCCTTGCCGCCTAATTGCGCAATGGTGGCTACGGTGTTAGAGGCGCTACCGCCTGCTACCATGTGTTTGCGCACAGAGATGAAGCGCATTTGTATTTGCTCCAGTTGCTCGGCGTTAATCAGATTCATACTACCTTTCGGAAAACCAATCTCTCGAAGGTCACCTTCCGACACTTGCAGCAAAATGTCAGTCAATGCATTTCCTAAACCTAAAACTCGTTTCATTTTGTATTTTTGTGTTGATTTTTGCTAATTTTGGGGCAAAAAGGGCCATTTTTGGGGGTAAAATCAAAATTTTCTGCAAAGATAGTAATTTTTTTTCAAAAAAACTTGCTCATATCAAAAAAAAGTAGTAATTTTGCACCCGATTTCGGAAATGAACTGATTTTCGGGGTCAAAAATACTGCTTCCTTAGCTCAGTCGGTTAGAGCATCTGACTGTTAATCAGGGGGTCCAAGGTTCAAGTCCTTGAGGGAGCGCGAGTGTGATGGTTTTGAACCGTCACACTTTTTTTGCTTAGATAATTTTACACGACATTTTGGGCATGATTACAATCAGAAAAGCAACGCGTGACGATGCTTCCTTTATCGCTGAAGGCATATATACTGCTTTCTTATTAAACGATGATACGCTCTATTCCCAGTGGATCAATATCCTACAGAATGTGTGCGCGCAAGAGGATACACACTATAGTTATACCAACACCCTTATAGCAGAAATAAATGGCGAAAAGGCAGGCATGATGATTGCTGTCAACGGCAAGCACTACCGCGAACAAAGAGATAGGATGTATCCGCAACTCAAAGGGCTGTTTGATGTAGCTTTTGGCACAGGTTGGGACGATATGGAAGATGAGGCAACGGAAGGTGAGTTCTATATTGATAGTTTGTCGGTATCCCTACCCTACCGAAATAAAGGCGTTGGAACGGCTTTGATAGAAAAAGCCAAAGCATTGGCAAGAGAGCAAGGGATAGCTGTAGTAACGCTGGCAGTAGAACCACAGAACACAGCGAAAAAGTTGTATCAGAAGTTAGGGTTTGCATACCAAAAGGTAATAGAGATATTCAACGAAGAATATCATCTATACGTGGCTCCCTCTACTACAAACAACCATTAACGAGGAAATCTGAAGAGTTTTTCGATATGTCCGCTATTAATCATCTCGGGTGTAGAGAGATGGTGCAAAGAGGGCGAATCTATGAGCGCAATCGTATCGCAGAGCGATTGCGCAATGTCCAGTTCGTGGGTGGAGAAAATAATGCATTTGTTCTCCTCATGCGCCAAGTCGGCGAGCAAATGGCACAGGTCATATCGGTTTGGCATGTCCAAGAATGAAGTAGGTTCGTCGAGCAAGATGACAGGTGTTTGTTGCGCCAAAGCGCGGGCAATCATCACACGTTGACATTCGCCATCAGACATCTTATCCATCGTGCGGCAAGCGTAGGAAGCCATGCCAACCTTCTCAAGCGACTGCATAACAATAACTTCGTCCTCGGGTTGCATGCGACCAATCCAATTGGTATAGGGCGCTCTGCCAAGCGCCACCACATCGCGGCAAGAGAGATTGGCGATACGAATACGTTCAGTGGTGACAAAAGCCACCAGTTGCGCCAGTTGCTGAGGAACAATCTGCCGAATATCGGTGCCATTGATAAGAATAGCACCATGCTTGAGCGATTCGGAACCAATGATAGCACGCAGCAAGGTGGACTTGCCCGTGCCGTTGCGACCAATAAGCGCAGTCGTAGTGCCACAGGTGAATGTGGTGGATACATTGTCCAATAGCAGGTGCTGGCTATCGTATCCTAATGCTATATTTCTTAATTCAATCATATTTTTATTAGGCGATGAGGTGATAAGGCGATTAAGCGATGGATTTGTTGCGGATGACTACCCAAATGACGATAGGGATACCGAGTAAAGCGGTGATGGTGTTGATGGGTAGGGTGAGCCATTTGGAGATGATGTCACAAGTGAGCAGTACAACCGCTCCGCATAGTGCAGAGGCAGGCAATAAGATACGATGATCAGCGTTGCTAAAGAGCATTCGTGCGATATGCGGAATGGCTAATCCCACAAAGCCTATGGGGCCACAAAAAGCAGTCACCGTACCTGCTAACAGGGTGGTAGATAAGAAGATAAGATAACGCGAACGGCGGACGTTGAGACCCATGGTGCGGGCATATTGCTCACCAAGCAGGAGCAGATTGAGGGGTTTGATAACTGCAACGGAAACGACCAAGCCCAGTAGCACGGCGGGGAGCATGAGGTGGAGTTGATTGGTCGTGACATCGCCAAGCGAGCCCATTGTCCAGATGACAAAGGACTTGAGGGCTTCTTCGTTGCTCAGATATTGGAGGATTTGCACGACCGCACTCACACCCGAAGAAATCATCATACCTAAAATAAGAATGACCATGATGTCCTTGATACGAGTGCTGACGGAGGCAACGAAAGCGAGAATCAATGCCGATCCTAACCATGCCGCACCAGCGATTCCAATGGAAGATAAGGTGCTATTGGTGGCAATACCCAAGAGGGGCATACCCAAAATAAAGAGCGCTACACCCAGACTGGCACCCGAATTGATACCTAAGACGTATGGTCCTGCCAGCGGATTGCGGAAAAGGGTCTGCATCTGCAAACCGCTGACCGATAGCGCCATACCTGTCAGGATAGCTACAACGGCTTTGATGAGGCGAATATCCAACACGATGAGACGGGTGGCAGGGTCGATATCTGCACCCACAATAGCACCGAAAATATCGCGGAGCGGGATGTGGACAGAACCTATAAGCAGGTCAAGCACAAACAGAATGACCAGCAGGAGGGAGAGAGAAACGAATAATATGGTAGAACGAGATTTCATGTTATTCTATTTTTCGATAATAAACAAATGCTTCGGATACTAATTCAGGATGAAAAATCTTGATTAAATCGCGCAAAATGACATCTGGTTGCACGACACCCGACTCCCAATAGTCATTGCCTCCGCCAAGGACTCTGCGCCTATCGCAATTATAGATTTCTCCACGTTGCACACAAGGCATATTAGCAAACTTAGGGTATTGCAGGCAGAGATCATGCAACGAACCGACACCCTCTACATGGAGCCATAAATCTGCCTCTGTAGTCAATAAAGCGGCTTCCTCTAAGTCAATAGGCTGGGAGTGGTTGGAGGTATTCTTCTTGTAGATATAATCGCCGCCTGCATCTGCAATCAGGCGTGCAAGGTAACTGGTAGTAGAAGGCATGAACCACGAATCGGCATAGGGTGTATTGAGCATCACTCGGGGTTGGGTCGATGTGGCAGCCGCAGCCATGGCCTTGAGGTGATTGTAACGCAGAGGCACCTCGGAGAAATAGTTGATGCCTTGTTCACGGCAGCCAACTATCTCGGCAAGGGCAACGACCCATTCGGTTTTACCAAGAGGGTCTTCCTCTACATACTCGCCAATGTATATGTAGGGAATAGCCAATTCATCGAGTTTGGATTGCATCGTGCAAGCACCCGTAACGCCATAGAGGAGCACTATATCGGGTTGCTGAGCGACGAGGAGTTCGAAATTGATATTGCCATCATAACCTACATCGGCAATGGAATGGCGGTTGGCTACGATATAGGGATTCGTGATAAAACTTTTGCCCGATACACCCACAACGCTTTCTACCGCTCCAATAGCATCCAGCATAGCGATATGGCTGGAAGACATGCACACAACACGTTTGGCATCGCCTTGCAAGACTTGACCTCTAAAACCCGCGGGCGCTTTCTCGCCTGCGCGAGCGATGAAGAGCATCGTTTCTACATCGTTGGCGCTTTGCCATGGATTAGTGACACGGATGATAGTGCTCTGTTTGCCCTCTGCACCCATAATGCGGAAGCCAGTAGCATGAGTGGGAGTGTAAACTGCTACATTATAATCATCGATATTGCTCGAAGTACCACAAGCGCACATGCAGTATAGCGCGGTGCAGAGAAGCAAGGAATGTAAAGATATTTTTTTCATAGGGTTATTCTTTTATATTTAGGTCACGGGCGTGGGATATTTCGGTGGAGATTTCGCCTGTCCAACCGCATTGCTGGAAGACACCCGTGTAGACGCGCACAAAGTCCACACAAGGCAAATGGATAGGCTTGCCATTATTAGTAACTGCCCACTCAATATCAAACGAACAGCGAGCAATACTATCGTTAGGATGGCAGTCGGCATAGCCGTACTCAAAGGGCTGTTGTACCCAGTATGCGCCTTTCCCGTTGGGATCGTATGCATTATCGGGCAGGCGTGAACCAACAAAAGTGAGCGTGGAATCCTTTAGCCATTGAGGGAAATACTCTTGCGTATGGAAGGTGTTTTTATGCAGATACCCCGATTGATTTTGATTGTCTTTCCAACGGATATAAGTAGTGTCGGTCAAGGAGTTTTTCTTATCAGGTTGAGGCGTATGGTTGGCTGATGTGTGATAGTAGGTGAGGGAGTATTGGTGTTGCGTGGATGGTGTAGCGTACTCGCTACCAGCGAGTTGGTAGAAAGGATCGTCGGGAAGCCCGTTCTGATTGATGTCGATACTGACCATCACGATACCTGGTTCGCTACTGCCAC
>JBGVEG010000052.1:0-1595 GCA_045119955.1 Paludibacteraceae bacterium
ATCTTTACTTTTTTCCGTTACAAACAGGACATCATTTTCTATCTCGTGGCAAATTAAATTTACCATATACTTATGGAATGGGCGTATATCCTTGAGTGAAGCATGTGCACCATCTGCAGGGGTGGAACCTACAATCAAATCCGCACGATGCAATGCTTCTAAATAATCTTGTTTCAAACGACTGCGTACAACAATCATCGGATAGCCATGGCGCGAAAGAATGTAATTGACCATCAGTCTGGCAATACGACCATTGCCATCCTCAAATGGGTGAATACGAATATATCGATAGTGAAACAATATCGCTAAGTCAATAGGTGATAATTTGCCTTCTTGTTCTGCATGATTGTACCAATCTACTAGATCTGCCATCAATGCAGGTGTCTCTTCAGGAGAAGCGTACTCAAATCGATCGCCATAGCGAGTAATCACACTATTAGGGCGTGTCTTGTACTGTCCAGCATGAATCACATAGCTCGTTTGTACACCTCCAGGCAACATACGATAAACCGTATAATCCTCTCGAAGCAATGTGCGATGAAGGGTGCGAATGAAGTTTTGCGTAAGTGGAAGCTGCTTATCGGATGATTCTACCAACATCATTTGCAATCCCACATTGCTTGCTTTCATCTCTTCGCAGTCGCGGAAATTGGCTTCACCTACTATTTTTCCAAAGAGCAATAGCAATTCCGTTTGACCATAGGTTAGTGTATTTCCTTCGATATGATTACTATTGTAGTTAAAGTCAATAGTAAATCGACGACTCAATCTATCACGATCAATTTCTGCTAATGGTTGCAGATTTTGCCACTGTGTTAATACCGTTTCTAATTTAGTATTTGCCATAACTTCTTATCATTAATCTATAAAAAACACCTTATTTGGTGGTACACAAACCACCATTTCGGGTGCAAAGGTACAACAAAAAATGCACATACGCAAGTAAAGCGAGCCTTTTTTTGAAAAATAATAGATTTTATCTATTGAAGCAGCTTCTCTGCTACTCGTTGGAAGCTTGCTTTCATAAGAGTATGCAGAGGGGCAGATTCATAAGGCGAAGCCGTATTTTTCAAAACAGGCGAGTGCGGCTGGAGTATGGGCTGCATTGAGCGAACGTAGCTACGGGGGAATTGCTGAGTAATAGTTTGAGCTTTTGTGAAAACAATTGCTCGGCAAGGCAGTGTCCGAAGGTACTAC
This sequence comes from Paludibacteraceae bacterium, assembly GCA_045119955.1. Lineage (GTDB taxonomy): Bacteria > Bacteroidota > Bacteroidia > Bacteroidales > Paludibacteraceae > Colicola. The sequence goes on from JBGVEG010000052.1 coordinate 1,198, forward strand.
ATTTATTTCACATACGCAAGCATTTGGGCAAAAAAAACGACATTTTTCTCTGCAATACGCAAGTATAAATGACATAGGATATAGCCCGTAGTCCTGAAGTTGCGGGCAACAAACATAGTGATAAATAAAAACAAAACAATTATGGCAAGTAAAGTACGCGTTTATGGCAAAGCACAAAATCGCACCGCTTTGGGTATTGTGAATGCCTATTTAGTAATGTATCCTCATGCAACTGCGGAGGATTTGAACAAAGCATTCCCATTGGAATTGCAATCACATGGCACATGGAAATCACTCTTTCGTACCCCAGAAGAGTATGCTGCCAACGAAGCTAACCAAGGTCTTTGGTTCGCAGAGGAAGATGAGATTCTCCACCTGCAAGATGGTACACAATTAAT
>JBGVEG010000053.1:0-2601 GCA_045119955.1 Paludibacteraceae bacterium
GACTGGAGTTGTTTTTCGGCTTTCTCTACAGAAATACCACGCGCCTCTAATTGGGCAAGATCAGATGGTGTAAACATAGTATCAAATCATTTTGCGCTGCAAAGTTACTACTTTTTTTTTAATCATGCAAATTTATTACGAAAATATTGTATATACGAAAAAAAAATTGTACCTTTGCAGCCCCTTTTATACTTTTTAGTAAAAGTATCTCATAGATTATGGACAAGAAACTACATATTGACACGCTCTGCGTACAAGCAGGCTACAATCCTGGCAAAGGCGAACCTCGCCAAGTGCCAATCATTCAGAGTACTACCTTCAAGTACGAGACCAGCGAACAGATGGGTCGCCTCTTCGACCTCGAAGATTCGGGTTATTTCTACACCCGTCTGCAAAATCCCACCAATGACACCACCGCAGCGCAAATAGCTGCCATGGAAGGTGGCGTAGCGGCTATGCTCACCTCATCTGGTCAGGCGGCGAACTTCTTCGCATGCTTCAACATTTGCCAGGCGGGCGACCACATGATTACGACCACCAGCATTTACGGCGGTACATACAACCTCTTTGGCGTGACCTTCCCTAAGATGGGCATTGAGATTACCTTCATTGACCAAGATGCCAGCGACGAGGAGTGGGCAGCAGCGTTCCGTCCGAACACCAAACTTGTGTTTGGCGAGACACTCTCCAACCCTAATGTGCGCATTTTAGATATTGAGCGCATAGCAGGTATCGCCCACCAACATGGTGTGCCACTGATTGTGGACAATACCTTCCCTACCCCTGTCAACTGCCGTCCATTTGAGTTTGGCGCAGACATTGTCACCCACTCCACCACCAAGTATATGGACGGTCATGGCGTACAGGTAGGCGGTGTGATTGTGGATAGCGGCAACTTCGATTGGGAAGCTCAGCACGACAAGTTCACTTGCCTCACCGAGCCCGATGCGTCCTACCACGGACTGCGCTATACCGAGGCATTCGGTAAACTGGCATATATCACCAAGGCAACTGCCCAACTCATGCGCGACTTGGGCTCGATCCAAAGTCCACAAAACGCCTTCTATCTGCACCTCGGATTGCAGACCCTGCATGTGCGTATGCCTCGCCACTGCGAGAGCGCACACAAGGTCGCTCAGTGGCTGGAGAAGCATCCCGACATAGCATGGGTGCGCTATCCCGAACTGGAGAACGACCCCGAGCATGCACGCCAACAGAAGTATATGCCTCATGGCTCCTGCGGCGTCATGGCATTTGCTGTGAAAGGCGACCGTGCTTTTGCCAATCGTTTTATGGACAGTCTGCAATTAGTGACGATTGAGACACACGTAGCCGACTGCCACACTTGTATCCTTCACCCTGCATCCCATACCCACCGCCAACTTAGCAACGAGGCACTGCTGGCAGCGGGTATCGACCCTGACCTGATGCGCCTCAGTATCGGTCTTGAGAACGCAGATGACCTAATAGCTGACATTCAACATGCACTTACACAAGCTCACAACGCATAATTTCTCCTTCGAAGCAGGCGGTACGCTTGACCAACTCGAGATTGTCTATCATACATCAGAGCGCCCTTATCAACAGGGCGAGCGCGTAGTATGGCTCTGCCATGCCCTAACCGCCAACTCCGATCCACTCGATTGGTGGCCAGAGATGGTGGGCGAAGGTTGCTGCGTGAACCCCAGCCAAGACTTTGTGGTCTGCGTCAATATCTTCGGCTCTGCCTATGGAACCACAGGACCGAGAGATTTCGGGAATCGCGACTCGCGAATCCCGAATCAAAAAGGATATCTCGATTTTCCCAAGTTCACCGTCCGCGATACAGCCCGCCTCTTCACTTTGGTGCGCGAGCACTTGGGCATTGAGCATGTGGACTTGCTTATCGGTAGTTCCATTGGCGGTTTCCATGCCCTCGAATGGGCGATTATGGAGGGCGAACGCATTCGCCATGCAGCGTTTATCGCTACTGCACCTCGCGTGTCGCCATGGCTGAGCGCATGGATGGAAGTGCAACGCATGGCACTTGAGGCCGACCCTACTTTCCGCGCCTGCGAGTCGCTTGATGGTGGACGCAAAGGACTGGAAGCTGCACGCGCTATTTCGCTCATCTCCTACCGCAGTTTTGATGGCTACAACCTCACCCAATACGAGACCGATGACGATTGTCTCTTCGCCAGTCGTGCCGCTTCCTACGAGCGCTACCAAGGTGAGAAACTCATTAAACGTGGCTTTGATGCCTACTCCTACTACTACCTACTCCACTGCGTGGATAGTCAGAATGTAGGTCGCCATCGCGGTGGTGTCAAAGCAGCATTGGCACAGATACAAGCCAAGAGCATTGTCATATCCATCACCTCGGACGGATTATTCCCTCCATGCGAGAGCAGCGAGTGGGCAAAACATATCCCCGATGCCAAGTATTACGAAATCGAATCCCGCTTCGGGCACGATGGATTCCTGCTCGAAACGGAACAAATCACACAAATAATAAATAGTTTAGAGGTTAAAGGCTAAAGGTTAAAGGCAAGAAATATGCGGCTCCGCCGCCCCGCCTTTACACCTTACACCATACACTTTACACCACACACCATACACTAA
>JBGVEG010000054.1:0-21139 GCA_045119955.1 Paludibacteraceae bacterium
CTTACCTCTGTGGTAGTAGCGGAAGGTAATATGGTGTATGATAGTCGAGAGCAATGCAACGCGATTATCCGCACAGCAACCAATACACTTATCCGCGGTTGCCAGAGCACCATTATCCCCGATAGTGTGACGAGTATTGGAGGGGGTGCTTTCTCTGGTTGCTCCTCCCTTACCTCTATTACTATCCCTGAGAGCGTAACTAGTATTGAAGATTATGCTTTCTCGGGTTGCTCCTCCCTTACCTCCATTGTTATCCCCGATAGTGTGACGAGTATTGGAGATTATGCTTTCCAAGTTTGCTCTTCCCTTACCTCCATTGTTATCCCCGATAGTGTGACGAGTATTGGAGATTGTGCTTTCTCGGGTTGCTCCTCCCTTACCTCCATTGTTATCCCCGATAGTGTAACGAGTATTCGCGGTTGGGCTTTCGTGGGTTGCAAATCCCTTACCTCCATTGTTATCCCCGATAGTGTGACGAGTATTGGAGAGCAGGCTTTCTCTGGTTGCTCCTCCCTTACCTCCATTGTTATCCCCGATAGTGTGACGAGTATTGCAGATAGAGCTTTCGAGGAGTGCTCCTCCCTTACCTCCATTGTTATCCCCGAGAGTGTGACGAGTATTGGAAAGCAAGCTTTCGATGATTGCTCCTCCCTTACCTCCATTGTTATCCACGATGGTGTGACGAGTATTGGATGGTATGCTTTCTTTGGTTGCTCATCTCTTACATCAATTGTTATTCCTGATAGCGTAACGAGTATTGGACATGAGGCTTTCAGGGGTTGCGATTCGTTAAAGCAAAAGCCAACGCACGAAATAGAGCTGAAAAACATCGTGTATAGGTTATTGATGCATAATCATCACGCTATGGTGATTGGTTATTCTGGATGCCCAAAAACAATAAATATTCCCTCAGAAATTAATCATGAGGGAGTTATATACCGTGTGACGAGTATTGAAGAGGGGGCTTTCCGTGATTGCTCCTCCCTTACCTCCATTGTTATCCCCGATGGTGTGACGAGTATTGGAAGGTGTGCTTTCGATAATTGCAAATCCCTTACCTCCATTGTTATCCCCGATGGTGTGACGAGTATCGGAGATTATGCTTTCTCGTGTTGCCAATCCCTTACCTCCATTGTTATCCCCGATGGTGTGACGAGTATTGGAGAGGAGGCTTTCGGCTGGTGCTCCTCTCTTACCTCCATTGTTATTGGAAATGGAGTGACGGGTATTGGAAAATATGTTTTCAGGGGTTGCGACCTTACCTCCATTGTTATCCCCGATGGTGTGACGAGTATTGGAGAGGAGGCTTTCCATTATTGCTCCTCCCTTACCTCCATTGTTATCCCCGATAGTGTGACGAGTATTGGACAGGAGGCTTTCTCTGGTTGCGAATCCCTTACCTCCATTGTTATCCCCGATGGTGTGACCAGTATTGGAGTTTATGCTTTCTATAATTGCAAATCCCTTACCTCCATTGTTATCCCCGATGGTGTGACGAGTATTGGAAAGTATGCTTTCGATGGTTGCGAATCCCTTACCTCTGTGGTAGTAGCGGAAGGTAATACGGTGTATGATAGTCGAGAGCAATGCAACGCGATTATCCACACAGCGACCAATACACTTATCCGCGGTTGCCAGAACACCATTATCCCCGATAGTGTGACGAGTATTGAAAAGTATGCTTTCGAGGATTGCTTTTCCCTTGCCTCTATTGTTATCCCCGATAGTGTGACGAGTATTGGAGAGGGTGCTTTCCGCTATTGCAAATCTCTTACCTCCATCACATTCAATGGCACGAAGGCACAATGGGAGAAAATCCAATTAGTATCTGGGTGGAATGAATCATTACCAACAACAGTAGTCCATTGTACAGATGGCGATGTGGAGATATAGTTGATAGATCGCTGCGCTGTAGATCGGGCAGAGCCCTGTAGATTACATTGCGTAGCAACATAACTAACTACTGGTAGGTAATTTGTCTACCAGTAGTTATAGAAGTTATTCATAAAACATACAACTATGAGTGTAGTAGGTAACATATCCATCGTCATCGAAGGCGAGCCTGGCAGAACTATCCATGATGAGATCATGGCTCTGATGCCCCTATTGAACTCCGAGACAGGAGTAGAGTTGTTTCAAGTAGATGGTCGCAACTATAGCCTGTTGCTCACTCCTGATGATAGTGCAGCATATCTGCTCTCGCTCGACGAGGACGATACGTATTGTGGTCTAACAGGCGTATTCAGTTTCCGCTACGAGCACGATATGCTGCGCATAGAAGGCGAATGGCATGGCGCCCCCACAATGCTGTTCTATTTGCAAGACAAGGGGGTGATGCAGTATGAGGGACTATATTACATCATCCAAAGTGAACTGGAATTTCCTGATGCTACCAGCAACGATATAGACGGTAAGTATTTTCAGCTGCCTGGATTTATTGCATCCTTGCGTCGTCAGGGCGATGGGTGGGATATCCATCGTGTGGATGCCGATATGCGTGCCTACCACGCAGCGCAATATCCCGACACAGATACCCAAATAGCATTGGAGCAAGAGCGAGAACTATGGCTCAATTTTGTGCAAGATGAACAGATGCAAGATTTGGCGCAATATGCACTACTAGCCAAAGCCGGGCAAACCTATCTGCATTGGTTGGAAAGTAAAATAAAAGAGGAATAAGCGAATAAAAAGTATCATTTTTTGAGTATTATTTTGAATTTTACAAAAAACATACTATATTAATATGTGTTTAAAAGATTAATAACAATTTAACAATTATCACACAATATGAAACCTACATTTATTACGCACAAGGCGCCATTCGAATATGGCACTTGTTACAGCATCATGGAGAGCAACGGTGATGCTTTTGCTCAACTACTCGTATTGCACGGTTGCATCCATTTCAGAGAATATGACGTTTGGCTAGAGAATTTTCATGTCAGCCCAGATGTGCGCCAACAAGGATATGCTACCGCCATACTTGAACTAATCAAGACTCTCGCGCCTGCAGACCTGCAAATGGCTACCTATGTCATAGACGATGCCCCCGATTGGCACATCAACTTCTTTGAAAAGCATGGAGTGGTAATCGCCAACAAAGACAGCTACAAAACGAACTCTGATGACTATTTAGACTAATACCTGACAGAAATAAATTATGAAAATGAACAAAACACAACTAGATGCTATCTATCAAAGAGCAGAAGAGTATTACTACGGAAAGAACGGCAAAAAGTCCGATACTGCCAAAGCCCTTGAACTATATCGCCAAGCAGCTGAGCAAGGACATGCAGAAGCACTATACGAACTGGGAGCTGCATTGAAGATGCCGGGCGAGTACCAAAACACCCGTGAAGCGGTGCAATGGCTACGCAAGGCTGCAGAGCAGGGGCACCAAGAAGCACAAGCAGAATTGGGACATAGTTATGAGTTTGGCGTAGGAGTGGAGATTGACCTTAAAGAAGCCGAAAAATGGTACCACATGAGCCAAGAAGAGGCGCCAGTGGCCAATAAAAAAACTAAATCTACTCCATCTGCACTTTACAAAAAAGGTAGAGAATATTACAAAACCCAAGATTATACCAATGCTTTCCTCTGTTTTGAGCAAGCCGCAGAGCAAGGACACGCAGATGCGCAATACTTCCTTGCACTCTGCTATCAAGATGGTACAGGAGTAGAGAAAAACAAAAAAATGATGTGGAAATGGTACTACGCAGCATCTGACAATGGAAATATGATTGCGCGAGGTTTATGCGAATTGCGAAACGAAAAGCGCAGAGAAAAAGAAAAAAGAGAGGAAATTTACCAATATATCATTTATGCACTTGTTGCGATTGCAGCAATTGCTAGTTGGATTTTGTATTCTTAATAGTAAAAATCATGAAAATATTACTTATTATTTTAGGCATTGCCTTTGTTGTGGGAATGATAATAGCTCTGTACCAATTCCCCAAATCTCTCCGTGCAGACTCCGCCATTTGGTTCAATAAGCACAGTGCATGGGACTGGTTCAAGGCTATTTGTTTTCTCATTTTCGCTATAGCTGTCACGATTTGTGTGATTGTAGCCGTTCCTCCTATGGGATATTTAATGGCTTTACTCTTACTACTATACGTAGTGACATTTGTAAAAGCAATATTTTTTACATCAGACGATGATGACTACAATGATGAAGATTAAATAATTTATCACTATGAAAAAAATCATTTATATTGATTTAGATAATACCTTGGCTGATTATCTTGGCATGGCCAAAGAAATGAATATAGATCCAAAGGACGCAAAGCATATCCAGGGTTTCTTTGAAAAACTACAACCAATACCTGGCGCCATTGAAGCATATAATAAACTAGCAGCACATTTTTATGTATATATCCTCTCCACAGCCCCTTGGAGCAATCCACACTCCCTATACGAGAAGATACTATGGGTTAAGCAGTATCTGCCTACTGCCTACAAAAATGTAATCTTCAGTCACCACAAGGATCTCAATAGGGGCGATTACCTCATTGATGATTCTCCAAAAAATGGTGCTAAGGATTTCCATGGCCAACATATTCAGATCCATTCTCCTGCTTTCCCTACTTGGGATGATGTCCTCAGTTATATCTCTAAACAAGAAAATATCACCCTATGCCCCTGAACTTTGACCAAGCACTTCTGTTGGATGGCTGCCGTAGCTATATCGCCAGTGTAGCCATCGTTGATCCCGAACATTTCTATCCCGATGCTCCGCATAGCCGCTGTGCCTACCGCCGTGCAGCCAAAAGCCATCGTACCCCACAGATCGTTCGCGAAGGACTGTTACGCATGTGTCCGATGAACTACACCTTGCCACCTACACCTTACACCTTACTCATCAACCCATCTCCATACCGACTCTTAGAGTGGGCAAAGCGCTCGCATATTCAGTCACTGATCTATGCCTTGCCCGCTACGGATAACCAACTCACCTTGGAGTACTGGGTTCACGATAGCAGCAGTGGCGAATATAGATTGGAGCAAAGCATAGATATACCATTAGCAGCAGATACAATAGCTGTGCAAATGGGAGATTATCAATGCCAAGTGCCTATCTCGCTGCTGCAAGAGGCACACCGAACCATCCAGACCAACCTCGCACCTTTGCGCGAAAAAACAGCTTGGGATGACACTACACTGCTCCACTATGCGACCAACCTCACAGGCATCAAAGCCGCCATGCTCAGAAAAAAACTGTATGACCCTCACCATCCGTAAGAACCCTATCTATAACAACCTAACCTTATGACTACCATTTCTTTAGACCACATCACATATATCCTCCACGAGCAAGCCAAGTCCGCTACTGTGCTGACCTGCCAATCACAAGCAACGCATATCGTTATTCCAGAGCAAATAGCACACAATGGTGAGAATTATACGATGAAACGCATAGGCGAATATGCCTTCAAGAACTGCCCAATGCAAACCATATCGCTGCCTGATACGATATGCACGATTGAGAAGAATGCGTTTTGCTTTTGCAGACAGCTCCAACATGTTCGTATCCCCGCCTTGGTCAAAATCATTCCTGCATATTGCTTCTCTCATTGCACTCACTTGACTGCTGTGGAGTTAACGGAACAAACTAAATGGATTAGCCAGAACGCTTTTGCCACCTGCTTTGGACTGCAATCTATCAACCTGCAACATGTGCAGGTGATCCAAAAAATGGCTTTCTTCAACTGCACAAGCCTGCAATCTGTGGTGCTGAGTAAGGAACTAATATGTGTGGAAGATTTTGCATTTGCTTTTTGTAGTCAACTGACCACCTGCACCATGCCAGTGCGATACCTCGAACGCTATGGCAGATCCGTATTCTTGTGCTGCGACAAACTGCAAACCATTTTTCTCCCGAAGTCCTTTCAACGATATGTCGAGGAAAATCTATTCCCGTCACTTACCGAACAACAAGCCTATATTCAATACATGTAGCAGAATAACCCGCAAAAAATACAACAAACTCTTGCATAATTCGTGATTTTTCACTACCTTTGCGCCCAAATTGAAAAATATAAATAGACCACTGCGTTGTCAGAACGCCCATTGGGCTGAAAGACCCAAGAAATCTGACAGCGAACGAAGTGAGCGTTCCAACAGTGAAACGGTCTGACATCTGACAGCGAAGCGGTCAAAAACGAAGTTTTATATGAAAGCCTTAGTAAAACGTTATGCAGAGCCTGGGCTCTGGATGGAAGAGGTACCTATGCCTCAAGTAGGTGTCAACGATGTGCTCATTAAGGTCACCAAAGCCGCTATTTGCGGTACCGACTTGCACATGTACAAATGGGACGAGTGGTCACAAAGCCACTGCACTCCGCCATACATTATGGGCCACGAGTTCGTCGGTGTAGCCGTAGAGGTTGGACCTGGTGTGCGTGGTGTGAAAGTGGGCGACCGCGTGACTGCCGAAGGCCATATCGTCTGCGGCACTTGCCGCAACTGCCGCCGTGGCATGGGTCACGTTTGCGAGAATACGATCTCAGTCGGTATTATGGGCAAAGATGGTGCCTTCGCAGAGTATGTGGCTATCCCTGAGAGCAATATCGTGCATGTACGTCCTGAGATTCCAGATGACTTCGCGGCTATCATGGATCCATTTGGCAATGCAACCCATACTGCCCTCGCATTCCCTCTTTTGGGCGAGGATGTGCTCATTACAGGTGCAGGCTTGATTGGAACGATGGCTGCAGGTATTTGCCGCTATGCGGGAGCGAAGAATATTGTCGTAACCGACCTCAACGAGCAACGCCTCGAAATTGCCAAGAAGATGGGTGCGACTATTACTGTGAATGGCTCGAAAGGCGAGACCGTAGAAGGTGCTATGAAGCAATTGGGTATCCGCGGCTTTGATATTGGTCTGGAGATGTCGGGTGCACCTGCAGCGTTCAACGATATGATTGCGCACATGTACAAAGGTGCGAATATTGCACAATTGGGCATTTTGCCAAGCGATACGAAAGTAAACTGGTCGGATATTATCTTTAACGCTTTGACCATTAAGGGTATAACCGGTCGCCGTATGTGGGAGACCTGGTATCAGATGGAGCAAATGCTCTTGGGTGGATTGGACTTGAGTCCAGTCATTACCCATCGCTTCCACTTCGATGACTTCCAAAAGGGCTTCGATATTATGTGCAGCGGTCAATGTGGCAAAGTGTTGCTGGAGTGGTAATATGGTGTAGAGTGTAGGGTGTAAGGTGTAAAGGCAAGAATAAAGGCAAGAATAAGGGCAAGAATAAAGGCAAGAATATATGAAAAGAGTATTTATCAGTTTAATCTGTTTGTGTCTAGCATTGGCGGCTTGGGCACAAAATGATGATTTTGTTCAATATCAATTGGACAATGGTTTGACCGTCTATTTGTGGGAAGACCACGACCAACCTGATGTACAGGGTTGGACTGTCACCCGCGCGGGTTCAATCGATGAACCAGCCAATGCTACGGGTCTCGCACACTACCTGGAGCACATGCTCTTCAAGGGTACCGACCGCATAGGTGCACTGGATTGGGAGAAAGAGCAACCGCTCTACGAGCAAATCATTGCCCTCTATGATACCCTCGCACTCACTACCGATGCGAAGGCACGCGAGGAAGTACAACTGCGCATTAATGAGGTATCGCTCGAGGCAGCCAAGTATGCAGCAACGGATGAGTTCTCGAACTTAGTACAAGGCATTGGCGGCGAAGGCCTGAATGCTTTCACCGCATACGATGTGACATGCTACATGAACTCTTTCCCCGCTTATCAAATGGAGCGTTGGCTCACTTTGTATGCAGACCGTTTGACCAACCCCGTCTTCCGCTCTTTCCAAGCCGAATTGGAGAACGTGTTCGAGGAGTATAACATGTACCTTGATGACAACTCTACCCACTCGCGCAACTTCATTTTTGGCAAACTCTACGAGGGACATGCCTACGCGCGCGACATTATCGGCTATCCAGAGGACTTGAAGAATCCCAAACTGCGTCAGCTCATAGACTTCTACCATACCTGGTATGTGCCTAACAATATGGCACTTATCTTGGTAGGTGACTTCGATATTGAATCTACCAAACCTTTGATTGAGAAGACCTTCGGTAAACTTGAGGCACGTCCTCTGCCAGCGCGTACACAGTATCCTACTACCGCTTTCGAGCAGGATGAGCGTTACAGCGCGAAACTCGGCTATATGCCAGAGTTGTATATCGCGTACAATGGTGTACCTGTTGGCGATAAGGATGAGTTGCTACTGGATTTCTTGGGCGAGATCCTCTCTAACTCTATGCAAATTGGTTTGTTGGATGAACTCACCTTGGACAATAAACTCATGTACGCAGGCGCCGTGAATGATGTACGCCGTGACCAAGGTCGTTTCCTCGTGGTGGCTGTGCCTTATATGGACGCAGAGACTCAGACATATACCTCCCTCAAAGAGACCGAGAAACTGGTCAATGAGGCTATCCAACAATTGGTAAGCGGTAATATTACCGAGGAGTTGGTGGAAGCTGTTCGCCAGAACTTTTACCAAGAGTTTGACCGCACGATGGAGTATCCAGAGATGAAGGTACAACTCTTGCAGAATGCGTTTACCTACCAACAGCCGATTGAGGAGATGTTGCAACTCAAGGAGCAAGTGGCTGCTATCACCATGGATGATCTTAAGAATGCAGCCAAGAAGTACCTGGGCGCACCTAAGAAAGTCTTTGAGATAGAGGAGGGTACACCTAAGAAAGATAAACTGCCTAAACCAAAGATTAAATCGTTGGAGTCTCCAAAGGGCGAGTCGGCATATTGCCAATACTTTGACTCTATCCCTGCTGGCAAACTCGCTCCTACCTTCATTGACTTCTCTGACATTGACCAAGATCTTTTCTACGAGGGCGTTAGTGTGTATTGCACACCTAACACCAAGAACCATATCTTCTCGCTTCGCCTCAAATATGGTATTGGTACCTACGAGCAACCGCTGTTGGAGTACGCTGCTTCGTTGATGAATATGTCGGGCATTAAGGGCGCACCTGGTTTGAAGCCTGCTGAGTTCCGCGCGCAGTTGGCTAAGTTGGGCGGTAAGTGCAGCTACTCCGTGAGCGAAAACTACTTCTACGTGGATGTAGAGGGCAACGAGGAGAATCTCAAGGAGATTGTTTCACTGGTGAACTTGCACCTCTGCTTGCCTAATTTCGACTCAGAGAACGATATGCTCATTAACAATATTAAGGGTCAAGAGTATTCTGCTCGCCAAGTGGAGCAACGCAATACCGACATTGTGGCGGATGCTGCTTTCGACTATGTGCGCTATGGTGAGAACTCTCCTTACATTAAGCGCCCACTGCTCATGGAGGATGTGATACAACTGACCCCAGCGCAGCTGGAGGGTGTCTTGCACCAAATCCAAAACTATGAGTTAGAGATTCACTATGCAGGTGCGCTGCCTGCCTTGGAGGTAAAGAATATCCTTTATACCAAGTTGTCTATCAATCAAAATGTACGTCCTACTCTCTCACCAGTGGAGCGCCCTATAGTGCCTATCACGGAGAATAAGATTTACTTCTTGCCTGATGCCAGCATGCAACAAGCTAAGGTGTATTTCCTCATTGATGGCGAGCCATACAATGTGAAGGATGCGGTAAGTTATATGGCTTTCAATGAGTATTTTGGTGGCGGCTTCTCGGGCCTCGTGATGAACGAGATTCGCGAAAAACGTTCTATGGCATACTCTGCTTATGGACATTTCTCTCGCCCTCCTAAACAAGGACAAATGACCAAGTTCGTCGGTTATGTAGGTACACAGTCCGACAAGGTGGCAGATGCGATAGATGTGTATATGAGCCTGTTGGATTCTATGCCACAATACCCTGAGACTATTGAGAATATCCGCACTATTTTGCGCCAATCGGTATTGTCCAATAAACCTACTTTCCGCAGTAAGAGCCAACGACTGACTTCTAATATGCTGATGGGTTATAAAGTAGATCCTGCTATGTTGCAAGTGCGTGATATTCAACGTTTGACTTTTGATAACATATTGTCGTTCTATCAATCGCGTGTTCAAGGTAAACCTATCACTATATTGATTATGGGCGATCCTAAGCTCATTGACCAAAAGCAGATCCAAGCCAAATATGGCAAGATAACCAAACTCTCTAAATCCCGTTTATTTAGTAACTAATGCACAAATCAGGTTTTGTAAATATAGTAGGCAATCCCAATGTGGGCAAGTCCACATTGATGAACGTCTTGGTGGGCGAGCGCCTTTCGATTATTACCTCGAAGGCGCAAACCACTCGCCATCGTATTATGGGTATCGTCAATGGCGATGACTTCCAAATGGTGTATAGCGACACCCCAGGTGTGCTGCAACCCAACTATAAGCTCCAGGAGCAGATGCTCGAGTTCTCGCGTTCGGCTCTTGTGGATGCCGATGTACTGCTCTATGTGACCGATGTACAGGACAACCCCGACAAAAACGCAGACTTCCTCGACAAGGTGAAGCGCATAAAGGCCAAAGTTTTTCTGATTATCAACAAGATTGACCTTACTACCCAAGAGACTTTGGAGCAGTTGGTGGAGTACTGGCATCGCGTATTGCCCGAGGCAACGGTCTTTCCTATCTCGGCGCAACAACGTTTTGGCACCGACCAACTCTTTGCGGCTATCCGCGAGGCGTTGCCCGAGTGTCCGCCCTTCTTCCCCAAAGACCAACTGACCGACAAGTCCTCGCGATTCTTTGTGGACGAGATGATCCGCGAGAAGATTCTCTTGAACTATGATAAGGAGATTCCTTATAGTGTTGAAGTAGAGGTCGAGACGTTCCACGATGAGGAGCCTGATGAGCAACACCCAGAGGGTATCATTCGCATTGGTGCAGTCATCTTTGTGGAGCGTGATAGCCAGAAGGGCATTATTATTGGTAAGGGCGGTAAAGCCCTCAAACGCGTCGGCACGCAAGCGAGAAAAGAGATAGAAGCCTTCTTTGGTAAACCCGTTTTCTTGCAACTCTTTGTCAAGGTGGACAAGGACTGGCGTAGTTCACAAACCCGCCTTCGCCACTACGGATACGATTTGAACTAACTAGTATAACTAGCCCAACTAGTTCAACTATTACTACTAGCATAACTAGATAAAGAAAGCGCTCCCACTTGGGAACGCTTTTTATTATCCTCGCCTTTCGCCTCTAACCTTTTGCCTCTCGCCTCTCGCCTATACAAAGCAAGCGCATACGCGCAGACCGCATAGGTAGAGCACTGCAATGGCGATGGCTATGCCCAATATGACGGCTGCCACGGCAATAGCCCATTTGCCGCCTTTGCCGAGTTGTTTCTTTTTAGCATGAGGGTCTTTTAGTTTCATGATAGGGTATTGCGCGCGTTCGGTCAGCGTATTGCCAAACAGCACGTTCACTATAGCATCCGCGTTAATCGCCCAACCATTGGCGTTCAAGAGCGGAGCCAAGTTGCGCTTGCGCAGTTTCATCCATGCCAAAACCATAGATGGACCGCTAATGACCAATAGAAGCGAGATGATGGCTACTGGTAGCGCCCACCATGCTGTGAGGGCAATGCTCTTTACACCGGTTGCCAAATCGGTCAAGAAACTGCCGATATATCCCACCGCCATACCAATGGCAGCAAAGATACCTGCGAACTTAGCAATATCGAATGGTGCTGGCTGTGCTGGCTTGTTTGAGGTTGTTGCAGGGGTCGTTTGCAATTTGGTTGTCAAATCTGCAAATGACTTCTTCTCTTTCTCGGCAGCCGATTTGGTAATCAGTCCGCTCACCCATTCGCCCAATTTGCGATAAGGGCTCCAGAAGGCTTGACCAATAGAGATAGGGTTGTCAATGATCTTCACCACCTCTGCTTCCCAGTCTTGTCCTTGGCGATCGTAGAAGAGGGCGTTTTTGCCTACTTTCAAGTTGCGAATATCGCCCACGGTCATGGCTGCCACAATCTGCATTGTTTTTCCTGTAGCGTGGTGCTTGCAGTTGCAGTAGATGAGGAACATACCGCTGTCAGATGCTTGGGTATTGTGTTTCGCCATATCGCTGACCTTCAGACAGAGGTTACATGCGCGTTGATCAATGACCAAGGTACCTGCTTGGAAGATAGCCCAAGGCGATTCATCGTCCGCACCACGTCCCAACAGCGCTTTGGCACGTTTGGCGTAGAAGTCTTGGAAGGACACGAAGTTGCGCAGCAAGGTGACATAATCGCGGCAGAGTAGGAGCAACTTCTCCAAAGGTTGGAATTGCGCTTTGGCGGCTGCCAAAGCGGCTGCATTAGCTGCTTCTGCGGCTGCTTTACCTGCCTCATAGTCTGCTATTTGCTTGCCCATTTCGACAAACTTCTCCTCCTCCATTCCTGGCGCTGCGGCATCCGCGGGTAGGGTAGCCAAACCCAATGCCTGCAACTTGGCTGTTTGGTAGTAGGTGGTGTAACTATCCTTGCATGCTTTGTAGGCAGCTATCACGTCTGCTGCGTATGGGGCTGCGGGTACGGCTTGTGCCTCAATCGTTGCACCAGCAATGGCTGCTTTGACTGCATCTAAAGTAACCACGCCATCCGTAGCCAACGGAGTGGCTACAGCGAGCAAGGCCTCGTCCTGAATATCGGTCAAGGCCAAGGCGGCTTTGCCCTCAAAAAGCACTTGTGGGTCGCGCAGTACTTGACACAACCATTGAGCGGTGCGAACGACATCCGCGATATGTATCTTCTGGTCGCCGTTATCGTCCATATGTTTCAAACTCTCGTCTGAAATCTCCAATCCTGAAACGGGGCATGCCAGTACTGCCCATAGCTTCTCGTCCAACTCAGCCAAGTGCTGAATGTCTTTGCCATTGGTGATGACTACACGCGTGTTGCCACCTATATTGGCAAATTTCCAAATGTGTTTTGACATAATTGTATCGGGTTTTAGTATAAAATTCACAAAATCGCTGCAAAAGTACAAAAATATTTGCATATATACAAAAAAAGTTGTACCTTTGCGCGCTTTTTTGTGGGCAGGCCATATTATAAGGTTCGCTCGCGCGAGAAAAAAGCAGAATTGAATGTTTAACTTTTTAAATTCAGACCGCCCTTAAAGGGCTGTGAGAGTTTAGACCATTGCATTGTTAGACCGCCCTTTGGGCTGATGGATACAGGAGTCTAACAGCGAAGCGATCTAACAGGCAAAGCCAATCTAACATCTAACAGCGACATAGTCGCGGTCTAAAAAATGCTAATTATGGCAGAAAATCTTTCACTCCAGAACTTCGACTGGGAGGCATTTGAGAACGAAGCTCAAGGCAAACAAAACGAAGAAATTCTTGCGAAGTACGACGCTACTCTTAATGCCATTAAGGACCAAGAGGTAGTTGAAGGTACTGTTATTTCTATTAACAAACGTGAGGTAGTTGTTAACGTAGGTTACAAATCAGATGGTATTGTTCCAGCTGCAGAGTTCCGCTACAACCCAGACCTGAAGGTGGGTGATACCGTTGAGGTATATGTAGAGAGCCAAGAGGACAAGAACGGTCAATTGGTACTTTCTCACAAAGAGGCTCGCGCTGCTCGTAGCTGGGATCGCGTTAATGAGGCTCTTGACAACAACGAAGTGGTTAAGGGTTATGTTAAGTGCCGTACTAAGGGCGGTATGATCGTTGATGTATTGGGTACAGAGGCATTCTTGCCAGGTAGCCAAATCGACGTTAAGCCTATCCACGACTATGACATCTTCGTTGGTAAAACAATGGAGTTCAAGATTGTTAAGGTTAATCCTGACTTCCGCAATGTAGTTGTTTCTCACAAGGCACTTATTGAGGCTGAGCTCGAGAACCAACGCAAAGAGATTATCTCTCACCTCGAGAAGGGTCAAGTACTTGAGGGTACTGTTAAGGCAGTTATGCCATACGGTGTATTCATGGATCTTGGTGGCGTAGATGGTTTGATTCACATCACTGACCTCAGCTGGGGTCGCGTTAGCAATCCTAACGAGATCGTTAAAGAGGGTGACAAGATCAACGTGGTTATCCTTGACTTCGATGATGAGAAGAAGCGTATCGCTCTCGGCTTGAAGCAACTTACTCCTCACCCATGGGAGGCACTTGGTGCTGACATTAAGGTAGGTGATAAGATCGCAGGTAAGGTAGTTGTGATGGCTGACTACGGAGCATTCGTAGAGGTTGCTCCTGGTGTAGAGGGTCTTATCCACGTTAGTGAGATGAGCTGGAGCCAACACCTCCGTTCTGCAAATGACTTCTTGAAGGTTGGTCAAGAGATCGAGGCTGTTATTTTGACCCTCGACCGCGACGAGCGCAAGATGTCTCTCGGTTTGAAGCAACTCAAGAACAATCCTTGGGAGGCTATCGACACCAAGTATGCAGTAGGTACACGTCACTTCGCTAAGGTTCGCAACTTCACCAACTTCGGTGTATTTGTTGAGATCGAGGAGGGCGTAGATGGCTTGATCCACATCAGCGACTTGAGCTGGACCAAGAAGATCAAACACCCTAATGAGTTTACTCAAATCGGTGCTGAGATCGAGGTGGTTGTTCTCGAGATCGATAAGGAGAACCGTCGTCTCTCTTTGGGTCACAAACAACTCGAGGATAATCCTTGGGAGGAGCTCGCTGTTAAGTACGGCGTAGAGACTATCGTTGAGGGTAAAGTAGTTGAGCTTACCGATAAGGGTGCTACTGTTGTTTTGGAAGAGGGCGTTGAGGGCTTCTGCACTGCACGTCATCTTTTGAAAGAGGATAAGTCTGCTGTTGCAGTAGGTGACACAATGAGCTTCAAGGTTATTGAGTTCAACCGTGACGCTAAGCGTATCCTTCTCTCTCACCTCCGCACTTGGGAGGAGCGCAAAGAGGCTCCTGTTAAAGAGGTGAAGGCTAAGAAGGAGAAAGAGGCACAACCAGAGTTGCCAAAGATGGAGAAAACCACTCTTGGTGATTTAGGTGCTTTGGCTGACTTGCACGCTTCTATGGCAGCTGCTGAGAAACCAGCAAAGAAAGCTACCAAGAAAGCTGCTAAGGCAGAAGAGGCTGCTGAGTAATCAGTTGCTTAATCAATAATGAGGGCGTAGTCAATGGCTACGCTCTTTTTTTATCTCCGCTATGGTGGTGGAGGGATTGAATCGTAATTTCGTTGATTGGGACTCAGATCCTGTGATTAAAATGAAGTTTTGTTCTAAATTACCTAACTACAACCTTAAAGAACAGCCCTTTCTTTGCTGCCAAATTTTGCACAAAAATACACCTATCTTTTAAGTAGATAAATCGGCTGCAATTTCTACGCTAAATACTACAAACGAAACGTTATTTTTGTTAATCGAAATACTAAATGTTTCTAAAAATATGTTGTTAAACATATATATTGCTATTGCATAAATTAAATTGTTATTTTTGTATTTTTTTTTAGAAAAATATTTGTGTGAATAAAAAAAAAGTAGTAACTTTGTACCCGAAATAAGAGTGCAGTACTGTGTAAGTACCAAAATGGAGCAGAAAAACGACCGGTTATGTGCAACTCTTTTTTCAGTACACCTTATATATATACGCGCGAGGAAGGGGACTTCGAAAGTGGGAAAAAGATTGCGCAAAAGGGGATAGGCTATTAAGCAAACAAAACAATAAAACAAACAAAACAACGTGGGTGAGAATCCCACATAATATTAACTAACAAAACAAACGTTATGATGAACAAACACAAAGAGAATGGCTTTCGTAGCCTACTCATGACATTTGCAGTATTTGCAATGTCGTTGGTTAGCATCAGTGCTATGGCTGCTCCTATTTCAGTAGTAGGTAAGGTAGTTGATGCTAATGGTGAACCTCTTGTAGGTGCCAGCGTTGTAGAGGCAGGTACATCCAATGGTACAATTACCGACTTGGATGGTGCTTTCGTTCTTAGCGTTGAGCCAAACGTTACCCTCGTAGTTTCTTACGTAGGTTACAAGGATCAAGAAGTTCGCGCTCACAAAGACATGGTTGTTATGCTCAAAGAGGACACTCAAGTTCTTGATGAGGTAGTGGCAATCGGTTATGGTACACAAAAGAAAGCGAACCTGACCGGTGCTGTAACATCTGTGGATGTGTCAAAAACCCTTGAATCTAAGACTGAGTCTGATGTGGCTAAAGCATTGCAAGGTGCTGTGCCAGGTTTGACTATCACCAATGCCAATGGTGAGTTGAACTCAGACCCAACCGTAGTAATCCGTGGTATTGGTACCTTGTCAAACAGCGGTACTTCTACACCTCTCTACATTGTGGACGGTGTGCCTGTGGAGAACTTGGGTTACTTGAATGCTAACGACATCGAGTCTATCTCTGTATTGAAAGATGCTTCTTCTACCGCTATCTACGGTACACGCGCTGCTTTCGGTGTGGTATTGGTAACTACCAAAACTGCTAAGACACAAGAGAAGGTTTCTGTAACTTACAACAATAACTTTGCATGGAGCCACGCTACTGCTCTTCCAGAGTATCCAGACGTAATCGCACAAGCTACTGCTTTGACAGACGCTAACAAGCGTGCAGGTTTGGCTTCTGAGCTCTTTGGTATGTATCTTGATACAGATGCATTCTTGACTGGTGCTCAAAGATGGCTTGACTGGGCTAACTCTGCAGAAGGTGCTGCTGCTGGTGTTAAGAATGGCAAGTCTCCATATCGTAAGATGATTTACGGTTTGGATTGGGATGAGAATGGTTTCTATGCTGACTGGGACGTAGCTGGTATCATGTTTAACAATGCTACTCCAAGCCAACAACACAACCTTTCTGTTTCTGGTAACTCTGGTAAGACTAACTACTATATGTCTCTCGGTTACAACCACCAACAAGGTTTGATGAACTTCAATCCTGACAAGATGGATAAGTTCAACGCTACTGTAAACCTTTCTACTAAGGTTAATAACTGGTTAGAGGTAGGTGCTCGCTTCAACTTGCAACACCGTATCTATACCTATCCTTATGTTCGCGGCCAGGGTACATACCAATACGTATGGCGCTGGGGTTCTTTCTTCGGTCCTTATGGTTACTTCGAGGATGCTGATGGCAACCAATTTGATGGTCGTCAAATGATTGGCTTCCGTAAGGCAGCTGCTGGTCCTGACGGCGAGGGTGGTGACACTTATAAGAAACGTATGAACATGCGTGCTGGTGGTTTCATCAAGTTGAACCTTGCTAAGGGCTTGACCTTCAATGGTGACTATACCTTCACCTATCGCGCTGGTCGTTACAAAGGCGTAGGTTATAGCGAGGATCTCGTGAATACATGGTCACTCTTCGGTGAGAACTTTACTCACGGTAAGATCAATACATCTACCTTCATCGAGACTGAGAATACTCACTACTACAACCACGTAGCTAACATGTTCTTGAACTACAATGGTTCTTGGAGCGGTCACAACCTCAACGTAATGGTTGGTGCTAACATGGATAAGAGCGAGTATGAGTACTTGTACTATGAGCGTCACGGTATGCAAGATGAGAACCTCCCAGAGCTCGCACTCTGTTCAGAGGACTACAGCTATAGCCACAGCCACAGCCACAGCGGTTCTGCTGGTGTGTTCGCACGTATCAACTATGACTACAAGGGTATCTACTTGTTGGAGTTGAGCGGTCGTTACGATGGTTCAAGCAAGTTCCCAACTCATACACAATGGGCATTCTTCCCATCAGGTTCTGTAGGTTATCGTATCAGTGAGGAAGGTTACTTCCAAGCAGCTAAGGAGTATGTTTCTAACTTGAAGCTCCGCGCATCTTATGGTGTTATCGGTAACCAAGAAATTGGTAGCAACATGTTCCTCGAGACTATGTCTAAGACTACTAACGGTGTTAGCTGGTTGGGTACAGGCTCAAGCAAATATGACTACTTCGGCACTCCTAAGATGGTCGATCCAACCCTTACATGGGAGACTATCGCTACTACTAACGTAGGTATCGACCTCGGTTTCTTGAACAACGACTTGAACGTAAACTTCGACTGGTATGAGCGTAATACTACTGGTATGTTGGCTCCAGGTCAAGCATTGCCTCAAGTACTCGGTGCAAGTGCAGCTTATGAGAACGCTGGTTCTCTCCGCACTCGTGGTTGGGAGTTGAATATTGATTGGCGCCACACCTTCCGTGATGCTGACAACTTGACTCTCCACGCTAACTTCAACCTCGCTGACTACAAGGCTACTATCACTCAATGGGATTCTCAAGATCAAACCAATACCAAATATACAGGTAAAGAGTATGGTGAGATCTGGGGCTTCGAGACTGATCGTTACTTCACATTCGAGGACTTCAATGCTGATGGCTCATATGCTGACGGCGTAGCAGATCAAACTGCTTTGGAGAAGGGCTCATTCGTTTATGGTCCTGGTGACGTTAAGTTCGTTGACCAAAACGGTGACGGTGTTATCAACTGGGGTTATGCAGTTGACGATGCTGAGAACAACCCAGAGGGTCTTGCTCCTGGTACCAAGAACAACCACGGTGACCTCGTGAAGATTGGTAACGAGACTCCACGCTACCAATACTCATTCCGTCTTGGTGCAGAGTGGAAGGGCTTCGATATTGACCTCTTCTTCCAAGGTGTAGGTAAACGTGATATGTGGTCTCCTTCTGCATTCGTTATGCCTTTGACTCGTGGTGCTGACGCTATCTACGCATGGCAAACAGACTATGTTACCGAGGCTGACTATGCTGCTGGTATCATCGATCAAACTGCTGCTTATCCACGTATGTACCCAGGTAACGCTGGTCAAGGTGTTCCAGGTGCTAACGTTACAGCTATTGGTTGCAACAACTTCTATCCACAAGATAAATATTTGATGGATTTGTCATATCTCCGTTTGAAGAACTTGACCGTTGGTTACACCTTGCCACAAAAGTGGACTCGCAAGGCAACTATCGAGAAAGTACGTATCTACGCTTCTTTCAACAACTTGGCTGACCTCATCAACCATACCGCACAATACGGTTTCGACCCTGAGGTTTCTTCAGGTAGCGGTACTGGTGGCTTCGGCAATGGTACATACGGTCGTACCGAGCCTCTCATGCGTTCGTATTCATTCGGTTTGCAAGTAACACTGTAATTAATGTTTAACACTATCGATGAATAAATATTAATTATTAACTATTAACTATTAACTAAATTGAATACAGTTATGAAAAAGATAATTTTAAGTTTGATGGCTGGTATGGTGCTCTTCACAAGTTGCGACTTGCTGAACAATGATCCATACGATTCTTTCACCAAAGGTAACTTCTTCACCAGCGAGACTAACGTAGAGATGTACACCAACTATTTCTACAACGAGTGGTCTGCATACGGTACTGGTGGTGCAAGTGGTGATTTCTACTTCAATACTTTGAACGATAACCAAGCTGTGACAGGTCTTACAACTTGGAGTTTCAAGAACGTTCCTGCAACTGATGGTACATGGAGTGCTTGCTACACCGAGATTCGTCGTGCTAACATTTTGCTCGAGAATATCGAGAGTGTTCCATTCCAAAAGGAGTCAACCAAGCAATATTACATTGCTCTCGCTCGCCTCTATCGTGGTTGGCAACACTTCTGCCTCGTGCGTAAGTTTGGTGACTGCTACTGGGTGGACAAAACTTTGACCAAGGCTGACGAAGACGTTCTTTATGGACCACGTCAAAGTCGCAACCTCGTTATGGATAACCTCGTAGCAGATATCCAATTTGCAGTTGAGAACATGGGTGACAAGAATGCTTCTTCTCGTACTGCTTACAACGTACACGTTGCTAATGCTATCAAGTCTCGCGTTTGCTTGTTCGAGGGTACATATGCTAAGTATCACCTCAAAGACAACGCTCGTGCTGAGAAGTATTTGAATCTTGCTATTGAGGCTTCTGAGGCTCTCATCAACGGTGGTCAATTCGCTTTGACTCCAGGTGCTGAGGGTTACCGTGCTAACTACAACTCTCTTGACCTCGCTGGCAACACTGAGATGATTATGTACAAGAAGTACGTTCTTGGCGTTCTTCCTCACGCTACTCAAGACTACTGCTGTGGTTCTACTCAAGTAAAAGGTATGAGCCGTTCTGCTTTCAATGCTTACTTGATGGCTGATGGTTCTCTCCCAACAGGTGAGGATAAAGGTCGTCTTGGTACCGATGCAGAAGGTGTAAATGCAGGCAAACCAGTTATTATTGATCTTGTTGAAGCACGTGACCCACGTCTTGGTCAACAAATAGATAGCTATTTGGCTTATGTAGGTAACGGTCGTGTTCGTTACGAGGGTATGCCTGGGCAAGAGACTGCAGCTGAGAGCACTTCTTCAACTGGTTATGGTATTACCAAGTTCGATGAGCCAGTTACTCCAAGTCAATATCGTCAAGCTACCAATGGTAACGAGACCGATGGCCCTATCTTCTGGTTGGCAGAGATCGTATTGAACGCTGCTGAGGCTTATGCTGAGTTGGGCAACCAAGCACAAGCTAAGAAGTATGTAGATATGCTCCGCACACGTGCAGGTATGAAGGAATTCAAATTGCAAGGTGACCCAGCTAACAACATGGGTGTTAGCGACCTTATTTGGGAGGTTCGTCGTGAGCGTCGCGTAGAGTTGATGTTCGATTTGAACGATCGTTATTGGTCACTCATCCGTTGGCACCAATTGGATAAGCTCGATACTCAAAAGTATCCAGAGCAAACTCAAGGTGCTTGGATTGAGAAAGGCTGGCCAGTTGAGCTTTCAAGCGTTAAGTTGACCAATGGTGATCACGGTTATATCGAGTGTAAGACTGAAGGTGTTGCACACCGTACATTCGAAGAGAAGCACTACTTGGCTCCTATCCCATCAGGTCAAGCAACTTTGAACCCACAAATTGGTCAAAACCCAGGTTGGGAATAATCCAATAGTTTAGAATATAACTTCTAAATACAATCGGAGGGCTGCCGCATGGCAGCCCTCTTTTTTTAAGTCCCCCTTTTCTATCATACTGCTCTGTTCTGAGGGCTATTCCTTCTTTTCTCCTATGCTTAATGTGTCCTGAGGTGACCCCATTTTGTTGGACAGGGTTAGTAAATATTGTTAATTGTATGCATGTTGGTTGACATGTGGTTCATGTAATTTTGTCTATACTGGATAGGACTCATATTAAGACGCAGTTTGATGCGATCATTATTATAG
>JBGVEG010000055.1:0-2442 GCA_045119955.1 Paludibacteraceae bacterium
TCGGGATAAGCTCTCCGCCGATATTATCATCAAGCAGACGGTGTCGCTGTCCCCGGAAATAGTCCTGGAGGAAAATACCGACATAGAAGCATGGGATGCGGTCATCGAAAATAACGATAAATTATTGGAAAAGTATATCGCAGGAGAACCAATCAGCCGGGAAAAACTTGTGCGGGAGGAACAGCGGCGGGTTCAAGACGCCTCCCTGTTCCCGGTCTATTATGGCAGCGCCAAAAAGGGCCTTGGCATTCAACCGTTGATGGATGCGGTGACAGGGCTGTTCCAACCGATTGGGGAACAGGGGAGCGCCGCCCTATGCGGCAGCGTTTTCAAGGTGGAGTATACAGATTGCGGCCAGCGGCGTGTCTATCTACGGTTATACAGCGGAACGCTGCGCCTGCGGGATACGGTGGCCCTGGCCGGGAGAGAAAAGCTGAAAATCACAGAGATGCGTATTCCATCCAAAGGGGAAATTGTTCGGACAGACACCGCTTATCAGGGTGAAATTGTTATCCTTCCCAGCGACAGCGTGAGGTTAAACGATGTATTAGGGGACCAAACCCGGCTCCCTCGTAAAAGGTGGCGCGAGGACCCCCTCCCCATGCTGCGGACGACGATTGCGCCGAAAACGGCAGCGCAAAGAGAACGGCTGCTGGACGCTCTTACGCAACTTGCGGATACTGACCCGCTTTTGCGCTGCGAGGTGGATTCCATCACCCATGAGATCATTCTTTCTTTTTTGGGCCGGGTGCAGTTGGAGGTTGTTTCCGCTTTGCTGTCGGAAAAATACAAGCTTGAAACAGTGGTAAAGGAACCCTCCGTCATTTATATGGAGCGGCCGCTCAAAGCAGCCAGCCACACCATCCATATCGAGGTGCCGCCCAACCCGTTTTGGGCATCCATAGGACTGTCTGTTACACCACTCTCGCTTGGCTCCGGTGTACAATACGAGAGCCGGGTTTCGCTGGGATACTTGAACCAGAGTTTTCAAAACGCTGTCAGGGATGGTATCCGTTACGGGCTGGAGCAGGGCTTGTTCGGCTGGAACGTAACGGACTGTAAGATTTGCTTTGAATACGGGCTTTATTACAGTCCGGTCAGCACGCCGGCGGACTTCCGCTCATTGGCCCCGATTGTATTGGAACAGGCATTGAAGGAATCGGGGACGCAGCTGCTGGAACCTTATCTCTCCTTCATCCTCTATGCGCCCCAGGAATACCTTTCCAGGGCTTATCATGATGCACCGAAATACTGTGCCACCATCGAAACGGCCCAGGTAAAAAAGGATGAAGTTGTCTTTACTGGCGAGATTCCCGCCCGCTGTATACAGGCATACCGTACTGATCTGGCCTTTTACACCAACGGGCAGAGCGTATGCCTTACAGAACTGAAAGGGTATCAGGCCGCTGTCGGCAAGCCAGTCATCCAGCCCCGCCGTCCAAACAGCCGCCTGGACAAGGTGCGCCATATGTTTCAGAAGGTAATGTAAAGATACATAATCGTCAAGACGGCAACAATCAGAAGTTATGGAGGGTAACAATGGAATATAGTAAGGAAGATTTAATGGAAGCAAAAAAGCAAATTTGGGGAGTGGGAGAGAACATGGGAACAGAGGAAAGTAAAAAAATCTGGGAGGAGAACGCACAATTTTGGGATAATGCAATGGGTGACGAATCTAATGAATTTCACAGAGAGGTAGTGCGTCCCAAAGTAACGGAACTTCTATCTCCTAATCCTGCGGATTACATTTTGGATATTGCGTGTGGCAATGGAAATTATTCTTCGTATCTTGCACAAAGAGGCGCTTCGGTTGTCGCTTTTGATTACAGCAAAAAAATGATAGAATTGGCTAAAAGACGGCAATCACAATATGCAAAACAAATTGAATTTTGTGTGGCGGATGCGACCGATAGAAAAAGTATATTAGAATTAAAAAGAAATCGAGCCTTTACGAAAGCAGTTTCTAATATGGCAATTATGGATATTACGGATATTGAACCACTTCTTATGGCTGTTTATGAACTGTTGCAGGAAAGCGGAATTTTTGTCTTTGCAACGCAACACCCTTGTTTTGTCACGTTGACTGAAAAATATATGACACCGCACAGTTACTATGATATAGCGATTGAAGGGCAACCGAAAGAGCAGATTTATTATCATCGTTCCATACAAGATATTTTTAACCTTTGTTTTAGAGCTGGATTTGTCATTGATGGATTTTATGAAGAATGTTTTAAAACCAACAAAGAAATTCCTATGGTAATGATAGTAAGGCTTAAGAAGGTAAAACGTGATAGCTTAAAATAAATTCAAGTTTGTCGGGTAAATAGCAAACCCAGCCGAGCCAGTCAACGGTCAAGATGAACGGCGCATATGCGCAGCCGTTGACAGCCCCGCCCGCCTTTGCTGGTAGGCAATCAAGGGGCGACAGCAAGAAGTGCC
>JBGVEG010000056.1:0-1717 GCA_045119955.1 Paludibacteraceae bacterium
CTCTACTTGTGGGCTGCGCGAGAGAGCATACACGATAGCATGCTCTCGTCCGCCTCCACCTATAACTAATACTTTTTTCATTTGCAATTAATGTTTGAAGTGGCGTGTGCCAGTCATGAGCATGCAGATACCGAGTTCGTCGGCCTTCACTACGCAGTCGTTGTCGCGGATACTACCGCCTGGTTGAACAATAGCGGTTACACCATATTGAGCCGCTAATGCCACGGTATCATCAAATGGCAAGAAACCATCAGAAGCGAGGATAAGACCTTCGGTCACACCTGCAGCATGCGCTTGCTTCATAGCAATCTCAGCGCTACCTACGCGGTTCATTTGACCTGCACCTACGCCCAATGTTTGGCCGTTCTTTACGACCACGATAGCGTTAGACTTGACGTGTTTAACGATGTTCCAGCCGAATTGCATATCTGCGAGTGTAGCAGCATCTGGTTGCACCTTGGTAGCGCACATGTCGGCTTTGATCGTCTCGATTTGGGTATCGAGGTGTTGAACGAGCAGACCGCCGTTGACGCTCACGTATTGGTCGATAGCTTCGGTGCTTGGAGTCATGTCCACTTGGATGACGCGGAGGTTCTTCTTGGTAGCGAAGATCTCCATTGCCTCATCTGTGAAGTCAGGAGCGATGACGATCTCGAGGAAGATAGGCTTCATGCCGAGGGCAATCTCCTTGGTGATAGTGCGGTTGCAGATCACGATACCGCCGTAAATACTTACGGTGTCTGCCTCGTATGCCTTTTGCCATGCCTCCTCGATGGTAGCAGCTACAGCAGCGCCACATGGGTTCATGTGCTTGAGGGCTACGCAGAATGGCTCTTGGAAGTCGCGAGCGATATTGAGGGCAGCGTTAGCGTCTTGGATATTATTGTAAGACATCTCCTTGCCTTGGAGTTGTTTGCCTGTGGCAAGTGAGAATGGGATTGCTTTGGTAGAGGCATAGAACTTAGCCGATTGGTGAGGGTTCTCGCCATAACGAAGACCTTGCTTGAGGTCAAACTCGAGGAAGAGTTTCTCGTTGAGACCAGCTTTCTCGCGCATGTAGGTAGCGATGCATGCATCGTATTGCGCAGTATGGGTGTATGCCTTGGCAGAGAGTTGGAGACGAGTCTCGAGAGTGGTGTTACCTGTAGCATTGATCTCAGCGAGGATAGTGTCGTAGTCTGCTGGATCGCAAACGACGGTCACATCGTTGTAGTTCTTCGCAGCTGAACGGAGCATAGATGGACCACCTATGTCGATGTTCTCAATAGCGTCCGCCATGCTTACGCCCTCTTTGGCGATGGTCTCGCGGAATGGATAGAGGTTCACGCACACGAGGTCGATGAATGAGATGCCGTTCTCCTCCAATGCTTGGAGGTGAGATGGTTCGTCACGGCGTGCGAGAAGACCACCATGTACCTTAGGGTGAAGGGTCTTAACGCGACCGTCACAGATCTCAGGGAAACCGGTTACATCGCTGATACCGATGGTCTTAATGCCTGAGTTCTCTAATAACTTTTGTGTACCGCCTGTGGCGATGATTTCCCAGCCCGCTGTTTGCAGACCTTTCACGAAATCTACCAATCCTGATTTGTCGCTTACGCTGACAAGAGCTCTTTTTGCCATATCTTTTTTATACCTTAAAAAATTTGAATTACTAATTAAATGATCTCGTTTGCGCCTTCAATGACTTTACCGATGATTTGCGCTTTGTCGCCGT
>JBGVEG010000057.1:0-4576 GCA_045119955.1 Paludibacteraceae bacterium
TCGCGGGACCTATCGTCCGACAACGAGCCCGACGGCTGTAAGGGCTCGTGGCCTGAGCGCTATGCGCGAAGCCCCTGCCCTCGGCAGGGGTGAGGGCCCGTGGGGCGGGCCCGAAGCAACCTGAGAAGATGGTAGGAGGACGTGGTGGCTGCAAAATCGCCCGTCGCTTGAAACGGAGAAGCCCGCCGAGCGTTAGCTTAGCGGGCTTCGTGGATCCTGGCAGCTATCTACTCTCGCGGGACCTATCGTCCGACTACCATCGACGTGCTGATGTTTCACTTCCGGGTTCGGAATGGGACCGGGTGGGGCCATCAGGCTATGACCACCAGGCTTCAGGAAGCGTTTTTCTTTCTGTTTGCCAGGTTGGCCGTGCTGCGCGGTGTTGTTTGTTGGATGCTCAGGCAGGCTGACATCCGCGTGGCTTTTTTGTGTTGATTAGAGTTTTTAGAATCCTGCATTTTCAAAGCTTGTCACCGGGGGTGACGCTGTTGTTGTGTATGAGGTCTATTGGATGTTAGTAGTGCTCGGCTGAGCGTATTACTACGCTTACACCTGCACCCTATCAACGTGGTAGTCTTCCACGCTCCTGTAGGGAGAACTCATCTTGGGAGGGACTTGGCGCTTAGATGCTTTCAGCGCTTATTCCTTCCGCACTTAGCTACCCGGCCGTGCTCCTGACGGAACAACCGGTGCACCAGTGGTGCGTCAGACCCGGTCCTCTCGTACTAAGGTCTGAACCCCTCAATTCTCCAACGCCCACAGAGGATAGAGGACCGAACTGTCTCACGACGTTCTGAACCCAGCTCGCGTGCCACTTTAATGGGCGAACAGCCCAACCCTTGGGACCTTCTCCAGCCCCAGGATGTGACGAGCCGACATCGAGGTGCCAAACCACTCCGTCGATATGAGCTCTTGGGAGGGATCAGCCTGTTATCCCCGGAGTACCTTTTATCCTTTGAGCGATGGCCCTTCCATACGGAACCACCGGATCACTATGCCCTGGTTTCCCACCTGATCGGCATGTACGCCTCACAGTCAAGCACCCTTCTGCCATTACACTCATAAAGGCCGGTTACCAATCGGCCTGAGGGTACCTTTGGAAGCCTC
The DNA here is from genome assembly GCA_045119955.1 of Paludibacteraceae bacterium. Taxonomy (GTDB): domain Bacteria; phylum Bacteroidota; class Bacteroidia; order Bacteroidales; family Paludibacteraceae; genus Colicola. The sequence continues at coordinate 1,108 of JBGVEG010000057.1, forward strand.
CGTTACGCTTTTGGAGGCGACCACCCCAGTCAAACTGCCCACCAAACGCGGTCCTCGCATCGCGAGTTAGGAACCAAACAGAGGAAGGGCCGTATTTCAACGGCGGCTCCACAAACACTGGCGTGCCCGATTCATAGCCTCCGGCCTATCCTACACATCCGCTGCCCAATCCCAACGTTAAGCTACAGTAAAGGTTCACGGGGTCTTTTCGTCCCATCGCGGGTAATCGGCATCTTCACCGATACTACAATTTCACTGGAATCACGGTTGAGACAGTGTCCGGATCATTACACCATTCGTGCAGGTCGGAACTTACCCGACAAGGAATTTCGCTACCTTAGGACCGTTATAGTTACGGCCGCCGTTTACTGGGGCTTCAATTCAATGCTTCTCTTGCGATGACATCTCCTCTTAACCTTCCAGCACCGGGCAGGTGTCAGACTGTATACTGCTTCTTTCGAATTCGCACAGCCCTGTGTTTTTGTTAAACAGTTGCCTGGACCTATTCTCTGCGCCTCCATCACTGGAGGACCCCTTATCCCGAAGTTACGGGGTCAATTTGCCTAGTTCCTTAACCGTGAATCTTCCAAGCGCCTTAGTATATTCTACCCAACCACGTGTGTCCGTTTACGGTACGGGTACCTCATATGTTAAGCTTAGCGGATTTTCTCGGCAGCAAGATTACCCTCACTATCAATCGCCACAAGTGGCTCTCGTACTATCGTATCTCAACTCTCAGAGCGGATTTGCCTACTCCAATCAACGTCTAAATACTTCAACGCCCAATTCCGTCTGGGCGCGGAGGTGTCACAACTGCGTCTCCACATCGCCATATAAGGTAGTAACGGAATATTAACCGTTTCTGCCATCGAATCTCACCATTAGGCTTATCCTTAGGACCCGACTAACCCAGGGACGATTAACGTTGCCCTGGAAACCTTGGTCTTTCGGCGAGGGGGCATCTAACCCCCTTTATCGTTACTTATACCTACATTTGCTTTTCCATAAGCTCCAACAAGAGTCATCTCTCATCTTCAACGCCGATGGAATGCTCCCCTACCGATACTTAATGTATCCCATGGCTTCGGTAATAGGTTTAATACCCGATTATTATCCACGCACGGTCCCTCGACTAGTGAGCTGTTACGCACTCTTTGAATGAATGGCTGCTTCCAAGCCAACATCCTAGCTGTCACCGGGACCACACTTCGTTAGTTTAACTTAACCTATATTTCGGGACCTTAGCCGATGGTCAGGATTCTTCTCCTCTCGGGCATGGACCTTAGCACCCATGCCCTCACTCCGCATCTCTTAACTGCACGCATTCGGAGTTTACCCGGACTTGATAGGCGGCGAAGCCCTCGCATCCGATCAGTCGCTCTACCTCATGCAGAAAACAACACGGGCTGCACCTAAATGCATTTCGGGGAGTACGAGCTATCTCCGAGTTTGATTGGCCTTTCACTCCTACCCTCACCTCATCCGGAAGCTTTTCAACGCTTATCGGTGCGGTCCTCCATTTCGTGTTACCGAAACTTCAACCTGGACAAGGGTAGATCACTCGGTTTCGCGTCTGCCGCATATGACTAAATGCCCTGTTAAGACTCGCTTTCGCTTCGGCTACGTACATCATTATACTTAACCTCGCCATATACGACAACTCGTAGGTTCATTATGCAAAAGGCACGCCGTCACATCATATAGATGCTCCGACCGCTTGTAGGCGTACGGTTTCAGGAACTATTTCACTCCTCTAACAGAGGTGCTTTTCACCTTTCCCTCACGGTACTGGTACGCTATCGGTCTCTTGCGAGTATTTAGCCTTGGCGGATGGGCCCGCCGGATTCACACAGGATTTCTCGTGTCCCGCGCTACTCAGGATACCACTACAAATCATATATCTACGTATACGGGACTATCACCCTCTATGGAGCAACTTTCCAATTGCTTCTACTCAATATATTGCTTCGATATCGTGGTCCTACAACCCCGTTAAGGCCGGAACCATAACGGTTTGGGCTCTTCCCCCTTCGCTCGCCACTACTAAGGGAATCATTTTTATTTTCTCTTCCTATGGGTACTAAGATGTTTCAGTTCCCCACGTTCGCCTCCAACATTCGTCGGATGACAGTACTTCATACTGCCGGGTTGTCCCATTCGGAAATCTATGGGTCAAGGGATATTTGCTCCTTACCATAGCTTATCGCAGCTTATCACGTCCTTCATCGCCTGCAAGAGCCTAGGCATCCACCGTACGCCCTTTCATACTTTCGTCTTCACACACGCTTCTTATTAACAAATCTGCTAACAGAAGGGGGAATATAATGTACATTGTACGTCTTGGTTTTACCTTCGTATTCTTTTGCTTAATTCACATACTTTTCATAATCTTATCGCTACATCAAAAAAACAACATAACAACAGATTCTCAAGTGTGTTGTGTGTACATCATGTCATAGAACTCTTAAGATGATCTATACTCATCCAGTGTGGAGAATAACGGATTCGAACCGTTGACCCCCTGCTTGCAAAGCAGGTGCTCTAGCCAGCTGAGCTAATCCCCCATATCTTGTAGTCCCAGGCAGAGTTGAACTGCCGACCTCCACATTATCAGTGTGGCGCTCTAACCAACTGAGCTATAGGACTGGCAGAGAACACAGCCAGGGGCGGATTATTGCCCCGCAACCAGTTTCTCACATCTTATCATTCATAAGGAACATAAAACAACAGAACTTCTTTGTACAAAAACTTTTCTTACAACCTATAACTAAAATCTTCATAAATAAAAAAACGATAAGAGTCGGGATGCTCCAGAAAGGAGGTGTTCCAGCCGCACCTTCCGGTACGGCTACCTTGTTACGACTTAGCCCCAATCACCAGTCTTACCCTAGGCCGACCCTCGCGGTCACGGCCTTCAGGTACCCCCGGCTTTCATGGCTTGACGGGCGGTGTGTACAAGGCCCGGGAACGTATTCACCGCGCCATGGCTGATGCGCGATTACTAGCGAATCCAGCTTCGTGGAGTCGGGTTGCAGACTCCAGTCCGAACTGAGATAGGTTTTATAGATTAGCATCCTGTCACCAGGTAGCAACTCTCTGTACCTACCATTGTAACACGTGTGTAGCCCCGGACGTAAGGGCCGTGCTGATTTGACGTCATCCCCACCTTCCTCACATCTTGCGATGGCAGTATCCTTGGAGTGCCCAGCATTACCTGATGGCAAACAAGAAAAAGGGTTGCGCTCGTTATGGCACTTAAGCCGACACCTCACGGCACGAGCTGACGACAACCATGCAGCACCTCCACAGCAGCCCCGAAGGGAAAAAACATCTCTGTCTTATGCAGCTGCAGTTCAAGCCCGGGTAAGGTTCCTCGCGTATCATCGAATTAAACCACATGTTCCTCCGCTTGTGCGGGCCCCCGTCAATTCCTTTGAGTTTCACCGTTGCCGGCGTACTCCCCAGGTGG
>JBGVEG010000058.1:0-1917 GCA_045119955.1 Paludibacteraceae bacterium
ATAAAATGTCTATGGTAAAAAGTTAAAAAATCCTCCCACTTTTGTTAGATATATTTTTTTGTGTAATTTTGTAATCGTTATGCGGCAGTAATAATATACATATTAATACGAGTTAGTAATCCTGTAGTTCTCATATGCTACGAGGAGGTATTAAAAGGTGCGTTTCGACAATGCATCTACTGTAGTATATTATTGCTTAATCCAAATGAATATTATAAATTTAGGAATTCTTGCTCACATTGATGCAGGAAAAACTTCCGTAACCGAGAATCTGCTGTTTGCCAGTGGAGCAACGGAAAAGTGCGGCCGTGTGGATAATGGTGACACCATAACGGACTCTATGGATATAGAGAAACGTAGAGGAATTACTGTCCGGGCTTCTACGACATCTATTATCTGGAATGGAGTGAAATGCAATATCATTGACACTCCGGGACACATGGATTTTATTGCGGAAGTGGAGCGGACATTCAAAATGCTTGATGGAGCAGTCCTCATCTTATCCGCAAAGGAAGGCATACAAGCGCAGACAAAGTTGCTGTTCAGTACTTTACAAAAGCTGCAAATCCCGACAATTATATTTATCAATAAGATTGACCGTGCCGGTGTGAATTTGGAGCGTTTGTATATGGATATAAAAACAAATCTGTCGCAAGATGTCCTGTTTATGCAAACTGTTGTCGATGGATCGGTTTATCCGGTTTGCTCCCAAACATATATAAAGGAAGAATACAAAGAATTTGTATGCAACCATGACGACGATATATTAGAACGATATTTGGCGGATAGCGAAATTTCACCGGCTGATTATTGGAATACGATAATCGCTCTTGTGGCAAAAGCCAAAGTCTATCCGGTGCTACATGGATCAGCAATGTTCAATATCGGTATCAATGAGTTGTTGGACGCCATTTCTTCTTTTATACTTCCTCCGGCATCAGTCTCAAACAGACTTTCAGCTTATCTCTATAAGATAGAGCATGACCCCAAAGGGCATAAAAGAAGTTTTCTTAAAATAATTGACGGAAGTCTGAGACTTCGAGACGTTGTAAGAATCAACGATTCGGAAAAATTCATCAAGATTAAAAATCTAAAGACTATTTATCAGGGCAGAGAGATAAATGTTGATGAAGTGGGTGCCAATGATATCGCGATTGTAGAAGATATAGAAGATTTTCGAATCGGAGATTATTTAGGTGCTAAACCTTGTTTGATTCAAGGATTATCTCATCAGCATCCCGCTCTCAAATCCTCCGTCCGACCAGACAAGCCCGAAGAGAGAAGCAAGGTGATATCCGCTCTGAATACATTGTGGATTGAAGACCCGTCTTTGTCCTTTTCCATAAACTCATATAGTGATGAATTGGAAATCTCGTTATATGGTTTGACCCAAAAGGAAATCATACAGACATTGCTGGAAGAACGATTTTCCGTAAAGGTCCATTTTGATGAGATCAAGACTATCTACAAAGAACGACCTATAAAAAAGGTCAATAAGATTATTCAGATCGAAGTACCACCCAACCCTTACTGGGCCACAATAGGGCTGACTCTTGAACCCTTACCGTTAGGGGCAGGGTTGCAAATCGAAAGTGACATCTCCTATGGTTATCTGAACCATTCTTTTCAAAATGCCGTTTTTGAAGGGATTCGTATGTCTTGCCAATCTGGTTTACATGGATGGGAAGTGACAGATCTGAAAGTAACTTTTACTCAAGCCGAGTATTATAGCCCGGTAAGTACACCTGCTGATTTCAGACAGCTGACCCCTTATGTCTTCAGGCTGGCTTTGCAACAGTCAGGTGTGGACATTCTCGAACCGATGCTCTGTTTTGAGTTGCAGATACCCCAAGTAGCGAGTTCCAAAGCTATTACAGATTTGCAAAAACTGATGTCTGAGATTGAAGACATCAGTTG
>JBGVEG010000059.1:0-26054 GCA_045119955.1 Paludibacteraceae bacterium
TACCGATCAAATGCTGCTTTCTTACAGTTTTTAAGTGCTGCGGCAGGAATTAATGATGAAATTACACAAATGAAATACAACAACCATGAAGCGACTACTGAAGAAGCGTTAAAAGCGTCTTCTACTGCTGCTTGGTTTAAAGCAATTGTTCCTGACATTACGGATGAAGATATTGATGCATTGTTTGGTAATGGAAAACTAATTCCAAGAACTGAGTGTTATTTCCCTGAAGGTGCATTTGATGGATTGAAATATTTAGAAGAAATACATTTTCCTAAAAAATTATTATGCATTGAGCGAAAACATTTATTTCCTATTATTATTAATAGCAATCATAGCTATACATATTACGAAGATTACATACAACGACTTAAAAAAGTTCGAGTATCTAACGAAGTACACACTTTGGGTGAGCAATTATTTGCAGATTCTCCGTTAGAGGATATTAATTTTCCAGACTCATTAAAATATGTTGGTTGGTCATGTTTTTGGAAGTGTAACTTACAAAAAGTGGATTTGTCAAACACAAATATCTCTGCATTTGCTTACCGAAACACAGAACGCTACAATGACGAAACAAAATCAATAGGATTACCATTAAATGCTTTTCAGGGAAATCCATTAAAGGAACTTCGTCTGCCTAATAAATTAAAAAGTGCAGAGTGGATGGGAGATAAATTCTCTAGAGATGTTAGTCCCGCAAACAATGAGATAATATTATATACATATCTTCAAGAGCCTTTCTTAGAGGCAAAACAGTTAGAGGCGATATATGGAAAAATAAAAGAACTGCACATCCCACGCGGAACAAAAGCTGCTTGGAGAGGATATTCTAACTTAATAGATGATTTATAATAATCAAACTCTTTCTCACCCCGCAGTTCACTTGCGGGGTGAGTTTTTATATTGTCATTCTTCTTGCTCGTATCAATGCTCGTGTTCAAGTGCTCCTTCGGCAAGAGTTCGGTATCCCTTCGGAAATGTAAGAGTGCTTTCTGCGGACTTCCACGGACGCGAAAGAGGAGGGCTGAAGACAGGTAGGAAGAAGTCCGTGGAATAGAGGTGATGAGGTTATAAGGTAATAAGGCAAATCCGCATAATCGATAGAAAAAGAATCGGTTATGCGGATTGTTGTTGAATTAAAAGCAATCAATATATGTGTTAGAAGATTTAGAAAATTTAGAATTTCTAAGTTTCCTAAGTTTCCTAAAGATTCTAAGAATCCTAATTCTATATATAAAGACAACATCAACAACATTTCGCTCACCCAACATTGGTGAGCGATAGGGAAAGAAATAGAGAAATGGCGGTCAAGTCGAGATACTCTTTTGTATTATAGAGATATGCTACTGATAGGCTCACGAAGCGCCTACGATGTGCCACTATCAACCCGTCAAGAACCCGTTATGAACCCGTAATTGATAAGAAGAATCAAGCAATCAGGTACCAAGTATAAAGCACAAAGCAGAGAAGCATCACAACGCCACCTACTCTGCTAATCTTGCCCTTGAAGCCAAAGAACAAAGGGAAAGCCGCAGCGGCAATCATGACCGCATAATCCACAATCGTGATATCCGCAGACACCAATGGCATGACTTGTGAGCTGACGCCCAAGATTAGCAAGATATTGAAGATATTTGAGCCCACGATATTGCCCAATGCCAGTTGGGTATTCTTCTTGCATGCTGCTGCCACAGAAGCTGCCAATTCAGGCAAAGATGTGCCACAAGCAATCAGCGTGAGCGAGATAATCGCATCGCTAACACCCCACGACTTAGCAATCACAATGGCATTATCCACAAAGAAATCGCAACTCGTAATCAGCAACGCCAAGCCACCCACAATCTTCAGCAATGCTACCCACAAAGCGAGGATAGGTTCTTTGGTCTCTACAAGAGCCTCGTCAGTAGTGTTTTGCTTATCACGGGCGAAAGAGTACCACATATAGCCCACGAAAAGCAACAAAAGAATGATTCCATCCACGCGACTAATCGTGGCGGGTGTGCCGTTGAAGAAGTTCAATGCCAAGAGGGTGAGAATAACCGAAACGCCAATACAAAAAGGTATCTCAAAGGTCATATTCTTGCGGTCAATGGCAATCGGGAAACAGATAGCTGTCAAGCCAAGGATACCCAAGACATTGAAGATATTGGAGCCCACCACATTGCCAATAGCTACATCAGCATTGCCTTTCAAGGCACCAAAGAAGCTAACCACCAACTCGGGCATGCTGGTACCAATGCCCACGATGGCGGCACCAATCACGAAATCAGAAACCTTGTAGCGGCGAGCCACAGAGACCGATCCTGCTACCAAAAACTCTGCACCAAAAACGATGCCAACTAACGAGATGATAAGAATGAGGTATGACATAATTATATTGGTTTTAGATCACTGCGTTGTTAGATGTTAGACCACTGCGTTGTTAGAACGCTTCGCTGTTAGATTCTAGGTATCTATCAGCCCGCAGGGCGGTCTAACAGTCTATAAGACGGACTTACTTCTAACCTCTAATTTACAATTTCTGTGCAAAAGTAGTCGGAATTTATTACGCCAATATGAAAAATATGTTAAGAAATTATTAATTCGCAAAAACGGTATGGAGATATGCATAATTTTTGTTACCTTTGCAGCATAAAACGGATTCATAGTGAGAGAATTGCGCTATATATTGCTCCTGTTGGTCGTCGGACTGTATGCCTCTGTGCAGCGTTCCGATATGCATGTGCCTGCAACTGATGCTTGCCCATCGGCGAGCGAGAGCAGTATGCCCTCCGTATTGCACAACACATTGGAAGACTATGCCAAACGACTGCAACAGCAATATGATTGGACGGATGCTCTCCCCTCGTATCAACTCAGCACACGCAACGAAGACAATCGCTTGCGCACACGCCGTCAGGAACGCGTCTCCTCGTCATGGCAAGTGCGGATAAATGTACAAGAATTGCATGCCATATTGCGATACCAATCGAGTAGTATCGCTCACAATATCAATCGAATAGTGGCACTATCACGCATAATGCCACTCAACTTACCGACCGAACATATATCCTTCCCGTTTCATAGTTTTTGGTAGTACTAGAACTTTATTAAAACGTCAATTAAGGTCAATTAGGATGTCAATTATCGTCAATTCCAAGAATTATTCTTTTGCGGGTTGAAGGAATGCGTGCCGCATTAGCACCCTACAAAAGAAATAAAGTCATAAGAATAAGATAATAGAAACCTAATAATTGACAGAAATTGACAATAGAATTGACATGAATTGTCTTAAAATTTAGTAATCAACTATCAAAACATGAAACAACTATGGATGATATAACAATGATTCTGCTTGCCTTGGGCATGGTAGCAGTCTTTATGGGGCCTTTCTTTGTGATTAGTGCCATCAAAGACCGCAAAGAAGCACAACAAAAACAAGAAGAAAACGAAGAAAAATAATCAAAAAAAACAATAGGGTGCGTCCACAAAGGTCGCACCCTATCTCTTTAGCCAAAGGACAAATTAGAACGGAGCTATATCATCGTCCAATTGTGCTCCATGCGCGTCAGAGGAGCTGTTCATCTTGCTCTGGAAAGTGGTAGTGGGTTGTGCTTGTGTAGCAGGCGTATCGTAAATATCCTCCTCAAAGCCCTCATTCTCGTTCTGGAACTTAGCATACTTGCCTATGAAACGCATCCACACCTCATCCGTGGCACCATTACGATGCTTAGCCACGATAATCTGACCCAGTCCGCGCAGGTCTTTACCCGTCTTATCATCATTATAAATGCGATAATACTCAGGGCGGTGAATGAAACATACCATATCCGCATCCTGCTCAATCGCACCTGACTCACGCAGGTCAGAAAGTTGTGGTTTCTTGCCCTCTACATTGCTGTTGCTTGAGTCGCGTTTCTCCACGTTACGGTTCAACTGACTCAAGGCAATCACAGGTATATCCAACTCCTTAGCTATCCACTTCAGACGGCGTGAAATGATACTTACCTCCTGCTCACGGCTACCGAAATTAGCGCCGTTGGCGTTCATGAGTTGCAAGTAGTCGATAATGATAAGTTCCACTTTCTTCTCGCGTACCAGTTTGCGCGCCTTGCTCTGCAATTCAAAGATACTCAGACCTGGGGTGTCATCAATATAAATAGGCGCGCCCATGAGTTCGTTGATCTTGCTCTCCATCTTGTTCCACTCCTGCTTGGTGAGTCGTCCGTTCTTGATCTTATCACCCTCAATCTCGCAGACATTCATAATCAGACGGTTAACCAGCTGTACATTGGACATCTCAAGGGAGAACATCGCCACAGGGCGCTTGAAGTTCACCGCTATATTCTTCGCCATGGACAACACAAACGCCGTCTTACCCATAGCAGGACGAGCCGCAATAATAATGAGGTCGGACTTCTGCCAACCCGAGGTAATCTTGTCCAGTTCGGTAATACCGCTGGGCACACCCGATATATTGCCTTCGTTCTTGGCTGCCTTGCGCATACGCTCGAACGCCTCTTCAATCACTGGGTCAATCTGGGTGACATCGCGTTTCTGTGCGCGTTGCGAGATCTCGAAGATACTACCCTCTGCCTCATGCAGCAGCACATCTACGTCCTGCGTCTCATCATAACCTTTCTCCTCTATCTGGCAAGCCACAGAGATAAGGTCACGTGCGGTGGCTTTCTGCGCCACGATCTGCGCATGGTAACGCAAGTGAGCCGCTGATGCCACGCGTCGGGTGAGTTCGCTCAGGCGCACTACGCCACCTGCTTTCTCCAGGTTGCCTTGTGACTTGAGTTGCTCCACGACCGAGAGGAGGTCAATCGGTGCATCATTAGCCGCCAGACTGCGTATGGCCTCAAAGATACAGGCATTGCTATCGGCATAGAACGACTCGGGACGCAGCAGATCGGCGATAGAGGCGTAGGCATCTTTCTCTATCATCAGTGCACCCAAGACAGACTCTTCCAGTTCGGGAGCCTGTGGTGGCAGTTTGCCCATCTCGTTAGCCCCCACCTTGGGGATAGTAGTCTTCTTGCGGTTATTGCTTGTTGTTGCCATATTGTTTCAGAAGGTCATATGCAGCGGTGAAGCTGCTGATTTCGTTGTTGAGTACGCGTTGTTCGGTTTGCGCAATGAGTTGCTCCATTGTGTCGGACTTGTAGAAACTGTCGAGCAGGTTCTGATTGATGGTCTCATACATCCAGTACTTGGCTTGCTGTGTGCGTAGGTGGTCCAGGTATCCATTCGCGCGCGCGAACCTTATATATTCTTCCACCATATCCCACACCTCTTGTATGCCATTGCCTTCCACGGCGGAGCAGGTGAGAGCGTAAGGTTTCCATCCCGATTCGGTAGGAGGGAAGAGTGCCAATGCGTTCTTGAAGCTCACGCGTGCTGCCTCTGCGCGTTCCACGTTGTTGCCATCGCATTTGTTGATAGCTATACCATCTGCCATCTCCATGATACCGCGCTTAATGCCTTGCAGTTCGTCGCCTGTACCTGTGACTTGCAGCAGCAGGAAGAAGTCCACCATGGAGTGTGCTGCGGTCTCCGACTGTCCCACACCCACGGTCTCTACAATGATTGTATCAAAACCTGCTGCCTCGCACAACACAATCGTCTCGCGGGTCTTACGTGCCACGCCACCCAAACTGCCAGCCGATGGACTGGGACGAATGAAGGCATTGGCCTCTACGGAGAGGTGGTTCATACGGGTCTTGTCGCCGAGGATACTACCCTTGCTACGTTCGGACGATGGGTCAATAGCCAGTACGGCAAGGTGCTTACCTTGGTGACAGAGCAAGGTGCCCAATGCCTCAATGAAAGTGGACTTACCTGCACCAGGCACACCTGTAATGCCCAATCGCACGGCATTGCCTGCATAAGGCAAACAACGTTCTATGACCTGTTGGGCTATGGCTTGGTCACTGGGCAGATTGCTCTCAATGAGCGTCACTGCTTGACTGAGCAAACGCATATCGCCTCGCAAGATACCCTCTACATACTCATCGGCAGTGAGAGTGGGTTTGCGACGGCGGAAAGTGGCATACGGATTAACGCTGGGTAGGTTCTCCACGCCAGCGTTCACCGTGAGGCCTTTGTATTCACTACTATTTTCTGGATGTTGCATGATTTCTTGTTTTTGGGCATCCGGCGTCAGGCGGCCGGCTGCCATTTTTTTGGGTCCGAATCCGGAATCACTCTACTACCCAGTTCAGTTTAATATTGATAACTGGCGTATTAGGGTCGTTGGTGATCAGGGTCAAAATGCGAGTGTATTGAGCTGGCTCGTATGTGGTGACGTCCAACTCCATTTTGATGTCTGCCTTGCGACCACCTTTGATAGCTTTAGGGGTAACGAATTGCATGTTATCGTTGCTCATCAGCACACGGCGAACCAACAGTGGATTGACACCTGCATTGGTCAGGGTCAGTTTAGCGCTTAGTTTCTTGCCTTTTGCTATTGTGCCAAGATTGAGTTCGCGTGCTACCTCCACGATAGGTGCTTGCTGACGCTCTTCCACGCTGAGTTGAGAGAAGTCCTCTTTGATGTTCGCAGAGAGGGCAATCTCGTAGGTGTTGGAGAGGTCGCGTTTGCCATTGACAATCACATATGCTTTGGCAGTCACAGGACCATACAAGCCGCTCTCTGCACTTTGCAGAGCAAATTGCAACTTACCTGTTTGTTGTGGTTCTACATGTGCCAAAGTTGCCGTGGCTTTGATATAGTCAGCACCTGCTACGTAAACGGCTACCTCTACGGCTTGTTCGGTTTGGTTAGCATACTCTATCTCGAGCATCTTATTGCTACCTTGTACGAGTGAGCCGAAGTTGAGTGCTTTGCGTTTGAGACTCAGCTCGCCCATCTTGATTGGGTATTGGTCAACGGGTTTGGCTGGTTTAGGGATCACCTCGCCTTTGATTTGGAGTTTGAAGGTAGGTTCGGTAGCGTTGCTGGTGACGGTGACAGTCTTTTGGAAACGACCAGGACGGCCGCTTGGGTTGTAAGTCACTGTTATCTCGCCCGATTGTCCTGGCTCAATAGGTTCGCGTGTCCATTTAGGGGTGGTACAACCGCAGCTGGCGCGTACATTGCTCAATACCAGCGGTGCCATACCCTCGTTCTTGAAGGTAAATACGGTTGTTACACGACCATCTGCCTCATTGATCTTACCAAAATCATGCGTGGTCTTGTCGAAGGTGATTACGGGTTCTTGTCCCATTGCAACCATAGCAAAGAGCAGAGTGGCTGCAAAACTAAAAATTCTTTTCATTGTTATACGTTGATTTATTGTTATTATCATTTTGCCAGTGAAGCGCAATCGCATTGCATCTCCATGCCATCTATTTTCGTTACGTTCACGGTGTTGATACCGCCTATCTTGCGCAGTTTCATGCACATCTTACCCAGTTTATCCATATCGAACATTTTCGCTTCCACCTCGCAGGTGAAGTGATTGCCATCTGATGTCACGTGCAGGTCGCTGAAGTTGATGCGATACTCATCGCTCATCACTTGTAGGATACGCATCATCACGCCCATGGTGTCATTGCCCTTGATGTAGAGGTTTACGACTTTGGCAACGATGCTATCTGCCTGCGTATCTTGTCCGTTGTGTCCATCTTGTTTGCGGAAGTATTTCTTGAGGTTATCTTTCGCTTTGGCGGTAACGACTATGTTCAGCCATTCGGGTTCGGGTTTCTGTTTCTCGGATGTCAATATCTCCACTTGGTCGCCACTCTGTAGGATGTATCCAATGGTGCGTGTGGTGCGATTGACATTGGCGCCTATGCAGTGCTCGCCCAGTTGGGTGTGCAGTTTGTATGCAAAGTCCAATACGGTAGCGCCTTGAGCCAGTGTGTGCATATCGCCGCGTGGTGTGAAGACAAACACTTCGTGATGATAGAGATTGAGCTTGAAGGTGTCCAAGAACGCCATGGCATCGGGGTCGGGGTTAGCGAGTACCTCCTTGATGTCACGCAACCATCTGTCGAGTTCATGTTCGCTCTCGCCTCCGGCTTTGTATCGCCAGTGCGCAGCTAAGCCATGTTCTGCCAACTCGTGCATGCGTTCGGTGCGAATCTGCACTTCGATCCATTGTCCATGATTACCCATGACGGTGACATGTAGTGCTTCGTATCCATTCACTTTGGGCGTTGAGATCCAGTCGCGAATACGTTCGGGGTGAGGGCGATAGAACTCTGTGATGGCGGAGTATATCATCCAGCACTGGTCTTTCTCGGAGAACTGCGAGTTGGGCTCGAACACGATACGCGCTGCCAATAGGTCATATACTTGTTCGAAGGGGATACCCTTAGTCACCATTTTCTTGTATATGGAATAGACGGACTTCGTTCGTGCATAGAGTTTGAAGTCATAGCCCATCATAGTCAAGTGCTTGCGGATAGGCGCGGCAAACTCCTCGAAGTTCTCCTGTTGCACTTCCTTGACGGCTTGCAGTTTGGCGTCTATTTCTTTGTAGAGTTCGGGGTGTTCGTATTTGAAGCTCAGGTTCTCCAGTTCCGTTTTGATGGGGAACAGACCCAATCGGTGTGCCATGGGGGCGTAGATGTACTGTGTCTCGATGGCTATCTTGCGTTGTTTCTCGGGTCGTTGAGCAGCCAGTGTGCGCATGTTGTGTAGTCGGTCTGCCAGTTTGATGAGCATGACGCGAATATCGTCGGACATGGTGAGTAGCAGTTTGCGCACGTTTTCTGCTTGTTTGACGGCTTGATCCACGAACACGCCGCCTGAGATCTTGGTCAATCCGACTACGATACTGGCTATTTTGGGGCCGAATTGATGTTCTATATCTTCTGCTGTGTAATCGGTATCTTCCACCACGTCGTGTAGCAATGCGGCACAAATGCTGGTGCTACCCAATCCTATTTCTTTGACCACGATACGTGCCACGGCGAGAGGGTGCATCATGTAGGGTTCGCCGGAGAGTCGTTTGACGCCATTGTGGGCTTGCTTGGCGAGATGATATGCGCGTGTGATTATTTCCACCTTTTGTCGGTGACTGGTGCGTGCATAGTCGGCTAAGAGAGCTTGAAATTCATTTTCTATTAGTTGCTCTTCTTCATATGTAAAATCGCTTACTACCATAACTTTCCGTTTTTTCTTGTTCTGATTCCTTCGGCATCTTGCTTCCGATCCCCGAGATATGTAATTTAGCCTGCAAAGATACTACATTTTTTGCATATATGCAAGAGAATAGGTGAAAAAGGTGATTTTTTGCTAAAAGTTTGTATATTTCACAAAAAAGTTGTATCTTTGCGCGATTTTTGTACTATATAGCTATAAATGAATATGCTGAATTGTAAATTACCCCAAGTATGCCACTCGCTACTGCTGCTCTTGCTGGCGTTTTCGCTCATGTCTTTCACCGTTGTGATTGATGCGGGACATGGTGGACACGATGCAGGAGCTATCGGACTCAAGATGAAGGTACAAGAGAAGAATCTGAATCTGACCGTTGCCAAGCAACTGGCTGCTAAGATTCAAGCCGCATACCCGGAGGTCAAAGTCGTTCTGACACGCGATGCGGACGTCTTTCTCCCCCTGCAACAGCGAGCAGATATTGCCAATAAGAACCACGCTGACCTCTTCATTAGCATTCACACCAATGCTGCCGAGAACCGCAATGCACGAGGTGCCGAGACCTTCATTTTAGGTACCGAACGCATGGAGGATAATCTGGATGTCGCTATGCGTGAGAACGCCGTGATGAAACTCGAGGAGGACCAGACCGTCTATCAGGGCTTTGACCCCAATTCGGTGGAGAGTTATATCCTCTTCGAACTCATGCAGAACCAGTATATGGACAACAGTCTCGTTTTTGCGGAATTGGTTCAGAATCAGTTTGTTGGAACCTTGCAACGTGCCAACCGCGGTGTGCGCCAAGCTGCCTTCTGGGTACTACTCAAGTCGGCATGTCCCAGCGTACTGGTCGAAATGGGATTCCTCAGTAACGCCGAGGAAGAAGCATGGCTCGCCAGCGCAGAAGGCAAAAAAGGAATTGTTAACGGCATTTTTGATGCATTTGAAAAATATTATAAGAAATGAAGTACTCAAGAGAACTAAAAGTTGGTATCTTGGCTATTGTATGCCTCGGTATCTTGTATTTTGGATTTAACTTCCTCAAGGGCATTAATATTTTCTCTCCTACCAAGGTGTATGTCGGCACTTTTGACCGTGTCAATGGTCTCACCGCGCAAGCGCCTGTATATATTAAAGGGTATAAGGTGGGATTAGTGGAGAGTATCCAATACGATTTCAAGCAGTCGCCTGCATTCACTGTAGCGGTATCGATTGATAAGACGATTGAGCTGCCCCGCGGTACACAGATGGCATTAGTTGCAGATGGTCTCTTGGGCGGTGGCGCTATCGAATTGCAATTACCGCCTCTCATGAACCGTGCAATGCCTTACCAGCATGGTGACACCCTGCCCACGCAGATTGTCCCTGGACTCATAGACAACCTGCAAACGGGCTTATTGGCACAACTGGATAGTATCCTGACCGAGGCAAACACTCTGCTCGCTTCGCTGAACAACGAATTGGAGCAAGGTAGCCTACATGCCACTTTGCAAAACGTAGAGCGTATCACCAATGATCTGACTGTTAGTAGCAAGGATATTCGCCAACTGACCCATAACCAACTACCTGCTATTATTAATAAGGTAGATACAACCCTCGTGGGACTACAGGAGATAGTGACTGATGTACAAGCCGCAGACATTCAACATGTCATCACATCGCTCAACCAGACTATCCAGACGTTGAACCACGCTCTACAGTCCGAGGAAGGCACGTTGGGACTACTCCTCAACGACACCCAACTGCATAATAACCTCAATGCTGCACTCCAAAATTTGGACGCAACCGTGACCAATATAGACACTATCGTCATGTCCATTAAGGCACGACCTTTTGTACAAAAGAAATTACCTAAGAAATAGTAATTTTGCGAATGTCTAATTTACAAAAAAGACAAGAAACTCCCTAACTGCTTGTAAATAGAGCGATTAGGGAGTTTGTTGTGAAACATGGAAATGTGGAACAAAAACGCCTTGAGTTATGAGTTTCAGTCACTTAGATGTTGATAACCTTTGTAAAATATAGTAAATCAACTACTTGCTTGTAACTCGCTGAATTTTTGGGAGATTTGCACCCTCCGATTACGTCGCTTTCTGACCACATTTGGTCATGTCAAAAAAAAGCAGTACCTTTGCACTCGATTTCGGAAAGAAGTCGCTTTTTTTTACGCTTTTATTAACATTATTTATAACAGCCTTGAAACAAGATCTCAACATATTGTGGGCACAATGCCAGCAGATTCTGCGCGATAATCTCTCGCAGAGTGCATACCAGACATGGTTTGCTCCTGTTATGGCATTGCAGTACGAGAACGATGTGTTGGTCTTGCAGGTGAAGAGTCAGTTTATCGTGGAGTATATCGAGGAGAATTACTTAGATTTGCTCTCACGTGTACTGAGAAAGGTGTTTGGACCTGCAATCCAGTTGGAGTATCGTATCATGGTCGCAGGTGGTATCATAGATGTACCCAGCGAGCCATTGCGCGAACCTGTAGCACGTCCTCGCAGCGAAGCATATACGCCTCAACAGGAGGTAGATAACGCATGGGAAAGCCAACTCAATCCGCAATATACCTTTGATAACTTTGTGAAGGGTGAACCTAATAAGTTGGCACGTGCTGCGGCTATTGAGATTGCCAAGAACCCTGGTAAGACACTCTTCAACCCTCTTTTCCTCTTTGGTGGTAGCGGTGTAGGTAAGACCCACTTGGCATATGCTATTGGTAATGAGGTAGAGCGCCTCAATCCGAGTGCACGCGTACTCTATGTGACGGCTAACATGTTCAAGTTGCAGTTCCAAGATGCGGTTAATCACAATCAGGTGCCTGATTTCTTGATGTTCTACCAGTCAGTGGATGTACTCATTGTAGATGACATACAGTATTTCTCAGATTTGAAGGGTACACAGGATACGTTCTTCCAGATTTTCAACTACTTGCAACAGAGCCATAAGCAGTTGATTCTCACCTCTGACCGTAGTCCTATGGAGCTCAAGGGTATCCAAGACCGCCTGCTCTCACGCTTCAAATGGGGCTTGGCTGCTGAGATTACTCGTCCTGACTATCCATTGCGCCGCGATATTTTGCTCTACCGTATTAAGAAGGATGGTATCAAACTGAGCGAAAGTATCATTGATTATGTAGCTTCCAATGTGTCGGATAATGTGCGTGATTTGGAGGGTGTGTTAGCCAGTCTTTTGGCTTATTCCACCCTGACAGACAATCCTATAGATATGGCATTGGCTGAGACTGTCGTGGGTCGTTTGGTACAATTGCACCCCAAGACCTATTTGCCTTCCGATATTATAGCCGCAGTATGTCAGACCATGAAACTCTCAGAGCAGGTCATTACGGCGCGTACTCGCCAACGTGAAGCGGTCAAAGCGCGTAACTTAGTGATGTATCTCATTAAGAAATATACGGACAGTTCGCTGGGAGAAATAGGTAAGTACGTACACCGCGACCATGCTACCGTAGCACACTCCTTGAATATGATTGAGGCACAGATGGGATACGATGCTGTATTGAGACAGGAAGTGAGCCAAATAGAACGACACTTAGGTAGATAACCCTCATTAATATTATACGACACCCTTGCAATTCCAGTTGTGAGGGTGTTTTTTTTTATATTTTATCAGAAATATTTGTTCACTTGCAAAAAAAAGCGTACCTTTGTACCCCATTTCGTAAAACACATTGTAATTTGTAAAACTATTAGATATGAAACGAACTCTACTTTTTGTTTTTTGTAGCTTCATTGCCCTTGCGATGATGGCTAAAACCGTCACGCCAGCGGCTTCATTGCCAACGTATTATCAACAAATCGATGGCAAAGCAGGTAAAACACTCTTTGATGCTGTTCAGCAAGTCACTAAAACAGGTTATTCATCTTTGGGTTACGACGGACTTTGGACTGCCTTCAAGACTACAGACAAGAAGAGCAATGGCCAAGTATGGGACATGTATAGCGATTGTAATTGGACTTTTGGCTCGGATCAATGTGGTAGTTATAGCAATGAGTGTGACTGCTACAACCGCGAGCACTCTATCCCTAAATCATGGTTTGGCGGATCTACCAGCGGCCCTGGTTGCGATATTTTCCACCTCGTACCTACCGATGGTAAGGTGAATGGCATGCGTAGCAATTATGCGTTCGGTGAAGTATCCAGCGCCAGTTATACTTATGATGGTGCCAAGAAAGGTTCTGCCAAGAGTATCACCATCACAGGCGGAAACACCATTGCGGGTAATACAGGCGCTACTATTTCTTGCTCTGGTACTGTCTTTGAACCACGCGATGAGTACAAAGGTGACTTCGCTCGTGGCTATATGGGTTCGTTGCTCCGCTGGGCAGGTGAAAAATCATTTACTTCTGGAGAAGGTAGTGATATTTTCACCACTAACTTCTCTACAGGCTCTTTCGGTCTTACCAAGTATGGTGTGGCACTCCTCATGAAGTGGCACCGCCAAGACCCCGTTTCTAAGAAGGAAATCGACCG
The DNA here is from genome assembly GCA_045119955.1 of Paludibacteraceae bacterium. Lineage (GTDB taxonomy): Bacteria > Bacteroidota > Bacteroidia > Bacteroidales > Paludibacteraceae > Colicola. The sequence continues at coordinate 13,592 of JBGVEG010000059.1, forward strand.
CAATAACGGTATTCAACAAACACAAGGCAACCGCAATCCATTCATTGACTACCCTTACCTGGCTGAGTATATTTGGGGCGAGAAAGCAGGTGAGACACTTTACCTCGAAGACATTATGACCGCCTATGATGCGGACTTCGTATTGGGCGAGAGCGATGGTAGCCGTGAGGATGTGGTTCGTACTCCTGTATTGAGCGTCAGCACTACTACTGTGAACTTCCCAAGCGTACTCGTGGACGAAGAGTCTTCTGTGAGCATTAAGGTCACAGGTGTGTATCTGACGTCTAATATCACCCTCACGATTTCGGGCGAGGATGCCGATATGTTTGAGAGCTCACGTTCGTCCCTCACCATTAGCGAGGCAAATAGTAGCACAAGCCAAAACAATGTGGTTCTCACCTACGTTCCAACCGAGAAAGGTCAGCATAGCGGAATCTTAAAAATTGCTTCCGAGGGTGCAGAAACACTCACCGTGAAACTCTATGGCGCATGTAACGCCGCCTGCCAAGTCACTTGGATGGTCAATGGCGAGGAATACACAGCTGGCAATCCTACCACCAGTCTTGCTGCGGGTAGCAAGGTCACCAAACTGCCTACAGCACCTGCTTCACCATGTACCGAGAGCAACCAGTTCGTAGGTTGGAGCGAAGAGGTGATCACAACTCCTCAAGACGAAGTACCTGCAGACTTGTTCTCCGATGCTTCTGAAGCACCTGCTGTCAGCCACGATGTTATCTATAATGCGGTATTTGCTACTCTTGAGGAGACCGAAATCTTTGAAGAACAACCAATGCCAGCGTATATGGATTTGGAGAATACAGATGGTTGGACACTTGAGGGCTTGATTCGTGACTCCAAACACTGGCGTATGGTGACGAATTCCTATATCGAATCGCCTTCTATCCATATTGCTTCAATCAGCAGTATTACTATTAATATGCGTACATATGGTGGTACAAGTTATAACATCATTGAGTTCTCCGCCAATGGTACCAAGATTGGCGAATTGAAAGCAACCAACAACAAACTTGCAGATTACACTTGGAGACCTACTACAACCCTGTCTGGCAATGGCACGTTGCGTTTCACCAGCAAGACCAATACCAGCGAGTTTGGTCCTGCTTTGAGCAGTATCCATATCGAAACAACAGGTGGCGGTGTGATAACCGATTATTATTACTCTAACTATGTTACCTCTTGCGGTCCTACTACCGCTATTGAGGAGGTACAACAACCACAACAAGTAGGCAATAAGGTTCTCCGCGAAGGACAACTCCTCATTGAGTATAACGGAGTATATTACAACACTTTAGGACAACAAGTACAATAATGAATATTGTAGAACAAATACGCACTTTGTGCCAAGAGAAGAACGCCATTATCATGGCGCACTACTACCAACGCCCTGAGATTCAGGACATTGCGGACTTCGTGGGCGACTCGCTGGCTTTGGCACAATTAGCAGCCAAGACCGATGCCGACATTATTGTGATGTGTGGTGTACATTTCATGGCTGAAACTGCTAAGATCCTCTGCCCCGACAAGAAAGTGCTTATCCCTGCGCCCGAGGCAGGCTGCTCCTTGGCGGATAGTTGCAAGGCGGAAGACCTTGCTGCATGGAAAGCGGCACACCCCGACCACATGGTTGTGTCCTATGTCAATACCAGCGCAGCTGTGAAGGCACTTACCGATGTGGTGGTGACCAGCAGCAATGCCTTGAAAATTGTGAAGCAATTGCCCAACGATAAACCGATTCTCTTTGGTCCAGACCAAAACCTCGGTGGATATATCAACCGCATGACAGGTCGCACGATGGATCTTTGGAACGGTGGTTGCCATGTGCATGCACGTTTCTCAGAAGAAGGTTTGTTGGCTCTCAAAGCGCAATACCCTAATGCAAAAGTCCTTGCTCACCCTGAGTGCAAAGCCACTATCTTGCAGCATGCCGATGTCATTGGCTCCACACAAGCGCTGCTTGACTATGCCAAGAATGCCAATCGCCAATCGCCAATCACCAATAGCCAATTTATTGTGGTAACCGAAAGCGGCATTCTTCACGAAATGCAAAAAGCTTGCCCGGAGGTAGAGTTTATTGCGGTGCCTGCTGTGATGGATGATTTGACAATTTGTCAATGCAACGAATGTGAATATATGCGTATGTGCACGCTGCAAAATCTCCACGATTGTTTGCTCAACGAGAGCAATGAGATTGTAGTAGATGAAACTATCGCTAAAGATGCTATCCGTCCTATCCAACGCATGTTGGAGATGAGTTGATAAGATTATTTTGCCCTGCGGGCAAGAGAGAACTGGAACTCTAATCCGCCTTCGGGGCGGTTGATTGCGGTGATTTTTCCTCCATGGAAGATCACCGCATGTTTTACGATGGAGAGTCCCAATCCTGTGCCACCTGCCTTGCGGCTGCGACCTTTGTCCACGCGGTAGAAACGTTCAAAGATATGCGCCAATGCTTCAGCAGGTACGCCCTGACCATTGTCACTAATACTGAAGTATAGATTCGATGGGTCTTGATTCGTAAGTTGAATATTGATCTCCGCTTTCTCTACATAGTTGATGGCATTGTCCACGATATTGTGAAAAATAGAGTACAGTAATGTGTAGTTGCCAGAGATAATCAGATGTTTAGGAATGTTGTGCGAGATGGTCGCCCCTGCTTGCATAGCACGCAGCGATAGGTCTTGCACTACATTCTCCACGATGGTATGCAAATCCAGTTGCAAACGGGTATAGAAATCGGTCTGTGTGTCCAGTTTGTTGATAGTGGATATATCTTCCACCAGGTTGGCAAGGCGACCAGACTGCTGATACGCGCGTTCAATGAACTGCCTGCGTTGCTCCTCGTCCATATCGGGATGCATAAGAATCGTTTCTAATGCTCCACGAATACTGGCCACAGGTGTTTTCAACTCATGACTGATGTTCTGTGTCAGCGTCAATCGCTGCTGCTCTCGCGCATGATTAATCTTGCGCTTGTAAATAGCATAACACACACATACAATACCAACAACCCCTATTCCTATAATAATCCAAATATTCATTGCCTTTAACCTCTCGCCTTTAACCTTTCACCTTTAAACACTAAACATATATCCGTATCCTGATTTAGTAACAATGCGTTTTCCGTATTGCCCGAGTTTGCGGCGCAAGTGGGTGATATGCACATCCACCGTGCGTTCCAATACAAAGCCATTGCTGTCCCACACATTTTTTAGTAGATGTTCGCGTGAAAGTATTTGCCCGCGATGGGTGAGTAGGTAGCATAGTAGTTCAATCTCCTTGCGCGTCATGACTACTGCCTCGCCATCTACCTTGAGCGACATATCTGCTTTATTCACAACAATCCCCTCGAAAACGATGCAATTGTCATCGCCTTCTCGCCTCATCGCCTCATCGCCTGATAGCCTCTTCGTCTCCGTCCGCCGCAGTACCGCCGCTACGCGAGCCAACACCTCCGCAATACGGAATGGCTTGCTGATATAATCATCCGCACCCAACTTAAATCCCTGTAGCACAGTATCTTCATCGCTCAACGCTGTGAGGAAAATGATCGGAGGTATTGACGCCCCTTTGGGGCTCCTAGGCGATGAGGCGATAAGGCTATTAGGCGAAAGGCGCAGCTTCTCAGCCATTTCCAATCCCGACATCTCACCCATCATGATGTCAAGGAGAATAAGGTCGATGGGCGATGGGGTATGGGCGATTGGCGATTGGAGTAGTTCCAATGCATCTTCGGCACTATGTGCAATGAGCACTTCGTAGCCTGCTTTTTGCAACGAATAGGAGAGAATCATGCAAATATCCTCTTCGTCATCCACTATCAGTATGCGTTGTTTTGCCATATGGGTATGATTTTGCCTGCAAAGTTAGTAAAAATATTCTACATAACCAACCAAAAGATGCTATTTTAATAAATAATTAACAAATTATTTACCGTTTCAATGACAGATATGGGGATATATCCGTTTTTTATACAATAAAAAAACGATTTCTATTGCATATATCAAAAAAAAGCAGTAACTTTGCGCGCTATTTTTATAAATAGCGAAAATTACACACTAAAAAATGTAAATTAATAACAACACAATAATGAAAAGAACAGAAATTATCAACGCCCTGCAACTCGCAGGAGAAGGACAACTCATCAACGTGCGTGGATGGGTACGTAGCCGTCGTGGCAACAAAAATGTTAGTTTTATCGCCCTCAACGACGGTTCTACCATCAAAAATATCCAAATCGTAGTGGACTTGGCTAATTTTCCAGAAGAGAGCCTCAAGCCAGTTACCACAGGTTCATGTATCTCTGCCACGGGTCACCTCGTTGCCAGTCAAGGTAGCGGACAAGCCGTTGAGATTCAGCTCACCGAACTCGAAGTATATGGCACAGCCGACCCAGAACAATATCCATTGCAGAAGAAAGGTCTAAGCATGGAGTACCTGCGCACCATCGCACACCTCCGCCCACGTACCAACACTTTTGGTGCAGTATTCCGTATTCGCCACAACATGGCTATGGCTATCCACCAATACTTCCATGAGCACGGATTCTTCTATTTCCATACCCCTATCATCACCGCCAGCGACTGCGAAGGCGCAGGACAAATGTTCCAAGTAACCACCAAGAACCTCTACAACCTCAAGAAAGATGAGGAGGGCAAAATAGACTACTCAGATGACTTCTTCGGCAAACAAGCCTCACTGACCGTATCGGGTCAATTGGAGGGCGAGTTGGCTGCGATGGCACTCGGCAAGATCTACACCTTCGGTCCAACCTTCCGCGCTGAGAACAGTAATACACCTCGCCACTTGGCAGAGTTTTGGATGATTGAGCCAGAGGTAGCATTCATCCAAAAAGATGAACTCATGGACCTCGAAGAGGACTTCATTAAGTATTGCGTTCGTTGGGCATTAGAGCATTGCCAAGACGACTTGCAATTCCTCAACCAGTTTGTGGACAAAGGCCTGATTGCACGTCTGGAATCAGTTGTCAATACTGACTTCGTTCGTCTAACCTATACCGAGGGTATCAATATTCTCCAAGAGGCAATGAAGAACGGCAAGAAGTTTGAGTTCCCATGCACATGGGGAGATGACCTCGCCTCTGAGCACGAGCGCTACCTCGTAGAGGAACACTTTGGCAAACCAGTTATCATGTCTGACTATCCCAAGGACATTAAGGCATTCTATATGAAGCTCAACGAGGACGACAAAACGGTACAAGGAACCGATGTACTCTTCCCACAAATCGGTGAGATCATTGGTGGTAGTGTGCGCGAGGAGAGCCTCGACAAACTCAATAACGAAATCGAACGCCGCGAGATTCCGATGAAGGATATGTGGTGGTATTTGGATACTCGCCGCTTCGGTGCTGCACCTCACGCAGGATTCGGTTTGGGCTTTGAGCGACTGCTGCTCTTCGTGACGGGTATGCAGAATATCCGTGACGTCATTCCATTCCCACGTACACCTAAGACTGCAGAGTTTTAAGAGGAAGTTTAAAGGTTAAAGTTTAAAGACCAGAATATACAATGAAAAAACTATTATTACTTATCGTTACCCTCGTATCGCTAAGTGCGGGTATGCAAGCCCAAGACGCACCTACTCACAATTTGCAAGTGGGAGATAGCGTGATGGTTAATCCCGACACAACACACTACATGACAGGCGAAAAAATATCTTCGTGGGTATATACCGTGAAGCATGCCATTGAGCAAATAGAATCGGTATTCCACCCTAATGGTATATTGCTCAAGGGTATCAAATCATGGGTACATCGCAATGCGATAATATCCGATAAACACGCTGTTCCTGCACAATCCAGTGAGCAAGTAGCCGTACAGGAGCAACCCGCAGAAGCCACTACAGAGCAGGTGAGCCAAACTACGCAAACCGTAGTAGTAGAAGAAGAGCAGGTTAAGGAGGAAGCCCAACCACAAGAGCCAATAGCACAAGCCAGCAACCTCCCCACCCGACTCGTGGGTCGCGTAGTGTCATCCGACAACCGTGCTATTGCTAATGCTACCATTACGCTTGCTAACCAAGGCATAACCACAACTACTAATGCAGATGGCGAGTTTACACTGACCTACCTCGACCCAACCGATGAGGAAGTGATCTTGGAAGCGAATGGTTATATCTCCGATGTTCAACTCATACAATTGGCAAGCGGTCAGTTGAACAACATGGGCGATGTGCTGTTGCAAACCGACTTTGTGCGCGAGGCGCAGGATGAGGTGTTGCTCAATATCGCAGAGATGGACATGAATGACGATGAGGGCAAGAGCCAGTCTATGTCCTCTGCCACCAGCGCCAGCCAAGATGTATTCAACTCCACCATTTCCTATGCATGGTCTAATGCTCGCTACCGCGGTCGTGGCTATGATCAGACCTACGAGCAGAACTATATTGAGGGAATCTCCTTCAACGCTGCCGAGCGTGGTCAGTTCAACTTCTCAGCCATGGGCGGATTGAACGATGCAACACGCTATCGCGAAGTGGTTGAAGGTATTGAAGCCAATAACTTCACCTTCGGTTCATTAGGTCTGTCCACCAACTACATGCAATCTGCAACCAATTATGCACAAGGTTGGAAAGTTGCATTGGCTGGTACCAACCGCAACTACAAGGGCGCAGCACGCGCAACTTATGCCAGCGGACTCATGGAGAACGGTTGGGCATTCGCCGCACAATTAGCATGGCGCTACTCACCATATATTGATGCAAAAGGTGAGATAGGCGAAGGTATCAGTTATTCTTCGGTAGGCTACTTCCTCACTGCTGAAAAACAATGGGGCAAAGATAAACGCCTGTCGCTCATCACCTTTGGTGCACCTACTCGCCGCGGTCAGTCATCAGCGCTCACCCAAGAGACCTTTGACCTCACCAACCAATACAACAAGACATCGTGGGGACACAACAACTATAACCCTTATTGGGGCTACCAAGACGGCAAGGTGCGCAACTCACGTATTGTGCATAGTTACGATCCTACGGCTATCGTTAGTTTCGATTGGAAAATCAACGAGGAGAACTTCCTCAAAGCAGGTGTAGGCTATCACTATAGCATGTACAGCAACTCTGCGCTGACCTTCTACAATGCGCCCGACCCACGTCCCGACTATTACCGCAACCTGCCATCCTTCCTCTGGGACGGACAGGTGGACAAAGATGGTTACTTCATCGGCAAGGACATGAATGGCAAGCCATTGGGTGCGGTGACCGAAGGCGGTTACATTAAGTTCCCATTGGAATACAATGGTCAGTCAGTCGGTCACTCCATCAACCTCGATACCTACGCCGCGCTAACCGACCTCTGGACCAGTCGCGATGACAACGCTACCCAAATCAATTGGGATGCGCTCTATGCTGCCAACTATGCGAACAATCAGAATAACCCTGCTGGTTCTGCTCGCTATATCGTAGAACGCCGCCACAACGATATTCAGGAAGGTATGATCAACCTCAACTACCGCAATACAGCGGTCAAGAACATGACCCTCACTGCTGGATTGGAGGCCAAAGCTAGCCAAGGTATCCACTACAAGACTGTAGATGATCTGTTGGGCGGTAACCAATGGATCGATGTGGATCCATTCGCTGAGCGCGACATCAAGGAGTTGGCGACCAATATCGGTTTGACACAAGCCGATATTGCCAATGTGAAGCAAAATGACTTACGTAACCCTAATTCGAAAGTAACCGATCATGGTCGCTTTGGCTACGACTATCGCATCAACATACTCAACGCCAAGCTCTGGGCACAAAATGAGTGGAACTGGAACAGCGTGGACTTGTACTACGGTTTGCAATTCACCTACTCTTCCATGCAACGTACCACCGACATGCTGAATGGTCGTGCATGGTACTTGGCACGTTTGGGCGAACAGAACAACCACCATTATTATTATTTGGCAGATGCAGCCGATGAGGTATTGGCCGCAGGCGATGACCTCTCGCAACTGCCTACACGATTGACTGGTTATGCACACCACTTCGTGGATCCAGCGATTAAAGCAGGTTTGACCTACAAGATTGACGGTCGCAACCAACTGAAGGTGAATGCCATGGCTGAGACCAAGGCACCTTTGGCACGCGACGCCTATATATCACCTCGCGTACACGATCGCGCAGTGGAAAACATCTACCGCCACGATTATGCACGCTACTATGCACAACAATACGGCACATCATGGCTCCAAGAGTACTTTGGTGCCAGCCAAAAGATAGCTGGTGGTGACCTGACTTATGCGTTCAACTATCCCGTAGTGCGCGGTCGTATCACAGGATTCTTCACCCAATTCTGGAACGGCACCGAACTCAACGGTTACTACGATGATGAGGCACGCACCTTTGTGAACCAATCGCTCACAGGCATCAACCGCCGCCACATGGGTATAGAGGCTGCTGCTGCAGTCAAATTAGGTTTGTACTTCACCCTCACGGGTGTATTGGGCATAGGCGACTATCGCTACACCAGCAACGCACTGGCTATCACCTCTGCGGAGAATGGTATGGCATTGGCTGAGAACGCCTATGGACCTATCTACGAGTTACGCGACAGCGTACTGATGCAAGGATTGCATGTCGCTACAGGACCACAACTCAATACCAGCTTGAAACTCAGTTTCTTCCACCCTAAGATGTGGTTCGCAGATGTCACCCTTAGTTACTTCGACTGGAACTATCTGGACTATGCACCTGCACGCCGCATGAAAGGTCTATTCACAGGCACTCGCGCAGATGGTAGCGCTGTCAATGGATGGTATGGCGACACCTACACCGATGCTATCGCAAAAGATGAGGCAGGGCAAATCCTATACGATGCCTACGGTGTACCCGAGCTGAAGTACCCATACAACTTGCTCTCTGATCAGGAAATGCTGACAGCCACCAACCCACTCCACCGCTTCTTGGTAGATGTGAGCATTGGTAAACTGATTTACCTCAAGAACCGTCAGTCTATCTCCATTAACCTGACCGTAAATAACTTGCTGAACAATACCCACTTCAAGACAGGTGGCTATCAACAAGCACGTTTGCCTCGTCAGACACGCCAAGGTGTAGATGACAGTGAGAACTCAGTGATTAGTCCTAACGTATGGAAATTCCCATCCAAATATTACTACGCTTGGGGAACCAACTTCTATCTCAATATCCAATACAAATTCTAAGCAGTATGAAAAAGATTCTATATATCGCCCTCGTGGCACTCTGCGCTGCATGTACACCACCTGCTGTGGATGAAGCCAAATTGTTTCTTACCGACCAACAAGCCGATGAGTTGATTGCTCAAGGTACGCTGCTCACGCTGCAACAATTCAAGGACTCGTTCATGAGTGAGAAAGGCAATTTCCTCAGTGATACCACTTTGTACCGTACCCGTGCTACCAAAGATGGCAAGAACTACCTATTCTCTATTGATACTATTCCTACTTCCGCTACACCTATATATATACGCGGGCGCGTAACTACCGATGACTATGCAGGCAACTTTTACAAAGCCATGTGTATTCAGCAGATAGTAGATGGTGAGCAACAAGCCCTGCGTCTATCTGTAGATGCAGGTTCTGTAGGCGGTTTGTATCAGTTGGGACAAGAGATTCTGATTCGCGTAGATGGTTTGGCTATCGGTCGATATGCTAACCAGCCTCAACTTTGTCTGCCATCCTACAACAATAACATTTACGCTAACAACGCTGAGCAAAAGATTGGTTGGGCACCTGGCCGTATTCCTATCGCTATCTTCAAGGCACGCACCCAATGTATCGGCAAACCTGATGTAAGCCAATTGGTGTACGATGAGTACGAAATTAAGGAGTTTACATCAGAACTCAATCTACAAGAGACACGCAAGTGGGATGCCAAACTGGTGCGCATCAAGAACGTGCACTATACTGGCGAATACTACGAGTCCAACGGTACCGTATCCAAATGCTCTACGGGCAACCCTGAGGATGATGGCAACGCCAATGTGTTTGCGCCAACCACCAATAATATCGGTTACCCACAGGGACGCATAATTGCTGATGCCAGCGGTAACAAGACCGTCATTTCATCATCAGAGTACGCTAAATTCGCGTATTTTTACCTACCAGGTGCAGATAAGAATGGCATAACCAACTGCCCTAAGTATGTAGGCGATGTAGTCGGCATATTGGGCTATTACAACGATAACGCACGCTACGATCCTGCTTCGGATGACTGGGCGATTAGCATTCGCTCATTGGACGACCTGCAACTCTATCACGATATCAACGGCAACAACCTCACCGATGACGACGAGCGCACCGCTGAGAACCTCTGGCCACGAATCGAGTACACAAAATAACCCCTGCCTTTACACTTTACACCTTACACTATTAACTAAGACATGAGTTGGCTTGACATACTTATCCTTCTTCCCCTACTCATCGGCCTCGTAAGAGGTCTGATGAAGGGGTTGATTGTTGAACTGAGTTCAATAGTAGCCATTATTTTGGGTTTCATGGGCGCTAAATACTGGAGTGCAGCGTTTGCCAGTTGGCTCATGCAGCAGTTCAACTGGAGCGAAACAGCATGTATTGTGGTGGCATATGCCCTACTCTTTGCAGGTATCGCCTTAGGGCTGAACATTGTAGCACGACTATTGTCCAAACTCTTTCAGAAGATACAATTGGGTTGGCTCAATCGTCTATTAGGCGGTATCTTTGGCGTGACTAAATGGGGCATAGTGATTGTGGCACTGGTGCTATGCGTGCATAATCTGGACAAACAATTCCAGTTCATCAGCCCAGAACTCAAAGAGCAATCAATCGTGTACACCACCCTCACCCCCTATGCCGAACAAGCATGGAACGACATTAAAGCACAAGTAGAAGCCAAGAAAGAGCAAATATGAGCAAAATTTCATTAGTCACCTACGATCTGAATCCCAAAAATAAGGATAAAAAACGCAAACCTAAGATAGAGACAGCTTTCGATATCCATAACATTATGGCATTGACCACTGGTCGAGGTAGTGGAAGATGGTGCAAACTATATGTATCTGAATATAAAGAACCATTAGAACTACCCGATCAATCTTTTGATGCCACAAAAGAAAAGTTATCCGAAGCTGCTAAAAAAGAAGTGTTTAAGGAGGACATATTCATTCTAGTCGGTAAAGATATATTGGTAAACCAACGTTGGGTAAAAACCGTCAAAACGCTATCTGGGGAGATTGACCTAAAAGATGACCACCATACTACGCTAAAAGAGATAGAAAAAGATTGGTTAGAGGATTTTGAAAAAAAAAGAACTCAAGTAAAACAGATTTTGGTAGAAATCCAAAATGAGGCATGGAAAAAACTAGGAGACTACATTACTACCTCTAAAGATAGTGAGTTAAAAAAACGCTTACATATGATCACAAAAGCATTCAAACCTCTTAATAATAGTTTGATATTTAATGGTTGTCTTCTATCAATTAATTCTTTAATAGGTATCATCCTATTAGTAATAATGATTATTTTGCTCTGTAATCTATAAAATCCCAATCCGTTAATCGGGCATATTATTCCGTTAATCAGGCATATCATTCCGCTAATCGAAAAGGTATTGTAGCATTCATCAAAAAGCAGTACCTTTGCACTGCCTTTCAAACGAATAGGTGCCGATATTGCTCCGGCATAGCGAGCAAACTAAACAAATAAACATTATGGCCAGAACTAAATGTCCAGGACCGATGTACCCTTCTACAACGGGTAACAAAAGTGGTGGTGGAAGAGCAAACAGCACACCTAAATTCTTTTGATAAAAAACGGAGACTTAATCTCCGTTTTTTTATACACTAATTATATAAAAGTCTATCTACAATAACCATCGCCTGCCTATAACCTATCGCCTACGACCAGAAACTCGCTACTTGCTGAGCATTACACAACAAAAAAGCACTATTTTCAAGCCTCTTCTTTTGGGGGTTCTCACCAAGCCACTATACAAAAAAAAGACATCCATTTTGGATGTCTTTGGGTGACTAGTGGGGCTCGAACCCACGACACTCGGAACCACAATCCGATGCTCTGCCAGCTGAGCTATAGCCACCATGTCGCCTTCTTATCGAAAGCGGGTGCAAAGGTACTGCTTTTTTTTGACATGACCAAATATTTTCAGAAAAAAAGTAGAAAAAGTAGAAAAAATAGTCATTTTTCTTGCGTATATGCAAAATTTGTTGTACCTTTGCACCGATTTTCGACTATAGTCTCTGGCGATCAGCATAGAGCACGTGTTTTTGCGGCTCGAACAGTAGTGTATACTATAGTTATTTAACCCATTAAAACAACGAATCGAAATGGATTTGATGAAAATTGCCGAAGAGGCATTCGCTGGCGAGAAGAAAGAGTTTCCAGCATTCGCTGCAGGTGATCAAGTGACTGTAGCTTATCGTATTAAAGAGGGTAACAAGGAGCGTATCCAAGAGTTCCGCGGT
>JBGVEG010000060.1:0-3467 GCA_045119955.1 Paludibacteraceae bacterium
TATGCTTTCTATGGTTGCTCCTCCCTTACCTCCATTGTTATCCCCGATGGTGTGACGAGTATTGGAGATGATGCTTTCTGTAGTTGCTCCTCCCTTACCTCCATTGTTATCCCCGATGGTGTGACGAGTATTGGAAGTTCAGCTTTCAGTGGCTGCTCCTCCCTTACCTCCATTGTTATCCCCGATGGTGTGACGAGTATTGGAGGTTATGCTTTCTCTTGTTGCTCCTTGTTAAAGCAAAAGCCAACGCAAGAAATAGAGATGAGTAATATCGAGTATAGGTTATTGATGCATAATCATTTGGCTATGGTGGTTGGTTATTCTGAACGCCCAAAAACAATAAATATTCCCTCAGAAATTAATCATGAGGGAGTTATATACCGTGTGACGAGTATTGGAGATTATGCTTTCAGGCGTTGCTCCTCCCTTACATCCATTGTTATCCCTGAGAGTGTGACGAGTATTGGAGAGACTGCTTTCAGTGGTTGCTCCTCCCTTACCTCCATTGTTATCCCCGCTAGTGTGACGAGTATTGGAGAGAGGGCTTTCTATTTTTGCTCCTCCCTTACCTCCATTGTTATCCCCGATGGTGTGACGAGTATTGGATATGAGGCTTTCTATTATTGCTCCTCCCTTACCTCCATTGTTATCCCCGCTAGTGTGACGAGTATTGGAGATTATGCTTTCAGGCATTGCTCCTCCCTTACCTCCATTGTTATCCCCGCTAGTGTGACGAGTATTGAAAAGTATGCTTTCGAGGATTGCTCCTCCCTTACCTCCATTGTTATCCCCGCTAGTGTGACGAGTATTGGAGAGGGGGCTTTCAGTAATTGCTCCTCCCTTACCTCCATTGTTATCCCCGATGGTGTGACGAGTATTGGAGAGAGGGCTTTCTGGGTTTGCTCCTCCCTTACCTCCATTGTTATCCCCGCTAGTGTGACGAGTATTGGAGAGAGTGCTTTCTATTATTGCTCCTCCCTTACCTCCATCACATTCCAAGGAACCAAAGCGCAGTGGAAAGGGATAAAATTAGGTAATTCATTGCATGCCTTCAGCCCAACTAAAGTCATCCATTGCACCGATGGGGAGGTGGAGATATAGTTGATAGATCGCTGCGCTGTAGATCGGGCGAAGCCCTATGGTAGATCGCCCTATGGGCTGTAGATCGCTGCGTTCGTGACTTCGATTAACCAAATGTGCACCCTACACTAGAAAAAATGCCTCCAATGCGCTTTTATTTGCATATCTAAAAAAAGTGTATCTTTGCAGCACTTTTAGTGCAGCACTTTTGTGCAATTTAATAAATAGCAGAATATGAAAGAGTTAGTCGCAGGAACAATCCATAGGGGCACTGCAACTAATTATGTTTTGCAAACTTGACTTTGCAAAATAAATAAATGTGCTTGCGTTTTTGAATTTTTTGCATGTATGTTCTATATTATGCATGTAACTTCAAAAATGCAAGCTTTATGTTTAACTTTATATATAGTTCCCGAAAAGATAGTTTATCATGAAAATTCTTAATTACGATGCACCAGAAGAATTGGTGATTAAAGTGCTTGAGCAAGCGATTACAGACTTTATTCTGGAGGTAATACGAAAGCAAGAAGCGGCTTTCTATTACAGTGACGAGTTCTGTTTTCAGATGCTTTGTCCGCTACAGATTTGGAAACAGGGCGAGAGGGAATTAGTAGGGGAAACAGACACTTCGTATAAAGAAATAATTCCTATTTCTTTTGACCAAAGCTTTCCCCCTACGCCCATCCGGAAATTCCCGCGCGCATCTTACAGAAATATTGTGTCGCTGCTGCATACGATACCTATTTATCTTAGAGAAAAAGATGAATGCGACCTATTAGGCGCATACCATCCTGATAAAAACAATCCGCATATCGAGTTGTATGTGCAGGATATTTGGGATGCTGCTAAAGCAAATGATATACACTATAAATGGCTCCTGACCAAAGCGTTGATTCATGCATTAGCACATGCTGCATTGGATATTCATAATCTGGAGAATAGTGAGTTTGTAGAAGATAAAGTTAGACATTTTACCCGATTTAGACTATGGCGTGAGGAAGAAGTGGCTGCTAATGCTATTACACTGCGAATAATTCGTAATTTTGGGGATTCAGCATTTTATGCGTATGCGAAAGCATTTATGCAGGAGAAAGATCCTGAATATACGCTGGATGTAGAGATGGAGAACTTTGAGGATTTGGATTTTGACCGTGTGTTAAAAGCGAAATACTTGGGAGTGTCTATGCAGAAAATGCATCAACTGGTTATACCTCAGAATACGAAACGAATAACTGGGCAAGATTATGTGTTTGCCAATGCCGAAGATTTTATCAAATGGGCAGTATTGCCTTATGCCGAAATCAATGCCGAGGGCAATCCACAAGTAGAGTTCACTCCAGCGTATTATCAAGCCAAAGAAGAATGTAAGTCATTCGTGATTTTGAATCAAGATTCTAAGATAATAGAAGATGGCAAAATCACATTCTCTATTTGGCTCCCTAAGCAATGTTGGGAAGAATATGGCACCCAGAAGAAAGAGATCACATTGAGAATCGTTCACAGCAATAATGAAGGTGCTTTTGATTTGGAGTAATAACATGAAATGAATAACCCTATAACTAAATACAATAGACAATGGCTTTAGAAGGATACACATCATTCGTCATCGAAGGTGAAAAAGGCAAAGAAATGTATGATCAAATCATGAATTTGAAATCGCAATGCGAGCTGCAAAAAGAAGAAGGAATTGCAGTAGCTACTTTTGGCGAGATGAACTACTATATAGTTATCTACGAAATTAACGGAGTGGAAAAACTTTGCCTCTATGTCGGGCGTGCTGCCTCCTGGATTGAGGATATACAATATGAGGATTCTATCCTGCGTATTAATACCTTCTGGCGACGCGATTCTGCCCTATTGCAATATTTTGAGGATTGCCAACTCAATGACTATCCTGGATATTATTATCATGATACGAGTGAACACGATATATACGGTACGACCAACGACCAAACAGGCAAATATTTTGAGGTAAAAGACGATGAATTTGCTTCTTCCTATCTTACACTCGATGGTAATACAGATGGTGATGTGGAGGTATAGAAGTTAGATCGCTGCGCCCCAGAGTGGAACGAGGATATACCTGCTAAGGTGGTGCATTGCAGTGATGGGGATGTGGAGATATAAAAAGCAAAAAAAAGCATCTTTGATAATCAAATGGTTACAAAGAAAATGAAAAAAAAGTGAACTCATTTTTGAATTTTTTGCATTTATTTTCTATATTATGCATGTAATTTCAAAAATGCAAGCTTTATGATCAACTTCAAAAAATTCCAAACCTCAGAAAAATCATTCATCGCTGACCAAAATCGCCTTTATTTGGGGGTACTACCACTTCATCTTGCCCACAAGGGGGGCTCCAAATCCACAGCTCAACTGGGGCTCTT